>JAFXXQ010000040.1 GCA_017542145.1 Bacteroidaceae bacterium | reverse complement strand
GGATGCTGTAGGAGTTACCGAAAGTCAGAAGATAACAACGAGTCCTGGCGATGGTGAACCTGTGCATACCATCACACTCAAACGATTGCTGGAACTGCTGACGCATGGCAACGTCAACGATGACTATCTGCGTCTGATCGCTGCGAAACTCGCACGTATCTACAACAAGTGTACGGATAAGCAACGGGAAGAGTTTCAGAGACTGACCTATAGTGGGATGCAGGAAATCTCTGCAGCCATCTTTGATGCTTTTGAGAAAAACACTCTACCTCCATACGAAAGTATCGATGAACCTAATCTTGAACGCAAGGGACTAGTTGCTCCGCTGACCCATCATCCCGAGGCACGTCAATATCTGCTTATTCTTGCAGCTGGCTTCATTGAGACATTGATGCCAGGAGAAGACCAACTCATTTCCAAAGGCTTCTCTGAGGAGGAAGCTAAGGAAGTGACGTCGGCTTTTGAGAAGTATTGCGATGAGCACCAGGACGAGATAGAAGCTCTTCGCATGATATACAATAACGACGGAGAACCGTTGACTTATGCTTCACTAAAGGATTTGGAGAATAAACTGAAACTGGCGAATAACAAGTTCCAGACTTCACGGCTATGGAACTGCTACACGATAGTTAATCCACAATCTGTTAAGAAGCATAGCACCAAGGAAGAAAAGGAAGCATTGACCAATATCATTCAGCTGGTTCGCTTCGCCAACCATCAGATTGAGACATTGGAAAGCCTCTATCCCTCGGCACAGCAGCGTTTCAACCTATGGTACGGACAGGTGCAGCGCACAGTGACGGAATCCCAAATTGACATTATACGAAAGATTGTAGATTACATCGCCTCAAATGGTGCTTGCACCATCAAGGATATTATTGACGATGACAAGACACGAGCAGCACAGCTCATCAAGGCCTTTGGCGGCAAGTCACAGGCAGATGAAGCCCTTGCCTCATTATCAAAATTCTTATTATATAGAAAAACAGCTTAATCATAGATATGGCAACAAATAAAGAGACATCACTCACCAAGAAAGTGTGGACACTGGCCACAACCCTTTCAGGACAGGGCATCGGCTTTACTGATTATATCACCCAGCTCACTTATCTTCTCTTCTTGAAGATGGACGACGAGAACGTAGAGACCTTTGGCGAAGACTCTACCATCCCTGAGGGCTATCGGTGGAAAGACCTCATTGAACTGGATGGTCTTGACCTCATCAATCAGTATGAAGAGACATTGAAGAAACTGTCAGAAGAGGAAAACCTCATCGGCACTATCTTCGTAAAGGCCCAGAACAAGATTGACAAGCCTGTCTATCTTCGCAAGGTTATTACGCTGATTGATGAAGAGCAGTGGTTGGTAATGGATGGTGATGTCAAAGGTGCGATCTATGAAAGCATCCTTGAGAAGAACGGCCAGGACAAGAAGAGCGGAGCGGGACAGTACTTTACACCTCGTTCTTTGATTTCTGCAATGGTGGATGTCACCCGCCCTCAAATCGGCGAAACAGTTTGTGACCCCGCCTGTGGTACTGGTGGATTCCTTCTGGCTGCTTACGACTACATGAAGAACCAGTCGCAGGACAAAGCCAAACGTGACTTCCTCCGCGAGAAAGCACTCATTGGCTATGACAACACTGCCCTTGTAGTGACCTTGGCCTCTATGAATCTCTACCTTCATGGCATTGGCACCGACCGTAGTCCTATTCTCTGTGAAGACTCCTTGGAGAAGCAGCCGCAGAAGCTCGTTGATGTTATCCTTGCCAATCCACCATTTGGCACCCGTCCGGCAGGTAGCGTGGATATTGACCGTCCCGACTTCTATGTAGAAACAAAGAACAACCAGCTCAATTTCCTTCAGCACATTATGGTCATGCTGAAGAATAATGGTCGCGCTGCTGTGGTGCTTCCCGACAATGTGCTCTTCGAGGGCGGTGCCGGCGAGACCATCCGCAAGGAAATGTTGAAGAACTTCAATCTGCACACCATCCTTCGCCTCCCTACAGGTATCTTCTATGCCCAAGGCGTGAAAGCCAATGTCCTTTTTTTCAAGAAAGGAGAACAGACAAAGGATGTGTGGTTATACGACTACCGCACTGGTATCAAGCACACATTGGCAACCAAGCCGATGATGCGCCATCATCTTGACGACTTCGTAGCTTGCTATCATGCCGAGGACATCAGCCAGCGAAAGGAAACCTACTGTGAAGAGAACCCCAATGGCCGTTGGCGCAAGTACCCTGTCTCGGAACTTCTGAAGCGCGACAAGACCAGCCTTGATATTTCCTGGATCAAGCAGACCAATGACGATGATGATATGACATTGGCAGAGCTGATGCAGACCATTCAGCAGAAAAGTGAAAATATCAGCAAGGCAGTGGCTCAATTACAGGAACTCTTAAAAGGCATCGAGGAATAATGGACACAAAGAAATTACGTCAAAAGATACTCGACCTTGCCATCCATGGTAAGCTCGTTCCGCAAGATCCGAACGATGAGCCAGCATCCGTATTGCTGGAGCGCATCCGTGCCGAGAAAGAACGCTTAATCAAAGAAGGAAAGATTAAGCGAGGCAAGAAGTCTGCTTCCGATACGCCCCATTATGAGAATGAGGCGCCTTTTGAGGTGCCTAAAAGTTGGGAGTGGACAACGATAGGAGAAATAGCTTCATCTATATTGTACGGAGTTAGTGAATCTGCAAAAGAAATTGGACAATACAAGTTGTTACGCATAACAGACATTCAGAATAATAAGGTCAACTGGGAAACTGTGCCATTTACCGATTACGATAAAAATAAGGCACCGGCTTATTTGTTGACTGATGGCGATATTTTGTTTGCCAGGACTGGTGCAACAGTGGGAAAGTCGTACTTGGTTGAGGGATTGAAGGATCCAGCTATTTATGCTTCTTACCTTATTAGGGTTCAAACTTCAAGTGTAATTCTTCCAGCATACATTAAATTCTTCTTTGAGTCAGGCTTCTATTGGGAGCAGATTTCTCTCAATTCTGTAGGTATAGGCCAACCGAATGTAAATGGAACCACATTAGCCGCATTGACCATTCCTATTCCGACATATCGTGAGCAATTACGTATAGTGGAGGAAGCAAAAAAGTGGTTAATGGTTATTGATGGGCTTGATGTTGAAATAGAAGATTTGCAAACTTCCATTGCACAGGCTAAGTCCAAGATCCTCGACCTGGCTATTCATGGCAAACTCGTTTCACAAGACCCGAATGACGAGCCAGCTATTGAGCTTTTGAAGCGCATCAATCCCAAGTTTACTCCTTGTGATAACGCGCATTATGAGAACGTGCCATTTGAGATACCCAAAAGTTGGAGGTGGACATGTATGGCTGAAGTTAATGAATATAATTCTGCATCTGTAGATCCTTCAAAGTCTCCTAATAATGATTTTGAATTATACAGCGTGCCTGCGTATGAGACAGGCATGCCTGAATTTGTAAAAGGAAAAGATATATCCTCATCTAAAAAGTCGGTTTCAAAAAATGACGTGCTTTTATGTAAGATAAATCCCCACCTAAATAGGGCATGGATTGTCTCTCATTACAAAGAGAATATGCCATGTTTGGCATCTTCAGAATGGATAATCTTTAGGAATAGTTCAATTATTCCACAATACTTATCATTCTGTTTTACATCGAAATACTTCAAAGAATTAATGCTCAGTAATGTAAGTGGCGTAGGTGGCTCTTTGATGCGTGCGCAACCAGCGATTGTGAATAAATACCTATTTCCTTTGCCTCCAATAAATGAACAGTGCAGGATTGTTGCAGCTATTCAAGAATACTACGAAATTTTAGATAACATGAGTGCCAACTTATAAGTCGGCACTCATGTTATCAAGTAATTGGAATAATTCGTTTACTTTGTTTATAATTCGAGATTGTTCTGCTATAGGTGGTAGCAAAACAGGAATAGCTAAGAACTGATCAAATATAAGATTGTGAATGCCTGTGGTTTGTGTCTGCATCCTCTTTGTAACACCCGTTTGGTAAATAGATTGAAGGAACATGTTAAGGAACTCTGGGATTGCTGGATAACCATCATAGATTCGTAAAACCGAAGTAAAGTTGCTAAACGAATAATCGCCATCCTTTCTTTCAAATAAGATAGTTCTTCCTACTGGCTGATTATCACTACCACCAGATTTTTCCACAATTATATCACCGCATTGAAGTTTGCGTTTCTCGTATTGTTTTACTTCTACATCAAGATACGCAATGTTCGTATAGTCCAGTTTACAATCTTTCGTAAAATTCGCATTACGAATAACTCCCACATTAACAAATGGAGGTTTTTTCCCTTTCCATAATCCATTTATTGTAAAGCATAAGTCACCGAGGAGAATAGTTGTCCAATTTGAAGGGACATTCGCATAATGCGCGTTAGGTTGCTCTTATATTGTTACTGTTTCATTTCTTAAACAGAAATAATATGGTAACAAAATTTGAGAAACATCTTAGCAAGTCAGACTTGGCTAAGAACACCGTCACATCGTATGTTTGGACGGTGAAGTACTTCTATGCGAAGTACAAAGAGATTAACAGGAAGAACCTTTTGGCTTACAAAGGGTATCTGATGGAGAACTTCAAACCGCAAACTGTCAACCTTCGTTTGCAGGGCATCAACAAGTATCTGGAGTTTATCAAGAAGGATAAGCTGAAGATGAAGTTCGTGAAGGTACAACAGAAGAACTTTCTGGAGAATGTCATCAGTAACGAGGATTACAAGTTCCTAAAGACACGCTTAAAAGCCGACGGCTACGATGAATGGTATTTCGTCGTATGGTTCATGGCGGCAACGGGTGCCCGTGTGAGCGAGTTGTTACAGATCAAGGCCGAACATGTGGCCGTAGGACATCTTGATATCTATAGCAAAGGAGGCAAACTTCGTCGTCTCTATATTCCAAAGAACCTACAAAGAGAAGCTAAACAATGGCTGACGGACAAAGGCGTTTCGAGTGGCTACATCTTTCTCAATCGCTATGGGGAACGCATCACCACACGAGGCATTGCCATACAACTGAAACATTTTGCAGACAAGTACGGGCTGAATCGTGAAGTGGTTTATCCCCATTCTTTTCGCCATCGATTTGCCAAAAACTTCCTCGACAAGTTCAATGACATAGCTCTACTTGCCGACTTGATGGGGCATGAAAGCATTGAGACAACACGCATCTATCTGCGTCGCACTGCTACCGAGCAACGTCAGATAGTGGATAAAGTAGTAACATGGTAAAAATTGAAATCCATAGGGGTTAAGCCTCTATGGATTTCTGTATTTCATCAAGAACGGCAAAGAGTTCTTCTATTTTGATTGCAATACGTCTTTGTTCATCATAAGGCGGTAGCGGGATTAGCATATTTTCGAGAACGCCAATATACAATTCTTTTTGATTAGTTGACCCTGCCAGATTATCTTCTAAATACTCCTGGCCATATCTTGAAGATATAATTGAATAAAGATAATCCGAATCTATATTATCAACGGTACGAACTACTGAAACATGTGAATCTGGAACGACAAATGGATAATTACCAAGGCAATCACTATGAAAGAGTCTTGTTCTACCCACTGTCCCTGTTCCCGTAGAATTGACAAGAACATCCCCATCTCTTAGTTTATATTCTTCTGGCCATTTCGAAAGAGTTTTTGAATCTAGGAAACGTGCTTGGTCGAGCGAAATACCCCCTCCATACAAGTTACATTTCTGGGCAAAAACAGGATATTTCCTCTCTTCAGAGTATGTTGGTGATTTACCTCGTGAGAGGAAAGAACATAAGTCTATCAATTTACACCAATACCAGTTTTCTGGTATGTCGTAGGGACAATGCGCGTTATCACAAGGAACGAATGATGGATTTATGCGCTTCAGAAGTTCTATGGCAGGCTCGTCATTCGGGTCTTGTGGAACGAGTTTACCATGAATGGCTAAGTCGAGAATCTTGGACTTGGTATATTCAATGGAAGTTTGCAAATCTTCCTTTGCTGTTTCCAATGCGTCAATCAAACTATACCATTGCTCAATTGCAGCAACAATGCGTACCTGTTCTTCATACGGCGGCAGTGGAATCTGAACATCACCAATAGTGTTCACCGATAAACCAGGCTGAGCTGTGGCAGTAGCGTATTGGTTAAGATTTAATTGTTTAAGGAAATAATAAGCCCACCAAGCTTCGGTCTCACAGAAGGTATCTACAACTACGGCATGTTCTGTAGCATAAACTTGACCATCGGTATAATTGACATTGCCGCACAGTGCACCTTGCCTTCCTATAATTGGATGTGCTCCAACTGTATTATAAGAGCTGACATATCCTCGTTTCCCATTACCGCCGACACATAAATAGCGGTATTCTTCATTAGGTTCAGGAGAAATATCTGCCGCGCTTATTGATTTTCCAGCATGCATGAAGAACACTTCAGATAACGTAATGATTTCCCATGATGATGGAACGTCAAAATCAATATTCTCATAATGGGGCGTATCGGAAACCATGATACTCAAGATGATACTCAAGATGGCACTCAAGATGGCACTCAAGATGGCACTCAAGATGGCACTCAAGGTGTTACTTAAGGTGTTACTTAAGATGTTACTCAAGGTGTCCCTCAAGATGGCACTCAAGGTGTCCCTCAAGATGTCCCTCAAGATAAGGAACTTGATGATTTGTTAAATGAACAAATCCTAAGCAATCCCCAAATATCAACAGGAGATATGGCAGAATTGAGTAATCGAAATTCAAAAAACATAAAATGCCACATGCTCGTTATGTCGGTAGTGATAAGAGGTCATTGGGAGGTACTTGGCAAAGGATAAAACCACCGTCGCGATTTGCGACAGTGGTTCCAACGGTTTGCGACAACCGAAAAGCACGTTTTGTAAATATGTGGGGCATGTCTCACATATTTGTTTTTTTTCTGTTTCAGACACACCCATCTTGATGTTATATATAAACAAGGTATCATTCTACATACCCCATCCGGTTTTTTTCTTGGTACCGTCCCAGTTAGTTAGTTCACTGCTGGAACCGCCACCAGCTGTGCTGATACCGCCTCTGCCGCCAGCGGCAAGGGTTAGGGCTTCCATCATGGTTTGTGAGATGGTCATGTCTTGGCAGAACATCTCTGTCCAATGGCGAGTGAGGTCCTGCTTATAGCTGGAAGTCTCCGACCAATCCACTTCGTCCAACAAATTTTGGGTCGCCTGTAGACGTGCTGTATCATCAGTGACATCAAGACCACTCTTGAAAGCTTTGGCAATTATACCCATAGAAATGGCACTGCTCTGCTGCTCTGAGAAATGGACATTCTTCTCATAAGCGGCGAAATGAGCTATCGCTTTGAGCGCATTGTCAATCCACTGGTTGAGTTGACGGATGAAGTTGCACTTGTTTTGTTGAATGGTCTCCCAGATTTCCTTGATTTCAGGGATAGCAAGCATTCCTTTGATTTGACTTTCTGCCTTGTCTGCCCTTTGCCGTTCTCTTGAAACTACATTATCTGAATGGACAGCCTCGGACTCGGCTTTGCCAAGTCGTTCCTGTAGTTCCTTGATTTCTGCATCCTTCTTGTCCCGAAGTCGGATGATGGCATTCTCGTCAATCGAAGCAATCCGCTTTTTGAGGACATCGTTTTCTTCTGTCAATCGGTCATTCTCCTTTTGCAGCTGCTTGTTCTGCTCTATGATGGCTCTTACATTCTGCATGGCTTTGTTATAGAGTGCCTTCCCCAGTTTCAGTATATCCTGTTTCTGGACTTCCTTGGCTTGCATGAGTGCAGTCTGCAAGTTCGTAAGGATGCCCTTTATGGCTTTGCGCCGTTCCTCTCTCCATTCTTTTTGGCCGAAGGCAGGGATTGGCTTTTCAAGTTCGGTTTTTATGGCATCCCAAGCATTCTTTACAAGTGGGTTAGTCTTCAAGGTCGGTACTATCAAGTCTTCTTCCTTGATGTCCAATGCTGCAGCATAATCTTCCAACTGGGATATATTGCCTTCCAGTTTTTCCTTATGCTGCTCCTTATAATGTATCTCACCCTCTAACTTGTCATTCTGTTTTTCCAGGCATTCCTTTTGCTTCTTCATGTCCTGCACCTCGCCTGCCATCTTCTCCTTCTGACCTTCCAGACGTTCATTTTCCATCTGGTTCCTGGCTATGGCATCCTTGGCCTGGCGCTCAGCCTCTAACACGGCTTTGTTCTTGTGGAAACGCTCACGCCGTTCCTCACCTGGCAGCATGGCGATATCGTCACCACGCTCCAGACCATATTTGTGTCCCACCTTGTTGTAGTAGTCGGTGTGCATCTGGTAGTAAGTTTTGCCTACGGCATATTTGTCCTCGCCCCAAACACGGGCATACGATACACATTCCTTTTCCCTCCGTTCAACTTCTGTTCTTACGAAGTTCGAGCGGGTTTCTTCAGGCAGCTTTTTCCACTCCTTATGGGAGAGTACCTTCGACTTGTCATCCTTATGCACATACTTGATAGATGCACGGCCTCTGCTTTTTGTCTTGGCAACAGGAATGGTCTGAATCTGGATGTGAGGTGTGGTCTCGTCAAGATGTACGTCGAAGCCGATGATGTTCTCTGCTCCCCATCGGTCACATGCCCAATGGTAGGTGTCCATTGCCCAGTCTTTGATGCCTTGTTTCAGCACGACATGGGCATTGCTCTTTTGAAGGGTGAAGTCCACATCTTGATCACCAAAGGCAAGTCGGGTCAGCACATCATGGTCACCACTGACAACGATGCCGACTGTGCAGTTCGGGCTGTTGTCAGAGATTCCCAAGGGGTTGTTCTTATCCATATATGGTTTGAATTCAAGTTCATCTAAGCGTTTCTGCAAACGCTCATGAAGTGGCACGGGATTGGAACCAAGAGGAACGATTTCGCCTCGGCTGTTAATCTCAAAGTTGAGATGCTTGCGTGAGAAATCATAGTGATTGTTTGTGTCCTGGTTTTTCAGTTGATAGGTCTTTTCGTTCCATCCGCGACGCTCAGGCTCGTAGCCTTCGGCAGCAGAAAAGGACTTGGCAGGTGCGCCAACATGGATGGCGGCACGAGGAATGTTGTTTCTTGATTTACTCATTTTTTCTATTGTTTTGATGTTTATGTATAAATGTAATTCGAGTCTCGGGTGAAATCTGAGTGGAGGGTTGAGGGAGAGAGTCACTCCCTCACAGATGCTTTTAGCTTCTGTTCTTTTGCCATGAGAAAAGACTCGCTTTGTCGAAGCGGCCCAACCCTCGGAGAGCATAATGGGACTTTTTAAGGGAGCGAGGCGATTCTAAAAGTCCATATTATGTTATGGGATTATTGTGTAATCCCTCTCTTCGTAGCATTTACTCAGGAGCAGGAGGTATCTCGGCTTCTATGCCGCAGTCACCTTTTCCATACTCTACATATCGATGGAGTTTGCCACAATAGGTGCCGTTGATACCATCATGCGAGAGGTGACACTTGTGGCATTCTGGGTTCCTGCCGTGCCAGCGTTGCTCCTGTGTCGAGCTTAAGTCCTCAGCACTCCTTTCCTCTGGCTGGCTTTTTGTCAGCCTGTTGAATTGTGGTTCCGAATCAACTTTTGTTGGAGTTTCATCGTATTGTGATGAGTCCATCACTTCTAGGCCAAACGCATCAATGAGTTTTTGAAGCGCAGGATTGCGTTCAATCATTCGCTGGAGAATCATCTGCTTAGTTTCCTGCATCAGGAGGAAGTCGGAAATGTCAAGTCCTGCTTCACGCTGTTCATCAGTCGCCATCTGTTCCAAAACAGTTGAAACGGTCACGCTCTTGCAGATGGGAGTGAGGATAGCGGACTTCTTGGCCCACTTTTCTGTCGCCCCCAGATCTGGCATCAGAATCACATCCCTGCCATGGAGCACCTGCATGGTCTCCTCATTGAAGCACCCGTCCTTACCACCTGTAGCGAGCCAAAGGAAATCCGGCATGAAGTGGGATGCTATCAGGCAGGTCTTCTCACTTTCCACCAACATGATAGTGGCAGAAGATGTGGCAAGCAGATGTTCTCCAAACAGGCATTGCTTCAGATGGAAGTCTGGCAGTTTCAGTTCAGTGTGTACCCAGCAGACTTGTGGTATCGGCTCTTTGATACGGTGTCCGTCCTTGGGATTGTACCCCATCAGCTTTCCTGAGCGGACGTTGCTATCTTTGTCAATCTGCCAAAAGACGGTA
The DNA here is from genome assembly GCA_017542145.1 of Bacteroidaceae bacterium. Classification (GTDB taxonomy): domain Bacteria; phylum Bacteroidota; class Bacteroidia; order Bacteroidales; family Bacteroidaceae; genus UBA1189. The sequence continues at coordinate 89,091 of JAFXXQ010000040.1, read as the reverse complement.
GCGCCTCCCCATTTCTTGGAAGTTCCCACCTTGTAGTGTTCAAATTGTCTGTTGGCTGCATCCTTTCCGATAGTCTTGCATAGGAACTGGTATAAGGGATTGATGTCATAATGCGAGAGAGTCTTTCGCATTATGTCAGTTGACATGAAAGACGGGACCTCTGGTTCTGGCTTAACCATGACGGGCTTATTCGTCTTATCATATTTCCATGTATCATTCTCAAAGTCGTTAGGTTTCAAGTCTGGGTTGTCCCTGAAGAAGTCTTTGGGCGTATAATGGTAACCACACGAATCCTCATGGTCGCATCTTCCCACATAGTCGGGGAACTCAATCTTACCTTCTTCGTCAACATACCTGACAAAGCATTTCCTTCTGCCGCATTGGGGACACGTTTGTTTTGTGTTCCTTCCTGCCTTGTATTTCTGTAAATGGAATATATACTCGTTCATTGTTTTGTTTCTTTAGGTTATTGAACAATGGTCGTTACACGATGGAACTTTACACTTTTACACTTTGAGAAAATGTAAAGTGTAAAATGTATCGAGTGTATCAGAGTAGTTTTTTGTAAACTCCATGTGCCGTTTTCTGAAGAATCTGTTCTTCGCACATCTTTGCAAGATCCTTTTTGACAGTACTCTCACAGATGCCTATTTCTGCTCCTGCTTTGATAGCATCAGCTGTAGTGAATTCTGGGTGTACTAAATCAAGAAAGGCTTTCTTCAAAGGAGGCATGGAGTCGGTTTGGATGTGCGACTTGATACTCTGGTACGACAGTTCCAGATAGTCATACATGCGGATGGCTGCATGGACAGAGCGGACATCTATGTGCTGCATGTGACTCTCATCACAAGCCCAACCCATGAGTTGAAAGATTAAGGCAAGTCGGGCCACATTGGAATCAGCCTTCATCATGCGACTGTCTATGAGTCTTTCATCCTCAACGCTGTTGGCCTTCTCGACAAGAGCGTTTTTCCATTTGGCAAAGCACCTGTATGCATCTTCGCTCATGTCTAACACCCTGGGCATGATGATACCTTTTTCATCGTAATCTGATTCCAGTGAAAGCAACTTATCAATAATCGCTTTCCACTTCCGGTAGACACTCTCAGCCCTGTCATTCCCATGCAAACCAGTATTCTGGTTTTCCTCCATTTTTGGAATCTCACGATTCTTGGGATGAAGGAACAAGATGCGGTCTATCAGTCCACTTGATACATTCTCTTTCGTGAAGAGTTCCCCAATGCGCTGCGTCTGGGTCGTACCGATAATGTTGATGCAAGGATGTGGAATGATGATGGGAACGGGGTTATTACAACGGGACACCTTCAAGGGCTTGCCACTATAGGCGGTCAACAGCTGGGTTAGTAAGGGACTGTCATTGTATCGATAGATACTGTTGAAGAACCCCATGATTTCATCCACAAGAATTACGATACCACGCTGGTTGTCATTGTGGATCCTCATCATGGCCTCCTGTGTGAGGTCGGAGAGAATGGTCTGCACGAGAACTGGTTTGCCGGAATCAATGGCGTAGCCTTTGTTTCCTGCATTCAGTTCTGCATAGCGTTTGTTCTCTTCAATGAACTTGCAGACCAGAAGAAAGTCATGTTCTTGAAGTGGACGGAACGCATAGTCAAGAGGTGGAGTTTTGCCCTGCCCAGGTCTTCCTATCAGGATGACATAAAGGGCTGGGCAACTCTTCCATGAGCCACGGATACGGATATGACAGCTGTTACCGATAGCAGTAGCTGCTGCTGACAGCATACTCATGGTCAGATACTCCAAATCGAACTGCTCTATGCGGGACACCTCAAAGATGATGTCCTGCAACTTCTGCGGGAATGCATCGAGGGGAAGACCGATGCGTGTAACGTCTTCGGCTTCCATTCGCACTTTGTTTGTGAGTTCAAGCACATTCATACACACCTCGCTTTCCGTTTAGAATTGACAAACGCTTGTGCCTCCTTCTCCAAATCCCCCATAGACTTCCGCTTGCCATTGCGAAGCCATTCGTCTATTTCCGATTTGCGGAATACAATACTTTTCCCTTTCTTATGATAAGGGATAAAGTGAGTACTTGTCCAGCCATATACCGTTTGTTCGGCTGGATGATTAGGTAGATAATTACAAAGGTCTTTCAGATTCAGCCATGCGTCGGCATCCTCTCTCGGAACTGATTGCAGAGCGTCAATCTTGCGTTCCATGACCTCCAATCTTTGGGCGATGTCTGCCAAAATCTTTGGCATAGCATCAAAAGAATAAGTTATTTCAGCCATATCAATATGGTTTTTAAGATTGGCTGCCGTCAATATGAAAACAGCCACTTTCGAGTGAAAGCGACTGCAAAAGTATCGGTGCTTTGAATGGTGGATTTGTGGTGGAAAGATTCACCATCCTTTCACCACGAATGTTCTATTAAATCCACTCTAACTAATTGCAAATCAGCAATGTTAAAGAAATTTAAAGAGAAAAGATTTTTGAATGGTGAAAGCATGGTGGGACGATGGTGGGGCATTTCCACCATCGTTTCACCATCAAAACAGGGTATTGGACACAAAAAAAGGACAAGATTCTCGAGATGTCAAGAGTCTTGTCCCTAATATGAAGGAGGCAAAATGTGCCTCAGTTATTGAAATCTACATTCAGTTTGATGGTGTCAGCCGCTTGTTCTTTCTTCTCGTCAACCACCTTTGCATAGACTTGTGTCGTGCGAACATTGGTATGGCCCAACATTTTGCTGACGGTATAGAGGTCTGTGCCGCTGGTCAACTGGAGGGTAGCGTATGTATGGCGGAAACAGTGGAAGGTGATATGCTTCTTGATGCCAGCAGCTTTTATCCAACGTTCAACAGGTTTTGAAATCCAGGATGGCTGTGGAAGTCCACCGAAAACGAGTTCATCAGGATGCCCGGGCTCTCCACAAAGTTGATATGCCTGGTCGGATATTGGCATGTATTCCACACCTTTAGTCTTGCGTTGAGTGAAATTGATGCGATAGTGTTCGCCTTCTTTAGTAATCTCTTGCCAGGTCATCTTCATGATGTCACTATGCCGGAGACCTGTAAGTGCAGAGAACAAGGCAGCTCTCTTGATAACAGGATTACTACATGGTGTTGCTGCCAGTTGGTTAAGTTCTTCCATTGTCAGATGCTCGCGTCTGCTTTCCTGCTCCTGAATGCCTTTGACCTTGGCAGCAATGTCAACCATAAAGTAACCATCGATAAAAGCCTGCTTCAAGGCTGTCTTAAAGATGCCAAAATACGATGAAGCCGTGTTTTGGGAAATTATTCCTTTCTTTCCTGCACCCTTGGGAGCCACCAAAAGGAATTGCCTAACTTTCTCTATCATTTGTAGATTGATAGAGCCGAACAGTAACGGCTGGTTATCGGCAAATAGCTTCAATAATTCATATACACGGAACCAAGTATTATAAACACTATCTGCATTATTGGTATTACGAGTGTTCGCCAACTTTTTGAAGTAAGCGATGAAATCGCATCTTGATTTCTCCACTTGTTCTGCCATTGCTGCATCGGCATCAGAATAGAGGTCTTTGGTGTCGTATTCCTTTTGGCGAATGGCTCTGATGCGGTCTGCGTAGAGACAATTCTCCTGGTCTAACTCTGACTTGCAGAGAATTATACCATTCAAATCACGCTTAGGCTTATAGGTTACTTTCCCATCTGAGCCAGTCCGAGCTGTTCGCGACTTGTCCCAGATAGGTGTTTTAATAGAACGGTTGATGTACTCTCTCACTCGCTGTGGCTTATCCTTTCCCTCCACTTGAACAGGATAAGCTTCCAGATAGAGGTACCACTCATCATAATAATCTGACTTGCGCAACCTGACCGTTACGCGGGTATTAGTAAATGATTTCTTCATGGCTTGCCTGATTTGTAAAGGTTATCAATGTCTTCTTTGGGCGCATACACATAGTTCCCAATCTGACGGATGGGGATGGAGTACTTACGAATATGAAGATAAACAGTACTGTCGTTCACATGGTATTTCTCAGAGATTTCACCAATCGTATAACAATTCTCTGGCTCCATGTTGTAAAGCTTTGGCAAGGGTTTGAAGGTGTTGTCAAGTACATACTCTCTACCGCCAAACATATTCTCCAAGTCAGACTTTTTTATCCGGATAAGGCGTTTCCCCAAATTCACACATGGAATTGTCCCTTTACGGATGAGACGATAAATAGTGTCCTTGCTAACAGAAAACATGGCAACAGCCTCTTGAACGCTGATGTAATCTCTGGAATCTGGGATATTGGCAACCAGCTCTTCAAGTTTCGCCAACTTTTCAATCTCTGCTTTTTTCTTCTTGCTTGCAATCTCACTACACTTCTTTGAGCAAAACCTAGACTCAACGGTTTTGGCATAAAACCATGCGCCACAGATTTCGCATTTTCTCTTGATTTCAAACTTTGCTCTTGCCATACTCAAAATTAGATTAAAACAAGCCAAATTTCGCTCGTAGATTTTACATGTATATTTTTGTTGGGTGTCATTGCAAAATAAGTTTTGGTACAAATCCGTTGCAAATTTACGCCAAAAATCGCTATAAAACAAGAGAAATATCAGAATTAACAAAAATTAAAAATCCGTGCAACTTATTGAGTTACACGGATTTCTTTGTGGTTTATTTATGGATGTTTAACTTCCATCAATGGACCTCCTCGAAGTCGGCGTCTTGGATGTTTTCGTCCTTGGTGTCGGAGGATCCGGAACTTTGGTTGGTAGACTGTTGGCTGTAGTCGGCACCTCCCTGCGGGCCTTGCTGAGCGCCGCTTTGGGCGTACATGTCGGCACTGGCGGTTTGGAAGGCAGTCTCAAGTTCCTTCTGAGCGGCTTCGCAGGCTGCGATGTCCTGAGCTTTGTGGGCGTCCTTCAGCTTTTGCAGAGCAGCCTCGATAGGAGCTTTCTTGTCGGCAGGAATCTTGTCACCAAGCTCGCTAAGCTGCTGCTCGGTGGTGAAGATGATGCTGTCGGCTTGATTCAGCTTGTCCACACGCTCACGTTCCTTAGCATCGGCAGCGGCGTTAGCCTGAGCCTCGGCCTTCATGCGCTCTATCTCCTCCTTGCTTAAGCCTGAACTGGCCTCGATGCGGATGGTCTGCTCCTTGCCAGTAGCCTTGTCCTTAGCACTCACCTTGAGGATACCATTCGCATCAATATCGAAGGTGACCTCGATCTGCGGCACGCCACGACGGGCGGGAGCAATGCCTGCGAGGTTAAACTGACCGATGCTCTTGTTCTGGGCTGCCATAGGACGCTCACCCTGCAGGACGTGGATGGTAACCTCGGGCTGGTTGTCCTGAGCCGTTGAGAAGATCTGGCTCTTCTTGCACGGGATAGTCGTGTTTGCATCAATCAGCTTGGTCATGACACCACCGAGGGTCTCGATACCCAGCGTAAGCGGGGTGACATCGAGGAGGACGATGTCTTGTCCCATTTCCTGATTAAGGATAGCACCCTGAATGCTGGCGCCTACAGCAACAACCTCGTCAGGATTAACACCCTTCGACGGCGTCTTGCCGAAGAAGTTCTCCACTAACTGCTGAATAGCAGGGATACGGCTGGAACCACCCACAAGAATAACCTCGTCAATGTCGCTGTTGCTCAGTTTAGCGTCAGCCATGGCCTTGCGGCAAGGCTCCAGGCAAGCCTGGATGAGGTTGTGGCAGAGACCCTCGAACTTGGCACGGGTAAGCGTCTTGACAAGATGACGGGGTACGCCGCCGACGGGCATGATATACGGCAAATTGATTTCGGTGCTTGTAGAACTGGAGAGCTCAATCTTCGCCTTCTCGGCTGCTTCCTTCAGACGTTGCAGGGCCATCGGGTCGGCTGTCAGGTCGGCGCCTTCGTCGTTCTTGAATTCCTGTACCAACCAGTCGATAATGGCCTGGTCGAAGTCATCGCCACCAAGGTGGGTGTCGCCGTTGGTGCTCAGCACCTCAAACACGCCGCCGCCAAACTCCAGGATGGAGATATCGAACGTACCGCCGCCCAAATCGAAGACGGCAATCTTCATGTCCTTGTTAGCCTTATCGACGCCGTAGGCCAGGGCAGCAGCCGTCGGTTCGTTGACGATACGGCGCACATTCAGTCCGGCAATCTGTCCGGCTTCCTTCGTGGCCTGACGCTGGCTGTCGCTGAAGTAGGCGGGCACGGTGATGACGGCATCCGTCACCTCCTGACCCAGATAGTCCTCGGCCGTCTTCTTCATCTTCTGCAGAATCATGGCGCTAATCTCCTGCGCCGTGTAGAGATGACCGTCGATATCAACGCGGGGCATGTTGTTGTCGCCACGGACGACGGGGTACGGCACGCGGGCAATCTCCTTCTGCACCTGATCCCAGTTCTCGCCCATGAAACGCTTGATGGAGAAGATGGTGCGCTTCGGGTTGGTGATAGCCTGACGCTTGGCGGGGTCGCCCACCTTGCGTTCGCCGCCATCAACAAACGCCACGATGGACGGCGTTGTACGCTTGCCTTCCGAGTTGGCAATCACGGTCGGTTCGTTACCTTCGAATACGGATACACACGAGTTGGTGGTTCCTAAGTCAATTCCAATAATTTTTCCCATAGTTATATGTTTTTAATTTGTTAATAATCTTGTTCAGGCCGCCGGGATTAACACGGCAATCCGTTTGAGGATGTGCAAAGCTCGTGCCACGTCATGGACAGAGGGAGTGAAGCCTCTTTCTGCCAACAAAAAACTGCCATATTCTCCTTTTTTGTCAGTATGTCTGTCAGTCTATAGTTTTCAAAAAAAAGACGTTTTTCTTGTTTTTCCTCTCGGCTTGCATTATCTTTGCCCTCAAAATACATTGATACCTTATTATTATATTATGGCAAAGAAAAACGAAGAAGAAATAACCACTGGCGACGTTCGCAGTGAGAAGTTAAAGGCATTACAGGCCGCTGTAGCGAAAATTGAAAAGGATTTTGGCAAAGGCTCCATCATGAAAATGGGTGATGAGAATATTGAAAATATCGATGTCATCCCTACTGGCTCCATCTCCCTTAACCATGCCCTCGGTGTAGGTGGCTACCCAAAGGGACGCATTATCGAAATCTTCGGACCTGAATCATCTGGTAAGACTACATTAGCCATCCACGCTATTGCCGAGGCTCAGAAGCAGGGTGGTGTTGCGGCATTCATCGATGCTGAACACGCCTTCGACCGTTTTTATGCTGCTGACTTGGGCGTTGATATTAAAAACCTTTACATATCTCAACCCGATAACGGTGAGCAGGCTCTTGAAATTGCCGACCAGCTTATCCGTTCCAGCGCCATCGATATTATTGTCATTGACTCCGTTGCCGCTCTCACTCCCAAGGCGGAAATAGAAGGTGATATGGGCGATAACAAAGTCGGTCTTCAGGCCCGGCTGATGTCCCAGGCCATGCGAAAGCTCACGAGTACCATCAGCCGCACCAAGACCACTTGTATCTTTATCAACCAGCTCCGCGAGAAAATCGGTGTCATGTTTGGCAATCCCGAGACAACCACGGGTGGTAACGCCTTGAAATTCTACTCCAGCGTTCGACTTGACATCCGTAAAGTTTCTCCTATCAAGGATGGAGACAATGTCATTGGAAATCAAGTGCGCGTCAAAGTCGTTAAGAATAAAGTCGCTCCTCCCTTCCGTCGTGCCGAGTTCGACATCATGTTTGGTTCAGGTATAAGTCGTTCAAGTGAAATCCTTGATTTGGGTATTGACTTAGGTGTCATCAAGAAGAGTGGCAGTTGGTTCAGTTTTGACGATACCAACCTTGCCCAAGGACGCGATGCTTGCAAGAAGGTTATCGATGATAATCCCGAACTGGCAGAAGAACTCGAGAGCCGCATTAACGAAGCCTTTGAGAAGAAATAAAAAACCATTCGCTGCGGCCTGGAATATCTGATAAACTGTTTTAAAACATATAGCAAAAAAGATTAGCGGTTAGTAGAACTAAACCGCTAATCTTTTTAAATAGGAATGGGAATGTAAAATCCGACTGCTTAGCAGTACATGGCGACGATAGCCTCGTAAAGTTCCTGCTTACCGGATGTCTGCTTGGGCTCGCCGACCTTCTTGCCGTAGGCATAGGCATCTTCAAGAGTCATTTTACCCTCTTCGAACTGTTTGCCGAGTCCGCTGTCGAAGCTGGCATAGCGTTCCTTCAGCATCTTGGGCAGGGGGCTCTCCTCCAGGATGGTGGCGGCAGAGAGCAGGGCGCGAGCCATGACGTCCATTCCGGCAATGTGGGCGATGAAGATATCCTCAGGGTCGGTGCTGTTGCGGCGTGTCTTGGCGTCGAAGTTCGTTCCGCCGTTGCCGAAGCCTCCGTTGCGGATAATCTGCATCATAGCTTGGGTCAGTTCGAAATTGTCAATGGGGAACTGGTCGGTGTCCCAGCCATTCTGGTAGTCGCCGCGGTTGGCATCGATGGAGCCGAGCATGCCGGCATCGACGGCGCAGGCGAGTTCGTGCTCAAAGGTGTGGCCGGCGAGGGTGGCGTGGTTAACCTCGATATTGACCTTGAAGTCCTTGTCGAGTCCGTGGGCACGGAGGAAGCCAATGACGGTTTCGGTATCAACGTCGTACTGGTGCTTGCTGGGCTCGCACGGTTTGGGCTCGATGAGGAAGGTGCCTTTGAAGCCTTTAGCGCGGGCATAGTCACGGGCCATGCGCAGCATAGTGGCCATGTGCTCCTTCTCACGTTTCTGGTCGGTGTTGAGGAGGCTCATGTACCCTTCACGTCCGCCCCAGAAGACATAGTTGGTGCCGCCGAGTTCAATGGTGGCGTCGATGGCATTCTTAATCTGGACGATGGCGCGTGCCACAACGTCGAAGTCGGGGTTAGTAGAGGCGCCGTTCATGTAGCGCTTGTTGCCGAAGACGTTGGCGGTACCCCAGAGGAGCTTGATGCCTGTCTCTGCCTGCTTCTGCTTCAGATAGGCTACAATCTCCTTGAGATTCTTCTCATACTCGTCCACCGTGGCGGCCTCTTGAACGAGGTCAACATCGTGGAAGCAGTAGTACTCGATACCGAGTTTCTGCATGATTTCAAAACCGGCATCAGCCTTGTCCTTGGCAGCCTGGACGGGGTCATTGGCGGCATTCCAGGGGAATGTCTTCGTGCCGGGGCCAAACTGGTCGGCACCCTCGGCACACAGCGTGTGCCACCAGCACATGGCGAACTTGAGCCACTCGCTCATCTTTTTGCCCATCACAACGCGATCAGCGTCATAGTAGTGATAGGCCAGAGGATTCTTACTTTCTTTTCCTTCAAACTTGATTTTCCCGATTTCAGGGAAGTACTGTTTTGACATAAGGCAATTTGATTTATGATTTGACAATCTATATTTTATTTTACTTCTTTCTCAAGACAAGCTTTCCAGCGGGCGTAGGCGGCGGCATAGGAGGGGGCGTTGGCTGCTACGGGGTCGATGACTGCGATGCGTTTCAATGTGGCAAAGGCCTCCTTGGGCGTGGCGTAGATGCCCGCACCAATGCCCGCTCCGGCTGCGGCACCCACAGAGCCGTCGGTATCGTAGAGCTCAATGGTTGCGCCCGTGATGCCTGCCAGCGTGTCACGGAACATGGGGTTGAGGAACATATTGGCGTGGCCGGCGTGGATGGTGGTAATGGACATGCCCATGGCCTCCATGATTTCCATACCATACTTGAACGAGAAGACTATGCCTTCCTGCGCAGCGCGCAACAAATGGCTGCGGGTGTGGATGTTAAAGTTCAGTCCATGCAGGCTGCATCCCGCTTCGCGGTTTTTCAGTACACGCTCGGCGCCGTTGCCGAAGGGCAGGATGCTCAAGCCTTCGCTGCCGATGGGCACGCTGTCAGCCAGCACGTTCATGTCAGAGTAGGAGGCTCCTTCGGGAGCGACGTTACGCCGCATCCAACTGTTGAGGATGCCCGTGCCGTTGATGCAGAGCAGCACACCCAGACGTGGAGCGCTGGCGCTGTGGTTGACGTGGGCAAACGTGTTCACACGGCTCTGCGGGTCGTAGCCCACCTCGCCCAATACGCCATACACCACGCCCGACGTGCCTGCTGTGGCCGCAATTTCGCCTGGCTCCAGCACACCCAGCGAGAGTGCGTTGTTCGGCTGGTCGCCTCCGCGGTAGGTCACGGGGATGCCTGCTGCCAGACCTAATTCGGCGGCAGCAGCGGCCGTGACGCGTCCCTGCTCGGCAAACGTGGGGAGGATAGGGGGCAGCATTTCCTTGCTGAAGCCGAAATAGTCCATCAGGAATCCCGCCACGCTGTTTTCGCGGAAGTCCCAGAACATCCCTTCAGAGAGTCCGCTGACCGTAGTGCAGCATTCGCCCGTCAGCCGCAGGGCGATGTAGTCGCCTGGGAGCATCACCTTGTCGATACGCGCAAAGAGTTCAGGCTCGTTCTCCTTCACCCATGCCAGCTTGGCAGCTGTAAAGTTGCCTGGGCTGTTCAGCAAGTGGCTGAGGCACTTCTCCTCGTCCAGCGTTTCGAAAGCCTTCTGCCCGTAGGGCACGGCGCGCGAATCGCACCAGATGATGGCTGGGCGCAAAACTTCGCCCGCCTTGTCCACACACACCAGGCCGTGCATCTGATAGGAGATGCCGATGGCAGCCACGTCGCTGCCCTTGGCGCCTGACGCTGCCATCACCTCGGCGGTGGCGGCTTTCAGATAGCTCCACCAGTCGGCGGGGTTCTGTTCAGCCCAGCCGGTACGGACGGCCTTGATGGGTGCTTCGCTCTTGGGAAAGAAGGCGCTGGCTACGCGCCCGCCGTTCTGGGCGTCCACCAGACTGGCTTTGACAGACGAGCTGCCGATGTCATAACCTAAAAGATAACGCATATTTTTTACGATTTTGCCTGCGAAGATAGACATAAAAAACGGGAAAACAAAACAACTGCAGAAAAAACCTGCAAAATCTTTTCGTGTACTATATAATTTATATATCTTTGTCCGCAAAAACAAAGGTAAAGATATGGCAGAAACTGTAAAACCAACCAAACGGAAGATCATTAATCTGAAGCCCGAAACGTTCCGTTCGCTGTCCATTATGGCAGCAAAGCAGGGGACGAACCTGAAACACTTCATCGAGACCACCCTCGACGAAATAGCCGCAGCTTCCGGCGAATAGTGGCACTTTACTTTTCGTGGAGAACAAAAACTGTTTTAGCTGTGAAGTGGCGGAGTACCATATACCTTATTCTTTCCCTGCTTCTGGCGGGCTGTGTGTCATCTTGCCGCGATTCGGAAGTCCGTGACGCCCTCGTCCGTACCGAGGCCCTCATGGAGTCCGACCCCCGTGCCGCCCGCGCCGTGCTGGACAGCCTCAATCTTCAGTCTTCAATTTTTAATCTACCATCCAAAGAGGCTGCCCTCTACGCCCTCCTTCGCACGCAGGCCGACTATAAGTGTCGTGTCCGTCTGACCTCCGATTCCCTCCCCCTTATTGCCACGAGCTACTATGGCACCCGTCGCAAGACGCAGCGTGCCGCCCTCGCACAATACTACCTCGGCTGCACCTACTCCGATATGAGTCGCGACCTGGATGCCATTGACGCCTTTCTTCGTGCTACCACACTTTTCCCCGATACGACAAACAAGTATTTTGCGTATAGCTTTTATGAATTAGGAAAATTATACCTTGCACATGAAAAGGACAAGGATGCCTTAGAAGCCTTTCTTCAATATCGTTGTTCGGCAATCTGTCAGTCTGATTCCGTCAACATCGGTTATGCGGATATGCATTTAGGTAGAACCTTTTTATACATGGAGAATGTAGAAGAGGCAGAGCCTTTCTTTCTGAAGGTCATCGACAATCCTTATATGAGAAAGGAATATCATGCCAATGCCCTGTTCCAGTTAGCTAAACTGAATGCCTATTTAAAGGAAAACTATGCAAAAGCAGGGGAGTACATTAACAGCTATATTGCAGGGTATAAACAAAAAGAGAACATCGGTGCAGCCTATCATATAAAAGCAGATGTTTTTTTGCATGAAAACGAACTGGACTCTGCCTTTTACTATTATAAAAAGGTGTTAGCATGCAAGGAAGATGCCCGAGCCTATTGCCAAACTTACAAAAGATTGACGGAACTCTCCATTACCTTGTGCCAAATGGATTCATTGGACTCCTACTTCCAGCGTTACATGGCCTTCGCCGATTCCGTTAACCAAATCCGCAGGGACAAGGAGATTAGCGACATTGAAAACAACCACGTGGTAGAACTCCACGACCGCGAGCTGGCCGTGCAGCGCTCGCGTCTGTACTGGATGTGGGGCATCCTGTTCACGCTTTTCGTGTTGGTCACCAGCCTTGTCGTTTTGTGGAACGACCGTCGGCACAAGGCGAAAGCGCTGAAGTACGAGCAGCGGCTGAAGGACATTGAACACCGGTACATTCAGGAGAACGCCTCAATAGCCGACGAAGAAGACAAAGAAGGAAACGAGCTGACATCTGCTTCGATTGAAAATGCCTCATCCACTTCACCCTATTTCTCTTTACAGGAAGAGCGCCTTGCCCTCTACCGGAATCAGTATTTCACCAGTAAATGGGCAGGCTATTTCATATCCCAGCAGGGCGAGATGGATGCGAATGGCATAATGCCAACAGCCGATTCCGAACAGTTCCTGCAGTATCTGAGTGAACTTTTCGTAAACATATTGGTTGACCTGCATCGGGAGAACGACCGTCTTAATCGAGACGATATGGACTATTGTTGCATGACCATGCTCGGCTTCAGCATTAACCAGATAGCCTATTGTTGCCGCAAACCCGTCAAGTATTGTTACAACCGTCGTACCCGTCTCGGCGAGCGTCTTACCGCAGAGTGGTATCAGTTTATTTTCGGGAAACAGCCTAAGCAAGCTTAACTTCCTTGAAATAAAGTCTCCTTTTTGCTCAAAAATTGCTCAACAAGTCCCCAAGGCAAAAATGAGCAAAATTTGAGCAATTATTTTCTTGGTGCTTTGAGTAACGGGCACTATTTTTGTCCCCGAAAAGTAAGTTTAACCCAATCCCCAGCCTGATTAAAGAAAGATGAAAGAATTGTTTTAATTTGTTAGAATAATTAACCCATAAAAACCAAGAATTATGAAAAAGAATCATTTCTTACTTTTTGCTCTGCTGTTATTTGCCGGAGCTGTTCATGCTCGTACAGACATCACTTTGGTAAGCGATGCCTCTATACCGGATACTGTTTCCACTCCCAGGGCATTTTTGGATAATGATATTGTTTATGTCGGCTTTGATGTCAACATTAAGCTTCCCGCTACTCGCAAAATAGTTGCTATTACAACAGAGAATAATGATACCCTTTATCTAAAGGATGATTATTCAAATCTTCACCGAATCCTGATGAATTATACCGGAATACCCGATGGCGAATATGTGCTGAACGTTTTCTATGAGGGTTTCTGGTGGAAAGGTGATTTCTTCTTCAAAACACATAAGCCCGATGGTTTGAGTGTGTACATTGACAGCACGTATTATCGGCTGAATAACGGAATCGCCGTCACAGAAAAACCCGATATAAATGGCAGGACTGTCACTCACAGAATGCATGATTGTTTTGAACGTGACTATCCGCTCCATGTCATTATTCCCTCAGAACTCACTTACGAGGGAGAGACGTACGAGGTAGTCGGTGTTGAGGGTGGCTCCTTTAAGTATTGCCGTTATTTGTTGTCGATAAAACTTCCGAATACGATAACGTTCATCGGTGATTGCGCTTTCAAAGGTTGCGCGAACCTTCCCCAAATCAAAATCCCTGAGAGTGTTACTGATATAGGGTTTGCAGCTTTTATTGAGTGCGACAAGCTTTCTTATATTGTCATACCAGAGAGCATAAAGACTTTAAGGAATCAAATGTTTATGAAATGTATAAACCTTTCCGCCGTCACGCTTCCAAATAGCCTTGTAACGATTGAAGATCATGCATTTGCCGGCTGTACTTCATTGCCCTATATTGATATTCCTGACAACGTTACATACATTGGGGCAACTGCTTTCAACGGTTGTAAAACCTTAATGGACCTTAAACTGCCCGCGAATCTCAAGACAATAGAAAACAATGCATTCTTTAATTGTCCACTATTGGCATCGATTGCCATCCCGGAGGGCACCACGAGCGTGGGGGCGGAGGCTTTCTTTGGCTGCACCGGCTTAGTATCTGTCACACTCCCTGAAAGTATGGAAAAAATAGGCAGTAAAGCTTTTGTGGACATGCCCAATTCTGCCCACATCTACTGCAATGCAAAGGAACCCTTTACGATCAGTGCTAACACCTTCAACTACAAGTGTACCTTGCACGTTCCTTATGGCTGTAAAGAGAAGTATCAGAAAGCCGTTAATTGGAAAAACTTCACTAACATCGAGGAGATGGAAGAAGAGAGCGGCGAACCAGTGTATGGCGATGAAACAGGTGTCGCGCCTGCCGTACTGGGTGACGATGCCGCATCCGACGGCCAGTTCTTCGACCTCCAGGGCCGTCCTGCCAACGGAACGCAGAAGGGCCTCTACATCCGTAACGGAAAAAAGGTGCTGGTGAAGTAAGGAAAGCACACAAGATGCCTGATGGATGAAAGAATAAGCCAGAATATGCAGAACGTGCCGTTCTTGAAGCAATGGTTAACCATTTCGTCCATAGTGACCATATGTTGGTGTGCGGTGTAGTTCTTCTTGATATTTATGATGACTGTTTTACCGTTATATGTCGGAGACGAAACTCAATGAGCGTCAGCAGAAAATACGCAGTTTTGTAAAAGAGTCTCCGACAATAACTGGAAGACAGATGTCGGAGACTTTGTCGGTGAGCCAACGCACCACCCGTTCAGGCGGATTTGTAATCCGGCTGTGTTGAGAAGGGGATTTACAATCCCCAGCCTATGGCGGGAAAGAGAAGCAAAAAGAGAGAAATGAAGGGAATGTGGAAAGACAATTCATAAGAAAAGGTGAGGGATTGCAACGGACGGAGCAGCGAGTGCAGAGCGATGCTTGCATCGGCTATGCCGAGTCGCGATGGACGAAGGCACAGTCAAATCCCTCTATTCACGCGGTCGGATTGCAAATCCGCCCGAACGGATGTAAGATTTTTGTAAGGTTTTTTTCTTGGTTAATTCTCTCGAATACGTTACTTTTGCCCACAAAAAAGTATCGACCTTAAAAATTGAAGAAATGAAAGCATTAAGACTTGTTCTATTGTTTGCTGTAGCGTTTAGCTTTAGCGAAAGTTTTGCTGAAGCACGTTTCTACAAAGCAAACAGCGTTCGTATAAAGTATCTTTATTGGCTTGTTGAGGCTTCGGACGTAGATCCGAACCGTGACAAAGTCTGGTTTGCGGAAATGTGGACTGGCAACGACACCATTGTGGATGGTTACTCTTGTGTTACACTCTGGGATCAGAACGAAGGTGAGGAACCGAAGCTTGTCGGATGTTTACGCGAAGATGAGAATG
Source organism: Bacteroidaceae bacterium (assembly GCA_017542145.1). Taxonomy (GTDB): domain Bacteria; phylum Bacteroidota; class Bacteroidia; order Bacteroidales; family Bacteroidaceae; genus UBA1189. The sequence goes on along the minus strand of JAFXXQ010000040.1, from coordinate 73,625 downwards.
GCTATGTCTGGCGCTATTACTGGGATTATTCAAAGTTGGTAGGTGGTGATAGTGATTGGATTTCTAAGCAGTTAGAATACTGCGGATTGACTAATAACTGGGCATTTCTGTATGACTTTTCCAATCCCGACTGGAAAAATGGAATAGCAATAGAAGTAGGCAGTAGCGACCCTAATGGTCACAGAACCATTAAATTATATGGTGTAGAAGACAGGATAATAGCTGAGAATGGAGAAGAAATCCCCAGAGCACAGTTCGGATTTCTCATTTATGGTATTGGGAATACTAGTACTCTGTTTGAAAGTCGGCTGTTAGGACCGGCATCAAGATATGGAACCACTGTGCTTGAATACTGGCGTGATGGTGAGTTACTGCTTAAGAATTACATGATTACTGAAGAAATTAAAATAGCAATGAAGATAGAGTCTGTATCAATGCCACAAAAAGTGGAGTTATACGACCTTACCGGCCGTCCTGTGGATGGCACGCAGAAGGGCATCCTCATTCGTAACGGAAAAAAGATGTTGGTGAAGTAACGCTGCACTTAAATGGAAAATAGAAACAAGTGATCGTATAATAAATAAACTAATAGAGCTATGAAAAAAAGCATTATCTTCGCAGCAACCCTGCTGATCTTGTTTTCCTGTAAGGAAGAGAGCCTGAACCTCTATCGGAATCAGTATCTCACCAGCAGATGGGCAGGCTATTTCATAGCCCAGCAGGGCGAGGTGGATGCGAAGGGCCTCATGCCAACAGCCGATTCCGAACAGTTCCTGCAGTACCTGAGTGAGCTTTTCGTAAACATGCTGGTTGACCTGCATCGGGAGAACGACCGTCTTAATCGAGACGATATGGACTATTGTTGCATGACCATGCTCGGCTTCAGCATTAACCAGATAGCCTATTGTTGCCGCAAACCCGTCAAGTATTGTTACAACCGCCGTACCCGTCTCGCCGAACGCCTCACCGCCGAGTGGTATCAGTTCATCTTTGGGAAACAGCCTAAGCAAGCTTGATTCCTTGAAACATCACCTTTCTTTTTTACACCGTTCAGGCGGATTTGCAACGGACGGAGCAGCGAGAGCAAAAGAACTTGCTCTTTTTGCCGAGTCGCGACGGACGAAAACGAAGTTAATCCGGCTGCGTTGAGAAGGGGATTTACAATCCCCAGCCTATGGCGGAAAAGAGAAGCAAAAAGAGAGAAATGAAGCAATAAAGAAATGAAGGGAATGTGGAAGGACAATTCATAAGAAAAGGTGAGGGATTACAAATCCCTCTATTCGCGCGGCCGGATTACAAATCCGCCCGAACGGAGAGCGGGAATGTCGTTTGGACCTACAACAAATTATTTTTTTACAATAAGAATATATTTATAGGATTATGGACAAAAGGGAATTACAAAATGTGGTTTTTTCTCAAGTTGCTACTGCGATGGAACGACGGGAATTCATTAGAAAGAGAGGCCAGCTTTATTACAAACCTATTCAAGGCCGTTTCCTGTTTTCAATACTTTTTCACGTCATAAATCATGACGACAGCACAGGATTTGATATAGAACCTATTTTGGGTATCACAAACATGAATGTAAACTTCCTTTGCTATAAAATTGACGAAAACTATATCTATTCGAATGATTTCTTCTTTTCAGGATTCATTCCAAATGTCGGACAAATGGCCGAAGGGAGATACAAGGACTGGCAGTTTTCTATAGATTCCAATGACAGCCTGAAGTCTGTAAGCGAAATGATAACCTACGTTCTTGACGCTTGTGAGGTTTTTCTACTCCAGGTCTGTACTCCGAATGATTTTATTACCTATGCTATAGACAGCAATTCCATAGATGGAATAGCACAAGCACTTCTCATGTATTATTGTTGTAATCGAAGGGATTTGGGGCTGAAATATCTGGAAAATCTCCGAGGTGAACGCCTCGAACGTCTTATGAAAAACTGGAATCGGAATAAAGTAGAACTGTTTTTTTCCCGATATGAGCATGAATTGCCTGAAGACCCGGAGAAATTACTTAAGCAAGTTCCTGCCTTTTGCAAGAAAAGAAAAATTGTAATAAAAGACTAAATGCGTAAAAAACCGTTCTCTCCAACCCGTTCAGACCGATTTACAATCATTAGTGGTTGAAAGATTCTTTTGAGACATGGAAGGTGTATTCATTCAGTACCCTGATAGGAAATCGGTCAGTTGTCTTCCTGCCTACACCGACTTCGGGAAGGTGCAGCATATCGCCCGTAGCGGTCTGGCCTACAGTATCGACTATCTGCCCGACGGCGCACGGGGTAAGAGTACGTGGACGTCCGTTCAGGCGGATTTGCAATCACTAGTGGTCGAAAGATTGTTTTGAGCATTTTTCCTTTTGTCATGTTTGGTTGTGTTTTTAGGGGATTCTCGTCCTGATGATGAATCTGGGGTTACATCTGGCAGGATCCCCTCCCTTGATGACGAAGTTCAGTTCCATAATCCACTCCTCCATGTCAAGCTTGAAACAGAACTTGGCATCGGAGTATCCGATTTCATTCTTGCGCTTGTATATCATGATGAGCATGGCGGTGATGAGCGTCATGTAGAGTATGACCTTGATGCCGTTCTCGCTTGTGGACAGGAAGTGGGAGAAGTTGAGTTCCTGCTTGAGGAACTTGAAGAACACCTCGATGTCCCACCTGCGCCGGTAGGCCTCTGCTATCTCCTGCGGCGTCAGCCCCATGTGGTTGGTAATGAGGTACACTTCGTTCTCCACCCTCTTCACTTTCCCCTTGTTCTTGGGACGTTCCGTGTCCCGGGGGTCCTTGAAGCGGCACTTGACTACACGGTATTCATGCTCCATGTCCTCCTGTCCCCCGTCATCGAAGATGTGCACGACGATGTCGTCCACCAGCTCCAGCTTGCCGAGGTTCCTGCCCGTCCCCTCCGTCATGAGGCTGCGCAGGACATTCATCCTGCGGTTCGTCTTGATGCGCCCCAGGAACCAGGCCCCCTCGTCGCTGATGCGGCTGAAGTTGGCCGATGCACTCATCCCGCGGTCGAAGACGTACAGGTTCATGTGGTCCTTGTCCTTCTTGATGAGCGGCATGAGTACCCCGGGCATGGCCACGTCCTCGCTGAGGTAGGCCGGCTGGAAGAACACGTCGGCCAGCCTTGCCCCGAACCCGTCATAGGCCACCGTGTACTTCGCCTGTCGCCGGCTCTCCCCCGACGACGGCTTCTTGCCCACGGTGAATCCCTCCTTCAGCTTGTTGCACGTCTCGGCCACCATCGAGCTGTCAACACGGACGAGGTTCATCTGACGCACCTCGTTTTCCGTGTACAAGGCCGAAAATTCATTGTATATCAGTTCGTAGGCCTTTTCAAAAAAGACAAGGTCTATCTTCGAGAAACGGGACGATATCGAGCTGTGACTCACCTTCATGTCCACCGAGAAGTTGAACAGGGTCTTGAACGGCGCACTAGAGAATACCGTCTCCAGCTTGCGCTGGCTCACACGGTCCGCACACAGCATCGCATAGACCAGCATGTAGAACATGCGCTCACCTTTCAGAACCTTTGAACAGTAGTCCACTTTCGTGTCCGAGGCCAGACGCGCCAGTTCCTCGTCGGGTATCATACGGAGTATCTCCGGAGCTCTCACCTTCAGCTTTTCCAGTTGCATAACCTTACCTAATAATTACTCCGCAAAGGTACGAAAAATAGCTGAATCAACAAAATAAATAGCTGACTATTAATTGTTTAAATTAGTTAAATCTTTCGACCACTAGTGATTGCAAATCCCTCTATTCACGCGGTCGGATTGCAAATCCGCCCGAACGGTTTAACCCAAATAAACGGACGGATTTTTATAGTTTTTTCGAAAAAAATGCCAACACTTACCATTTTCCGCACAACGAATTATCATAGAGCGCCTTAGGAGTGGTAAGTGTTTGTTGAACACTTACCAAACACTTACCAAACATTTACCACACACTTACCTGACTCCTAACAGTCTTCTGCCTCTCTTTTCCTATCTTCTTCCTATCTTTTTCCATATCCTAACTATTTTCTACAGAATCAGTTGCCTTATTTGCTCTTGGGGTAAGCGTAACGGTAAGTCTTAGGTAAGTCTTAGGTAAGTGTTTGGTAGGTGTTTGAGCAACACTTACCTCGGTTAATACGCTTTTCCATAGCGGGTTAGGACGAAAAAGGTAAGTGTTAGGGGTTTTTTGAAAAAAAACCACGAAAAAGACAATTCGTTTAATTCGTTCAATTCGCCGTTTTAATAAACCAACGTGTAATGTTCTTTTGTCGGCGAATTGGGCGAATTGAACGAATGGCGTTGCGGCGTGGAGCTTCGCACGCCGAATGATTTTTTGAAGAAAACACGAATGACCATGAATAAACACGAATTTTTCATGAATAAATTTTTGGGTAATTTGTGGGTATTCATGGTTATTCGTGTTAAAAAGAAAAAAAGAAAAAATGGGTATTTGATGTTCCATTGGTGGCGGTTGATGTTGTGGCGACAGAGTTTGATTCTATTTCCGTAGAGTTTGATTCTAATCTGCCAGCGTTTGATTCTAATTTGCCAGAGTTTGATTCTGCGCGCGCAGCCCAAGGGGCTGCGGGAATAGTATAAGCAGCAACTCCGAAGCCGTCTGTTGCGAGTGACAAGGCAAGAAAAGAAACCGCCCGGCAGCAGGCACTTGGGTAGTGGAATGGAGGTACAAGGGTTGTCCGCCAGCCCCAAAGTCAACGAAAACGTATTTGCTACTTGAAGGTAAAAGTCTGCTTGGCTGTGGTGAGACCTTCGGAAGTAGCGGTGAGGGTGGCACGGCCGCTGCTGCCGTCGTTCTGGAGGACAACCAGGCACTTGCCGTTGAAGGCGCGGCGATAGGGTGCCTTGAAGCTTTCGAGCGAGGTTTGCAAACCGTTATCAACACCTGCCACGAAGGTCGGTCCGTTGACGGAAAAATTGACAAGGTTGTCGGCATGGGGACAGAGGTTGCCGTCCTTGTCGACGATGTCGACCGTGACGAAGCTGAGGTCACGCCCGTCGGCAGCGAGGCGCGTGCGGTCGGGCGTCAGGCGGATGGCAGCAGGGGCACCGGCGGTGCGGATGGTTTCGGACTTCACCTCGCGTCCGTCCTTGCGGGTGATGACACGTATCTCTCCCGGCTCGTAGGTCACACGCCATTGGGTGTGGAAGTCACGTCCCTTGGTGCGGACGCCCTGTGACTTGCCGTTGACAAACAGCTCGGCTTCGTCGGCATGGTTGAAATAGGCCCAGACGTCGACGGTCTGCCCAGCCTCCCAGTTCCAGTGGGGGAAGACGTGGAGCACAGTTTCGTCAGTCCACTCGCTCTTGTAGAGGTAATAGACGTCCTTGGGGAAACCTGCAAGATCGACGACGCCGAAATAGCTGCTGCGGGCGGGCCAGCCGTAGGGCGTGGGTTCGCCGATGTAGTCGAAACCGCTCCAGATGAACTGTCCGGCGATGAAGGGAAGGTCATTGTAGTAGCGTAGGTTCTTCTCGTGGGTGCTGCTCCAGGGAGCGTGGCTGTTGTCGTAGGCGCTGCACTTAAAGGAGGGGTCGAAGAAGGGGCGGTCCCAGCGCGAGGGCTGCACGAAGATGCTGTCGCTGGGCATACGGTAGTAGCCGCGTGTCTGCAGGGCAGAGACGCTCTCGCTGATGATGAACGGGCGGCCGGGGAACCATTCGGGCACACGGGGGAAGCTATACTCGTGGTAGTTGAAGCCGATGATATCGACGCCCCCTTCGCAGAAGAGGTTGTTGCGCGGGTCGGCGGCGTTGCAGCCAGCGGTGATGGGACGCGAGGGGTCGAGGCGGCGCACGATGTCGCAGAGGTGGCGCGTCAGCAGCTGGTTGAAGGTGAAGCCCGTGTCGAGCGGCTCGGAGTAGTCGTGGCCGGCGTTGAGAATCATGTTAGCCTCTTCGAGGGAGAGGTTGTCGGCGCGGGCGTCGTCCCATTGCTCGAGCACCTCGTTGCCGATGCTCCACATGACGACGGAGGGGTGGTTGCGGTCGCGGCGGACCAGGTCGCCCAGGTCGCGCTCGTGCCACTCGGTGAAGAAGCGGGCGTAGTCGCGTTGCGTCTTGCGGCGATACCACATGTCGAAGGCCTCGTCCATGACGAGGAAGCCCATCTCGTCGCAGAGCTCAAGTAACTCCTGCGAAGGCGGATTGTGGCTGCAGCGGACGGCGTTGACACCCATGCCGCGCATAATCTCCAGCTGTCGCTGTACAGCACGGCGGTTGACGGCAGAGCCGAGGCATCCGAGGTCGTGATGCAGGCAGACGCCGTTGAGCTTCATGGGCTTGCCGTTGAGCGAAAAGCCCTGTTCGGGGTTGAAGACAAAGTCGCGGATGCCGAAGCGGAAGGCATAGTCGTCGATGGGACTGCCGTCGCGGATGAGTTCGATGCTGGCCGTGTAGAGGTAGGGGTTCTCAACACTCCAGCGTTCGGCACCAGGAATGCGGAAGCGTATTCCGGCAGTAGCGCCGTTGAAGGAGGTCTCGGTGGTGAAAATAGCTTTCTTTTCCTTATTATATATGGCGACCCGAGCTTGCAGGGGAGCCGTCGACTGGGCTTCCGTTCCTGCCAAGGTGATGACGAGGCTGTCAGCTTCACCATAGTGATAGGCATCGGCCAAAGGAGCATGGGGCAGCACATAGGTGTCCCACGGCACAATGTGGACAGGGTTGACGGCTGTGACATAGACGCTGCGGAAGATACCGCACCCGCTGTACCAACGGCTGTTGGGCTGGTCGCTGTTATCGACGCGCACAGCAAGGACGTTCTCTCCCTCCTTGTTAATATATGGCGTCATGTCGTATTCAAAGGAGATGTAGCCATAGGGACGGTTGCCCAGCTTATGGCCGTTGAGCCAGACGGTGGAGTTCATATAGACGCCGTCGAAACGGATGAGCAGTTTGGCGTCAGTTTTGTCGCTCAGCCCGAAGTCAGCCAGCGTGAAGTGCTTACGATACCAGCCGATTCCGCCCGGCAACGCGCCGCCACCTGTTCCGGAAGGATTCTTTTCGCTGAATTCGCCTTCGATAGCCCAATCGTGGGGGACGTTCAAATGACGCCATTGTCCGTCAGCAGCTCTGACGTCAGCCAGCGATTCGCTGTCGGCGATGCCCGTGGAAGGGTAGGGCATGGCTTCGTAGTCCGTCAGGGTAAACAACCAATCGTTGTCGATGTTGACTACACGGCGTATGCTCTCTGTCTCTTTGACTTGGGTTGTACAGGCTGTCATCAGCAGTAAGCAGCCGAAGAATGATAGTTGAAGATGGAAGATGCAAGATAGAAGTTTTTTCATATTTTTGTTTTTCTAAGGTAAGCAACGATAAATGGAAGCCAGTAAATGGCAAAGACTATGGCACGGTATGTACTAGATTCTATACCATTGGCTGCGGGCAAACGGCTATAGTCCAGTACGGCTGTTAACTGCGAGGCAATGAAGAGTGTTACAAATGCTGGTGCACAACGGGTCACCTCGCAGCTGACAGCCTCTAGTACCTGTGTGCTGCCGGTTAGTGTGCCGTTGGCTAATCCAAAGCAGAGACAGGGAATCCCCACCAACAAGGCGAGTACGGGCAGCCATCCAGCTTGTAAGGGACTATGTGCCCAATGCCCCGTCACGCTTAGGAGGTTGCCGCTGAGAATACCCCAAAGCACAATGCTCGCCAACACAGCGAAGGCCAACAAAGCCACAACCCATGCTTTTTTATTGGTTGACTTGTTGCCTGGATGGCCAACAGACTTGATAGTTCCTAGTGTAAACAATACAAGCAGAATCTCTCCCACAGGAGATGCCGTAAAGGCCGGAAGTATGGAGCGCATCCACCATCGGACACCCTCGCTGGAAAGCAAATTGTTTACGCTATCCACGCCATATAACCCCACTAACCACGAAGCAAGGACTGCTATCAACAACAGCAGTATATACAAGGTCGTAAAGGGAAATGTGCGCTTCATTTTCTCTAACTTTTAGTCATCTGGGGTGAGATTGTCCACATCAATGATATGGAGTTCGATGGCGCGTACGACGAGACGCGTGGAATTGATGGAACGTCCGTCGTTGTCGGGGAAAAGGCGTGAAACCAAATCCACTTGACGCTTTTCCAGAGATTTGGTGCTAAAGGGCATTGTTCGCAATCCGGCTATCATATCCTTCGTGTAGCCCAAGGCAAGATGGCGGAGGAAACGTTCGTCGTATTCGTCGATGTCATAGGTGATGATGGCCTTTCGCCGCAGGGTTTCTGCGTTGACGAACTGGCGGAAACGAGCAACGATTTTCTCCAGAATAGGCTGGTTGAAGACCCATTGCTTGCCCTCCATGACACGTTGTACCTCGCTGCGGGTGAGCAACTCGCCGGTTTTCAGTACGATGCCGTTGGCTCCAGCGTCAAGGGCATCCACCCAGAGCTTTTCATTCAGTACTTCGCCGGTAAAGATGAGCACTTTCACCGAAGGATATTTTTTTCGGATGTTTCGACAGATATCTACACCAATGGTTGTAGAGCCACCCAGTCCTAGGTCGAGCAGCACCATGTCGGGGAGCTGTTTTTCCATCAGCGGCCAGAAAGCCTCCTCCGTCATGGCCGTTCCGATAACTTCCGCTTCGGGAATTTCGTTGCGAAATATCTCCTCTGTTCCTTTCAGTTCTAGTCGGACATCTTCAACAATGATTACTTTCCAAGACATAATTTTTATTTCTGATTGACATTTCTCTGTTTACGTTCTGATTATTCTTTTGCTGGCTGGCAAGGTGAAAAGAATGGTAAGTCCACCTTCGGGAGTGGCTCGCTCGGCTTTGATGCGGCAACCGATATGCCCGAAGTATTCGTCGTGTTCGCGTACTATCTGACGGCAGATGATATATCCTGTGCCATTAGCCGAGGGATAGAAGAGTTCCTGCAACTCATTGGGGGTGAGAGTCTTGCTGAGGTTGGTGAAACGGATAACGACGAATTTGTCTTCGCTACGAGCACTCATTGAGAGTGGATGGGGAAGCGGTTCGGCGTTGTCTTCCTTCCGATGGAAACGCATCTTTTCATAGTTCTCAAGCATTTTCCGTGAAGTACTGGATAGCGCCTCATCTATCAGACTTTCCATGAGGTAAGTCAACATCACCTCATCGCCGCTGATGCTGCTCCCGTCGTGCGAGATCTGTAGCGATAGGCCAGGAAGACCGGTGGAAACTGCTTTGTCTTGTAGGTATGTTGCAGCATCTCCAAGCAGTTTCTCACAGGAGATTTCCAGACGTCGGAAGGGACTCTCCTCCAGTTGTCGAGCAGCGCAGGACGTTAATGTTCCGAAGATTTCGCGGTAGAAATCCGTCAGTTCGGCCATGTCGAGGAGTTGCTTTCTATCGGGTTCGCTGGCAGAACTCAGGTGGTCGGCCATCTTCCGGATGCGTCCCGGATAGTAGGAGGTCTCGTGCTTGATGGTTGACAGACAGTTGTCGAGTACCATGTTCTGCACGTGTAGTCGGTTCTCTTCGTAGCGGACACGGCGCATTTCGTTGTCCTCGTCCATCATTTGTTCCAATTCCTTGTCGCGTCTCTCCAGTTCGTGGCGGAGTGCTTTTCGCGGACGGACGATATACGTCCACCAGAAGATGATGAACGCCAGAAGCACCATCAGTCCCACCACCAGCATAGTCACGATGTCACGCCGTGTCTGTTGCATCTGGGCTATATAATCGGCCAGCGTAGTGTCTTCGCTGGTCAGCTTGTAAAGTTCGGTGTATGAGCGATTGTTGAATCTGTAGTTGTCCAGTTGGTGGAGGGCAAGGTAGGCAATGGCGAGTTCGTTGCGGACATCGAGGATGGTGTAATAGTCTGTCTCAAAGTCGCTCATCCACCATTGTTTTTCTATAAGCCCGCCGCGTTGGCCTGTAAGAGTAAGGGTGTCGAGTTCGCTTTCAGAGCGTTGACGCAGATCGGCGTTGAGGTAACTAAGGGCTGAATCACCAAAGCAGATGGCATCCTCGTAACGGCCTTCCAGATTGGCATAATAGACGCTGTCGGCTAATGCCGCTGCCCTGTTCAGCATTTGTTCGTCAGCATTGGCGTTAATGTGGGTCGTCGCTATGGCCATTACTATCGCCATAGCCCTCCGCACGGCTTTGGGCAGGCGGAACCAGAAGCGGCTGCCTTGTCCCGGCGTGCTGTCGATGCCCAGTTGACAGACAGAGAAGAAACTGTCGGTCTTCTGGTATTTATCGATGATACCCTTGCAGTTCATCAGTCCGAAGCCGCTGCCGTGCTCAGCTCCTTCACCTCCGATGCGTGATACGTCCACAACCTTGTGCCCAAGGATTTCCTTGATGTCTTCTTCCGAAAGGCCCACACCTGTGTCAGAGACGCTCAGTTCCACATAGTCATCCTTTACGTCGGTACTGAGGCTGATGTGTCCTCCCTCAGGCGTGAACTTGCGGGCGTTGTCTGTCAACGTGTTCAACATGAAGAGCGTAAGCGCTCTGTCGGCTTTCACCCAGGCATCGGTGTCAGCTACGTCGAGCTGCAGCCCTTGCCTTTCGAAAGCACTACGCCGGCGGCTGAGGATGTCAAAAAGCCCGCTAACGGCAAAGGTCTCAATATGCAGCCCCACGATACCTTGACGGGTTTGAATCCATCCCGCCAGAATGTCGTTCAGTTTCTCAATTCGCTCTGCTAACTCGCTGACGTAGGAGAGATCAACTTGGCTTGCCCGTTTGCTGTCATTTTGGCTTGTCCGATTTAGCGCATGGCGCATGCGGTCGATATAGGGGATGATGCTGGTGACAATTGCCAGCGATGCCTTGCGCCGGACGTATGCTCGCTTGTTCTCAGCTAGTCTTCCGCGATGAAGTGTCAGTTCATCGTAGAATTGCTCCATGCGCTCGTCGTGCCGTTCCCCCATACGTCTGGTAAACTGCCGATGGCGCGTCTGTGCCAGAACAGCCAGTACGGCAAAGCCGATGATAAACGCCACAAGGAATATCAGAAATGCCCCCGATAGTCTTCGCACCTCTGCCGTGCGCCGCTCTGCTTCTGCCGTGCGGTACTCAAGCTCTTTATTCTCGCGGATGACCTCCAGCATGTCTAGATAGATGTTGCGGTAGATATCTGACGAATCTTTCTTGCCCAATCCGGCGTAGGCTACACTCACCTGCTCCGAGATACGGCACAGACATTCCGGCACGTTGTCCTCCGCAATACAGTCGTAGGCGAGTTGCAGCGTGTCGAGCGACGCCAGGCAAAGCCCCGCTTTATTGAGTGCTGCCGCACGATGGATGCGGGATTCCGTTACCCAATAGGCTGAGTCGCCATAATGCGAAAGTTCCCACGCCTGCCGCGCAAGTTCTTCGTCGCCCACATGGACGGCAAGGCTGCGCATGAAGTGGTAGTGACGCCATTGAGCCGAGTCGCGAGCCGCAAGCTCCGTTTCATCGATGGCATCCATGTCTGCCTGCACTTGGTCGTAGTGCCCCATCGTGTGGTGATAGGTGACAGAGATAAGGTAGAATTCATCCCTTGCCCAAAGGAATTGCTCCCGTTCGGCAGGGGTGAGCGAAGCCTCCTCCTCCTGGATGCGGTCTATGGCATGACGGGCGCGAAGCCATTGCTCATAGAAAGCACGGTTGTCCGCCGTACGCTGATAGACGCGCATGGCATCTATAGCACGGTTCAGCACGTCCGTCTGACTCGTCGGGTGACATCCCGTCAGCACAGCCGCCCACAGCAGCAAATAGAGCAGTTTCCTCATTACGCCGCGAAGATAATGAAAAAATATGGAATAAGAATGAGGAATGAAGAAATTAATTTAAAAAGGATAAGGAGGATTGCAGTTGCAAACAGCCGGTTCCTGATTTCTAATTCCTAATCATTCTTTTTTACGTAGCTCCCAAAAGGCTACTGCTGAGGCTGCTGCTACATTGAGGGAATCGACGCCGTGCGCCATAGGGATGCGAGCCACATAATCTGCCCGGTGGATGACGTCGTGCGGCAGGCCGTCGCCTTCCGTACCCATGATGATGGCTAAGCGCTCTTCGTCTCCCAACATCTCGTCGTCGATGGCTACCGAGTTGTCTGTCAGCGCCATCGCTACAGCCTTGAAGCCATTGTCGTGAAGGAGTTCAAAGAGCCCGTCCGCAGGAACTATCGTCCAAGGCACCAGGAATACCGCTCCCATGCTGACGCGTACGGCACGCCGGTTCAGCGGGTCGCAGCTGTCAGCTGTCACCAGCAATCCGTCAATACCCAGCGCCGCAGCACTACGGAAGATGGCGCCGATGTTTGTTGAGTCGCACACTCCGTCGATGACGCATACGCGTCGCGCCCCTTGCAACACCCCTTCTGCCGTCCTCGGAGCGAGGCGGCGCATGGCGCAGAGCACCCCACGCGTCAGCGTGTAGCCTGTCAGTCGTGCCAGCAGGTCGCGCTCCCCCGTATAGACGGGGATATTGCCGCAACGAGCCACGATGTCAGACGCGTCGCCTGTCACGTGCCGCTGTTCCATCAGCAACGACACGGGCTCGCATCCCGCATCCAGCGCCACGCGTATCACCTTCGGGCTCTCCACAATAAAAAGCCCCTCAGCCTCCGTGCCTTTCCGCGGGTTTGCAAGTCCTGCATAAACCTCTACGCCCGGCTCCTCAAGCGATGTCAGTTCAATAATGTTCATTTTCTTAAATAGGCTGCAAAGGTAGTATAAGCCGACAGATAATGCAAATTTATTTGAGATTATCCGAGGGCGTGTGCGAAAAGATGAATTGGCAGATGAAAAAAAACGCAGGCGAATAAATTCTCAGAGCAGGCGAATAATTTTTTAACGTAAGGGAATAATTTGCCAGAGCAGGCAACTGTTGAGAGGCTGGAACGGAAACATTTTGGAGGTTTTGTTTTGTTCTATCTGGAGATTTTTCGTATCTTCGCAGCCGGTATAGATTAAAGGTTAAGAATCGAACAATAATACCTGATTAAGAATACAATGAACAGAATGCGTTTTTTCCTTTTTTCCGTCGCCCTTATTCTGGTGCTGACGGGCGTGCGGGCAGAGGGGCTTCCCCTTGTAGGCAACATCGGCGGACGTGACGTCACGTCGCTGAATGGCGACTGGAACTACATCGTCGATGTGCAGGAGGAGGGATACTACGACTACCGTATGAACGTCACCCGCTGGGGCTTCTTCCAGAATGCCAAGCCACGGCGTCCTGAGGAACTCATTGAATATGATTTCGACAAGGCTGCCACCATGAAAGTTCCTGGCGACTGGAACACGCAGGACGAGCGCCTCTTCTTCTACGAGGGCACGGTATGGTTCAAGCGCTCCTTCAACTGGACGAAAGCCGAGGGCCGTCGCACGTTGCTCTACTTCGGCGCCATCAACTACGAGGCACACGTCTATGTGAACGGCACGAAGGTGGGGAGCCACGTGGGAGGCTTCACACCCTTTAACTTCGACATCACCAATCAGCTGCGCGAAGGCGATAACTTCGTCATTGTCAAGGTGGACAACAAACGCCATGCTGAGGACGTGCCCACGCAGATCTTCGATTGGTGGAACTATGGCGGCATCACACGCGATGTGTTGCTCGTCAGCGTTCCTGAAACCTATATTGAGAACTACACGCTGGCGCTCGACCCCGAGGCGTTGCCCACGCCCAAGGCCGCCAGGAAGCCCCTCCCGATTAACTTCTCGCTACAGCTGAATCGCCCCGAGGCAGGGCAGAGCATCACCCTTGCCATACCCGAGCTAAAGCTAAAGCAGACGTTTGTTACCGATGCAGAGGGAAGGGTCTCGGCTACGCTGAAGGCCAAGCCCCAGCTCTGGACACCCGAGAATCCCAAATTATATAAGGTAGAGCTGACGCTGGCCGATGAGACGTTGAAGGATGACATCGGTTTCCGTACCATTCGTACGCAGGGCAAGCAGATTCTGCTGAACGGGGAGCCTGTCTTCCTGCGCGGCATCAGCATCCATGACGAGAAACCCAACGGAGGCGGCCGCACAAACACCACGGAGGATTCGCACACGTTGCTCTCCTGGGCGAAGGAGCTGGGATGCAACTTCGTCCGTTTGGCTCATTATCCGCACAACGAGAATACCATACGTGAGGCAGAGCGCATGGGCATACTCGTCTGGTCGGAGATTCCCGTCTATTGGACAATCGCCTGGACAAATCCCAAGACGTTCGACAACGCCCGTCAGCAGCTGACGGACATGATAGGCCGAGATCAGAACCGTGCCAACATTATCATCTGGTCCATCGCCAACGAGACTCCGCACGGCAGGGAGCGCGAGGATTTCCTATCCCGTCTTGCCACCCATGCCCGAACGCTCGATAACACGCGCCTCATCAGCATGGCTATGGAGGTGACGTCGGCCTCGAACTATCATAATCGCCTCAACGACAACATGAACAAATACGTCGACGTCATCAGCTTCAATCAGTATATCGGCTGGTATCGCGATGTGAACGATGCCCCTAAAATGACGTGGGAGGTGCCTTACGAGAAACCTGTCATCGTCAGCGAGTTCGGTGGCGGGGCTAAGTACGGCTATCACGGCCCCAAGAACCAGCGCTGGACGGAGGAGTTCCAGGAGAACCTCTATCGTGAGAATGTCGCCATGCTGGAGAAAATTGACGGACTGTCGGGCACTACGCCATGGATTCTCAAAGACTTCCGCTCACCCCGTCGTGTGCTGGACGGCATCCAGGATTACTACAACCGCAAGGGACTCTATTCAGACAACGGAGAGCGCAAGCTCGCCTTCTACGTCATGAAGGAGTGGTACGAGAAGATTAAGAATGAGTGGAATAAGAAGTGAACTGAAGGAGTACGTGGAGGCGGAGATAATCCCCCGCTATCGCACCTTCGACAAGGCTCATCGTGAGGATCATGTCCGCATGGTTATCCGTCAGGCGCTGGAACTGGCTGAGCAGATGGGTGCCGACGCGGAAATAGCTTATACGGCTGCTGCCTACCACGACACGGGCTTGGAGGAGGGACGTGAACGTCACCACCTCGTCTCGGGCATTATCATCCGCGCCGACAAGCAATTGAGGGAGTGGTTTTCGGAGGAAGAAATCGAAACCATAGCCCAGGCTGCTGAGGATCATCGTGCATCGTCTGACCATGAGCCTCGCAGCCTCTACGGACGTATCATCGCTGAGGCAGACCGTTTCATCGATGCCGACACCATCATCCTGCGTACGGCACAATTCAGCTTGGCAAACTACCCCACACTAAGCCACGAGGAACATATCGAGCGTTGCGTCTCCCACTTGCGGGAAAAATATGGCGACGGAGGCTACCTAAAGCTTTGGATTCCAGGCTCGCCGAATGAGCAACGCCTGGAAGCCCTTCGAGCCATCATCCGCGATGAAGTGAAGGTTCATGCTATCGCTGAACAAGTATTAAACGATTTAGCCTCTCAGCTGGGGCAAGAGTGAGCTGTAGAAAGCGGCTTTCTTTTCCAACGACATGGGGTAAGCGCGCGAGGTAGAGGGCATCCGATACCACTTCAGCGCGCGGTCATAGGCTACAACTTCGCAGTATGTCCCTATGGCAGGAGCACGCAGGGACATATCCGCACAGGCATTCGACAACGTCTGCAACAGCGTATCGGATGCCTTCCCACCTGTAGTGACAAGCGTGTAACAATCAGGAATCTCAGCAAGCAGGGAACCGATGTCAGTCGGTTCAACAATCTCAAGAAAATCGTCGCTGGCATTTCCTTTCAGACGGCGCACTTGACTTGCTGTGTCAAAGAAAGCCATGCCTTTCTCGGTGGCAAATGCTTCAATGGCAGACTTGTCAAAGGTCTTCCCACGCTCGAAATGTGTCTTGTCGTCATAGCAGAGCAAACCCCATACGCGCCAGAAATCGTTGATGAAGTTTGGGTAGAAGAACTCCATAGACCACTTCGCGCGAGGTGGGGGAAAGCTGCCTAAAAACAACACTCTTGCTCCCGAAGGCAGAAATGGCTGCAAAGGATGTTTTTCGATTGTTCTGTTTGATTCCATCAATAAAGGTGTATGCTATCTGCGCGGGCAGAGGGCAGGAGGTTGATGCCTTGCCAGCACATCAGCAGGCAGAGGAAGGCGAAGATGCAGATCCAAAGTGCGGTACGCTGGGCTTCGGGATTCTTCTCACGGATGTGGAGGAACAGTAGGTAGGCTAACCAGGTGATGCCAGCCCATGTTTCCTTTGGATCCCAGGACCAATAGCCTCCCCAAGCGCGTTCAGCCCAGAGGGCACCGAAGAGCATGCCGATGGTGATAAAGGCAAAGGCAGCACGGGCAAAGGCATCGCAGGCTCCGAGCCCTGTCCGTTCGCGACGTTTCTGCCCGCAGACAAGTAACCAGACAGCCATTACAGCAGAGACAGCAGCCATGGCGTAGGCAAGGATGTAGATTAAGACGTGAGGCGCAAACCACGGGCTCTGCAACGCAGGGACGGGCATCTTGCTGACGATTTGAGGCGAGAATACGATGAAGAGGAAGAATACCAGCGCAAACATCGCGCAGCCCCAGATAATCCAGAGATATTTACGATTAGAGGATTTGTTGTTTCCGATTTGCGGGTTATCCGCAGTAGCTTGCCCGCTTGTCGTCTTGCCTGCCTGCCTGCTTGTAACAAGCAGCAACACGGCGGCAGCGAGCATCAAGAGGATGCCGGCCAGCATGACGCCCTGCAATGGTTCGCGTACCATGCCGAGAATGCTATAGGCGCTGTCGGCTCCTGCATCGCTATCGTAGTCGTACTGATAGATTTTCCAACCACCCACGCTGAGGGGGTGGTTGACTTCTATGATGCCGCTGGTTTCCTTGCCGTCAGCCGTACGGACAACAAGGTCGGAGGCAAAACGCTTTGGGCGACCGTTGGGATAGGTGTCCATGATGAAGTCGTTAAGCGTGACGTTGAGGGTGCGGAATGTCTCTGTAGTACCCTCATAAACCTTCAGCTCTTCCTCCTCACGCAGCTGTCCCGCTACTGCTCCACCCGCAAGGCTAACGACGAGACCTATCTGCATGAGCGCCAGCGGTAGCCGGTTGAACTTGTATGGACACAAATGGCGGATGGAGTCGATGACAAAAGCGATACACATTAGCGCATAAATGATGCGGAACGTCCATGACTGTACGCCACTACGTGAGATAAGACCTACCAGTATGGTCACGAACAACCCTGCGCCCAGCGCCAGGTAAAGGAAAAGGGAATGTCTACGTTGGTTTGTATTCATTTTAATAGTGATTGTTTTTGGGGATGCAAAGGTAACTGCATTAAATGGTTCCTACAATCCCTAAAAATAGGTATTTTTATCTTTCAACTAAAAATTATACATCATTAAGGCACAGACACGGTTGTTTGCTACGGTGTGGAGATTGTTGACTGTGCCGTTAAGCTGCATGTCGCCGTAGCAGGCGGCGGTGTGTTCCAACTCGAGGCCGAGCATGAGGTTCTTCACACGGTAGGTGGCCATGGGGCTTAAGCGATACACCTCGCCGAGGTTGGAGGAAACACCTGCATGGTTGCCCCAGATGTGGACGCTCCCCGGGACAATGGTGGGCCGATTACCTTCTTTCAACCAAGGGCGGATGCCAAGATTCTTAAGCCATCCACCCATGAGGCCGATGCGGAAAGAGTTGCTTTTTGTAGGCACGTTGTACATGATGGTTGTCCATGCAGCTGCGGCGGTAAGGGGGAGCAGCGTGTGGTTGTCGGAAGAGTCCATGCCAAAGCCCGAGGGCAGCAGCATGTGGGAGAGATTCTCGCCGCAGACGCCTTTCGCCTTGATGTCTATTCGCCCGATGCGCTGCGAGGTGCTGAGCATAGCAGCATAAGAGGTGATGCGACTGTCGCCAATTTTGATGGACGAGACATCAAAGCCGAGGGCGGTGGGGGCACTCTTTCCGCCAAGTGTCATTCCTACATAGACCTCAGGCCACAGCCCGCGGCGGGAATAGGTATATGACGGGGCGCCATTCATTCCTACAGAGGCATACTGGAACTGGTAAATGGCAGCTGCGGTGAACATGATGGAGGCATCAGCCCAGTAGTCGTAGCGAATCATCGGCGAGCGGTTGAAGGGGTTGAAGGGATTACCGGTGGCGAGGCTGAAGACATCGGGCTTGAGGTCGCCCGACATAGGATGCCACGTCTGGCCGACAAGGAGTTGTGAGTGATAGCTATCCTGCCACTCCAATGCCGTGTAAGCCTGACGAATGCGGAGCAGAGTACCCGTGGCGCTGTAGCCGCCGAAGTCCGTTTCAATCTTGCCCATCGTATTGGCTCCAAAAACCTCAGGTCCCGTAAGGTCCACACCTATACGGGTGGTCATGGCAAGGAACTTTACCGATGGTTCGGCGTTCGTGTCATGTCCTGCGGCATCATAGCTGGCGTCGAGTGGCAGAATGTTGAAGAGATCTTCGGCCACCATAAGGCTACGACGCGAGTCGTAACAGAAAAAATTGTTGACAAAACCGTAGAGTTTGGCATTCACGCCCCAGAGGGCAAATTGTGCCTGGGCAGCTGTTGACAGCATAAGCAATAGGCAGAGTAGGGAAGATAACTTTGCTTTCATATAACTATTTTCCTTAAAAGACGCGGCAAAAGTAGTGCAAGCCGAATGGAAATGCAAATTTTTTTTCGTTTTTCTGAAGCGAAACTTATAAAAAAAAGGAGTTAAAAGGTACTATTTAGTGAGCAAATTACAAAATAAAATGACTTTTTTTATTCTAGGCATAGCGGAAAGAACATAACGGATCCACTATTCAGCGTTAAAAAAGTGAATTGTTTTGCTTTTATACTCAGATTATACTAATTTTGCCAGCCAAAATTTCATCATTGCAACTATGCGTCGTACGATTATTCGGATACTTTGGGCATTGCTGGCTGCCGGCATACTGGCCATGGCTGCCATCTTTTTTGCCATCAACAAGGGGTGGATAGGCTACGTTCCTCCGGTGGAAGACCTTGAGAATCCTGAGTATAAGTTTGCCTCGCAGATTATCTCTGCCGACGGTGTTCAGCTGGGCACTTTTAGCTACAGCGGCGAGAACCGCGTGTGGGTCGATTATGATGAGTTGGCACCCTGTCTGGTGAATGCCCTCATTGCCACGGAGGATGTCCGTTTCGGCCGTCACAGCGGCATCGACTTGCGTTCGCTCGTGCGTGCCGTCGTTAAGCGCGGCGTGCTTCATCAGAAGACGGCGGGTGGCGGAAGTACCCTCACCCAACAGCTGGCCAAGCAACTTTATACCGAGGTGGCAGGCAGTTCACTCGAACGTTTGTTCCAGAAACCTATCGAATGGGTTATTGCCGTCAAGTTGGAGAAATATTATACGAAAGAGGAAATCCTCACTATGTACCTCAACAAGTACGACTTCGGCAACAACGCCATCGGTATTAAAACAGCTACGAATACCTACTTCGCCAAAGAACCGTCGGAACTCTCGCCCGAGGAAGCTGCCACGCTGGTGGGCATGTGCAAAAACTCATCGCTCTATAACCCCATTCGTCGTCCCGAACTGTCGCGTCAGCGCCGCGATGTTGTGCTTGGACAGATGGAGAAGAATGGCTATATCTCCCATGAGGAAGCCGATGAGTATCGCGCCAAGGACCTTGTCCTCAATTACCGCCGTGTCGACCATAAAACGGGTCTTGCCCCCTACTTCCGTGAATATCTGCGCGGAGTAATGACGGCTTCGAAGCCTGAACGCAAGAACTACCGCGGCTGGCAGGAGCAGAAGTGGTATGAGGACAGTATCGATTGGGCCACTAATCCCCTCTATGGCTGGTGCAACAAGAACCTGAAAAAAGATGGTAAACCCTACAATGTCTATACCGACGGCCTGAAGATTCACGTTACCATCGACAGCCGCATGCAGCGCTATGCCGAGGAGGCCGTCGACGAGCACATCAAGGGATATTTGCAGCCTCGTTTCTTCAAGGCCAAACAGGGCAAAAAGAATGCTCCCTATGACAAGTTGTCGAAGAGTGAGATTGAGGCCAGTCTGACGCGTGCCATGACGCAGACGGAACGCTACCGCCAAATGTCGAAGGCGGGCTTTTCCGAATCTGCCATCCGCGACTCGTTTGATGTCGTACAGCCTATGCAACTTTATTCTTACGAGCGCGGCTACATTGACACCCTTTTGACCCCCATGGACTCCATCCGCTACTACAAGCACTTCCTCCGCTGCGGCTTTATGTCGATGGATGCTCTCACGGGCCATGTGAAAGCCTATGTAGGCGGCCCCGACTTCTCCCATTTTCAGTACGATATGGTCATGCAGGGACGTCGTCAGGTGGGCTCTACTATCAAGCCCTTCCTTTACACCCTGGCCATGGAGAATGGCTTTTCGCCCTGCGACCAGATGCGCTATGGTCCTCAAACACTCCTTACCGAGGACGGTCGCGTATGGAGTCCTCGTGATGGCGGTCATAGTTCCATGATTGGGCAGATTGTCAGCCTCAAATGGGGACTCTCCCGAAGTAGCAACTGGGTGTCCGCCTGGTTGATGAGCAAGCTCAATCCCTATGCCTTCGTAGAGATGATACACCAGTTCGGCATTCGCAACCGCGACATCCCCCCCACACTCTCGCTCTGCCTCGGCTCATGCGACATCAGCGTGGGCGAGATGGTCGGTGCTTATAGCGCCTTCCCCAATAATGGCATCCGCACAGAACCCGTCTTCGTTTCCAAAATTGAGGATAACGAGGGTAACATCGTAGCCACCTTCTCGCCGAAAACTTACGAGGTGATTAGCCGCGACGGCTCTTATAAAATGATTGACATGATGCGCGCTGTGGTCGACCAGGGTACGGGCGGACGTCTGCGTTTCCGCTACGGGCTGAAGGCCCCCATCGCTGGCAAGACCGGTACCACCAATACCAACTCCGACGGATGGTTCATGGGTTACACCCCTAGTTTGGTGAGCGGCTGCTGGGTGGGCGGTGAGGACCGCGATATCCACTTCTCCTCCATGTCCGACGGCCAAGGTGCAGCCATGGCATTGCCCGTGTGGGCTATATACATGACAAAAGTCTATGCAGACCCGTCGCTGGGCTACTCACAGTCTGAGACCTTCGACATCCCCGCTGGCTTCAACCCCTGTGGAAATGGTGCCAATCTCCCCGTTGCTGCTGACATCGCCCCTGCCGATGTTACCATCGATGATTTGTTTGACTGATTAGATGATGTCAACGAATCAATGGGTTAACAAGTCAACAGGCGAAATCGGCTGTCTCCGGCGTGTTGACCTGTTGACTCCTGGGCTTGCTGGCCCTAGAATATCCTCTCTCCGAAGTCGTGCTGTGCCGGCAGTACGCCTGGACATCGTCGTCCCTGCGGGGCAGGCCGCGCAAGAGCGTCTGCTGCAAGCACTTTTCACCAACCGCCTGCTGCGTGAGGGCACTACCGATCACTCTGCCGCTGCTTTGGCCGAACGCCTCGACCATCTTGGGGCATGGCTCGAGCTCAGTGTTGCTGTCCATCACAGTTTCGTTACCCTCTACACCCTTCGCCGTCACGTTCCCGAAACCTTCCGTCTGGTGCGCGACATATTGCTGCATCCCACCTTTCCCGAGGATCGTTTCGAAGTTGTCCGTCAGAACAACCTCAGCCAATACCTCGTGGGGCGTCAGCGGGGCGATGTCGTGGCGCGGCGCCTGTTTGCCACCGATGTCTATGGTCCCCAGCACCCCTGCGGACATTTTGCAGACGAGGCGGACTACCGCACTCTTACCCGGGACGATCTTGTCCACTTCCATACCGCCCACTACCACCCCTCCGCCTTCACTATCTTCCTCTCCGGTGACGTGGATGACGAAGTGGAGGAATTGGCTAACAGAGAAATAGTAATTAATGGACAGGGCGCAGAGAATAACAAACCTGTCGTACCTTCGGCGTTTTGTGGACAATCATCTGATGATGATTCATTTTTTACTGATTGCTCCATCTTCAATCTGCCCACGGCCCAGCAGGACAGCATCCGCATGGGCGGCCTGATGATGGACGTGGGCTCAGATGACTACTACCTGATGCGCATAGTCACCACCATCCTCGGTGGATATTTCGGCAGCCGTCTCATGCGTATTGTCCGTGAGCAGCAGGGGCTTACCTACGGCATCAATGCCGATCTTTTCACCAATACACGCCAAGTGCTGTTTGTGGCAAGTAGTGAAGCCGCCGCCGGTCATGGACGCGATGTGGCTGATGAGGTGTGTCGCCAGTGTCGACGGCTCTGCGATGAACTTGTCCCTGCCGATGAGCTGGAGCGTGTCAGAGGCTATATGTTGGGCGAGATATACCGCAACTACGAGGGCGTCTACAACCTTGTCGATGCCCACATCTACGCCCATACGCTTGGTCTTCCGCCCGATCATCTGCAGCGCACCATCGACACTATCCGCACCGCCACTTCCGACGCCCTTCTCGTCGTTGCCCGCCGCTGGCTCCACCCCGACAGTTTCCACACCGTCATCGTCACCCCGAAGAAGGCGTAATGCCCACGTCTTTCGTTCTTGTTAAATTACGCTGTCGTTTTCCGTCATCAACGTCCTATTTTGATGGAGAATCCCGATAGAGTTGTGACGCCGACAATCTGCTAAGCGAAATGCGCTTTTCTGTTTTTTTCATCCTTTTGTTTGGCCGTTTGCGGGGAATAGGGTATCTTTGCAGTCATTTATATAATAATAAGGTTAGCCGTAAATGATTTCTAAAGTGACAAAGAAACACCTATATATCCTTCTACCTGCCTTTTTCGTAATGCTGATGGGGACATCGGCTGCCAGCGCAGCTGCCCCGCAGGTGGTAGATGGCGACACCGTAAAAGGGAAGACCATCCACCTGCACGACGGCTCGACTTATCAAGGCGAGTCCATCCTTGGCCTTGTGCCTAACGGATGGGGTGAGCTGACGCGTGAGGGCGGAGAACGCTATGTGGGACAGTTTGTTCACGGCAAGCGACAGGGCGACGGTACTTGCTACTACCGCGATGGCAGCCGCTACGAGGGCAACTGGGTGCAGGATCGTCCGCAGGGGCGTGGCACACGCTTCTATCCCAACGGTGACCGTTACGTCGGCCAGTGGCAAGGCGGCGAAATCGACGGCTACGGCACGCTGTTCTATGCGGGCGGTGATGCCTACTCGGGGTTGTGGGAGCATGGCATGCGTTCCGGTCAGGGCACTTACACCTGGACAGGCACCGGCGCCTATTACATGGGCGGCTGGAAAGACAATCTCCGCGACGGCGAGGGGGTGATGACGTACCCCGATGGCAGCCGCTACGAGGGCAACTGGCGTGGTGGACGGCGTCACGGGCAGGGGAAGGCCACCTTCTCCGACAGTGCCCGCTACGAGGGGCAATGGTACAACGATGTCATGCACGGCCGTGGTACCTACCGCTTCGCTAATGGCGATGTCTACACGGGCGACTATATCCGTGGCCAGCGCACGGGCGACGGTATCTATACCTTCGTCTCGGGCGACATATACAACGGCCACATGGATGATGGCGTCATGCAGGGCGACGGGCTGATGAGCTTCATCCTCGGCGGCAGCTATGACGGCCATTGGGTGGCGGGGCGCTTCGACGGAATGGGCACCTACAGCACCGCCGATGGTGGTAGCTATAAGGGTATGTGGCATGCAGGGCTTCCTCATGGACACGGGCGTCTCATCGATTCAAAGACGCACCACCGCTTTGAGGGCGAGTTCGTCCACGGACGTCGTACGGGACTCTTCAACGAGTATGACGAGGAGGGCACCTTTGTCAAACAGGTTTCCTTCAACGACAGCAGCATCGTATTCCGCGGTTACCCGCTGATGGATGACGAAGAAGGCGAAGATGAAGAGGACGATGGTGAAGGCGAGGGCGAAGGCGACTACATCGACGATGGCTCCAACGCCGACGTCCCCGATGAAGGGGAGGGAGAGGAATGAGAAAATGAAAAAAGAATAATAAATTGTAAGGTGATATGATACTTGATTCTCTTGAAAACCTTGGCAATTATGCCATACTGAACCCCTTATTTGCAGAGGCAGTTCGCTTCCTGCGTGATACGAATCTTGCCGCTTTGGAACCTGGCAAGATTGTGCTTGAGCCCGACAGGCTTATTGTGAACGTCAATGCCATTCCTCCTAAGACGGCCGACGAAGCCAAGCTGGAGACGCATGTGGAGTACATCGATATTCAGGTGCCCATCACAGCCGAGGAAACCATGGGCTACACACCGGCTGAGGATCTACCCGAGGCTCCCTACGATGCTGCCGTAGACATGGCTCTCTACCCCGGACGTGCTGCCAACTACTTTACCCTGAAGCCAGGCATGTTTGCTATTTTCTTCCCTGCTGACGGCCATGCCCCTGGCATCACCCCGACAGGACTGAAGAAAATCATTGTAAAAGTAAAAATGGTTTAACGTTTAGCGTTTAATGTTTAATGAGGCTGCACGATGAAACAAATTCAGAGGACGTGTTCGTTAAACATTAAACCTTAAACAAAACAACCGGACCTATTCGTTAAATCTTAACCCTTAAACATTAGACATTAAAATGCTGAATCTCATCAAGAACGACCCCTGGTTGAAACCTTACGAGGCTGCCATCGAAGGACGATATGACTACTACTGCCAGCGCCTGCAGACGCTGACGGAGAAGGGACAGCGCACGCTGACAGAGTTTGCCAACGGCCATCTCTGGTATGGCCTCCATCGCACCGACGACGGCTGGGTGTTCCGCGAGTGGGCTCCCAACGCCACGGCCATCTGGCTGGTGGGCGATTTCAACGACTGGCAGCGTCGTGACGAATATCGTCTGACGCGTCTCAATCCCCATGGCGACTGGGAGGTGACGTTGTCCGATGAGGCTCTCCGCCACGGCCAGCACTATAAGATGCTGGTGGAGTGGAACGGTGGTAGCGGCGAGCGCATCCCTGCCTTTGCCCAGCGCGTGGTGCAGGATGCGGCTACGGCTATCTTCAGCGCTCAGGTGTGGGATCCGCATGTAGCCACTTATAAGTGGAGGAAGAAGACGTTCCGTCCACGCCGCGACCCGCTGCTCATCTACGAGTGTCACATCGGCATGGCGCAGGACGAGGAGCGCGTGGGCACCTTCAACGAGTTCCGTGAGCGGGTGTTGCCCCGCGTAGTCAAAGCAGGATATAACTGCATCCAAATCATGGCCATTCAGGAGCATCCCTACTACGGCTCGTTCGGCTATCACGTCAGCAACTTCTTTGCTCCCTCCAGCCGCTTCGGCACTCCCGAGGAGCTGAAGGAACTCATCGACGAAGCTCACCGGCAGGGCGTCAGCGTCATCATGGACCTCGTACACAGCCATGCTGTGAAGAACGAAAACGAAGGCCTTGGCCTCCTTGCCGGTGACCCCTGTCAGTACTTCTACAGCGGCGATCGTCGTGAGCATCGCCAGTGGGACAGCCTCTGCTTCAATTATGGTAGCGATGATGTCTGCCACTTCCTGCTCTCAAACTGCAAATACTGGATGGATGAGTTCCACTTCGACGGTTTCCGCTTCGACGGCGTCACCTCGATGATATATCTAGACCACGGTCTCGGCACTGCTTACACCGACTACAGCGCCTACTACAACGGCGGTCAGGATGGCGACGCCATCTGCTACCTGACATTGGCCAACGCCTTGATTCACGAGGTCAACCCCTCGGCCATCACCATTGCCGAGGAGGTGAGCGGCATGCCCGGACTGGCTGCCCCCATCGCCGACGGCGGCTACGGCTTCGACTACCGCATGGCCATGAACATTCCCGACTATTGGATTAAGGTTATCAAGGAGCGCGTTGACGAGGACTGGAAACCCACTTCACTCTTTTGGGAGGTCACCAACCGCCGTGCCGACGAGCATACTGTCTCCTATGCCGAGAGTCACGACCAGGCGCTGGTGGGCGACAAGACCATCATTTTCCGTCTGGTGGATGCCGACATGTACTGGCACTTTGCCAAGGGTGACGAGAACTACACCGTCAACCGCGGCATCGCCCTGCACAAGATGATACGCTTGCTCACAGCTTCCACCATCAACGGCGCCTATCTCAACTTCATGGGTAACGAGTTTGGCCACCCCGAGTGGATTGATTTCCCCCGTCAGGGCAACGGCTGGAGTTACAAGTATGCCCGCCGCCAATGGAGCCTGCGCGATAACGACCGTCTCTGCTACCAGTACCTCGGCTTGTTCGACGAGGAGATGATACACCTCATCGGCTCTGTCCGCAACTTCCAAAAGAAGAATATACTTCCCGTCTGCCAAAACGATGGTGATCAGGTGCTGGCCTATCTGCGTGGCGATCTGCTCTTTGTGTTCAACTTCAACCCTGTGAAGTCGTTTACCGACTACGGCCTGCTCGTGCCCCGCGGCATCTATCGCGAGGTGCTGGGAACGGACAATCCTGCCTTTGGCGGACAAGGGCTTTCGGACGCAACAATCGACCATTACTCCTGTCCTGACCCTCTCTACCGCCGTCAGCGTAAGGAGTGGCTGCGGCTTTACATCCCTGCCCGCACGGCTGTGGTGCTGAAGCGGAGCGAAATAAACGTCTAAACCCCATGGCAATGAGACGAGCTCAGGATAAGCGCAACAAGCCGATAGCCATCATCTACGCCGTGCTGTTCGTGGTCTTCACGGTGCTGTTCTTTGCCTTTTTCCAACGTGACCTTGTGGCGCTGATGCAGGCCACGTGGTCTCGTGGGCAGACGCTGAACAATCCGCTGGTGACGGCGGTCATCGTGGCACTGGTGCTCATCGTGCTGCGGTGGATAGTGAAGCTCATCACCCGTCTCGGAGGACGATGGGAGGCCTTCACGTGGGTACCTTCGTACCTGTTGTTGGGGCTGACCACCTCTGTCGACGGCGCCTCAATGCACTACGACCTCCGCCCCTGGGCGTTCGTTGTGGGCGGCTGTGTGCTGATGCTGCTGATTGTCTGCTGGCTGAGCGCCCATTGGTATTCCGACAAGCGAACGTCGTTCTCGGCCCTGTTGCTGCCGGGGCTGGTAGTGACGGTCGTCAGCATGGTACTCTGCATGATGCTGACCAACCACGATGCCGCCCTGCATCAGGAGCTGGCTGCCTATCGGTATGCTGCCAACGGACGTGCCGACTGCGTGGCTGCTGTGGGTCGTCGGTCATTAGAGACCACGCCTGCCTTGACAGCTCTGCGCAACGTAGCCCTTGCCCGTGAGGGGCGTGCCGGTAACGAGCTTTTCACCTATCCCCAGCCCTACGGCGTAGACGGACTGTGTGTCAGCCGCTTCACCCGTCAGAATACGCTCTACGGCGCAGGGACATTCTACGAATTCCTGGGTGTTGAGCCCTATGGAGGCGAGACTACCGGAGCCTTCTACCGCCGCCTCTATCATCAGAATGACACCCCTCTGCACCGCGACCTGTTTGCCGCGTCACTGCTTCTGGAAGGACGTCTGACGGATTTCACCGAAGCCTTCCCTCCGCCACCTCAGGGAAAACCGAATGCGTCGCCCCGCCATTGGCGCGAGGCCTGGCTGCTCACCAAGGTGTTGACGGGCACTACCAGCTATGCCGATGATGAGTTGCAGCCCCAGCTCGACGACTTCCTCACCACGCTGCGCACCAGCCACACCGACCATAAGGCCACCCTCAACACCCTCTTCCTCACCTACGGCAAGACGTTCTGGTACTACTATGCCGAGCGATTCATGTAACGGAGCGTTCCGCGCAGAAAAGTGGAAAGGGAGAAGAGGAAGAAAGAGAAAAGGAGAACGCTTTATCCGTTTCTCCTTTTCTCCTTTTCTCTTTCTTTTTTTTCTATACGGAGGGGGAGGGCGCCGTTAGTCGCGAAGGCGGAAGTTGTTGGCCGAGGCGATGATCTGGGCCTCGGTGCGGCGCACGGCGTTAAAGGCCATGAAGGTGAGGATGAGGCTCACGAGGGGCAGGATAGAGGTCCAGCGGGGGAAGGTGGCTTGAACGTCGGCACGCAGGATGAGCACGAAGATGAGGTAGACCACATAGTAGCCCGCGAGCAGGAGCATGGCCACGATGAGCCCGCGCTTCTGCAGGGCGAAGTTCTGGAACACCGAGATGAGCAGCACGAACAGCTGGCAGAGCCCGGTGGCGATGAGCAGTCCGCCCAGGGCCCACGGCGAGCTGTGGCGGCTGCCGTCGAGATGGACAAGGCTGAAGTTGGTCATCGTGACAGCCGTCTGGTCCGTATAGATGAACTGGACGAGGGGGTAGCAGAGGCAGACAACCAGCGCTGCCAGCGCCAATAATAGACAAATGTGCTGAAGACGAAATTTCATAAACCTTTCAAGTTTTTAGTTAAGAGCTAAGAAAGAATGTCCTGCATGCAGCATTCCGATTCTAAAACTATTTTCTTAACCCTTGACTATTATGCCATATTTTCCTTGTCTTTGGCGGGGTTGCGGAAGTAGAGACGGTGGTCGAGGTACTCCTGCGTGGCGATGAGGGTGGGCTTGGGCATGCGCTCGTAGAAGCGGGAGATTTCAATCTGCTCGCGGTTCTCGAACACCTCCTCGAGGTTGTCCTGCTTGGTGCTGAACTCTTCGAGCTTCTTCTTGAGCTCGTCGCGGATTTCGACGGAGATCTGGTTGGCGCGCTTGCCGAGGACGGCCACGGTTTCATAGACATTGTCCGTTCCCTCGCGGAAGTCGTTCATGTTGCGGGTTTGCGTGTTGGTGGGGGCGTTGGTTTTTTTGTAATCCATTGTTATATATTGTTATTAACTTGTTGACTCGTTGTCCTCTCAAAGCCTCTTGATGGCTCGCTCGGCATCGTTGAACATATTGGTGGCTTCCTTCAGGCGGGTGCTTTCGGGGAACTCGTTCTTGAAGGCGTAGTATTCGTCGATGGCATCGCGATAGCGGTCGAGCATCTTGTCCTTTACGCTTTCGCGCGCCATGGTATACTTGGCTTTGAGGACGAGGAACGAAAGCTCCTCGCGATACTTCGTGTAGGGATAGTCGCGCATGGCGTTCTGGGCGGTGATGATGCAGGCCTGGTAATTGTTGCCCATGTAGTTGCCCAGGTTGTAGTAGAGCTGGGCTGAGCGATATTCCTTTTCCACCAGGCGGTCGTAGAGGGTGTAGAGGATGTCCTCCACCTGGGCGTGGTAGCGCGAGTAGGGGTAGTACTCGTTGAACAGCTGGATTTCCTCGATGGCGCGGGCGGTACTCGACTGGTCGAGGCGCGGGTCGGGGGTGTCGCGATAGAGAGCGATGATGGCGTGGTAGCGCGCCTGCTCGGCGTAGAGTCCGCGTGGATAGGAGGTGGAGTAGGTCTGCAGATAGGTGGATGCGCTGATGTAGTCCTTCTGGTTGAAGTAGCACATGGCAAGCATGTAGAGGCACTCTTCACCGTTGGCCGAGCCTTTCATGAAGGCGTTGACGTCCTCCAGCAACTCGGCTGCGCGGTCGTACTTGCCCTCGACGAAGTAAGCCTTGGCTGCCTCGTACTTGTACTGGACGTTCATGGTCTTCTGCACCTTGGCAAAGGGAGTGCAGGCCGTGAGCATCGCCACTACGAGCAGGGTAAGCGTCAGCCGGAGCATGTGAATGGTGGGTTGCTTCTTCATCCTATTACAGAAAAATCGTGCAAAATTACGTCAAGCTGCGCGATAATGCAAATTTATTGGGGTTTTTTAAGGATTGACGACGTTAATCGGCTGTCCGTGGGCAAAGGCGGTGAGGTTCTGGCGGCAGATGTCCATGAGGCGGATGCGGGCTTCGCGGGTAGCCCAGGCGATGTGAGGTGTGATATAGCAGCGGGGTGTCGTGAGCAGGGGGCAGCTGGGCGTTGGTGGCTCGTGGTCAAGGACATCAACGCCGGCTGCGAAAATCTCTCCTCGGTGGAGGGCATCAGCCAGAGCTTGCTCGTCGACGACGGGGCCTCGCGAAGTGTTGATGAGGATGGCTGTGGGTTTCATCAGGGCAAGCCGTTCGGCGTTCACAAGGTGATGAGTGTCAGGCGTCAGGGGGCAGTGGGGGCTGACGATGTCGGAGTGGCGGAAGATGTCGTCGAGCGTGGCTTTGACGATACCGATGGGGAGGGCGCTCTGGGGCTTGGAGGTATAGACGAGCACTTTCATGCCGAAGGCGAGGGCAATGGCGGCCACACGACTGCCTGTGCGACCGTAGCCGATGATACCCAGCGTCTTGCCGGCAAGTTCGGTAAGAGGGGTGTCGTAGTAGCAGAAGTCGATACTCTCCGCCCACCGGCTGCCAGTTGGCTTGTTGACTTGTGGACTTGTTGACCTATTTTCCTCCGCGTAGTATCCGACGCTGTTGGTGATGTTGAGGATGTGGGCAAAAACGCTTTGTGCAACGCTGTCGGTACTGTAGGCGGGGATGTTGGTGACGACGATGCCACGTCCCGAAGCCGCGGCAAGGTCAACGACATTGTAGCCCGTGGCCAGCACGCCGATGTATTTCAGCCGTGGCAGGGCAGAGAGTTCCTTCTCGTTGAGGATGACTTTGTTGGTGAGGACAGCATCGGCCTCCTGACAGCGGGCGATGACCTCATTGGGGGCTGTGCGGGGATAGACAACGGACGTCCCCAGTTCGTCGAGCCACTCCCACGACAAATCGCCGGGGTTCACAGAATAGGCATCAAGGACAACAGTTTTCATTTTTTTATCTTTTCAGTCTGCTTCGCAGAGAAATAGTACAAAATAAATCAAGTAATTTTACAAAAAAAGTATCCTTTTTAGTAAAAGATATATTTTGAATAATTTTTGAATCCAATTTCGTTTAATTTCCCGCGAAGCGGCTCATTATTAATTAATATTTAATTCTTCGTTTTTAAGAGTTCTTCCAAGCGGAACATCTCGTCGCGGTATTGGGCAGCCTGCATGAAATCGAGCTTGGCAGCGGCCTCCTGCATGAGCTTGCGTGTGCGTGCGATAGACTTCTCCAGTTGGGCGGCAGTCATGTTGGCCAGGATGGGGTCCTCGGCTGCGCGTGGGGTAGGGCTGTCGGCAAGTCCATAAGTCTGCCCGCCCGTTGACTTGCCAGCTTGTTGGCCTGTAAGGAACGTTTCGTTGATGGCCTTCTGGATCTGACGGGGCGTGATGCCGTGGGCAGCGTTGTAGGCCAGCTGTTTCTCGCGTCGGCGGTTGGTTTCGTTGATGGTGCGGCGCATGCTTTCGGTAATGGTGTCGCCGTACATGATGACGGTGCCGTTGATGTTGCGTGCAGCACGTCCGGCTGTCTGGGTGAGGCTGCGTTCGTTGCGCAGGAATCCCTCTTTGTCGGCATCCAGTATGGCCACGAGCGATACTTCGGGCAGGTCCAGTCCTTCGCGAAGCAGGTTCACGCCCACCAGCACGTCGTATTCTCCCCGTCGTAGGTCGTTCATAATCTCCACGCGGTCCATCGTATCCACGTCGCTATGGATGTAGTTGCAGCGGACGCCGTATTTCGTGAGATAGTCAGCTAGTTCCTCGGCCATACGCTTGGTGAGGGTGGTGACGAGGGTACGCTCGCCCCGTTCGCTTCGAATGCGGATTTCCTCCATTAAGTCATCAATCTGATTTTCCGTGGGGCGTACTTCGATGACGGGGTCAAGCAGTCCCGTGGGGCGGATGACTTGTTCGACTACCACTCCCTCGCTCTCCTGCAGTTCATAGTCCGCAGGGGTGGCGCTGACGTAAATGGTCTGATGGACAAGCTCCTTGAATTCGTCGAACTTCAGCGGGCGGTTGTCGAGGGCTGCCGGCAGTCGGAATCCATATTCCACGAGGTTCGTCTTGCGGGCACGGTCGCCGCCGTACATGGCATGGATTTGGGGGACGCTGACGTGGCTCTCGTCGATGACCATCAGAAAGTCACGGGGGAAGAAGTCGAGCAGGCAGTAGGGGCGGCTGCCTGGGGGACGTCCGTCGAAGTAGCGGCTGTAGTTCTCGATGCCCGAGCAATGGCCCAGCTCACGCAGCATCTCCATGTCGTAGGTCACGCGCTCCTGAAGGCGCTTCGCCTCTAACGGACGGCCCTCGGCATAGAAGAAATCAACCCTTGCCTTCAGGTCGTCCTCAATCTGATGGATGGCGCGCAGGGTCGAGTCCTGACTGGTCATGAAGAGGTTGGCGGGATAGATTTTGTAGCCGTCGTACTCGGTGAGGCGCAGCCCGCTTTCGGGGTCAAGTTCCTCGATAGCCTCGATGTCGTCGTCCCAAAACTGTATGCGGATGACGGCGTCGCTGTACGCCAGCCACACATCCACCGTGTCGCCCTTCACGCGGAAGTTGCCACGTCCCAGCTCCATGTCGTTGCGGACGTAGAGGCTGTCCACAAGACGTCGGAGGAGCACGCTGCGGTCCATCTTCTGCCCCACGCGCACTTCGATGACGTTGTCGTAGAAATCCGACGGGTTGCCCATGCCGTAGATGCAGCTGACGGACGAGATGATGATGACGTCCTTCCGTCCCGACAGCAGCGAGCTCAGGGCCGACAGGCGCAGCTTGTCAATCTCGTCGTTGATGGCGAGGTCTTTCTCGATGTAGGTGTCGGTCTGGGGCAGGTAGGCTTCGGGCTGGTAGTAGTCGTAGTAACTGACGTAGTACTCCACGGCATTGTTGGGGAAAAAGCCCTTGAACTCCGCGTAGAGCTGCGCAGCCAGCGTCTTGTTGTGGCTGAGCACGAGGGTAGGGCGCCCCACCTGCGCAACGACGTTGGCAATGGTGAACGTCTTTCCAGAGCCCGTCACACCCAGCAGCACCTGTGCAGGCGTACCCGACAGCACCCCTTCCGTCAACTGCTGGATCGCCTCCGGCTGGTCGCCCGTAGGGGCATAGTTGCTAATCAGTTCAAAATCCATAGAGAATGCAAAGATAGCGTCTTTTTCTCAATTATCAGTTCATCGTGAGTTTAAAAATCCGTAAATCGCACGACATTTGAGCCGATTCCGCCTAAATGAATCTCATATATAATGGGAAACGAAAATGATAGCTCCAAACACAAAGTTTTACACAAATATGTATCCTTTATGTGAACATGGATCAGTTCTTACGCAATAATGTTAGCTTCTTTCCATTGAATGTCCAGTATTCATTGCCATTTACCGTTTGAAGATTCTTTCCTGCATATTGATTCAGGTATGTCTTCGCAAAATATGAGCTACGTCCAGTTTCTCCCTTACATTCAAATCTATTACCACCGATATATTTAGCAGTAATCGGCTCCCCATTATTGTCTTTTACAATACTATTTGAGCCATCTTTCGTAAGTATTACTTCATCACCGATTTCTAATATTCTATCTAAATCAAGTGTGGCCTTCTTTTGTCCACTTTCTGCATTATTATCTTCTGAAATATTGTCCAGGTTTTTTTGATTAAATTGGCATAATTTCACGAGCAATTCTACCATTTTAACATTACCCTCTTTTGCCTCTTTTGCTATAAGTTCGTGATCGACAGATTGAACTGCATACAATATTTTGCTTCTTGTAACGCCGTAAACGAATTCAACTCCAGCTTTAATATAGTATTGGCCTTCTTCCAACTGTTCATTTTTTTTCTTGCTGGTCTCTAAATCATACAACTCTGAACTTAATCGTCTACGTACCTGATGGTCAAATCCCTTTTGATATGGGAATATAAAGACATCGTATATTTTACAAATAACTGGAATGCCAGTTCGAGATTCTTGGTGAATTCGTTTCATGGTTTTACCCATAACGAATTCAATAGAAGAAAGGTCTTCGATATTTGCGGAGAATTCTGTTTCACCAATTTTCACCCATTCTCCAGCGTCACGTGATAACAATAGATCTTCTTCATATTTCTTTGCACACTGCTCTGGACCGAATACATAAACGATTGTAAAATTTGGTTGCTCCTTCATGTTTAGTTCATTTTAGTTCGTTATTTCTTATTCCTTCTGCAAAAATACATAAATAAATCGAATCATCTATTCTATTTCATAAAAAGTTGCAGATTTCTAAAAAACCGCCGGATGATTTGCTAACCCTGGCCAACAGATGCTACTCTTTCATCCGGCTGGAACGTTGGTTTCGCTTGCCGTATCAAACGGGGCTTCCTCACGTTTTGCCAAGAAGGCCGGCTTGAGATTCTTTGGATCAACCAAGTCTTCGCGCCATCCCAGCGACTTCCTGGCATGTCAATTTGATGCAGCTTGAAGTTATCTCGCCCGTTTATGACCAATTGACGCTGCAAAATTAGTTGTATGTTGTCTCAATTCGTGGGACAGTAAGTAAGGAAAATGAAAAATGTTTTTTTCCGACCGTAATGACGATTCCATACAGTTAATAATGGGACATTTTCCCAAAAATGGAGCGGCTTTTCCAGTCCTCCGAGCCCTCCACGATGTTCTGCTTGCCGCTGCGAGCCGCTTGCACCATCTAATCGACCGTGCGGTCGCCATACTGGGGCAAGAACCGCTCGCAGAAGACATTGGTCATCTGGTAGAGTACTTCCGACTTCTGGTATAACCAGAGGTATTGCCACTTCGGCACTTGACGGAAGATGCTCTTGAAGGGTTTGGCGGTATCTTTTGACATGGCCTCTTTCTTTAGGGGTTGACTTGTTCAGTTGGTTTTATAGATGATATAGTTGCTATAGAGGCTATAGATTTTATAGAAGCTATAGATGCTAAATTGGTTGCAAATATAATAGAATTATGGGAAAAAGGCAAACAATTGGGCGATTTCTTGTGTTGCGTTAGGGAAAGGCTATATAATTGTGCTTTGTTCCAATAGGTGCCGGGGGTGTCGGTGGGTGGAGGTAAGATGGTGAGGGTGATGGGATTAGCCACCGATACCCCGTTCGCAGGGGTATCGGTGGCGTCGTGTGGCGTCGTGTGGCGTCGTGTGGCGTCGTGTGGCGTCGTGTGGCGTCGTGTGGCGTCGTGTGGAGAGGTGGGAGAGGTGGGAGTGTGCGGGAGTGTTTCATTGTGGGTTCTTCTCCACCATGTAATAGACCATGCGGTGGTTGTGCTCGTGGCGGGTGAAGCCGAAACGGCGCAGGACGGCGCCGAAGAAATGTTTTTTCATATCGCCCCTAATAAAGTGTGCTGTCAAGTGCAATTTTTTTGCTTTTCACTTGTTGTTTTCATGGGAATGGCGTATCTTTGTAAAGTCAATGCAAAGGTTGGAAAACGCGTTGGTCCACGTGGACCAACACGTTGAGTCACGTGGCCCAACGCGTTGAGCCAACTATAGCGCTAAACTTTTATCTATAATATAACCCTATGAGAAAACTGGAAAATAGCAAGGAGGAAGGAAAGATTTCCTATCAGATTGTGGTCAAGAACGACCTCTCGGGCCAGGCAAGCCCGTCGAATCCCGTCATCCGCGTGGCTCCTGTGGGGCAGGAGACTGTCGATACCTCGCAAATGGTCAAGGAGATAAGCGCCAACTGCACCCTGACGCCTGCCGACGTTACCGGCGTGCTGGCTGCCTTGGGCGATTATCTGAAGAAGACGTTGTTGAATGGCAACCGCTTGCAGATTGATAACATCGGCACGTTCAGCATCTCGCTGGCCTGCAGTTGGAAGGACCGAAATGGACAGCGACACGAACATACCCTTGATGACAACATTACCAGCGGGGATAAGGTGAGGGTGAATAACATTGTCTTCACCCCAGACCCTGAACTGAAAAAGGACGTCGTCAGCAAAGCCGTCTGCATCAGTTCAGGCCTCTACCCTTACCAACAGCCTACGGAGCAGGATGTTGAAATAAAGCTGACTGAATGGTTCGGCCCTCACTTCTCCATTACGCGTAAGCAGGCGGAAGGGCTTTTCGGCTGTTCGAAGCGCTATGCTCAGAACTTGCTGGCTCGCCTTGTGCGCCAGGGACGTCTTTCGGCAGAGGGTATCCGCAATATGCGCTACTACAAGCCCGTTCCTCCGAACTTCCAATAGTAAGCGGGAGAGGGAGGAGGCTACCGATACCCCGTTCGCAGGGGTATCGGTAGCTTGTACGTTGAATGTCTATTCATTAAGCGAAGATACCGACACCCCCGATACCTGATGGAAAAAAGTGCTTTTTAAAGGGGATTTTGATCATTCCTTCGGGAAAAACGAAAAAAAGAAAGGAAATGTGGGCGAAATGTCAGTTATTTGCACTATCTTTGCCCAGTTTTTTTCAAATTATAAAAGGTATTAGTTTTTATGATCGTAAAGATTGTTCTTCTGATTGTGTTCTTCGCCGTGATGATCGGCGTGGGATGGTATTGCCGCAAGAGTGCGGCAGGTGTGACGGGATTCGTGCTGGGCGGCAGGAACGTGGGCTCGTGGCTCACGGCCTTTGCGTTCGGCACGTCGTATTTCTCGGCCGTCATCTTCGTGGGCTATGCCGGTCAGTTCGGGTGGAAGTACGGTATGTCCGCCACGTGGATTGGACTGGGTAATGCGCTGATTGGCTCGCTGTTGGCCTGGCGTATCTTGGGACGTCGGACAAGGCTGATGACGCAGTATCTTCAGAGTGCCACCATGCCCGACTTCTTCGGCCAGCGGTTCGGCTCAACGGCTCTGAAGGTGGCGGCCTCGGTCATCGTCTTCATCTTCCTCGTTCCCTACACGGCATCGCTCTACAACGGTCTCTCGCGCCTGTTCGGGATGGCTTTCGGCATCGACTACACGTGGTGTGTCATCGGCATGGCTGTGCTGACGGGTATCTACGTCTGGCTGGGTGGCTACATGGCTACGGCGGTCAACGACTTCATCCAGGGCCTCATTATGCTGGTGGGCATTGTAGCTGTGGTAGCCGCTGTGCTGAACGGGAACGGCGGGTTCACGGAGGCTGTCAACCGTCTCTCGCAAATCCCCTCCGAGGCTGCTCCTACTTTGAACGGCGCGTTCACCTCGTTCCTCGGCCCTCAGCCCCTGTGGCTTCTGGGCGTGGTGCTGCTGACGTCATTAGGCACGTGGGGCCTGCCCCAGATGGTGGGCAAGTTCTACGCCATCCGCGACGAGGCTGCCATCCGCAAGGGCACGTTCATCTCGACGTTCTTCGCCATCATCGTGGCTGGTGGATGCTATTTCCTGGGTGGTTTCGGCCGGTTGTATGCCTCTGCCATCGAATATACGGCTGCTGGCACGCCTGTCTACGACAGCATCATTCCCTCCATGCTGGCGTCGCTGCCCGATGTGATGATCGGCGTGGTCATCATCCTGGTGCTCTCGGCCTCCATGTCCACGCTCTCGTCGCTGGTGCTGACTTCAGGCTCCACGCTGACGCTCGATATCATTAAACCCGCCGTATCGCGCGGGGGAAAGACGATGAAGGAACATTCGCAACTGCTCTGCATCCGCCTGCTGGTGGTGTTCTTTATCGTGGTATCCAGCGTGTTGGCCATCGTTCAGGCGAAGAGTTCCGTCACCTTCATTGCCCAGCTGATGGGTATATCGTGGGGAGCCTTGGCTGGCGCCTTCCTTGCCCCGTTCCTCTACGGGCTCTATTGGAAGCGCACCACCCCTGCTGCCGTCTGGGCCAGCTTCATCGTGGGCGTAGGCGTCATGTGCGGCTGCATGTACGGCACCTTCACGCACCATACGTTCATTAGTCCCTTCCTCTCGTCGCCCATCAACGCGGGTGTCCTGGCCATGCTGCTCGGACTTGTCGTCGTACCTCTGGTGAGCGCCGTTACACGCGTCAGGAATAAGGAAGCCGTCCGTGGCATGTTCCAGTGCTACGAGCGCACCGTCACCGTCCGCGCCTCCACGTCGCTGAAGGAAGAAGAGGAATAAAAATTAAGAATTAAAAAATATTTAATGAAGAATGAAAAATGAAGAATGAAGAATAAATAGCTTTGCCAGCGGAAACGCCGTCAGAGGAAAGGGAACTTTGTATACAGGACATTTTATTTTTCATTTTTCATTCTTCATTTTTCATTAAAAAAAGTTCTTCATTTTTCATTTTCATTCTTCATTGTAAAAGCTTTGCTGCTTTTTCGGCGCAACGTTCGCCGTCGATGGCTGCTGAGACGATGCCTCCTGCATAACCGGCTCCCTCGCCACATGGGAAAAGTCCCTGGATGCGAATGTGCTGCAACGTCTCCTTGTCGCGCAGGATTCGAACGGGAGAAGAGGTGCGGGTCTCCACTCCGATGACGCAGGCCTCGTCCGTGAGGAAGCCGTGGCTCTGCCGTCCGAATTGTTCGAAACCCTTTCTGAGGCGCTGCCCGATAAACTCAGGCAACCAGAAATGCAGGGGCGATGAAATCAGCCCCGGGCTATAGCTTGACGAGGGGAGGTCGTAGGAAAGTTTTCCCTTGACAAAGTCCGCCATCCGTTGTGCAGGAGCCGTCTGCCGCATCCCTCCCTGCTGCCACGCAAGTCGCTCAAGCTGCTCCTGAAACTCCATCATGAGGAGAGGGGAGGGGGGCTGATGTGCGATGTCTTCCGGATGCAGTTCGACCACCATGCCAGCGTTGCTCCAGCGGCCATTGCGCCCTGAGGGCGACATGCCGTTGACCACCACCTGTTCAGGACCCGATGCTGCGGGCACCACAAATCCCCCAGGGCACATGCAGAACGAATAGACGCCGCGCCCGTCGACTTGTGTAACGAAGCTGTATTCCGCCGCAGGCAACCAGCGCCCACGACCATTCTTGTTGTGGTATTGGATTTGGTCGATGAGCTCTGCAGGATGCTCCAGGCGAACGCCTACGGCGATGCCTTTTGCCTCAATTTCAATCTGATTATTGTAGAGCCAGCGATAGACATCGCGTGCAGAATGCCCTGTGGCAAGAATGACTGCCGAGGCACGGAAGGCGGTTCCTCCCTCACATTCAATCCCCGCGACGCGGTCTTTCTCGATGAGGATACCCGTCATCTTCGTCTCGAAATGCACCTCACCCCCCGAGCGAAGAATGGTGTTGCGCATGTTCTCGATGACGCGCGGCAATCTGTCGGTGCCGATGTGGGGGTGGGCATCGGAGAGGATGGCTGTGGAAGCCCCATGCTGGCAGAAAACACTCAGGATCTTATCGACGTTGCCGCGTTTTTTGCTGCGGGTGTAGAGTTTGCCGTCGCTGTAGGCCCCCGCACCTCCTTCGCCAAAGCTGTAGTTCGATTCGGGGTCGACGCTATACTCGCGACTGATGCGAGCGATATCCTTTTTGCGGCTGTGGACATCCTTGCCCCGCTCCACGACGATGGGGCGGAAGCCCAGTTCAATGAGCCGTAGCGCAGCAAACAATCCTCCAGGACCTGCTCCCACGACAACGACTGGCGGACGGCCCTCCACGTTGGGGTAGTCGGTATGGACATATTCGTCGTCCGCAGGCAGTTCGTTGATGTACGCCCTGACGCTGAGGTTAACGAATATCTGTCGTTGGCGGGCATCGATGCTCCGTTTCAGCACGCGCACGGCATGGATGGTACGGATGTCAAGCCCATAGGTGTGGGCGATGTAGTCCTTGACGGTCTGTTCATTATATGCCTGCTGCGGCAGGATGCGGAGCTGGTATTCTGAAATCATCTGGTTATTTGCGATTTGACAATTATTTACTTACAATAGTAAATCACGTTTACCATTCGGGTGGTTTACGTCCGCAGATGGCGCAGAAGTCGCAGTACTTGCAATTCTCCTCCTTCTCGGCTTGCGTGTAGGGGATTTCGGAGTTGAAGATCTCGTTCAGCAACGTCTTCATTTTCTCATCGAAAAGGACGAGGGCTTCGTCGCGGAAGTTCACGACAGGCTGTTTGTTTATAAGGATGGCAGGGTCATAATCCGTCTTGGAGGAGGAACGGACGAAGAAGAGACCAGGACTGATGGCCCTC
This sequence comes from Bacteroidaceae bacterium, assembly GCA_017542145.1. GTDB lineage: Bacteria > Bacteroidota > Bacteroidia > Bacteroidales > Bacteroidaceae > UBA1189. The sequence goes on along the minus strand of JAFXXQ010000040.1, from coordinate 33,845 downwards.
CTGTCCGTCTGACACATCAGCCAGGCATAGTAGAAGGCTTGAAAGACCTTCTCTTTCCTTTTTGTATTGCGGTCGAACAGCTCATCGACATTTTTGATTGTTTTATCTTCATCCTTGCCTCCCGTCTTATAGTCGATGATGCGTACCGTTTCGTCTTTCTGGTCCATTCGGTCAATGGTTCCTCCCAGCTTGACTGTCACAGGGCCGGCGTTTGTGTCCACCGTCAGCTCTTCATTTATCGGATGTTCACTTCCGAGATAGGTGAAGGGAGCGTGCTGGGCATCGATGGTCAGCAGCAGCTTAAGGTAGATGCAGATAGCCTTGAAGTTGATGTGGTGGATGCCCGTATAGTGGATGTCATCCTCTACGTCTGTCTTCCAGTATTCATCCTTGAATGCCTGGCTGACTATCTTTTGGATGGCTGACTCGTTTGTGGCCAGGCTCTCGAGATCGCTCTTCCGGATAAGCTGTCCGTCTTTGGTGAGCCTCTTGTAAGCCAGTTCGGCGCTATGATGGAACAACGTGCCGAACTGTGCGGGGGTGACCTCTTCGGTGTCTTCCTCATCGAACTTCAGTCCCTCGATGTATTTCAGGTAGAATTTCAGCCGGCACTTGTAATAGTCGTTTATGGCCGTGGGTGACAACACTTTATCCGAGAATCGTTCCGTCAGTTTACGCTTTGTTTCCGGCGTCTGCTCCACGCTGATGGGCTCGATGATGGAAGCTCGGTTTTCCGACTGCAAGGCATAGTGACGTATCTCACCCCTGAACTCCACCTCCAACTGGGTGATGAATCGCGAAGGCTCTTTCTTCGTCATTCCATCTGTGCCATTGTTATAGACCAGCGTCACCCTCTCGGCACGCTGAATGAGGCGGTAGAAATAGTAGGCATAGACAGCCGTCTGTCGTTCGATGGTGGTGAGGCCGAAGGCCTTACGCAACGAGAAGGGAATGAACGACACCTCCGACGGTTGTTTGGGCAGCATCCCCTCGTTGGTCGAGAGCAGCAGCAAGTGGCGGAAGTCGAGGCCGCGCGTCTCCAGCACACCCATCACCTGCAAGCCTCGCGCAGGTTCGCCGTGAAAAGGTATAGACGTACCGTGCAGAATGGTCTGCAACAGCCTTTCAATCAGCAACGTTGATGCCTTCAGCGTATCTTCGCTCACCAGGCGGATGAGACTGTTGACAGCAAGATGGGCGCGATAGAGCGCCTCCTCCTCTTCCTGCAGGCGATGTTCCAGTCGTTTCATCTCCAGCCCCTTGCTGTTTATGGCATCGCCGATTTCTCGCAGCATCGCCAGCGAATCGTCGCTTTGAGCGTTCTGCAACGTCTCTGTCAGAAAACGATAGACCGTTGTCTCCGTCATGGGCATACCCATGGTGACGTTGATGTCGTGGATGTTGTCCATCGGCAAAGCGTGTAGCACGGGCATGATGAGTTTTTCATCAGCTAGCACGACAGCGGTCTCCTGTTCCGTTTCTGTGAGATTATCGCGCAGCCAATCATGGGCGAAGCTGGCCTGGGCATTATCCGTTGGAGCGCTGACGATGTCTATTCGAGGCAGACGGCTCAGGTTGTCGTAGGGACTGGCGTCGCCGAAGCTATCCCCGTCCAGTTCGTTGCCATACTGCTTGATGTTCATGCGGATGAAGGTTCCCGCTTCAGCAGCTTCGTTATTGAGGTAGTAGTGGTCGTAGTCCCAGTAGAAACGCGCTTTCCCACACTCCCCGATGAGGTCGAACAGTTTTCGCTCCACAGCGCTCAGCACGTTGAATCCTACGAAGACATACTGATTGGCGGTGAGCCGGTTGGCATCGAAATGCTCCACAGCATCACGGAACCGCTGCCCTTCGTAGCCCCGTCCCTCGTCCTCCAGTCCCTTTCGGAAAGCATGGTAGATGGGTGCCATCACTTCCCAGACGTGGAGGAATTTTTTGCGGAGTATCGAATCTCCTCCATCGGCCTGAAAACCGCCGAAGAATTTCTCAATCACCCTGCGCTGTTCGTCCGTCAGGTAGTCGTTAGGCGACGAAAGTTCCTTGTAGTTCTTCAGGTTGAGGAACAGGAGGTCAGGGTTGGCGAGATTCTTGTCAATGTCGTCGAAGTCGCTCAGCAGCAGTTCGCCCCAGTTGTAGAAGCTGTCGATTTCTTCGTCCTGCCGTCCTGTAAACTGGATGTAGTGCTGATGCAGCAGGCAGACCAGACGGATGTGGTCTTCGCTGCGCAGGTCGGTGAGGCTTCCAAACAACTCGCCAAGCGTCATATATGTGGGGGCAAACAGAGGCTTCCCGTCTGTTTCAGCGATTAGGAATTGATTGAAGAACAGGCTGGCACGCTTGCCTGGGAAAACGACGACCGTATGTGAGAGATTGCCCTGAAGCTTTGTATAGAGGTCTTGCGCTACAAGAGAAAGAAAGGATTTCATACGCGGACGATTTTTTGCTGGGTTACATACCAAAGATAGCCTTCAACGTTCTCGAATCCCATCTGACGGAGCAGGCTCATGTAGGCACCCACTTGTCGATGGTGCTTGCTGACAGGGTCACCGAACTTGAAATCGACGACAATTGTCTTGTCCGCTGAGCGCATCACACGGTCAGGGCGTTTCTGAACGACCACGCCATCCTCTACGGTCAGGATGGTACACTCGTTGAACAGCTCGTAATGTCCGCTAAACCATTCACTGACTTCGGGTTGACGGAGGGCCTCGCCGACCGTATGGGCAATTTCGTCACGTTCTGTAGCGTTGATGATGCCTTGTGTGAACAGGTCGTCGACAGCTTGCGGCGCATCTTCCACGGTGTTGATGTGGGCAAACACCTCGTGAAGCAGGTTACCCCGTTCGATGAACTCGCTCATGGGGCTGTCGTCGCCACGGTTGATGTACGTTCTCGAGCTGTTCGACTGGCGGAAAGGTAATCGGACTGGAGCTGTATGGAACTCTACATTTACCGCCTCAACGTGGGGCAAGAGAGGGTTTCTGCGCTTCGGGCAATCGGAAATCAGGGATGAGGATTTAGGGATTGGCAGCGCTTGGGGATTCTCATCATTCTCGTTTCCTGATTCCTCATTTATGCAGTCATCCACTCCTATTTCGATGAAATCGTTGATGGTGGTTGGGATGGCTGCCTCACCATTCTTCTTTTCCTCTTTTACGACGATTAAGTTAGACTTCGGTCGTGTGAATGCGACGTAAAGCAGGTTGAGGTTGTCCATCCAAATATGGCGCGTTTCCTCGTCGTACTGCATGGCGAAATCCGATTCCTGCATATCTTTAACGCGTTTGATGGGGAGGACAGTCAATCCTTCGTAGTCATCAGGCTTCGTTTCCAGCCAGAGGATAGGCTGTGTGTTGCTTTTCTCAAATTTCCAGTTAGTGGAAAGGACGATGACGGAGTCCCACTCCAGTCCCTTCGCCTTATGGATGGTCATGCAGGCTATGCCATCGGCGTCGCCCGAGGGGATGGCCTTTTTGTAGAGCGATTCGTCCCACTCCTTCAGGAAGTCGTCTAACGAGGCGCTTTTTTCAGAGGCAAAGTGCTGCACCTTGTCGAAGAACGACTGCATCCAGGCTGCTTGTCCCTCCATGCGCTCCATCTCCAGTACGTCGTAGAGCGTGTGCACCAGTTCGCATAGCGGCAAGGTATTCAACACGTCATGCTGTGCGGCAAACGCTTCTGGTAGTCCGTACTGAAGGTCTTTCAGGGCGAGAATGTCGGGCACCGTCAGGCTGTCGTCCTGCACGAGTCTGTGCCAGGCAATGCCCACCTGTGCCAGCGAGACGATATCATCCACGTTGTTCACCCAGCGCATGGCCCCCACGAGCAGTTTGACGGCGTCGGACGACTCTAGCGTGAACGCCTCGCCCGATACTAATCGAACCACGTGGGGAGCAAACGTTTCGGGATGTGCTTCAAACCATTCGGCAAGCGTCCCGATTTCTTTGTTCTCTCGTGTCAGTATGGCTATGTCGGTTGGTTTCTGTCCCTTGTCTAACAGCTCCTTCACCTGCTTGGCAACAGCCAGCGAATAAGCCTCTTCTTTCGTCAGTTGAATGGCTTCTCCTTCCTCATTTGGGGGAGCCTGGGTAGAGACTTCTACAATTCTGACTTCGCCTCCATCGTTCTTTGGCAGCCATTCCTGCTGAACGTCGGCATAATGGCTGACTTCGAATTTCTCATCCTTCTTACCTAAAGCTTCGACAAGCCTGGGGAAGAATCGGTTGTTGAATTCCACGATGCGTTCGCGGCTGCGCCTGTTCACCTTGAGTGTCTCTGTGTGTGGCTCGGCCATCTGCATGTCCTCTTCCACCTGATGAGCCATGATGTCTGCATCGCTATTGCGGAAGCGGTAGATGGCCTGCTTTACGTCGCCCACGATGAGGCCCTGCTTGCCTCGCGAAGCGTTTTCTGTCAGCAAGGGACAGAAATTGTCCCATTGCATTCCGCTGGTGTCCTGGAATTCATCGATGAGGATATGGTCGATTTCTGTGCCCGTCTTTTCGTAGATGAAGGCCGTGTCGCCCGTTCCCGAAGCCATATTTCTCAGCATCTGGCACGTGTCAGCCAGAAGGAAGCGGTTCTCCCTTCGAAGCCTTTCTTTGATTTTGTCGTCAATGTCGCTGAGCAGCTGCAGCTGGTAGAGGTTCTTCTGGACAAGTCGGATGGTGTTCTCTTCCTTGAGAATCTTTATCAGGGTACGTAGCAAATCAGAGAGCATGTCACCATGCTCGTCTATAATCTGGCGTTTACGTGACCGGCTGTTACCCCATGATTTCTCGCCTGTAGCATACTTCTTCCTGCCATCAGTTATGTCCTTGATTTCTAGATTTCCACCGTCCTTGATTTTCTGGAAGATGCTGTAGGGGCTACGACTTTTTTCGTTGAAATCTTCAACTGTTGCGTTTATGCTATTGCAGAAGTCAAAGAAACTATCCGCTACTACCATTTTGTCGCGCTCGGCACGTGAATTTCTTTCGTTTAAGGACTTCCTTAGGCGAAAAAAAGTATCTGGACACTCCATTAACAGATAGTCCAGCTCGTCGGCGTGGCGCATGAATGCCTCTTTATGAAGATTGTCTGCAAAATGTGTCAGGTCATTCGTTACGTTCCAGTGGCGCTCATTGTCAATGGTATCCTTGATATAGTCGATGACGGCTTTCATTTCCTTCGAATCGAACTGCAGCTGTTCGATGAAGTCGTGAACGCCCTCTTTATCTACGCGGTTCGTGTCCAGCTCAATCTCCATACCCTGTCCCAGCTCCAGTTCCTTGGCCAGTCCGCGCAGTATGCTGAGCATAAACGTGTCGATGGTTTCGATGCGGAAGAAGGAGTAATTGTGCAGGATGGATGTCAGCGCCTTCCCAGCGTTGTCGCGCAGACTTTCCTCCGTCAAGGCATGGTGATGGTAGTCTTCCTTGTAGCCTGCCTCGCGCAGCAGCTCCTGGACCTTGGCGAGATAGCTGTCTGACTCCTCCAACTCTCGGCTGATGCCATACAATTGACTCAGGATACGTTCCTTCATTTCGCCCGTAGCCTTGTTGGTAAACGTCACAGCCAGCAGATGGCGGTAAGCCTCGGGGTTTGCCAGCAGGTAGCTGATGTAGTTTGCAGCCAGCGTAAACGTCTTTCCCGAACCGGCTGAAGCCTTGTAGATAACTAACCGACTATTCATAGCGCAAAGATAAGTCAAAAAAATGAATATTCCTCCTTGAAAAGTGTATTTATCTTTTGAGTAAATGAAAAAAGCTATATGTATAATAAGGTGTATTCAGCACTATTTACGCCAAATCTTTTGAAGAAAAAGACAGGAAACATCTCTGTTTCCTGCATGGGTGGTACTGATTTTCTGCATTTGAGCGGAATACGGGAATCGAACCCGCCTCCTCGGCTTGGGAAGCCGATGCACTACCGATGTGCTAATTCCGCCTATCTGATTCCGGCTGCAAAGATAGTGACAAAAATGCGATTGAGCAAGATTGAAAGGAATTTTTTTCTTTTCCTCTATGAATATATGGTTAATGCAATTTCAAATTCTTTCCACTACCAGCATTTCTGTGGTGGTGGAGGTGACGCGGAAACGTTCGTCGCTGCGAAGGCCTACGACCCAGGCGATATCGTCGCCAATGCAAAGCACCATCTGATTCTCGCGCTCAGTACGACTAAGGCGGGCGTCGGTAAGAAGGTCACTGACAAGTTTCGTTCGTCCACCCATGCCGAAGGGACAGAAACGGTCTCCTTCATGCCAGCGGCGTAGTGTGAGGGGGGCGGTGAGGCGGCGCATGTCAAGGTAGAGGATGTCGTTCGAACGGCATAGGTCGCCTGCTCCTGCTTTCTCTATGGTAAACCGCAGGCTGGGGATGGTCGCTTGGAGGCTGGCGACAGAACGAGGGATAAGCGTGGAGCGATGGTTGCGTAGGGCTTCAAGGAGGTTCTGCACCTGAGTGCTGTTGTAACCATACGGGGCAAGGTAGTGGTGGAGAAGGGTAGTGGCAGCCTCGTCAGTTACCTTGCTGTCGCAGATGTCGGCAGTACCGCGTAGGTTGCGAGCCGTAGTGAGGATGTTTTGCACAGCGGCAGGATTGATCTCCTCCATGAGGGGTAACAAGCGATGGCGAATACGGTTACGGGCATAGTCGTCGGTGGCGTTTGTGCTGTCATCCACCCACGTCTGGCCAAGGGAGTTAAGATAGTCTGTATTATCGCTGCGAGTGACGTTGAGCAAGGGACGAACAATACGACCGCTCAGGGGACGTATGCCTGTAAGGCCATCGATGCCTGTACCGCGAATAAGGTTGAGGAGGATGGTCTCGGCGCTGTCCTCGGCATGATGGCCCACGCAAATAGCGTCAAGTCCATGTTGCATGCGAAGCTTTTCGAACGCCTCATAGCGTTGTTCACGAGCGGCCATTTCAATGGAAATCTTATGCTTTGTGGCGTAGGAGGCTGTATCAAAGTCCATCACGTCCAGTTCCACTCCCAGCTGTTGGCAAAGGTTGCGCACGAAAGTTTCATCGCGGTTCGACTCCTCAGCACGGAGGTGAAAGTTGCAATGTACAGCGCGGCATGTATAACCGAGACTAATCAGCACGCGCAGCAGAGCCACGCTGTCAGCCCCGCCACTTACGCAGACCAACAGACGGTCCTCAGCGCGGAGGAGGGCATTTCGTTGGATGAAGTCGCGGATAGTATGCTTGAAGTCTTTCACGCCGCGAAGATACGCATTTAATCAGAAAAAACATGGTGAGATTGAAAAAAAGTGCGCCTAAATGTTGGAAGTTCGGATTTTTGTCGTACCTTTGCCCCGCAAAACGCTCTTGGTGAGTTGGCCGAGCGGTTAGGCAACGGTCTGCAAAACCGTGTACAGCAGTTCGATTCTGCTACTCACCTCAAACATTCATTAGACTTCAGATGGAACAAGCTGAAGTCTTTTTTAATGTCTGAAGGAATAGATGCAATCATGCAAAGCGACCGAATCATCATCCGCGGTGCGCGGGAGAACAACCTCAAGGACATCTCGCTGGAGATACCGAAACATCAGATAACTGTCTTCACAGGTGTCAGCGGCTCGGGTAAAAGCTCGTTGGTGCTTGACACCATAGCCGCCAAGAGCCGTCGCGAACTGAACGACACCTTTCCAACCTTCGTGCAGCAATATCTCCCCAAGTATGGTCGTCCGCATGTTGATGCCATTGAGAACCTGCCCATAGCCATTGTCATCGACCAGAAGAAGCCTGGTCAGAATTCACGTTCAACGGTAGGCACTTATACTGATGTCAACGCCTTGCTGCGTCTGCTTTTCTCACGAGTCGGACAGCCTTTCGTCGGCTATGCCGAGTCGTTCAGTTTCAATCATCCTGAAGGCAGCTGTCCTCGTTGTTCAGGCTTGGGTGAGATTCGCGAGTTGGACATCCACAAGTTGGTTGATTTCGACAAGAGCCTCAATGACGAGGATACTATCCACTACATCGCCTTCGGAAAGGGTGGATGGCGCTGGATACGCTACGCCCACAGCGGACTCTTCGACCTCGACAAGAAGATACGTGACTATACTCCCGAGGAACTTGACCTCTTCCTTAACAGCCCGCAGATTCGTCTGAAGAACCCGCCTTCCAACTGGCCCAAAACGGCCAAGTACGAAGGACTTATCCCTCGCATGTACCGCAGTATTATCAATAGTGAAGAAGGGTTGCTCCATGCTGCGGTACTGAATCCTATGCTCCGAATGGGGGTCTGCCCTGATTGTGGCGGTACGAGGCTCAGCCCGAGAGTGCTTTCGTGTAAGATTGAAGGGAAGAATATTGCCGAAGTCAGCGCCCTCTCCATTACGAAACTTAATGCCTGGATACGCTCTCTTACGTCGCCCTTAGCCGTTAATCTGAAAGCAGCCATCGGCGCTCGTCTGACAGCGCTGGAGGAAATCGGTCTCGGCTATCTCAGTCTCGACCGTGCAGTCGGTACCCTCTCCGGTGGCGAGGCACAACGCTGCAAGATAGCCAAGTATATCAACTCCTCCCTTTCCGATGTTCTCTATATCCTCGATGAACCCAGCACGGGGCTCCACAACCACGACATCGAATTGATGAAACATTCCGTGCGCCGTTTGCGCGATGCTGGCAATACCGTGCTGCTTGTCGAGCATCATAGGGAGATGATACGCATCGCTGACCATATTGTTGACATGGGTCCTGGCCCAGGTGCCGATGGAGGGCAGATCATCTTTGAGGGTACATACGATGCGCTGTTGCATAGCCAGACAGCTACGGGTCAGGTGCTCTGCACGCAGGGCGACTACAAGGCGCAACCTCGCACAGCCCATCAGTTCTTCCCCCTCGAACACGCCATGCTTCACAACCTCAAGGACGTTTCCGTCTCCTTCCCGATGGGAGTGCTGGCCGTCGTGGCTGGTGTGGCAGGTTCTGGTAAAAGCTCGCTCATGGAGAGCTTCCGCAACAGCTACCCCACGCCCAATGACATTGTTTATATTAGTCAGAAGAACATCGGCATCAGTCTCCGCTCCACACCTGCCACCTACCTCGATGTCGCTCCAGACATCCGCAAGCGTTTCGCCAAGGCCCACCACATGAAGGAACTCTATTTCACCTTCAACGGCAAGGGCGCTTGTCCCGTGTGCGGCGGCAAAGGTGTCATCATCTCCGAGATGGCCTTCATGGACAACATTGAGACCGTCTGCGAAGCTTGCGGTGGACTCCGCTACTCCAACGAGGCGTTGCAATACACCATCGAAGGTTCGTTTATTGGCCATGCAGAAGCTAACAAGGTTTCTTTGAACATTGCACAGGTTTTCGACCTCTCCGTGCGGCGAGCCAGCGAATTCTTCCGCGGCACTATTATAGAGGAGAAACTGCGTCCATTGATGGATGTCGGCCTCGGCTACCTACATCTCAATCAGGCTCTTTCGACCCTTTCTGGCGGAGAGCTACAACGCCTCAAACTCGCCTCTCATCTGAGTGAGCAGGGTAAGATATTCATTATTGACGAGCCTACCGACGGCCTCCATCTTCGCGATGTCCACCAACTGATTGCCCTCTTCGAGCGTATGGTCGATGCCGGCAACACGCTTTACGTCATTGAGCATAACACCGACGTCATCCGTGCTGCCGACTACGTCGTCGAGCTTGGCCCCGGCGCCGGCGAGAACGGCGGCAACATCCTCTTTGCCGGCATCCCTTCCGCCCTCAAGTCCTGTCCCACATCCGTCACCGCCCCATATCTTTGAATCATGCCATTCAACCACACCAACAGGCCAGGCTTCTGGCTCGGGTTCATTGATTTCCTAACCTTCGGGCTGTTCTTCCTCTGCTACATGCCGTTAGGCGGTCTGCAGCAGGAGCTGGATGTCATTCTTGGCCGACGGACACAGCGGTATTGGGTGGCCTATCTTCTAGGCATACCCACGCTTTTCGTTTACACGCTTGTCTGGATGGCGCGAATCGCTGAGGAGCTGAAGGCCAAGGCCATTGAATTGGGCGTTGAAGGGCCCTACACTTCGTGGTGGCACATGTTCGGATGGAATCTCTTTGGCCTCCCCCTGATGGGCCCGGCTGTGGCCACGCAACGGTTCTTCGACACCCTCAATAGGGTTGAACGAAAGTTAAATGAACAGAGCGGAGGGGATGTGGCCTGAGAGGTTTACCTTTTTTATGCCACGACATCATTGTTTAACTCTGGAAAAATAGCGTAAAAGTTATGCCGTTAGCGTTATCGGCTGCGCTTCCGCTTCCAGATGATGTAGCTAATGAGGCAGGTGAGGGTGACGGCAGTAGCGAGGATCAGCGATGGGAGCGTGGGCAGGCCGCAGATGGTGGGCGAGACGAAGAAGAAATCCGTGACGACCATCGTCATGAAAAGGGCGGGGATGAGGGTGAGCCAATAGACTCTGTGCTCGCGCGTGAGATAGACCGTGCAGACCCATAGCGTGACGACAGCCATGAGCTGGGTGCCCCAGGCAACGTATTGCCAGACGGTGCTGAAACCGCTGGGATTGCCTATCTGCCAGGCCAGCAGGGCGATGCCTACGGCAAAGACGGGCAGGCTGAGCAGCAGGCGTGAGCGGGCGCTGGTCTGCTTCAGGCCGAAGGTTTCGGCAAGGATGAGGCGGGCACTACGGAAGCTGCTGCCACCCGTGGTGATGGGGGCGGCAACGACGCCCAACAGCGCCAGGATGCTGCCGGCGATGCCCAGCCACGACGAGCAGATGGTGGTGACAACCGTGGGGGCATCGAAGAACTGGATGAGCGAACGACCGTCGGCGTTGCGGATGAGGCCGTCGGCACCTTGGGCAAACTGCTGCACCAGCTCAGGCGAACAGACGGCACGCCAGCCGTCGGCATAGAAGAAATAGCTGGAGATGGTGGCCCAGACGAGGGCAACGAGGCCTTCGGTAACCATGGCGCCATAGAAGATGGGGCGTCCCTGACGCTCGCTTTTCATACAGCGTGCCATCATGGGCGACTGCGTGGCATGGAAGCCGCTGACGGCTCCGCAGGCGATAGTGACGAAGAGGGCAGGGAAGAGAGGCTGCTTGAGACCAAGGCGGGTGGCGCCCCAGTTTCCCAAGCCGTCCCACACTTCGGGCAGCGCGGGGTGCTTGATGAAAAGCACGATGCCTAAGGCGACAACCATGAACAGCATGGAGAGGGCAAAGGCAGGATAAATGCGGCCAATAACCTTGTCGATGGGCATCATGGTGGTGGTGACATAGTAGAGAAAGATAATGATGACCCACATCATCTTGTCGCCCCAGATGCCACTTAGGATGATGGCAGGACAATAGACAAAGAACGCACCTACGAGTACCATCATCATCATGGTGAAGACGACAAGTGCCTTTCGAGCCGTACCGCCCAAATAGAGCCCCGTCAATTCAGCCAGTCCACAACCATCGTGGCGCAAAGAGAGCATACCGCTGATGTAGTCGTGTACGGCTCCGCCGAAAATGCATCCCAAGACAATCCACAAATAGGCCGACGGTCCGAACCACATGCCCATGATGGCTCCGAAGATGGGGCCTGTGCCGGCAATGTTGAGAAACTGGATCATGAAGATGCGCCAGGAGGGCAGGACGATGTAATCGACCTTATCGGCCTTGCGGATGGCGGGAGTCTCACGGTCGTCGGGACCGAAAACGCGCTCGGCTACGCGGCTATAGAGCATATAGCCTACGAAAAGGGCAATAACGCTGATGGTAAAGGAGAGCATGACGAAGGTATAAGGGTAAAATTGGAGATATTAAAAGCCGAAGGACCCTTTCAATCTCAATTATTTATCTGGCTGGTAATCCATTGGCCGACCTCGGAGGTGGAGAAGGGGCGTTGACCGGCAACTTGGATGTCGGCGGTACGGATGTTCTCGTCGAGACTTCGTTGGACTGCACGGCGGATGTCGGCAGCTTCGGCTTTGAGACTGAAGGCATACTCGAACATCATGGCGGCAGAGAGGATGGTGGCCAACGGATTGGCGATGTCCTGACCGGCAGCCTGGGGCCACGAGCCGTGGATGGGCTCGAAGACGCTGGTGTGGGTGCCGATGGAGGCGCTGGGCAGCAGGCCCATGGAACCGGTGATGCAAGAGCCCTCGTCGGTGAGGATGTCGCCGAAGGTGTTCTCGGTGACCATAACATCGAAGAAGCGGGGTTCCTGAATCATTCGCATGGCGGCATTGTCAACGTACATGTAGTCGGTGGTGACGTCGGGGTACTGGGGTGCAATCTCCTGCGCAACCTTGCGCCAAAGGCGGGAGGAGGCAAGGACATTGGCCTTATCGACGACGGTAAGGTGGCGGCGGCGTTGGCGGGCGTAGCCGTAGGCAACATGGAGGATACGCTCCACCTCGGCACGACTGTATAGGTTGGTGTCGTAGGCTTCGTCGTCGCCCTCCTTCTTGGGACCGAAGTACATGCCCCCCGTGAGTTCGCGGATGCAAATGAAATCGGCACCACGGACGAGGTCGTCCTTGAGGGGCGACTTGTGGATGAGGCAGTCGAAGGTCTCGACGGGACGGATATTGGCAAAGAGCCCGAGTTGCTTGCGCATGGCGAGGAGACCCTGTTCGGGACGTACCTTAGCAGAGGGGTTGTTGTCGAACTTGGGGTCGCCGACGGCGCCGAAGAGAACGGCGTCGCTCTCCATGCAGAGCTGATGGGTTTTGGCAGGATAAGGGTCGCCAACGGCATTGATGGCATGAGCGCCACAAATGCCGTATTCGTAATGGAGTTCGTGGCCGTACTTCTGACAGACTGCTTCGGTGACCTTGAGGGCTTGGGCAACGACTTCGGGACCAATGCCGTCGCCAGGGAGAACTGCTAACTTGATGTTCATTTGAATGAAGTATGATTATAGTTGAATGTTTATTGTTTAATGTTTAACGAACAACCCCTAACCTCTAACCCCTAACCCTCTTCTCATATGCTTCGATGAGAGACTTGTCGGCGGTAAGGAAGTCGATGTCATCAAGGCCGTTGAGGAGACAATGCTTCTTGTAGGCGTTGATTTCGAAGGTCTCGCTGTGGCCCGTTGCCTGATTGGTGATGGTCTGGGTGGGGAGATCGACGGTGACGAGCGTAGCGGGGTCGGCCTTGATGGAGGCGAAAAGCTCGCTGAGGAACGTCTCGCTAACGACAACGGGGAGGACAAAGTTGTTGAGCTCGTTGTTCTTGTGGATGTCGGCAAAGAAGCTACTCACGACAACGCGGATGCCGTAGCCGGCAATAGCCCATGCGGCGTGTTCGCGGCTGGAACCGGAACCGAAATTCTTACCGGCAACAAGGATGGTACTGTCACGGAAAGCAGGGTTGTTGAGTACGAAGTCAGGGTTGTCGCTACCATCGGAACGGTGGCGCCAATCGAAAAAGAGATGGTCGCCAAAGAACTTCTCGTCGCGAGTTGTGGACTTCATGAAGCGGGCAGGGATAATCTGGTCGGTATCGACGTTCTCAAACGGGAGAGGTATGCAGGTGGAGGTAAGAGTGGTGAAAGACTGTTTCATTAAGAATGAAGAATGAAAAATGAAGAATGAAAGATGAAGAACTTTATTTAAGAAACTGTCGGGGGTCGGTGATGACGCCGGTGATGGCGGCGGCAGCGGCGGTGTAGGGGCTGGCGAGGATGGTGCGGGAGCCTGGACCCTGACGGCCTTCGAAGTTGCGATTGGAGGTGGAAACGGCAAGGCATCCGGCGGGAATCTTGTCGTCGTTCATGGCGAGACAAGCGCTACAACCAGGCTGGCGAACTACAAAGCCCGCTTCAGCGAGAATCTTGTCGAGACCCTCGGCACGAATCTGTCCATCGACTTTCCACGAGCCAGGCACGAGCCAAGCGGTGATGCCTTTGGCTTTATGGTGTCCTTGGACAAGGGAAGCGAAGGCGCGGAAATCCTCGATGCGGCCGTTGGTGCAGGCGCCGAGGAAGACGTAGTCAACGGCCTTGCCGAGCAATTTCTCTTCGGGCTGGAAGTGCATATAGTCAAGCGACTTGAGAAAGGATGCCTGTCCGGCGGCAGGGATAGTGCTGACGGCAGGAATGGCTTCGCTGATGCCGATGCCCATGCCGGGGTTGGTACCGTAGGTGATGCGGGGTTCGATGTCAGCAGCGTCAAAGACGAGCTCGCGGTCGAAAACAGCGTCGTCGCCGCTGCGGAGCGTACGCCAATAGGCTACGGCCTTGTCCCAATCCTCGCCCTTCGGGGCATAGTCGCGTCCCTTCAGGTAGGCGAAGGTGGTCTCGTCAGGGGCAACAAATCCGCCTCGCGCACCCATCTCAATAGAGAGGTTGCAGAGAGTGAGGCGACCTTCCATAGTCATATCGCGGACAACGGATCCGGCATATTCGACAAAATAGCCCGTGGCGCCGGAGGTGGTGAGCTGAGCCATCAGGTAGAGGGCTACGTCCTTGGCGGTGACGCCCTTGCCGAGCAATCCCTCGATGCGGATGCGCATGGACTTGGGCTTGCTCTGCAGGATACATTGCGAGGCCAACACCATTTCGACTTCGCTGGTACCGATGCCGAAGGCCACGGCCCCCATGGCTCCGTGTGTGGAGGTGTGAGAGTCGCCACAGACAATGGTCATTCCGGGTAGGGAGAGGCCCAGCTCGGGTCCGACGACATGGATGATGCCGTTGCGGGGATGCATCATACCGAAATGGGTGAGGCCAAACTCAGCGGCGTTGTGAGCCAGCGCATCTACCTGTGCCTTTGAGACAGGGTCGACGATAGGCTTGTCCTGATCGTGAGTAGGCGTATTGTGGTCGGGCATACAGAAAATCTGCTGGGGACGGCAACACCGTAAGCCCCGTTCGCGGAGTCCTTCGAAAGCCTGCGGGCTAGTGACCTCGTGGCAGTAGAGACGGTCGATGTAGAGTTGCGTAGGGCCGTCCTCCACCTTGCGGACAACGTGCGAATCCCAGATTTTATCGAATAATGTGTTCATTTATTTACTATTTGACGAGTTAAAGTATATGCTTTCAATGTCTGAATTTGTTGATACAGTCTATGTAAGCTTCAACGGAAGCGGCGATAATGTCGGTGTTGGCGCCGAATCCGTAGTAGAGCTGGCCGTCGTACTCTACCTGCATGTGCACCTTACCGACGTCGTCGCTGCCCTTGCTGATGGCTTGGATGGTAAATTCCTTGAGTGTCATCTGGCGGCGGATGATGCATTTGAGTGCCTTGATGGCAGCATCCACAGGGCCGTTGCCCGAGGCGGCAGCTTCGAACTGTTCGCCAGCCACGTCGAGGCCGATGCTGGCTACGGGGCGGACGCCCACGCCGCTGGTCACTTGGAGGTATTTCAGCTTGATGGAGTGACCCGCTGTGCGGTCAGCACCAGCCAGCATCAGGATGTCGTCGTCGCCAATCTCTTTCTTCTGGTCGGCCAGACGGAGGAAGGCCTCATAGACCTTGTCGAGGCGTTCGCCGTCCATGTCGATGCCAAGGACGCTGAGGCGGTGGCGCAGGGCGGCACGTCCGCTGCGGGCGGTAAGGACAATGCTATTGTCGTCGATGCCGACATCTTTGGGGTCCATGATTTCGTAGGTCTGCACGTTTTTAAGCACACCGTCCTGATGGATGCCGCTGGAGTGAGCAAATGCATTTCGACCCACGACAGCTTTGTTGGGCTGGACGGGCATGTTCATCAAACTGCTCACCATACGGCTGGTGGGGTAGATTTTCGTCGTGTTGATGTTTGTCTGTACGGGGATGGTGCTGTGGCACTTGATGATCATGGCAATCTCCTCGAGTGAGGTGTTGCCGGCACGTTCGCCGATGCCGTTGATGGTCACTTCAGCCTGGCGGGCTCCGTTCAGTATGCCGCTGATGGTGTTCGCTGTGGCCATGCCCAAATCGTTGTGGCAATGGGTGGAGATGATGGCGCGGTCGATGCCATCGACATGCTCCATGAGGTAGCGGATTTTGGCTCCATATTCGTCGGGCAGGCAGTAGCCGGTGGTGTCGGGGATGTTGACCACGGTGGCACCCGCTTTGATGACGGCTTCGACCACCCGGGCGAGGTATTCGTTGTCCGTGCGTCCGGCATCCTCGGCGTAGAACTCCACGTCTTCGACAAACCGTTTGGCATACTTCACAGCGGCCACGCCCCGTTCGATAATCTCCTCGCGGTTGGAGTTGAACTTATACTTGATGTGCATGTCGCTGGTGCCGATGCCCGTGTGGATGCGCTTGTGGCGGGCATACTGGAGCGCTTCGACGGCCACGTCAATGTCCTTTTGCACGGCACGTGTCAGGGCGCAGATAGTAGGCCAGGTAACGGCTTTCGAGATTTCGATGACAGAGTTGAAGTCGCCCGGACTGGAGATGGGGAAGCCGGCTTCGATGACATCAACGCCAAGCAACTCGAGCTGCTTGGCAACCTGGATTTTCTCGACGGTGTTCAGCTGGCAGCCTGGTACTTGCTCGCCGTCGCGTAGCGTGGTATCAAAAATGAAAAGTCTATCATCCATACTTACGAATTGACAATTTACTATTTGACTATTTTCAATTTATATTTAGAAGGTGCAAAGTTACGTCTTTTCTTTCCCATTTTAAAAGAAATCTGAGGAGAAATAGCTTTTGGGTAGTGGACGGGCGTTGTAGCCCGAGGCCATGCTCTCACCGTAGGCGCCCGCTGTGCGGAAGGCGATGAAATCGCCCCGGCGACATTCGGGGAGGTCGAAAGCCTTCGTGAAGACGTCGGAGCTCTCGCAGACAGGACCCACCACATCGTAGGTGGCGGTGGGGCGTGAGCCATCGGCAGAGAGATTCTGCGGCAGGTGGAAAGCGTGGTAGAGGGCGGGGCGGATGAGTTCGGTCATGGAGCCGTCGACGATGGCGAAGCGCTTTGCCGTACCCTCCTTGACATAGAGCAGACGAGTGATAAGGCTACCGCAAGGAGCTACGATGCTTCGGCCAAGCTCGAAGTGAACCGTTTGGCCTGGCTGCGTGTCGAGGTGACGGCGGAAGACATCGAAATAGGCTTCGAAATCGGCCATGGGAGCTTTGTCGGGGTGTTCGTAATCGACCCCCAAGCCACCGCCCACATTGATGTCGCCAACGGGGAAACCATGGCGGTCGAGCTCTTTGCTAAGGGAGTTGATGCGATTGCAGAGAGCCTGGAAATCCAGCATGTCCGTAATCTGCGAGCCAATATGGAAATGGAGTCCTTTGTAGATGATGTTGGGGAGGCTGAGTACTTCGCGCAAGACATCCTCAAGCTGTTCGAGGTTGATGCCGAACTTATTCTCGGCTAAACCCGTAGTGATGTTGGCATGGGTATGGGCTCCGATATCGGGATTGACGCGAAGTGCAACAGGTGCCTGTGCCCCCTTGGCACCGGCAAGGTCGTTGATGATGTGTAACTCTGCAGCTGACTCCACATTGAAACAGCCAATACCGGCTTCGAGGGCAATGTTGATTTCCCAGTCGCTCTTTCCTACACCAGAATAAACCACATTTTCAGGTGCAAAGCCATGAGCAATGGCTGTTTGTACCTCGCCTCCGCTAACACAATCTGCACCAAAGCCGTGAGCGCTGATGATATGGAGCAACACAGGATTCGCATTTGCTTTTACGGCGTAGTGCATACGGTAACCTTCGTGGCGTGCTAGTTGGGTCGAAACCACGTCGAGCGTCTGCTTCAGTAGCGCCGTGTCGTAGAAGTAGAACGGCGTTCGTAGCGTTTGGAATCTATCGATGGGGAAGTTCATCATAGTTCATAATTTACAATTCAGGAGTTCAGGAGTAACAGGATTTCAGGAGTCAGACAATAGCTTTGCATGCTGCTACTCATCCCCAAAACTTTTTTTCTTAACTCTTAATTCTTAACTCTTAACTAAATTAGAACAGACAGGCCGAGAGGGCACGGAGCGCGCGCGGCTTATCCTCTTCACGGACGAGGAAGGAGATGTTGTAGTTGCTTCCCCCGTAGGAGACCATGCGGACAGGGATATCCTGCATGGCTTGCATGGCGCGTGTTTCAAAGCCCACGTTTTCCCAATCCATGTCGCCCACCACACAGACGATGCACATGTCGAGGTCAACGCTGACGGTGCCGTATTTCTTCAGGTCGTGGACGATTTCGCCCAGATGGCGGGTGTCGTCGATGGACATGGAGACGCCCACCTCGGAGGTGCAGATCATGTCGATGCTGGTGTGCCAGCTCTCGAAGATTTCGAACACCTTACGCAGAAAACCGTGGGCCAACAGCATGCGGCTTGACTTGATGCGGATGGCGGTGATGTTGTCCTTGGCAGCAACGGCTTTGATGGTGCCGGTGTCGCGGTGGTTGTCGATGAGTGTGCCGGGCGCTTCGGGGGCCATGGTGTTGAGCAAACGGACGGGGATGTTGGCATACTTGGCAGGCTGGATGCACGTGGGGTGCAGAATCTTGGCGCCGAAGTAAGCAAGCTCGGCGGCCTCCTCGAAGTGGAGGTGGCGAACGGCCGTTGTGCCGTCAACGATGCGTGGATCGTTGTTGTGCATACCGTCAATATCCGTCCATATTTGTATCTCCTCAGCCCCCAGTACTGCGCCAACGAGCGACGCGGTGTAGTCCGAGCCGCCCCGCTGCAGGTTGTCCACCTCGCCGTAGGCATTGCGGCAGATGAAGCCCTGCGTAATATAAAGAGGAGCATCGGCCGCTTTCTGCAGCTGCTCGCCCAGCTTTTCTCTGATGAAAGCCATGTCGGGCTCGCCATTGCCTTCCAGGCGCATGAAGTCGAGGGCCGAAAGCAACGCGGCGGGAACACCCTGTTCGTGCAGATAGTTCGTCATCATGTGGGTGGACATGATTTCCCCTTGTGCAAGCAGCTGTTTTTCCTCCACCGGACCAAAAGACTGACGGGTGAGGGCACGAAGCGAGTCGAATACCTCATGCAAGAAGGCCTTCGTCTTTTCGCGCCACTCTTCGGTGGCAAGCAGCTTCACGGTGTGGCCGTCGTAGGTGGCCTCGAGGCGGTTGATGGTCTCGCTGGCTCCGTCGGGGTTGCGGTTGTAGAGATAGCCGGCTATTTCTACCAACGTGTTGGTGGTTCCCGACATGGCGGAAAGGACAACAAACGTGGGCTGGCCAGTCTGTATGAGCGTGGCAACATGTTTCATCCGCTCTGCGGAGCCGACGGAGGTGCCTCCGAATTTCATTACTTTCATAGAAAAATGGTTTATGGGTTTTAGTTCGGCTTAACCGAGGTTTATTTCCGGCTGCGCCGGAGGTTTAATTATGAACTATGAACTAATTCCAGGTGGTGGGTGATGCAGGGAGGAAGCTCGTCGGGATAGTGGGTCACCATGATGAGTGTCTTGTGACGTCGCTGGCAGAAGAGGGTGACAATCTCCCGAACCCGTTCGCGGTAATCATCGTCCAGCCCGTGGAGGGGCTCGTCGAGGATGAGCAGTTCAGGGTCCTTGACGAAGGCACGTGCCACCAGACAAAGACGTTGCTCGCCGCTTGAGAGTTGCAGGAACGGCCGCTCGGCCAGATGGCCAATGCCTATCATTTCCATCCAGAAGCGGCACATCTCCCTGTCGTTGTCCGAGGTGCGGGTGTATAGTCCTATGGTGTCGTGCAGTCCGCTGGCCACGAGGTCGATGGCGGGGATGTTCATGCGGTATGCCCGATGGAGCTCGGGACTGACGTAGCCGATGTGGCGCTTGATGTCCCAGATGCTCTCACCCGAGCCCCGCCGGTGGCCGAAAAGGCGTATGTCGCACGCATATCCCTGCGGATTGTCGGCGCAGATCAGGCTGAGCAACGTGCTCTTGCCTGAGCCGTTGGCGCCAGTCAGCGCCCAACGTTCGCCTTCGTGGACAGTCCAGTTGATGTCACTCAGAATGGTTCGTCCGTCGTAACGGATGCTGACGTGGTTCAACTGCAGCACCTCGCCCCCCGCCTGCGGATAAAACGGCGTTTGGCTGAGGTCTTTCTCCGGCAGGGAAATCATTAGCCGGCACTCGTCCGTTGTCAGGATGGGCTGTGGGTGGTGATGCACCCTTTGGACGTATGCCTCGCGGCTCATGGCGGGCAGTACATGCATCTCTTCGACGGGGATGACGCGCTCCACGAACGACGGGATGAGGCTTCCGCTCGGCATGACCAGCACCAGCGTCAGGCGTCGGCGGGTGCCGACGGCCTGCAGCACCTCTGTCAGCATGGTGCGGGCCGACAGGTCGAGACCGATGAACGGATTGTCGATGATGAGCATCTGAGGACGGCTGAGCAATACGCGCACCAACTGGCATTTGCGCAGTTCACCCGACGAAAGGGTGACAATAATCCTGTCGAGCAGAGGCTCCAGGCCGAACAGACGGCAGACGTCCTCCTGCCAGCTGTTATCCCCGGGAGATGTCTCGGCGGGACAGGCGCGGAGGAGATACTGGCGCACCGTAGGCATGTCGTCCGTCAGCTCCGTCTGGTTCCAGCGCAGTTGCAGGAAGTAGCTGCTGTCGGCTACGCCGTAGGCATCGCAGAAGGTGATGTAGCGAATGGCGTCGCTGGTGAGGACTCCTCCTGCATGGCTGAAACGGTAGCGGATGGCATCGCCTTTCAGCCGGCGCTGCCCGGTGAGCATTTCTACCACCCGTGTCTTCCCGCTGCCGTTGGGTCCCACAATGGCCACCTGCTCGCCTTCCCTGATGGAAAGGCTGACAGGTGACGCCATGGCATACAGCGGGTTAGCGGCTACCCCTTCGTTTATCTCGACAATGTTCAAGGGCGGCTCAATTGTTTTCAGGACGGAGCTTGCGGACGGTGACGGCGGTCTGCCACATCTCGCTCTCGCGCAGCTGGCGCAGTTCCTCCTCAAGCTTCTCGCGATAGTCGGGCTTGCTGTTGCTGTCGATGGATATCTGGGCTTCGTGGCCACACTTCACGCTGTTGTAGAGCTTTTGCATGACGGGCTTGATGGCATCGTGGAACGGTCCCATCCAGTCGAGGGCACCACGCTGGGCGGTGGTGGAGCAGTTGGCATACATCCAGTCCATGCCCTTGGCTGCAAACAGCGGCATGAGCGACTGCGTCAGCTCCTCGACCGTCTCGTTAAAGGCCTCGGAGGGCGTGTGCCCGTTCTCGCGCAGCACTTCGTACTGGGCTAGCAGCAGGCCCTGGATGGCACCCATCAGCGAACCGCGTTCGCCAGTCAGGTCGCTAGTAGCCTCACGTTGGAAAGTAGTTTCGAACAAGTAACCCGAGCCGATGCCGATGCCGAGGGCGATGGTCTTGTCGTAGGCGTCGCCCGAGGCGTCCTGATAGATGGCGTAGCTGCTGTTGAGGCCGCGTCCCTCGAAGAACATGGTGCGCAGCGAGGTGCCTGAGCCTTTAGGGGCAACCATGATGACGTCGATGTCGGCGGGCGGGACGCAACCCGTACGGTCGTTCCAAGTGATGGCAAAGCCGTGGCTGAAATAGAGCGTCTTGCCTGTGGTGAGGAGGGGTTTGATGGTGGGCCATACGGCCATGACGGCAGCGTCGGAGAGCAGGCACATGATGATGGAGCCGCGCTGGGCAGCTTCTTCGATGCTGAACAGCGTCTCACCGGGCACCCAGCCGTCGGCGACGGCCTTGTCGTAGGTCTTGCCAGGACGCTGGCCGACGATGACATTGAAGCCGTTGTCGCGCAGGTTCTGCGACTGGCCCGGGCCTTGAACGCCGTAGCCGAGGACGGCAATCGTTTCGTTCTTCAGGATTTCACGAGCTTTCTCAAGAGGAAATTCCTCACGTGTCACGACGTTCTCAATAACGCCGCCAAAATTCATTTTTGCCATGTTTATAAAGGTTTATAGGTTTATAGGTTTATTGGTTTAGGGTTTTCAGGAATTCTGTCAAATGCTCTTCGCTACTGCGGGTGACGGCAATGCGGCCCGAGTTGACGTACTGCAAGAGGCAGTCAAAGGCGTTCAGGTCGCGTCGGAGCTGCTCGGTCTCAGCTGTGCGCCCTGCTTTTTCCACAACTGTGTATACGGGATTGGTCTCAATGATAGGAGCATCGTTGCGCCGAATGATCTCGCAGATTTCTGGGTTGGCCATTAGAAGGGGAGTGGAGAGTTTATAGAGAGCAATCTCTTGCATAAAAATCTCATCCTCCAAAAAGTAACTCGCTTGAAGGACATCGACTTTCTTTGCAATTTGAAGCGTTACTTTGGCAATGGTATCCTCGTCTGCCACTGCGGTAATAGTGTAGCGATGTATGCCCTCGATGGACGATGGGGAGACGTTGAGACTCTCGATGTTGATCTGACGTCGGGTGAAAACTGCTGTTACTTGGTTCAGCAGTCCTGCCATGTGCTCCGAGTGGACAATCAGTGTATAAAGGTGCTTTTCCATTGTTCTGTAGATGTAGAGGAGTCAATAAAGGGAAGCATGTGGTCTACGTCGGCACCAGGGGGCGTCATGGGCATGACGTTCTCCTCCTCTTCAACCGCAACCTGCAAGAGGAAGGCGCCGGGTGAGATAAGCATCTCGTGGATGGCATTGTCGAGGTCGGTGCGGGCGACAACCGTGCGGGAGGGTATACCGTAGGCGGAAGCGATTTTTTCGTAGTCGGGATTCATCATCGGTGTGCATGAGTAGCGGTGGTTGAAGAAGAGTTCTTGCCACTGACGGACGTTACCGAGATAATTGTTGTTGAGGAGGATAATTTTCACTGGCGCGCCACTCTCCATGATGGTGCCTAGTTCCTGCAGGTTCATCTGGATTCCTCCGTCACCTACAAAAAGGCAAACGGTACGTTCAGGTGCACCGAAGGTGGCTCCGATGGCCGCAGGTAAACCGAAGCCCATGGTACCAAGACCACCCGAAGTGATAATGCTGCGGGGACGGGTGAAGCGGAAGTAACGGGCAGACATCATCTGATTTTGTCCTACATCGGTGACGAGGATGGCGCTGTCGGCCGTAGCTTCGCTGACACGGCGTGCCACCTCACCCATCTTCAACGGCCCTTCGGCAGGGTGGATGGCAGGGTGGACGACACGTTCGTCCTCCATTGTTCGGTAGATGGTGAAGCTTTCAACCCACTCCTTATGCTCGGCGGGATGAACAGCCTTTGTGAGTCGTGCCAAGGTCTCCTTGCAATCGCCTGTGACGGCTACATCGACGGGGACGTTTTTGCCTATTTCCGAGGGATCGATGTCGAGGTGGATAACCTTTGCTTGACGGGCATATGTTGCGAGACGTCCCGTGACACGATCGTCGAAGCGCATGCCGACTGCAATCAGCACGTCACATTCGTTGGTTTTCACGTTGGGGGCAAGGTTGCCGTGCATACCCAGCATACCCTGTCGGAGGGGATGGCTGGTGGGGAGAGTGGAGAGACCGAGGAGGGTACAACCCACGGGGATGCCCGTCTTTTCGACAAACTGCCGCAATTCCTCCTGTGCACCAGCTAACTCGATGCCTTGTCCGGCAAGAAGAAGGGGACGCTCGGCGTTGTCAATAAGGGCAGCTGCACGGCGAATAGCATCGTCAGAGGGTTGGGGAACAGGGATAAAGCCGCGCTGGATGGGCAGCGATGCAGGCTCAAAATCCACCATCGTCGTTTGGGCGTTCTTGGCGAAATCGAGCACAACAGGGCCCGGGCGTCCGTTCGCTGCAATGTAGAATGCACGAGCCACGGCCCAAGCGATGTCCTCTGCGCGGCGTATTTGGTAGCTCCATTTACAGATGGGTTGGGTGATGCAGACAAAATCGACCTCCTGGAAGGCATCCGTGCCGAGGGCTGTGGCGCCCACCTGACCTGATATGACGACGATAGGGGTACTGTCAAGCATAGCATCACTGATGCCGGTGATGGTGTTTGTAGCGCCTGGCCCGCTGGTAACGAGGCAGACACCCACTCGTCCGCTGCTGCGTGCATAACCTTGCGCGGCATGGGCTGCGCCTTGCTCGTGGCGGACAAGCACTTGGCGAAAATCTTCGCGATGGTCGTAGAGCGCATCAAAGACGGGCATGATACCGCCTCCTGGATAGCCGAAGATGGTAGTTACCCCTTCGTGGATGAGGGCTTGCATGAGTGCCTCAGCGCCTGTTATCCTCTTTTTCATATTTCAATTATCAGTTATCAATCTTCAATTATTCTCACTGCTCCCTTGTCGGCAGAGCTGACCATGCTGGCGTATGCCTTTAATGAGGCAGGCACTCGACGATTTCGGGTAAGGCAACGCATGGGGCGTGCAGCCAGTTCCTCGTCCGTCAGGCGGACATTGATAGTGCGAGCGGGGATGTCTATGTCAATGATATCTCCATCATCAATCTTGCCAATAGCACCACCTGCTGCAGCCTCGGGCGAAACATGCCCAATGCTAAGGCCGCTGGTACCTCCACTAAAGCGTCCATCGGTAATGAGGGCACAGGCTTTGCCGAGGTGGCGCGACTTGAGATAGCTTGTGGGGTAGAGCATCTCCTGCATACCGGGGCCACCTTTGGGGCCTTCGTAGGTGATGACTACGACATCGCCGGCTCTCACCTTGCCTCCAAGAATACCTTCGACAGCTGCTTCCTGCGAGTCATAGACGCGGGCTGGGCCGCTGAAACGCCAGATGTTCTCATCGACGCCAGCTGTCTTGACAACGCAGCCATCGACAGCGATGTTCCCCTTCAGTACGGCAAGTCCGCCGTCGTGGGTATAGGCATGAGCCATGTCACGGATACATCCGTTGGCTCGGTCGGTGTCGAGGGTCGGGTAGTAGGTCTCCTGCGAAGCCATGACGTTAGAGAAACGTCCTGCAGGAGCGCAGTGGTAGATAGAGCGTGGCTCATTACCTTGTCCACTTATAATGTTGTAACGTGCTATATCTTCAGATAGTGTGGTGCCGTTGACGCGCAGCGCAGAGCCATCGACGAGATGCCCTTTCTCCAGTTCGCCCATGACGCCAAGAATGCCACCTGCACGGCCTACGTCTTGCACATGGTAGCGGTTGGTGCTGGGAGCGACCTTGCAGATGCAGGGGATGCGGCGCGAGAGGGCATCGATGTCATCCATCGTGAAATTCACGCCGGCTTCGTGTGCAACGGCCAGCAGATGGAGAATGGTGTTGGTGCTGCCGCCCATAGCAATGTCAAGCGTCATGGCGTTGAGGAATGCGCTGCGAGTGGCAATACTGCGAGGCAGTACACGCTCGTCGCCGTCGCGGTAGTAGCGGAAGGCATTGTTGACAATCAAATGGGCTGCATCGATGAAAAGCTGACGTCGTGCAACGTGGGTGGCAACGATGGTGCCGTTGCCGGGGAGGGAGAGGCCGAGGGCTTCGGTGAGGCAGTTCATGCTGTTAGCGGTGAACATGCCAGAGCAGCAGCCGCATCCAGGGCAGGCATGTTGTTCAATACGGCGTACAGTAACGTCATCGACGTTATCATCGGCGCTGACAACCATGGCATCAATGAGGTCGAGGCCATGTTCGCTTTGCTTGTCGATGCCGGCTTCCATAGGGCCACCTGAAACAAAAACGGTAGGGATGTTAAGGCGCATGGCTGCCATGAGCATGCCAGGAGTAATCTTGTCGCAGTTGCTGATGCAGACGAGGGCATCGGCCTTGTGTGCCTCGACCATGTACTCCACGCTATCGGCAATAATGTCGCGCGAAGGCAGGGAGTAGAGCATACCGTCATGTCCCATGGCGATGCCGTCGTCGATAGCAATAGTGTTGAACTCAGCCGCATAGCAGCCAAGGCGTTCAATTTCAGCCTTTACTGTTTGTCCGATTTCGTGCAGATGAGTGTGTCCAGGCACGAACTGGGTAAAAGAGTTGGCAATGGCAATAATGGGACGTCCCATCATTTCGGGCTTCATCCCGTTAGCAATCCACAGGGCGCGGGCACCTGCCATTCGTCGTCCTTGCGTTGATATATCGCTTCTTAATTTCATCCTTTATATTAATATTCTATCTTCAATCTTCCAACATCGTTATCCAGCCGTATTTGTCCTCTGCTTCGCCGAACTGGATGGCAGTAATTGCATCGTAGAGACGGCGGCTCCACGGACCGGGTTTACCGTCCTTGGCAAAGACATACGACTTACCTGTTTCAATATCGTCGATACGCTCAATGGGCGAGATGACGGCTGCCGTGCCGCAGGCACCTGCTTCCTCGAAGGTTTCCAGTTCCTCGAGGGGGATGCGACGCTTCTCCACCTTCATCCCAAGGTCGCATGCCACGTGTTGAAGGCTGTCGTTGGTGACGGAGGGAAGAATGGATGTTGAGGCAGGGGTGATATAGGTGTCGTTCTTGACGCCGAAGAAATTGGCAGCGCCGGCTTCATCGATGTATTTCTTCTCCTTGGAGTCGAGGTAGAACTCGCAACTATAGCCGAGGTCGTGCGCCATCTTATTGGCACGCAGGCTGGCAGCATAGTTCCCGCCCACTTTGAAGGCACCCATGCCGAGCGGTGCCGTACGGTCGTACTGGCGTATGATGGCATATGGCGTCACAGCAAATCCCCCCTTGAAGTAGGGACCGACGGGCGAAACGAGGATGAGGAACAAGTATTCCGAGGCAGGATGAACGCCCAGCTGTGCTCCCGTACCGATGAGTAGGGGACGGATGTAAAGCACGGCGCCACTACCGTAGGGAGGCACAAAGCGCTCATTCAACTTTACTACCCGTTTCACCATCTCCACAAAAAGCTCTGTGGGGACGCGAGGCATCAGCGTGGCATCGCAGGTGGATTGCATACGTTCGGCATTGGCTTCCGCGCGGAAGATACGGATGCGTCCGTCCTTGCCCGTGAAGGCTTTCAATCCCTCGAATGCTTCCTGCCCGTAGTGGAGGCAGGTGGCAGCCATGTGTAGGGGAATATTCTCGTCGGAGGAGACTTCGATGGCACCCCACTGGCCGTTACGATAGTAGCAGCGCACGTTGTAGTCGGTTTTGATGTAGCCGAAGCCGATGTTCGACCAATCCAGATTTGCTTTTTCCATTGTCATGATACCTATTATGTTATTTACTTATTTTCTCTTTGATTCTTTGATTATTTTCTTTTGGGCTCTTTCGGCCTATTGAAGCCCTTCCAGTATGTTCAGCATCTTCATCGTGGCTTTGATGGCAGCTTCTGTCTGGTCGCCGTCGAGACCGCGGGTCTTGAACTCGTGCCCTTCGTACTCCCATGTGATGATGGTCTGTACGAAGGCATCGGTACGTCCACCCGGGGGGATGGAAACGGCATAGTTGGTGAGCATGGGGAATTTCCGCTGTAGCGTCACCTTATATATTTTGCGCAACGCGCGCACGAAGGCATCGTACTGTCCGTCGCCGCTGGCGTTCTCTTCAAATACCTGCCCGTTCACGTTGAGCTTCAGGGCGCACGTCGGTTTCAGGCCCTTTGAGAGAGCCACGTTGTAACCGATGAGCGTCACTTTGTCGTCCTCCACGCTGTGTTTCAGCACGTCGGAGATGATGTAGGGCAGATCCTCCTGGGTGACGACTTCCTTTTTGTCGCCCAGCTCGATGATGCGGTCTGTCACTTTGCGCATGGCCTCCTCGCCAAGCACGAGGCCGAGCTCGTCGAGGTTCTTGCGGATGTTGGCCTTGCCGCTGGTCTTACCTAGGGCATACTCGCGCTTGCGTCCGAATCGCTCGGGCAACAGGTCGTTGCAGTAGAGCCCCATCTTGTTGTCGCCGTCGGCATGTACGCCAGCCACTTGTGTGAAGACGTTCTCACCTACGATGGGGCGGTTGGCCGGGATGGCGATGCCGCTATATGACTCGACGATGCGTCCTACGGAGCCCAGCCTGTCCTCGCGGATGGCGGTGTCGATGCTAAGCTGGTCTTTCAGCATGGCTTGCACGCTGGCAAGCGGAGCGTTGCCTGCCCGTTCGCCGAGGCCGTTGATGCAGGTGTGGATGCCGCTGACGCCTGCTGCGACGGCTGCAAAGACGTTAGCCACAGCCAGGTCATAGTCGTTGTGGGCATGGAAGTCGAAGTGTAACGTGGGGAAACGGCGCACCATATAGCTCACGAAGGCTGACGTCTGGGCTGGGTTGAGGATGCCCAGCGTGTCGGGCAGCATAAAGCGTCGGATTTCTTCGCCCTGAAGGGCTTCCACGAGGTCGTAGACGTATTGTGGGTTATCCCTCATGCCTCCTGACCAGTCCTCGAGATAGAGATTGACGTCGAATCCGCGACTGCGGGCATAGCGTACGGTATCGACGATGTCGGCTGTGTGCTCGGCTGGCGTCTTGCGGAGCTGCCCTGTACAATGGCGCAGCGAGCCTTTGGCCAGCAGGTTGATGACGTGTCCGCCGCATCCTGCAATCCAGTCGACGCTACGTCCGCCATCGACGAAGCCCAGCACCTCGATACGTCCGATACAGCCTGCTCCTGCAGCCCAGGCGCAGATGCCGCTGACGCTCTCCTGCTCGCCTTCGCTCACGCGGGCCGAGCCTACCTCCACGCGGTCGGCATGGAGGTCGTCAATCAGCAGGCGGGTGATGGACAGCTTCTCGTGAGGGAGGAACGACACGCCCGGCGTCTGTTCTCCGTCGCGCAGGGTCGTGTCCATAATCTCCACCCGTCGTCTTGTTACCTTTTCAGTACTCATACCTGTCGTTTCCTTTCTTGTTATCCTACTCAACCTCTCTTTATCTTTCGACTTACCTTATTCTTCTATTTGAAACAAGGCTTTTCCCTGTGTGAGAAAAGCCTTGTTTGTATATTGCAATGCGTCTCACCTCCGGGTCATTTTCGCTTGACCAGAATTACCACCAGCAGGCTAAGGACGACGCTCGTTGCATTCATTGTCTTAACGTTTATTGCTTTTGATTTTCTTAAAATCGCTGCAAAATTACGTCGATTTTTCAATTCCGCCAAAGAATTTCGGATTTTTTTTAAGAAAAAACGCGTTTTTTTACCTATGAGAAGCCCTCGTGGGGCATCAAATGGGTAGGGGAGAGGTCTTTTTTATGAACCAAAGGCGTTTCTCCAGCGCCGCCCTGCTCCTGGAAAATAAAAGCCTATTCTAGAAAATTATTCGCCTATTCTAAAAAATTATTCGCTTATTCTAAAAAATTATTTGCCTGCTCTGGGGATTTATTTGTTTGTACAGCGAAATTTTCATCTTTTCGCGCACAATGTGAGAAAAATGTCTTATCTTTGCACACCACAATCGAATGTTTAACCCATAAACCCTTGGTCCGATAAACTGATAATCCTTATAAACCATCAACAAATCAAACGAATATGAAGAAACATAATTTCAATGCGGGACCGAGCATCCTGCCGCGTGAGGTGATTGAGCAGACGGCTCAGGCTATTCTCGACTTTAATGGCTCAGGGCTCTCCATCCTGGAGATCAGCCATCGTCACAAGGACTTCCAGGCTGTCATCGACGAGGCCGAAGCGTTGTTCAAGGAGATTCTGGGCGTGCCCGAGGGCTACAGCGTGCTGTTCCTGGGAGGCGGCGCCAGCCTTGAGTTCTGCATGGCTCCGATGAACTTCCTCAACAAGCGTGCTGCCTACCTCAACACCGGCGTCTGGTCGAAGAAGGCCATCAAGGAGGCCAAGCAGTTCGGCGAAGTCGTCGAGGTCGCCTCGTCAGCCGAGGCCACGTTCAACTACATCCCGAAGGGCTTCACCATCCCCACGGACGTGGACTACTTCCACTACACGTCGAACAACACCATCTACGGCACCGAAATCCGCGAGACGCCCGACAGCCCCGTGCCCATCATCTGCGACATGTCGAGCGACATCTTCTCGCATCCCGTCGAGGTGGAGAAATACATCTGCATCTACGGCGGTGCCCAGAAGAACCTCGCCCCTGCCGGCGTCACCTTCGTCGTGGTCCGTAACGATGCCCTGGGCAAGGTGGAGCGCACCATCCCCACGATGCTCGACTACCGCACCCACGTCGAGGGCGGCTCGATGTTCAACACGCCCCCCGTACTGCCCATCTACAGCGCCATGCTGACGCTCCGCTGGATCAAGAAGTGCGGCGGTATTGCCGAGATGGAGCGTCGTGCCAAGGAGCGTGCCGACCTGCTCTATAAGGCCATCGACGAGAGCCCGCTCTTCCGTGCCACCATCGCCGACCCGGCAGACCGTTCGAGAATGAACATCTGTTTCGTCATGAAGGACGAGTACAAGGAGCTGGAGCCTGACTTCATGAAGTTTGCCACCGACCACGGCATGGTGGGCGTCAAGGGCCACCGCAGCGTGGGCGGTTTCCGCGCCAGCTGCTACAACGCCATGCCCCTCGAGAGCGTCCAGGCCCTCGTGGACTGCATGAAGGAGTTCGAAAAACTGCATGCCTAATTCTAATCCTAATTATCCAATATTCGTGATGAAAGTTCTTGTTGCAACTGATAAGCCGTTTGCCAAAGTCGCTGTTGATGGCATACGGAAAGTGATTGTCGATGCAGGCTACGAGTTAGTCCTCTTAGAGAAATATGGTGAGAAGTCGAAGTTGCTGGAGGCTGTGGCTGATGCTGATGCCCTCATCATCCGCAGCGACGTCATTGACGCCGAGGTGATGGACGCCGCCCCGAAGCTGAAGATTGTCGTCCGTGCCGGAGCAGGCTTCGACAATGTCGACCTGGCAGCTGCCACCGCCCACAATATCTGCGTCATGAACACCCCTGGACAGAACAGCAACGCCGTTGCCGAGCTCGCCCTCGGCCTGATGGTGATGGCTGTGCGTAACTTCTACAACGGCACCTCGGGCATGGAGCTCAAAGGCAAGCGCCTGGGCATCCATGCCTACGGCAACGTGGGCCGCAACGTCGCCCGCATCGCCAAGGGCTTCGGTATGGAGATTTCGGCCTACGATGCCTACTGCCCCGACAGCGTGATGGAAGCCGACGGCGTCCGTCCCATGCACAGCGCCGAGGAACTCTATGCCGGCAACGACATCGTGTCACTCCATATCCCCGCCACGCCCGAGACGAAGGGCAGCATCAACACCGCTCTGCTCAGCCGTATGCCCAAGGGCGCCATCCTCGTCAACACCGCCCGTAAGGAGGTCATCAACGAGGACGAGCTCATTGAGTTCATGCAGCAGCGCCTTGACTTCAAGTATGTCACCGACATCATGCCCGCTGCCAATGACAAGATGACCGAGCTCTTTACCGGGCGCTACTTCTCCACACCGAAGAAGATGGGTGCCCAGACCGCCGAGGCCAATATCAACGCCGGCATCGCCGCAGCCCATCAGATTGTGGGATTCCTCAAGGACGGTATTCGCAAGTTCCAGGTAAATAAATAAGGAAATGGCAACGATAAAACCCTTTCGCGGCATCCGTCCGCCCAAAGAACTGGTCGAGAAGGTCGAGAGCCGTCCCTACGACGTGCTCGACAGCGACGAGGCACGTGCCGAGGCCGAGGGCAACCCCATGAGCCTCTACCACATCATCCGTCCCGAGATTGACTTCCCCGTCGGCACCGACGAGCACGACCCCCGCGTCTACCCCAAGGCGGCTGAGAACTTCCAGATGTTTCAGGACAAAGGCTGGCTGGTGCAGGACAAGAAAGAGTGCTACTACATCTACGCCCAGACCATGGGCACCCACACGCAGTACGGCCTCGTCGTCTGCGCCTATGTGGACGACTACATGAACGGCGTCATCAAGAAGCACGAGCTCACCCGCGCCGACAAGGAGGAGGACCGCATGAAGCACGTCCGCATCAACAATGCCAACGTCGAGCCCGTCTTCTTCGCCTTCCCCGACAATGCCGTCCTTGACACCCTCATCCGCCGCTATGCCGTCACCGAGCCGGTCTACGACTTCATCGCCCCCATCGACAGCTTCGGCCATAAGTTCTGGATTATCGACGACGATGCCGACATCCGCACCATCACCGATGAGTTTGCCAAGATGCCCAGCCTCTACATCGCCGACGGCCATCACCGCTCGGCTGCCGCTGCCCGCGTATGTGCCGAGAAGGCGCAGCAGAACCCCAACCACAGGGGCGACGAGGAGTATAACTACTTCATGGCCGTCTGCTTCCCTGCCGGACAGCTCACCATCTTCGACCTAAACCGCGTCGTGCGCGACCTCAACGGCCTCACCCCCGCCCAGTTCCTCGAGCAGGTGAGCGAAGGCTTCGTGGTGGAGAAGAAAGGCCGCGACATCTACAAGCCCACAGGCCTCCACAACTTCAGCCTCTATCTCGAAGGCGAGTGGTACAGCCTGACAGCCCGTCCCGGCACCTACGACGATGCTGACCCCATCGGCGTGCTCGACGTCAGCATCTGCAGCAACCTCATCCTGCACAAGATACTCGGCATCGGCGACCTCCGCAAGGACAAGCGCATCGACTTCGTGGGAGGTATCCGCGGCCTCGGCGAGCTGAAGCGCCGTGTCGACAGCGGCGAGATGAAGGTCGCCATCGCCCTCTATCCCGTCACCATGAAGCAGCTCATGACCATTGCCGACACCGGCAACATCATGCCCCCCAAGACCACGTGGTTCGAACCTAAGCTGCGCTCAGGCCTCGTCATCCACAAGCTGTCATAGGGATTGGACACCTACAAGACCATAGCGTCACCCTCGCAAGGAACTTACTCCAAGCTGCGCAGTAAGTTCCTTGCCTTTGCATCGCCCGTGCGGACGGTGGACGAGGCCATGGCCTTTGTTTCCTCCATCCAGAAGGAGTACTACGACGCCCGCCACGTCTGCTACGCCTATATGCTGGGCGCGGCGCGCGACACCTTCCGCGCCAACGACAACGGCGAGCCCTCAGGCACCGCAGGCAAGCCCATACTGGGGCAGATTAACTCGGGCGAACTGACGGACATCGTGATAGCCGTCGTGCGCTACTTCGGAGGCATCAAGCTCGGCACCTCGGGGCTTATCCAAGCCTATAAGGCAGCCGCAGCCGAAGCCATCGCTGCAGCCGAGGTGATAGAAAAAACGGTGGACGAGACGCTGCACATCAGTTTCGATTACTTGCTTATGAACGACGTCATGCGCATCGTCAAGGACGAGAGCCCCGCGGTCCTCGCCCAGGCGTTCGACAACCTCTGCACCATGACCCTCGCGCAGCGCGCCTCCCTCATGCCCCGCCTCCGCGCCCGCCTCGAGAACCTCCGCGAGGTCACCATCGAGCCTTGATGCTAATTCCGTAGTCCAAGGGGCTGTCTCTACAGCCCAGTGCGTTAACCACAGCAAAAAAGGGGATGATTTCACAGCCCGCGACGCTGAATCCGCAGCAAATGGCAGACGAAATCGGGGCTTTTTCACACAGAAACGCGAAAAACAGGGGTAAAATCGGAGTCACGCTGACCTCTCGTCTGGAGCCCTGTGACAATTGTGACAATTAGACAGTCGTTTTCTTCGCACTCCGGAGGCCTGGAAACGGGGAAAGAAAATTATAAATATAAGAAAATGAATAAATTAAATCATTATCACTTATACATTTTCATATACAGTTATCCCTATTCCTACCCCCGATTTACCCGTTCCCTTATCTCTTTCAGGCAAAGCTGCAGCTTGTACCGATAAATCTGCTTCCAAAAACGCTCGGCTGTTTTCTCTCAATCTGCCCGGTTTAGCCATCGGCTCAGCCAGATGTACGCAAAAAATGGACTGTCATTTGTCACAATTGTCACAAAGCTGATATTCTTGCTTTTTCCTCTCGGCTTGCACTACCTTTAACCTTCGGTTTTAGGTAGGCTGCACCTCGGGAAATCAAAAAAAACTTCTTTTTTTCGGCTCATCCGACAAATGCGTAGTTGGCTAGTAAAAGAAATGAACGAAGAGAGAGATAGCTGAGATTTTATCACTACCTTTGGTTACCCCTAACTAAAGTATAGTTATATGAATCCCAGCTATCTGTATCATGCATTTGGTGTCCGTCACCAAGAATGTACCAAAACTGAGTACAAAGGTAATCAAATTATTCATTATATTC
>JAFXXQ010000039.1 GCA_017542145.1 Bacteroidaceae bacterium | reverse complement strand
GTCACCGGCATCCCCACAGACCTCCGCCGCTTGCTGAACGTGCCCGAAGTGGGCTGGGTGGCCGATAGTCAGACCGACGACAACGGCGTGGCCAATGACAAGCAGATGAAGAACCGTGGCTGGCTGAAAGGCCCCACCACCTTCTATTATGGCGGCAGCATATTGGCTAGAAACAATAACGGTGACTGCCGACGAGTCATCACAACCAAGTATCTTGGCCCCGGCGACCATTGGCTGCGCTTTAAGAACGTCAATGACCAGGACGACGGCCTTGACCAGTTCATGCACGATTATCTGGAAATTGTGCCTATCGGCTGGCTACGCAACGAAGAAATCTCCCTTGAGGAAAGGAGAAAGTGATTTTTTCTATACCTCAAATCCCTTAACGATGATGATAGGGCCTACGGGCAGCTTTTCCTTCTCGCCCTCAGGCATGACGCGGATGTAGCTGTTGCGGAACTGGCAGGGGAAGTAGATGATGTTCTCCTCGTCGTAGGTGTCCACGCACGAGATGCTGACGAAGTATTTTGTCTGTCGCTTCAGCAGTAAGGTTTCCTCGGGCACAAAGTCCAGCGTCCGCTTTCCGTCTGATTTATAGATTTTCTGATAAAGAGGCTTGTTGAGGATGTTCACGAACTGCCCGTCGTGTACTTCGTACAGGTTCATGCTGAGTGTGCATTTCAGGAACTCACAACTGGAAACCGTCAGCAGGATGTCGCTAATCATATAGTCGTGCCGGTTTTGAAAGACAAACCCCCATTCCTTGGCGTCCTGATGGCCTGTTCCTGAAAGCCCGATGATGGCGGCTGGCGGGACGACGCCCTTGCCGACGATGGTCTTGAGCTGAGGGTCTTTGCCGATAACTACCTCCGTCAGCCCCACTACCTTATCCTTCAGGACGATGGTTAAATTTCCTTTCTCCTGAGCATAAACGGCGTAGGGAATTTTCTCCAGTTGATATGCCACATGGCTGAAGAGCAAGTCCTTTCGCCTGTCGGCTGGGAGGACTATGGCAAACTGCCCTTCGGCATCCGAGATGGTTCCCACGCTATCCGCTTCGAAACCGATGCTGACGTATTCCACGCTCTCGCCCCGTTCGTTCACTACGTTTCCTTTTACGAGAATCTGCGCCCTGACGGTAAATACGGCTGTCCCTAATGCCCAAAGGATAAGGATTTTTTTGAAATACTGCATAATGTCTGATACGTGTTGTAAATAGTGGGACAAAAGTACGCAATCTCATAGAATCCTGCTTCATCCTTTAACGTTCTTTCCGTTCTTTCTGCACACATTAACGGACAAGGAGGAAACCCAAGCCAATGTGCGGAGCCCGATGTTAATAATAAATGAAAAAAACGTCGGCCTCGTCTTGGAAAAATGGACAAAAAGTGCTTATTTTGCATGGAAAAAGATAATACGATGAAAAAGATGAAGAATTGGGTGATGGCCGCCACCCTTGTCTGCGGCGCAGGGTTGTTGATGTCGTGCGCTAACCGTCATGTGCTATTTCATAGCGGAACGTCGTCATACACTATAGTGCTGGATGCCGATGCGCCGGCGTCGGAACGTTATGCTGCTCAGGAACTCCGGGATTGGCTCCGCGAGGTAAGCGGCGTAGAGCTGCCCATTGTTTCTGCTGCTGACCCGTCAGCCTCTAACGTGGGGCATCGCCTCATTGTAGGCTACAGTAAACTGACAGCTGAACTCGTGCCTGATGCGAAGCGACCCGATGACCGCGACGATGCCTTCACGTGGCA
This sequence comes from Bacteroidaceae bacterium, assembly GCA_017542145.1. Lineage (GTDB taxonomy): Bacteria > Bacteroidota > Bacteroidia > Bacteroidales > Bacteroidaceae > UBA1189. The sequence goes on along the minus strand of JAFXXQ010000039.1, from coordinate 29,390 downwards.
GAATGTGGGCGGCGACATTCTCTTTTGGGGCGGATGCAAACGCGGTACGCTTTATAGCGTCTATTCATTCCTTGAGGAGGAACTGGGCTGCCGTTGGTACTCACAGGCAGTCAGTATAGCGCCCAAACGTAAAGCATGGTATTTTAACAGCAAACGAAGCGGCGAGCCTGCACTCTTCTGTCACGAGCAACCTGGCATACGGATTCGTGACAACTGCGTTTATGACGCGCGTACAATTCCGGCGTTCTCCGCCCGACTTCGCAATAACTTTGTCCGTCTTCCCGACCCGGATAAGAAGCCTTCCAGCCCTCTGCAGCGAGGAGGGCCTACCCTCGCAGGTACGGCTGAAGGCTATTGGGGCGTGCATGCTATGGGCTCGTTCATCTCGCCCCGGGAGTACTTCGATACCCACCCCGAGTACTTCAGCCTGCGTGATGGCAAGCGCCAAAGCGGCTATGCACAGCTATGCCTCTCCAATGCTGATGTGCTGCGCATCTGCACGGAGAAGATCAGGGGTGTCATGCGTCGTGAACCCGACTTCCTTATTTATTCTATGGAGCAGAACGACAATATGTTGCCCTGCCAATGTGACTCCTGCCAGGCTATAGTCCAACGTTATGGGGGCGAATCGGGCCTTATGGTGTGGTTCGTCAACCAAGTGGCGGATGCCGTCAAGGATGAATTTCCCGACAAGTTTATCGGCACTTTTGCCTATCAGTACACGCGCCATGCTCCTACAGGCATCGTTCCACACGAGAACGTCGTCATCCGCCTTTGCAGCATCGAATGCTGCCTGCTGCACCCCTACAACGAATGTCCGCAAAACCAGGAGTTCCTCCGTGATTTGGAGGCGTGGGGCAGCATAGCCCCCCACCTGTATATATGGGATTATGTGACGGACTTTGCGCTTTATTGCCTGCCCGTCGCCAATTGGCGTACGATGCAGAGCCATATCCAGGACTTCCGCGACAATCACGCCATCGGCATCCTGGAGGAGGGCGACTACCAGACTACCACCTGCGAATTGCGTGAGCTACGCAGCTATCTCCTCTCGAAACTGATGTGGAACCCTGATGCCGATGTAGATGCAATCATCCGTGACTTCACCGATGGCTACTATGGCGCAGCAGGACGATACGTCCGCGACTACCTTACACTAGAGGAAAAAATCCTCCGCCGCTCAGGTATGCATACCAACTGCTATGCACACACGATGCATGAAATGTTCACCGATGAGTTTATCCGCGAGGGACGCCGTATCTTCGCTGAGGCGAAGGCTGCCGTTGCAAAAGACTCTGCGCTTGTGGCAAGGGTGGAGACGGCAGAGTTTCCTCTTTGCCTGCTGCAGATGGAACATATGCCTCAGGAGGGCGTTCGCGATGGGGCTGATGTCCTGTTCGAAAAGGTGGCGCGCCGTGAAGGTTATAGGCAGATGACGGAGTTCAATCCCTCCATCAATGTTGACTCTTATCTGGAGAAGTTTGCCCGCATAGCACAAGAAATAAAGGAGAGAGAAACGAAATAAATGAACACCAGAAAAAAATTTATACATTATGAACACTCATCGATTAGTAACCTTATGGCTGATGCCCGTATTGCTGGCAACGACCATGACCGCTGGCGCGAAGTCTGCAGCAATTCAGCGTAAACAACTGCTGAACACGGAATGGCAGTTTGTAGAAAATGACAGTGACTTCACCCGTGCCCGTGCCGTGACCCTTCCCCACGACTGGAGCATCCACCACCGCTTTGATGAAAAGGCACCGGCTGCTGCTGCAGGCGCTTATCTGCCTACAGGCCGCGGCTGGTATCGCCGCACGCTGACACTAGGTAAGGCCTACGAGGGAAAGAAAATACGACTCTATTTCGAGGGCGTCTACATGAATGCATGCGTCTACGTGAACGGCAAAAAGGCAGGCGGCTGGCCTTACGGATACTCGTCGTTTTGGGTCGATGCCACTCCTTACATCCATATCGGGCAAAATGAAATTGTAGTCAGCGTTGACAATTCACAGCAGATCAACTGCCGCTGGTACTCCGGTTCAGGCATCTACCGTAACGTGTGGCTCGTCACAACCGACAAGACGTACATCGATGACTGGAGTGTCGCTGTCCGTACGCCCGACATACATCATGTGGAACTGACCGCGACCGTTGTTCTCCCTGACGGTGCCACCCGGCCGTTGAAGCGCACCATTGAGGTGGAACAGCCCCGTCTCTGGTCGCCCGACGACCCGTATCTTTACAAAATAGAATTGACGATTCCCGAGGGCGACTGCATCTGCGTCACCTACGGCATTCGCACCATCGACTACAGCGCCGATGGCGGACTGCTGCTCAATGGTAAGCCGCTGAAACTGAATGGAGCTTGTTTGCATCACGACAATGGTATTCTTGGCGCAGCTGCCTACGATGATGCCGAGTACCGCAAAGCCTGGCTGATGAAAGAAGCTGGTTTTAATGCCGTGCGCACCTCGCATAATCCACCCTCGGAGGCTTTCTTGCGCGCTTGTGATGAATGGGGACTGTTGGTTATTGACGAGGCTTTCGACGGGTGGCGCGAGAAAAAGAATGACCACGACTATGCCACGCTCATTGACCGATGGTGGCAGCGCGACATCGACGCTATGGTGTTGCGCGACCGCTTGCACCCCAGCGTCTTCTGTTGGAGTATCGGCAACGAGGTTATTGAACGCAAGAAAATTGAAGTGGTGAAGACCGCCAATCAGATGGCCAGCCGCATCCGCGACATAGACCCCCAACAACGTCCCGTCACCTCAGCCTTGGCAGCATGGGATCGCGACTGGGATATCTACGACCCGTTGGCCGCCGTACACGATATTGTCGGCTACAACTACATGATTCATATGGCTGAGCGCGACCATGAGCGTGTGCCGGAGCGCGTGATGATGCAGACAGAGAGTTATCCACGTGACGCTTGGCGCAACTACCAGACTGTGCAGAGCCATTCCTATATCCTCGGCGATTTCGTATGGACTGGCCTCGATTATCTTGGTGAGTCGGGCATTGGCCGCTACTACTATGAGGGTGATGTACCCGGTGAGTCGTGGGAACGTCCGCTCTATCCTTGGCATGCCGCATACTGTGGTGATGTTGACCTTACTGGTCTTCGCAAACCCATCAGTCTTTATCGATCGCTACTTTGGAATGGTGGTACTACCAGTATGGCTGTGCGCGAACCCGACGGCTACCGCGGTAAGGTGAAAACTTCTATGTGGAGCACATGGCCCACGCAACAGAGCTGGACATGGCCTGGCTGGGAAGGAAAACCCATTGATGTTGAGGTCTACAGCCGACAGCCCAAAGTAAGCCTTTACCTGAACAACCAGCTCATCGGAGAAAAAGAGACTCATGAAATGAAGGCTTCCTTCACGTTGCCTTACCAACCCGGTATCCTCCGCGCTGAAGCGGAGGGTGAGAGTGCGGAACTGCAGACTGCCGCCGCCCCCAGTTCCCTTCGTCTGACCGCCGACAGTTACCAAACTCTCACATTCGTTACCATTGAACTCGTTGACGCCCAAGGCCGTGTTGTCCCCACAGCCGATGTCGATTTGAACTTCTCTGTCACGGGCAATGCCGATTTTCTTGGTGCCGGCAATGCTGATGTGAGAGACGATGATCCCTATTTTAACACTACGCACCGCACCTGGAACGGACGCGCCCTTGCCGTCATCCGTCGCAAGGCCCCCAAAGGCAAGTCGACTATTACCGTCTCTGCCAAGAATCTCCCTACGGCCCGTTTGACGGTGAAATAATAAGGGTGAGATAATAAGAGAGAGGATATGCCTTCAAGGCGTATCCTCTCTCTTGATAAAAACGGATTTCTTACTTTCCTTCCTCCAGCTGCTGCTTCAGAGCTGCCAAGGCGTCGATGTCGCCTAGGGTTGTAGCAGCGGCCTTGTTCTCGATGACGGGCTCGTCCTCGCGGGCTGCATTGGCAGCAGCACGCGAGGCGCGCTTGGCGGCAGCAGCGGCCTTCTTTTCGGCACGCTCAGCAGCACGCTCGGCATCCTCGAAGATGCGGCTGTGGCTGAGGATGATGCGCTTGGCGTCCTTATTGAACTCGATGACCTTGAACTGGAGCTTCTCGCCCAGCTGAGCCTGCGTGCCGTCTTCCTTGACGAGGTGTTTGGGGGTAGCAAAGCCCTCAACGCCTTCGGCGAGGCTGATGACAGCGCCCTTGTCGATGACTTCGGTGATGGTGCCTTCGTGGATGGAATCGACGGCGAAGCTGTCTTCGAGAGCTTCCCAGGGATTCTCCTCAAGCTGTTTGTGGCCGAGGCTGAGACGACGGTTGTCCTTGTCTATCTCCAGCACGACGACGTCGAGCTCGGCGCCAATCTGCGTGAATTCCGACGGGTGCTTGACCTTCTTGGTCCAGCTGAGGTCGCTGACGTGGATGAGGCCATCGACGCCTTCCTCCACCTCGACGAAGATGCCGAAGTTGGTGAAGTTGCGGACGCGAGCGGTGTGCTTGCTGCCGACGGGGTAGCGCTCCTCGATGTTCGTCCAGGGATCTTCCTTGAGCTGCTTGATGCCGAGGGACATCTTGCGCTCGTCGCGGTCGAGGGTGAGGATGACGGCTTCCACTTCGTCGCCTACGGACATGAAGTCTTGAGCGCTGCGCAGATGCTGGCTCCAGCTCATTTCGCTGACGTGGATGAGGCCTTCGACGCCCGGAGCTATCTCGACGAATGCGCCATAGTCGGCCATGACGACCACCTTGCCCTTCACCTTGTCGCCCACCTTGAGGTTGGGATCGAGAGCATCCCAAGGATGCGGGGTGAGTTGCTTCAGACCGAGGGCGATGCGCTTCTTCTCATCGTCGAAGTCAAGGATGACGACGTTGATCTTCTGATCAAGCTCGACGATTTCCTTCGGATCGCTGACGCGGCCCCAGCTGAGGTCGGTGATATGGATGAGGCCATCCACGCCGCCGAGGTCGATGAATACACCGTAGGTGGTAATGTTCTTGACGGTTCCCTCGAGGATCTGACCCTTCTCCAGATGGCTGATGATTTCCTTCTTCTGGGCCTCGAGCTCTGCCTCGATGAGGGCCTTGTGGGAAACGACGACGTTGCGGTAGTCCTGATTGATCTTGACAATCTTGAACTCCATGGTCTTGTCGACGAAGACGTCGTAGTCGCGGATGGGCTTGACGTCGATCTGCGAGCCGGGAAGGAAGGCCTCGATGCCGAATACATCGACAATCATACCGCCCTTCGTGCGGCACTTGACGTAACCCTTGACGATCTCGTCGTTCTCGAGAGCCTGATTGACACGCTCCCAGGATTTAGATGCACGTGCTTTCTTGTGTGAGAGGATGAGCTGACCCTTCTTGTCTTCCTGGTTCTCAATGTAGACTTCTACCTTGTCGCCGACTTTCAGGTCAGGGTTGTAACGGAACTCATTCAGGGGAATGATGCCGTCGGATTTGTAACCGATGTTGACGATTACTTCGCGTTTGTTGATGGCGATGACGGTGCCTTCGACAACTTCGTTCTCAGCCACCTTGTTCAGCGTATTGTCATACGCCTTTTCCTGTTCTTCCTTGGCGGCTGCGCCTTGCGTGTCGCCCTTCTCGTAGGCTTCCCAGTCGAATTCCTCAATGGGAGCTACATTCTTAATCTCTTCTTCCATTTTGTTAATAAAATTTGTTGTTTTAATTACGTTAGACATTATGTTGCCACATCTAATCTTTTGTGCTGCAAAAGGCCGGAACATCACGCTTCCGGCCTTACGCTATCTCATTCAGTTTAGGATAAGGTTGTACACCAATCAAAGCTTGGCGATGTATGCGCACAACTTCGACTTCAGGTTGGAAGCCTTGTTCTTGTGGATGATGCGCTTCTTGGCCAGCTTGTCAAGCATCTTCTGTACGGCGGGGTACATAGCCTGTGCCTCGGCTTTGTCGGTGGTGGCGCGAAGCTTGCGGACGGCGTTGCGCATGGTCTTGGCATAATAGCGGTTGCGCAGTCTGCGAGTCTCGGTCTGACGGATTCTCTTCAGTGACGATTTGTGATTTGCCATGTTTTTTCTTAATTCCTTATTTATTATACTTTGTAGCGCCACGGGGAATCGAACCCCGCTTTTAAGAATGAAAATCTTACGTCCTAACCGATAGACGATGGCGCCGTTTCTACAAAAGCGGGTGCAAAGGTAAAGCTTTTTTTTCTATTGAACAAAAAAAATCAGAACATTTTCAGAAAAATCTCCCGATTTTCTCAAATAACCCTTTGTTGGGCGTCTGAGGATAACCTTTTTTTGCCTGATTCCCTTTTCTCATTCGCCTGCGTTGTTTATAAACACGGCCCCTGTTTATATAAACACGGGCGCTGTTTATAAATAGGGCCAGGCGCTGCGAAAACAACAGGCCTTTTCCTTCGGTTATTCGCCTATTTTGCCGGCCCAGATGCTTATTCTGTTCGCCCAGTTGCCTATTCTGTCAGCTCAGTTGTGGACAAAGAGCGTGCTGACGGAGGATTGTGTGACGCGATAGCGATAGAGAGGACGGCCTTCGCCTTCGACGACGAGGCCTCCGTTGTTAAGGTCATAGACAATGTCGCATTTCGGGCAGGTGGCGTTACCCTGTGTGTCGAGGTTGAGGCGCGAAGAGGCTTTGTCGCATGCGGGGCACGCGAGGTCGTAAGCATAGACCGCCGATTTGCCATCGCCGAAGTAGGGCTGCCCTAAGATGAGCCCGCCAAGCCCGAGGGAGAACGAACGGATTTCCACTTCGGAAAGAGGCACCTCAGTAGTCTTTCCCAGCGAGGGATTATAGACGGTGCAGGATGTGCTCCCTGTCTTTTTTCGAACGGTAATGAACTGCCCCATGCTGTTCACCGCATTATAAGGGACATTGGTGATGTCGCACGAAAACGACACCTGATATTGCGTGCAGAATTCTTTGTAGTCGTTGGTGCAGGAACAAAGGCACAGCATCAGTATGCCGCAAAGTGCAGGGAGGTTTTTCGTACTTTTTCTCATCGTATTTGTCGTTAATCCGTGCAAAGGTAACTATTATTCCTTTTCCTTGCAAGAAAGGAGACATAAAATGGAGAGCGCGTCCGGTTGGGGACGCGCTCTGCGATTGATTTGTAAGAGTACTCCTGATGGATTACTTCACAAGGATCTTCTCAACCTTGATGGTGCCGTCGCTCATCACGCTCTTGACGACGTTGACGCCCTTGACGGGTTCAGCGATTTCAGCGCCATTGGTGTTGTAGATGGAGCGGCTGACAACCTCAGCAGCAACGTTGTTGATGCCAGTCGTGCCTTCCTCGCCGTTGATGGCCTCAGCCTCGGTGGAGTAGTAGGTCAGAGTGACGCCGCCGAGCATCAGCCAGCAGTCGTCCTTCCAAGTGGGCTGGTAGACGGAGATGTCCAGCTTGCCATCTTCGCCGACATATGCAAAGACCTCGTTGAGATACAGGCCTCTGTCGAAGCAGTCCTTAGCCTCCCACATCCAGTTCGGGTAGATGTTGTCACCAGCTTCGTTGATAACAGCTTCAGCGCCGACGGGCTTGATACGGGCCTTGTTGCCGTTGGCTGCGAAGACAACGGTGGACATTGCATAACCATCATTGAACCAATCCATGTTTTTAAAGCGCTCGGCATCGATGCGGTAGAAACCGTTGATGGTGACGCGGTAGAGACCAGCCTTCAGGCCTTCGACAGTCTGGGCAAGAACGCCGCAGCCCTGCCATGTCTCGGTACCGTTCTCGTTGCTGGTGAAATTTCCACCGCCACGCTTGTAACCGGGAGTCCAGGTCCAACCATCGATGCTGGTAAGGGATGCGCTCTGAACCATGTCGGTCTTGTCAATCTGGAAGAGGCCTTCGAGATCGTCAATACCAGCCTCCTGCATAGCAGCAGCCTTTTCGGCAGCGAAGCGGTCGGCAATCATCTTCTCATACTCTTCAGCGGTGAGGAGCTTGAAGCGGAGAGCGGTAGCATCCGTTCCGTGTACGCCAAGACCGAAGAGATCCTTCGTGTTCTCGTTGTCCTCGATAGCGAGGTACTGGTTGGAAGCGGTGTTCCTGAAGATGTATTCACCACCGGTGTACTCATAGACAAGGTCACCTTCATTGGTCTGGTCAACATAGGTACCGCCATCGGTGCCGTTGGTGAGACTGATGTGGCAATCCTGCCAATCCATAGCGCTCAGCCATGTGATGCCAGCAGCAGGAGTGGAGACGACGAACGGCAGACCGTAGTCGCCAAGAGCAGCCTGGGTACCCCAAGCAGCGCCGCGGCTGAGGAACTTGTCGTTATCCTTATTATATAAATAATAGGTACCGTCGACAATCGGGTAGGTAGCGCGGAGCAGATTCGTGCGAGCCTCGCGGAGCTCAGCCTTCGTGGAGGTAGGATTGTCGAGGACAACCTGAGCCTCAGCAACAGCGGCTGTCACAGCGTCGTAAATGGCACTCTTCTGGACGAGCGAGAACTCGGAGAAGGTGAAGAACAGGGATTGGCTATCGTTGCTCTTTTGCTCGTTGTTGGTGTGGTTCACCGTGAACTTAACGTAACGATAAGCAGCACCTGCATTGATAATGTCGGAGGTGTAGCTGTCGTCACCCTGTTCGGTGGGCAGACCATCCTCATCCTTCGTCAGGGTGCGGAAGTCGGTCCAGTTCTCCTTGTCGTCAGAACCGGCAATAACAATCTCCGTCGGACGGTTGTTGTTGTTGTTCATACGACGGGTGTAGCGGATGATGAACTCGCTAATGGACTTGCCTTCGCCGAAGTCAACGGCAAGGTAGTGGATGGGATCGCTGGCTGCACTCCAAGTGGTGTGGAAGAAGGTGTTGGTGTCCTCGTCAATCAGTTGGGCGATGGGGCCTTCCTTGGGTTCCTGAGCGTTCGTCCAGATATAGCCGGCAGCAGCCTCGTCGGTGGTCTGGAGGGCAATCTTGTCGTAAGCAGCGTTGGAAGCTACGATGATAGCATCCTCGAGAGCCTGCTTGGCGGTCTCGTCGAGAACCTGCCAGTAAGCATACGGGGTAACCTGGTCAATCACGTCAACAACGGTGTTGTCGGCATTGGTAGCCAAATAGCCCGTGAGGGTCTTGGAAGCATCGCTGTTGGAAACAGCCTCAACCTTGATGGTATAGATGTACTGGCCTTCATCCTGCGTCTTGACGCGCTCGAACTTCAGGTTCGTGGTAGCCTGGTTGGTGATGTCTACAAAGAAGCCACTGCCGGCGTCCCAACCGAATACGTTATTGGGATACTTGTTGGTGACAATCTTGTAGAGGCCCTCTTCGTTCTCGGTGAGAGTGAAGCGGAGGCCCTTCTCGGCGCGGGTAGCCTGAGTGCCCCAAGCGTTGCCCTGGTTCAGGAAGTTAGCAGTTGCGGGGTTGTAGAATGCCCAGTAGCCACCGTTGCCAACAGCCTCGCCGGCGAAGGGTGATTCAACCGTAGGAGCAAGGATGTCCTTAACCTTCTGCTCCAGTTCGGCAATAGCGTCTTCGATATCCTTGTCGGATGCCTTCGGGTCGTTCATGAGGGCAGCCACCTCGTCAGCAGCAGCATTGATGGCGTCCTTCTGAGCATCTGCAATAGGAGATGAAATACCAAATTCAGAGAAGGTGAAGAAGATGGTCTCGTTGTTTGTCTTGGTGATGTTGAAGCGGATGTACTCATAAGCGGCACCCAGGTTGATAAGGTCAGAAGTGTAGCTGTCATCGCCAGCTTCGGTGGGCAGACCGTCAGCCTCTTGCGTCAGAGTACGGGCTTCTGTCCAGTTCTCGCCGTCGTTAGAACCTAAGATGACGATTTCAGTCGGACGGTTGTTGTTGTTGCTGCCCATACGGCGTGCGTAGTTCAGTACGAACTCACTAAGAGCATTGCCTTCGCCAAGGTTGATCTGGAGGAAGTGCGTGTCGCTGACCTTTCCGTGCCAGTCGCTGTGGAAGAAGGTGTTGGTATTGCCGTCAAGCATCCATTCGGGATGCAGACCTTCAACCTCGTCGGGAGCGTTGCACCAGAGGTAGCCTGGAGCCGTCTCGTCCTCGGTCTGGAGGGCGATGTTGCCGTTAGCCGTAGCACGTGCAGCATTGATGGCATCCTCGAGAAGCAGACGCTTGGTCTCGTCGATGAGCTGCCAATAGCAGTATTCGTCGATCTTGTCCTTAACATCCACAACGGTGTTGTCGGAGTCAGCAGACATAGCAGCCAAATAGCCGGTGAGGGTATTCTTTCCGTCGCGGGAAACAGAGGAAACCTTGATGACATAGACAACGCGGTCGGTATTGGTCACGCCAGGAGCGGGCTCGAAGCTGTAGTGAGTCTCGGCCTGATTGGTGATGTCTACATAGAAGCCGCTGCCGTTGTCCCAACCGAACTGGTTGTTCGGAAAGTTGCAGGTAATGATCTTGTAGAGACCATCTTCCTGCTTGCTGAGGTTGAAGCGGAGGCCAGCCTCACCACGGGTAGCTTGGGTACCCCAAGCGTTGCCCTGAGTCAGGAAGTTCTCAGTAGCGGGGTTGTAGAAGCGAGCGATGTATTCGCCAACCTCAGCACCAGCCCACGGAGAGTTGATGGTATAGGTGTAAGCCTCTTCGGCAATGGCTTTAACTACGACAGCATCGTCAGCACCTTCGGAGCGGGTGATGATAACAGCAGCAGAGCCGACAGCTCCGTCGGGAACAGCTACAGAGGTCTGGTTGCCCGTAATAGCCTGATCATATTCAAAGCCGTTGCTGAATACGAAGTGCAGGCTACCCTTGTCGGCAGCAGTTGTGAATACAAAGACGTCGCCCTTGGTGAGGACCTTGTCAAGAGTAATCAGGGCGTGACCAGCCTCGGCAGAAGCCTCGAGGTCGTTCAGGTTCTGAGCCTTGCCGTTGAGGTAGAGACCATCGCTGGCGAGTTCGTCACCGTTGCCGTTGACATAGGTGAGGTGTCCACCGACGGCGGGATCTGTGGGAAGCCACAAGAACTTGGTGGTACCGTTAGCCTGCACGATTTCGCTGGAAGGAACGGTCGTGCCCTTCAGTACGAGCTCGCTGTACTGCATGACGCCTGAACCCTTGTTGGTCAGAACGGTGTAGCGGAAGTACTTGTAGCTCTCCTCAGCCGTAGCGATGGAGAAGTCATACGGGGTGAAGTTGGTTGCGCCAAGCACCTGGTCGTTCTTGACCTCGGTAACCAGAGCCCAGTTCTCAAGGTCATTGGAACCTTCGATGGTCCAGTCCTTGGGGTTGCGGCCCGGGTCGCCCTTGGTGTCGTTAGCGGTGTAGATGGTGTAGCCCGTCAGGTAGAGGGGAACAGAAGCCTCAACAATCACCCAGCTAGGGATGGTGTTGGTGCAGAACTTCGTGGTGGTCTTGCCGTCAACGACGTTCTCGAAGCCTTCGTTACCAAAACCTGCGCTACCGTCGACTGCCGTAAAGGTCAGAGGATTCTCCTCAACGCCTTTGAGGCGCAGCTCGCTGTACTGCATGTAAGCACCCGGATCCTGGGTGGCTTTTACGGTGAAGCGGAAGTAGGTGAATGCCTCGATGGTCTTCACGTCGAAGTCGAACGGAGTGAAGTTCACATCCTCCAGAACCTGGTCGTCCTTCACCTCAGTGAGGAGTGTCCAGTGGTACTTGTCATTGGAGCCTTCCAGCGTCCAATCCTTGGGGTTACGGCCGACGTACGCAGCGTTGTCGTTGGCCGTGAAGATGGTGTAGCCATTCAGGTAAACGGGGGCAGAAGCCTGGATGATAACCCAGTTGGGTTTGTCGCCCGTACCGAACTTGGTGTTGACGTTTCCGTCACAAGCATCGGCAAAGCCTTCGTTACCGTTTTTGCTACCGTCAATGGCGGTGTACGTGATGCCAGTTTCTTCATCGACGTACTCGGCTCTCACACTCAAGCTGGGCACCAGCAGAGCTGCGGCCAGCAGGAATGCACTTAATCTTGATTTTGTCATGATGTAAGTTTTTAAGTTAAACATTGATTTAATAAATAATTTAATGGTTAATAATGAATTTGTTAACTGATTTTTCTTTCGTCGTTTTTTGTTTTTTTTATTGATTTTACGTTATTTTTAGCGTGCAAATATATATAGTTTATCGCATACGCACAAATTTTTTTTAAAAAAAAATGTATTAAAGCGCGAAAAAAGGCTTTGCTGATAGTCGTGGGGGATAATGCCGGCAGGGCAGATGGCAAGATGCCGCAAGGCTATCTACTTGCGCTCTACTGGAGGCTGCTTCAGTTCTTTCCCTTACGGATAGGTCTGCCATCCGACTGGAAAAAGGCGTGGATTTACCCTCTTTAGCCTTGCCCAGCGAGGGATGCTTTCGTTGTTCAAACTTGCTAAATTGTGACGTCGATGGAACGGCTTTTCAGCGTATGCTTTTAGTTGCCAAAAACGCAAAAATCGCCCATTTCATCGGGGAAAATCCTGTTTTTTCATTTGCTTATTTCTCCTGCTCAGAGGCCTGCTCTGCGCGCTCAGAAGCTTGCTCTATTTATTCAGACGCCTGCTCTGTTTTTTCAGAAACTTATTCCGCAAAAATTCCACAGGCTGGAACTTTTATTCCATAGGCTGGAATTTTTATTCCATCAAATGGAATTTTTATTCCACAGGCTGGAATTTTTTGGAAACAGTCAGTTGCGGCAGGCGTCCTTGATTTCCTTCATGCCGTGTTTGACGCTTACTTTTCAACGCCAGATGCCCTCCGAATTTTCACTTAATTTTATTATTTTAGTTTAAAGTTTGTAATAGATTTTGCTGTCTCGAAAATCCGTTGTAACTTCGCGCCAAATTTTGCGTCAATTATGGATACACTTGAAAAAATCTTTGCCGAAAAGCTGTTGCGAATCAAAGCCATCAAGCTACAGCCTGCCAACCCATTTACATGGGCATCGGGCTGGTTGTCACCTTTTTATTGCGATAATCGAAAGACACTTTCCTATCCTGCGTTGCGCTCTTTTGTGAAAATCGAGCTCGCGCGTATGATTCAGGAGAAGTTCGGCGTCGTCGATGCCATTGCTGGCGTAGCCACAGGTGCCATTCCTCAGGGAGCGCTCGTTGCCGATTTGCTGAATCTCCCGTTCGTCTATGTACGCTCAACCCCCAAGGATCACGGCTTGGAAAACCTCATCGAAGGCGAGCTTCGTCCGGGTATGAAAGTGGTTGTCGTAGAAGACCTTGTATCAACGGGGAAGAGCAGCCTGAAGGCTGTCGATGCCATCCGGCAGAACGGTTGCGACGTCATAGGCATGGTGGCATCGTTTACCTACGGCTTCGATGTGGCAATCAAGGCATTCAAGAAGGAGGGAGTCGAGCTCGTCACCCTTACCAACTACGATGCTGTGCTCGACGTGGCCTTGCAGACAGGCTACATTGACGCCATAGATTTACCGGTTCTCCAGGAATGGCGCAAGGATCCCGCTCATTGGAAACAATAATGAAGCGCTTCGCACAATGAAAATTGAACAATGAACGATAAATAGTCAAGAATCGACTATATACAAAACAGAAAAGGGAATGAGTTCAAAATACGAAAGCGGAATCAGGCAGATTCCTTATAGTCAGCAGCGTGTTTACGATAAACTGTCGGATCTCTCCTTTATGCAGCAGTATCAGGACAATCTGAGCCAGATTCCTTCTGACACTATCAGCGTGGAGGACTTGCAATTCACCCCCGACGGTTTCAGCTGCCGCGTCTCGCCCTTCGGCAACGTTGACCTCCAAATTGTCGAGCGCGAAGAGCCTAAGTGTATCAAGCTCGAAACTACGTCGTCGCCTGTTCCGCTGACTTTCTGGGTCCAGATCCTTCCAACGTCGGATGAGTCAAGCAAGATAAAGCTCACCCTCCATGCCGAATTGAACTTTTTCCTCAAGGGCATCCTCAATAAGCCCATATCGGATGGAATGGAGAAACTGGCAGACGCTTTGGCAGCCATGCCATATTAACAAAGGGCCGTTAACCACTAATTATTCATCCTGAATGGTAAGAAAGAAACCAAAGAACTTGCTGATAATCTCCTTGCTGACGTTTGGCATTATGATGCTGACAGCCTGCCTTGGCAACAACGACGATACGGAGTCGTCATCGGAATGTGCTCTGCTCACATTCTCCATTGCAGACATCAAGACACCCAAGACCATCACTCTTGACGACGGCACGGACTCCACCTATACTGTTATCACAAATACAAGCAATATCGTGTTCACCATAGATCAAGTGAACAGACTTGTCTATAACCTGGATTCCATTCCGTTTGGCACCCATACGGATGTGGTTTCCGTAAAGTGCACGTCATCCACGTCGTCGTCCATTTATTACGACAAGGAAGGCGTCCGTACGTCTTTCACAACGGGCGATACCGTCAATTTCACTCGTCCCGTTGTCTTTACTGTTATTTCACAGGACAAGAAGTATAGTCACGACTACACCATTACGCTCAACGTCCGCAAAGTTGACCCAGGTGAAAGCTCGTGGCACAAGGTTCCTGGTGCCATTGACATGCAAACCATGAAACCTGACGTTAGTGCTATTGAAGCCGACTTCCTTGCCCAGCATGCAGCAGACCATGTGTTTGCTTTCAGCTATCCGTTGACGACAAACAAGACCATCATGCGTAATCTTGTGGTCTGCTACGACGATGCCGAAGTGGACTCCCTTGCTCATGTCTGGACACGTCTTTCCACGGAAGCGGAATGGAGCGAGATGTGTCCCTCGGCCGATAATCCTTATGGTTGTCCGCTGCTGGAGAATCTTATGGTTGTCCGTTACAATGGCGATCTCTACGCTTTTGGTGGACAGAGCAAGGGCGGACGAACGCCTGCTGTGGAGGCCTTTAGCCGGATGTTCGTATCCGTGGATAACGGCGTCACTTGGCGTTCCCATAAGGAAAAACTCTCTTTGCCCGAAGAACTGGTAGGTTACAATGGCGCGTTCGATGCCGCTGTGGACAACGACTATTTCCTCTGGATTGTGCTTGAGGACGGCACCATTTGGAAGGGCAGGCAGAGCGGACTTTGATGAAATGCATTAAAGAGAATTGAAGAATGAAAAAAAGATTGTTTTTTAAGAAGAACTTCCTTTTCGCAGACGTTTCACGTTTGCAGAGGAAGGCACTTTTCCTTCTTCTTTTTTCTTCCGCCATTCTTATGCCCCTTTCTGCGCAGGAAGTCGAGGAGTATAATATGGAAATCGGTGCTTGGGGCGGAGGCTGTTTCTACATGGGAGATGCCAATGTTACTACTCCTTTCAAGAGCATGGCTGAGACGGCTGGCGTCCTGGCCCGCTATAACCTCAACCCTCGTATGGTGGTAAAAGGCGGATTGGGCTATGGGCATATCACAGGCTCAACCGAAGGACAGCAGAACCAATACCCCAACGGAGGGACGGCTGCTTTTGACCGTCGGATCTTCGACTTCAGCGCCCACTTTGAGTACAACTTCTTCGCCTATGGCACCCAGGGCTATAAGGACAGCCATCGCTTCACCCCCTATCTGCTTGCCGGAGCTGGCATCACCTTTGCCCCCAAGCCTGTCGATAACGTGTTTGCCCTCCACATCCCTGTCGGCATCGGCGTTAAATACAAGCTGGCACATCGTCTTAATGTCGGCGCCGAGTGGACGTTCCGTTTCACTTCTACCGACAAACTCGACGTCAGCAATCCCCAAGGACTACAACTCAATGATCCCTATTACATACACAGCACCGGAATGAAAAACAAGGATACTTATTCCTTCGTCGTAGCCTTTATCAGCTACGATATCTTTGCCAAAGAGTGCGATTGTAACGATTAAAACGAAGACTATGTATAAAGAAAAATTAGACCTGACTCGCATCCCCCAGCACATTGCCGTCATCATGGACGGTAACGGACGTTGGGCAAAAGAACGTGGCATGAAGCGTCGCGATGGGCACGTTGCTGGCACCGAGGCCCTCAAGAATATCCTTAGGCCAGTCCGTGATTTGGGGATAAAATACCTCACCGTATATGCCTTCAGCACCGAAAACTGGAACCGGCCCGACGAGGAGGTGGAGGCCTTGATGGCTCTCCTATACGAGAAGCTCGATGTGAATCTTTTTATGGAAAATGATGTCCGTTTATGTGTGATTGGTGACATCGGTCGTCTTCCTCAGCATCTGCAGGCGGTGGTAAATAATTGCCTGGAAATGACGGCGAACAACACGAAAGGAACTCTTACCGTAGCGTTGAGCTATTCCAGCAAATGGGAGCTCGTTGAGGCCACCAAGAAGATTGCCCGTCGTGTGCAGGATGGTACACTCCAAGTCGACGACATTAACGAAAGCACCATTGACGAGTCACTCAATACCTCGTTCCTCCCAGAACCCGATCTTCTCATTCGTACGGGTGGTGAATACCGACTGAGCAACTTCCTGCTCTGGCAATGTGCCTATGCTGAGCTCTATTTCTGCGATACCTATTGGCCTGACTTCGACGAGGAGGAGCTTTGTAAGGCCATCTGGAACTATCAGCAGCGCGAACGACGTTTCGGTAAGACCAGCGAGCAAGTCATCGGAACAATGGAACAACAGGCTAACGAGTCAACAGACCAATAAGTGAACATGAATCGAAACAACAATAGAGCATTGTCTTGGCGATGGTTTCTAGCGTACATTGTGGCGCTACTTCTTGTTGTGCCCATAATGGCAGATGACGATGACGAGGTCATCGAGAAACCCACCATCGTCTATACGTCAATGCCCAAGAAATACGAGATTGCAGGTATTACCGTTAGTGGCATAACGGGCTATGAAGATTACGTTATTATAGGCATTTCAGGCCTTTCGGTCGGGCAGGTCGTCAGCATTCCTGGCGAGGAAATTACCGAAGCTACCAAGCGCTTCTGGAAGCACGGACTCTTCTCCAACGTCAAGATTAGTGCAGAGAAGTTCGTCGGCGACAAGGTGTATCTGAATATCGAACTTGCGCCACGTCCCCGTCTGGCTGATATTAACTACAACGGAGTCAAGAAGTCCGAACGCGAAGACCTTGAGAGTAAGATTGGCCTCATGAAGGGCAATCAAATCAATCCCAATATGATTGACAAGGCTGAGACCATCATTCGTCGCTACTACGACGGCAAGGGTTTCAAGAATGCTGAAATAAACCTTCTCCAGCGCGATGACGTCAACAACCCAGGTCAAGTGGTTCTCGATATCAACGTTGATAAGAAGGAGAAAATCAAGGTACACGCCATTATTATCAACGGCAACGAGGCTCTCTCGGATAACAAGCTCAAATGGGCGATGAAGAAAACCAACGAGAAGGGTTTCAACCGTTACCTCTTCCGGCAGAAGAAGTTCATCGTAAAGGACTATGAGGAGGACAAAGACAATCTTATTAACAAATACAACGAGTACGGCTATCGCGACGCCCACATCGTTACCGATTCCGTCGTTCCCTATGATGACAAGACTGTCGATGTCTTCATTACCGTCGAGGAGGGCAACCAATATCATGTCCGCAACATCAACTGGGTGGGCAATACCGTCTATCCTTCGGAAATTCTGGACGAACTTCTGAAGATGAAGCCAGGTGATGTCTATAATCAGAAATTGCTCGATGAACGCCTCAAGAAAGACGATGATGCTGTCGGCAACCTCTACTACAACAACGGCTATGTATTCTTCCGCGTCGAGCCTTTCGAGACGAACCTCTCAGAAGATTCCGTCGATTTGGAGATGCGAATTCTTGAGGGACCACAGGCTACCATCAATCATGTGCGAATTGCCGGCAACGATCGTCTGTACGAGAATGTCGTACGTCGTCAGCTGCTCACTCTGCCTGGCGCTCTCTTCAATCGCGAAGCTATCATCCGCTCCATGCGCGAGCTTGGCAACATGGGCCACTTCAACCCAGAGAACATCGTGCCCGATATGAAGGAAGATGCCACGAACGGCACAGTTGATATTAATTGGATGCTTGAGTCGAAGGCCAACGACCAGATTGAGTTCTCCATCGGCTACGGACAGACGGGCGTCATCGGCAAGGTGGCTCTGAAGTTCACCAATTTCTCGATGTACAACCTTTTCCACAAGTCCGACAACTATCGCGCGTTCATTCCGCAGGGCGACGGACAGACGTTCTCCATCAGCGGACAGACCAACGGCGCTTACTTCCAGTCGTATAGCGTTTCATTCCTCGATCCCTGGCTGGGCGGCAAGCGTCCGAACACGCTTTCCGTCAGCGCCTTCTATACCAAGCAGACGGGTGTCAACCGCTACTTCTATAACCAGGCCTACATGAACAGTATGTACAACTACAACTACTACAACATGTACGGCTATAATAACTATGGTTATAACAACTACGGTTACTATAACATGGACGCCTACTACGACAAGGACAAGTACATGAAAATCTACGGTCTTTCGCTGGGTTGGGGCAAGCGCCTCCATTGGCCCGACGACTACTTCACCTTTTACGGCGAGCTGACCTATCAACGCTACGACCTGCGGAACTGGGATTACTACTTTGTCTTCTCCAATGGACGTTGCAACAACATCAACGCCGGCATTACGCTGAGCCGTAATACTATCGACAACTCCATCTATCCGCGTAACGGTTCGGAGTTCACCTTCTCCATCTCAGCCACACCTCCCTATTCGTTGTGGGACGGCATCGATTATAAGGCTCTGTCGAGCGTGGCTGCTACGGATGCCAACTACAGCAAGGCCTTGCAGAAGAAGTACAATTGGATTGAGTACCACAAATGGAAGATGAAGGGGAAGTTCTATACCGCCTTGACCAGCGGACAGAAGTGTTTCGTCCTCATGACGCGTGCCGAATTCGGTATCCTCGGGCATTACAACCCCTTCAAGAAGTCGCCCTTTGAGACCTTCTACGTAGGTGGCGACGGTATGAGCGGCTATTCCTATAATTATTATACGGACATGATTGCCCTGCGTGGTTACGACAACGGCGCCCTCAGCTATGGCGGCTATGCCTACACCCGCTTTGCTGCCGAATTGCGCTATCCGCTCATGCTTGAGAACTCTACCCAGATCTATGCTCTTGCCTTTCTCGAGGGCGGTAATGCGTGGGACAACGTCATGCGCTTCAACCCCTTCGATATGAAACGCTCGGCTGGCGTCGGCGTCCGCATCAACCTGCCGATGGTTGGCTTGATGGGTATTGACTGGGCCTACGGCTTCGACCCCATCAACAACAGCATGGGACGTAGCGGGAGCCAGTTCCACTTTGTCCTCGGACAGGAGTTTTAAACTATCGCCCCCCGTCGATGTCTAAAAATCGAATAACTCAACAACCCTAATGACCTTAACCCTTTAAAAATTGGAAGATATGAAAAAGAGTATGATTATCGCAGCCCTCTGCTGCCTTTTCAGCCTGACTGCAGGCGCCCAGAAGTTCGCGCTCATCGACATGGAATACATTCTTAAGCACATCCCGGCCTACGAGCGTGCTAACGAACAGCTCAACCAGATTTCCAAGCGCTGGCAGAGCGAGGTGGAAGCCATCTCCCTCGAGGCCCAGACGCTTTATAAGAACTACCAAAGCGAAGCCGTTTTCCTTTCTGAGGAACAGAAGACCAACAAGGAAAACGAAATCGTTGCCAAGGAGAAGGAAGCCCAGGAGCTTAAGCGTACCTACTTTGGTCCCGAAGGCGAGCTCTACAAGAAGCGCGAGAGTCTGATGTCACCCATTCAGGACGAAATCTACAACGCTGTCAAGGAGATAGCTGAAGCCAAGGGCTACTCCATGATTGTCGACCGAGCCTCAGCCTCCAGCGTCATCTATGCCTCGCCGAAGATTGACATCAGCAACGAAGTCCTCACCAAGCTTGGCTATGCAGAATAAAACAACAGTATTAACCAAATAAAACCAATTCAAACAACAATGAAAAAACATCTCATCATCCTGGCCCTTATGCTGGCCCCTCTCACCGTGTTCGCCCAAAAGTTCGGACATGTCAACTCGGAAAATATCATTAAGGTTTTACCCGAATGGCAGCAGGCCCAAACTGACCTTCAGAATCTTCAGAAGCAGTTTGAGGACGATCTGAAACGTCTTGAGGACGAGTTCGCTAAGAAGAACGAGGAGTACAATGCCCAGCAGGCCACCTTGCCTGATCAAATCAAGGAGCGCCGCGAGAAAGAGCTGCAGGATCTTTATACCCGTATGCAGCAGTACTATCAGGAAAGCCAGCAGAAACTCCAGCAGGCCAGCCTGGAGAAGCAGCAGGCTATCAACGAGAAGATTCTCAAGGCTATCAAGGAGATCGGCGCCGAGGGCGGCTACCTCTATATCTTCGACGTCTCCAGCGGCATCCCCTTCATCAACGAGACCATAAGCGTTGATGTCACCGACCAAGTGAAAGCGAAGTTGGGCATTAAGTAATCTCTGTTTTTTGCTCACTATTCACAATCCAATCCAATGAAACGACTGACCCTTCTCCTTCTTACGATGGTTGCGCTGTGTGCTACGGCGCAGCCGCGTTTTGGCTACTTCAATTTCCGCGAGATTGTCGTTGCCCTGCCTGAATATGCCACCATGCAGGCTCAGATCCAGGAACTCCGTGCCAAGTGCGAGGCCGAAATCAGCAATTCCGAGAAAGATTTCATCCAGCGCTATTCAGAGTTCATTGATGGTCAGGCGGGCTTCCCCGATATCATCCGCGACAAACGCCAGAAAGAGCTCCAGGAACTCATGGAGCGTAGCATCTCCTTTAAGAAAGAGGTTGACAGCACCATCGTCGAGGCACGCCGCGAAATGCTTAAGCCCATCCGCCAGAAGGTTACCGATGCAGCCCGTAACGTCTGCCTGAAGGAAGACCTTGACTATGTCGTCAATACCGACCGCGACAACTTCATCTGCGTCAACGACTCCATCGGCATCGATATCACCCTCAAGGTAAAGCAGGCCCTCGGCCTTATCACCACTCCTGTGGTACCCGAAGCCCAGGGATTGAAGTAATAAGGTCAGCATGTCAACAAGCCAGCAGGTCGAAACGCAGAAAGAAGACTGCATCCGCCTGTTGCCTTGCTGACCTGTTGATTTATTGATTCCTCAAAAACCAAAACCATGAAATCTGGTCCTATTGGCATTTTCGATTCCGGTTACGGCGGACTTACCATCCTCACTCATCTCCGCGACCGTCTGCCGGAGTACGATTTCCTCTATCTTGGCGATAATGCCCGTACGCCCTACGGCAACCGCTCGTTCGAGGTCGTCTATCAGTTCACGGCGCAGGCTGTGCGCACCCTCTTTGCGCAGGGCTGTCCGCTGGTGATTCTTGCCTGCAATACTGCTTCGGCAAAGGCCCTCCGTACCATCCAGCAAATCGACCTGCCGAAGATTGACCCCCAGCGCCGCGTGCTCGGCATCATCCGTCCTACCGTCGAATCCCTTGGCGCCCTTACCGTTACCCGCCATGTCGGCATTCTTGCTACGGGAGGTACCATCCGCTCGCTTTCCTATCCTTTGGAGATAAAGAAACTCTTCCCCGATATCGTGGTTACGGGCGAAGCCTGCCCCATGTGGGTGCCGCTTGTGGAGAATGGCGAAGCCCAGTCAGATGGAGCCGACTACTTTATCCGTCAACGCATCGAAGCCCTGCTGGCTAAGGACGAGCAGATTGACACCATCATCCTCGGTTGTACCCACTACCCCCTGCTCTACGACAAGATTCGCCGCTATACTCCTGAGCATATCCGCCTTGTACGTCAGGGCGATTATGTGGCCGACAGCCTTGCCGACTACCTGAGCCGCCATCCTGAAATGGATGCCCTGCTCACTCGTGGCACAACCACCCGCTACCTTACGACAGAATCTACCGACACCTTCCGTACCTCTGCTGCCGTATTCCTTCCGGGTGTTCCCATCCATCCCCGTCATATCAGCCTGACGGAAGGCGACCCCGAGGATAATGCTTAAGCCATTTCCGTAGCGTTTAACTCTACGCTCACAGCGTTTGATTCTGCGCTGCCAGCGTTTGATTCTAAATTCTCGGCTCCTTGCTCTACGGCTACAGCCCCTGATGTTGCAGCCGTAGCTGCTTTGTGCCCAACATTCGCGCTTCTGCAAAACATTATTCGTGCAGAAGATTTGGAGATTTGCGTTTTTTGTGCTATCTTCGCCCGAAAATTCGAATATCGTATGAAAGCATTAGCGTGTGGAGACGCGGGCCGCGTCGTGAAAATGAACTTCAGGAGTCTGTGGATTGCCTTAGTCCTGCTGCTCGGAATGGCAGGAGAGTCTGCTGCGTGGGAGATGGCCAAGGCGAAAATCAGTACGCCGTGGGCGGCAGACGTATCGCCCGAGAATGTACATGGCGAATATCCGCGCCCGCAGATGGTGCGCGATCAATGGCAGAATCTCAACGGCTTGTGGCAATGGCAGTCGCTCAAGCAGATGACGCAGGAACTGTCGGAGACGGCATGGAAGGAAATACTCGTACCCTTTGCTCCGGAGGCTCCTCTGAGTGGCATAGGTCGTCACGCTGAGAGCATGGCTTACCGCCGGACATTCGACGTGCCGGAGGCGTGGAAGGGAGAGCGCGTGCTGCTTCACTTCGAGGCGGTTGACTGGCGTTGCGAGGCATTTGTCAACGGCACCTCCGTAGGCAAGCACGAAGGTGGATACGACCCCTTTACGTTCGACATCACGGAAGTGATAAAAGGTAAGGTAGGGGAGCATGAACTTGTGCTGCGCGTCTATGACCCCACGGACAACGACGCCGTGCCCCGGGGCAAGCAGGTGCTCAGCCCGGGCGGCATCTTCTACACCTGCACCAGCGGCATCTGGCAGACGGTATGGATGGAGGCTGTCCCGCAGACTTATATTGCAGATTACCACGTGTCAACCGATATTGATAATGGTACGGTAACCTTTACCGTCACGGCTGGTGGCGAGGCTCCTGCCGAGGGGACGACGTTCATCGTTAGCGTTCGGCATGGTTCCGACGTAGTAGCCGTCGGTACGGCTGAAGTAGGGCAGCCGCTTGTCTTAGCAATCCCCGATGCTGAACTTTGGGAACCCGAGCACCCCTTCCTCTACGACGCCACGATGAGCTTGGGCAACGATGTCGTCGAGACCTACTTCGGCATGCGAAAAATCAGTCTGCTGCGTGAGGGGAGCTGGTATCGTCTGGCACTCAACAACCGCTTCCTCTTCCAGATGGGACCCCTTGACCAAGGCTTTTGGCCCGACGGCATATACACCGCCCCCAGCGACGAAGCCTTGAAGAGCGACATCGTCACCATGAAGCGGATGGGCTTCAACATGGTGCGCAAGCACATCAAAGTGGAGCCGCGCCGCTGGTACTACTGGTGCGACCGCCTCGGGCTGATGGTGTGGCAGGATATGCCCGGCGAGAACTATGGCGGCAAAGGGGGCGTGCCCAACAACGGCGACTACTTCGACCGCGAGCTGACAGCTCTTGTCGAAACACACTACAACGCCCCCAGCATCGTCATGTGGGTAATCTTCAACGAGGGCGGCGGCCAGACCGACAGGGCATACACCAAACGCTTTGTCGACTTGGTGCGCAAGCTCGACAAGACGCGTCTCATCAACGAGGCCTCCGGATGGAACCATCACGGCTACGGCGATGTGAAAGACATCCATCCCTATCCGGCGCCGTCCTATACCACCACGTCCAACAAACAGGCTACGGCCTGTGGCGAATACGGAGGTGTCCAATACGTCCTCGAAGACCATCTCTGGGCCTCCGACCATTGGGGCTATGCCTCTGTGGAGAGCCCCGAGGAACTCGATGACACCTACACCACCTATGCCCGGAAGCTGGCTTTCTATAAATCGCAAAAGGGTCTCTCGGCAGCCGTCTACACCCAGCTGACCGACGTGGAGGTGGAGGTCAACGGCCTGATGAGCTACGACCGTGTGGTAAAGTCGGACATCAATCGCCTCTTTGCCGCCAACCGTATCGCCATCGAGAGTGAAGGGCAGCCCATACCCTATCTGCTGTCGCCGGCTGACGAGAATGGCGAGACATGGCGTTACACCACCAATCCCCCTTCGACGTCCAAATGGTATGCTCCCGATTTCGACGACAGCGGTTGGAACACAGGTAAGGCTGGCTTTGGGGCCAACGGCCTCGCAAACATGCAATACGGCACGAAGTGGACGACGGCGAACATCTGGATTCGTCGCACTTTAGACCTCGACCTCACACCCGACGAACTGGCCAAGCTGACGCTCCGCATCTACTACGATGAGGATACGGAGTTCTATATCAACGGCGTATTGGCGTTCTCCGCTACGGGATATATCACCGACTACAAGAACGTAGCCATCAGCGATGCCGCGCGGGCAGCCATCAATCCCCATGGCACCAATACGCTGGCGGCGCACACTAAGCAGACGGCTGGTGGACAGTTTATTGACATCGCGCTCTTTGTCGATAATGCCTCCCCTACCTATAGCGTCACAAATGCTGTCCGCGTAGCAATGGGCTACTCCCATTCGTCCGAGGTGAGTTTCACCCTCGGCTGTGCAGCCAACACGTCGGCTACTGAGCCTGAATACACCATGGAGGTGAAGCGACTGCCCTTTGCCAAGGCTCCCGCCACACCCGTGCTGGGATTGGACGACACGCGGCTCGTCAATACTCAGGAACTTCTTTTCGACGTGGGCACATTGTTAGCAAATGTCGATACGACGAAGCCCGTGAAAATCTTCTTCAAAGTCAACACCACGAAACGAGGCCACGGACAGGGTGGCGTCACGGCGGCCTATTACGAGGATGCCTCGTCGGGGACCACGCTCGCTGTCTCCCTCTTTCCCAAGTTGGTGCCCATAACCGGCGGCACGGACACCGAATGGATGTCTGCCGTCTTCAACCCTGCTACGGCGCTGCCAAAGCCTGACGACATAACATCCATTCCCAACGGCGACCTCGATTTCGAGGTCGCTCCTGCTGTGGTGGCGAAGGGGCGGAAGACCTGGCTGCATAATCTCTCGAAGCTTCCGGAGAATCAGCTGGCGTGGATGGTTGCGGCCCCCGACGGCAGCAGCACCTTCATCTCCGGCGGCAACACCTCGTTTGTTCCCACCATGCCCGGCCGCTACAGCATCAGCCAGCTCGACCTGAATCTCGGCGCGCAGCTGACGAGGGAGGGCGCTTTGATTGTTTGCAACGCCCCCTCCGGCGACGGCATGTCATTTCGCGACGAAGCCCATGTCACGATGCCCTCGCCGTTGACGGAGCGCACTTATAAATACACCCTCGACTGGTGGATGAAACCCAAGGAGAAGACCGACAGCTGCGTGACGATGCACGAGCCGACTGATACCGAGTTCCGGCTGACCGTAGGGGCAGAGGGCGTGATGACGGTCGTGGCAGGCGATAAGACGGCCGTCACGCCGAAGGGTTTCGTCATCGCCGACGAATGGCACCACTATGCCCTCGTGTTCTACTACTCCCGCTTCTATTTCTATCGCGATGGCGTGCTCATCTGCAATATGGCAGGGCCTACGGCCAGCCCGGCGTGGGAAGGCTTTCTCATAGAGGGGCAGCATTGTGTCATTGACGAGTTTCGTTTCTGGGCGAGCCGCCTGACACAAGAGCGCCTGCGGGAGGTATGTGTGGCGCCGCTGGCAAATCCCGGGGCCGAGGTTGCATCGTCGGCTGTGCTTACGGTCTATCTGAATTTCGACAAGTTCGATGCCGAAACCCGCAACGTTTCCAATCTTGCCATACCCTCCAATTCCGCGAGCTACTGCCGGGGTGTCACTTTCGAGCCGTCGGACGGCGTCTTTGGCTTCGACTTCAGCGATGCCAAGGCGAAATCCGTCGATGTCACAGCCGACTACCTCACTAACTACCGCGTCCCGTTCATCCATACCGCCGGCGCAGCCATCGACGGCTATGTGTCGCGCTTCTGCGAGCTGGAGATGAATACCGACGCCTCCCGTTGGGGAACACTTTCGTGGAACGAAGGGTTGCAGGGCCTTATCTCTGTGGACACAAACCGTTCGTCGGCCTTGTTGCTGCAGTCCGGCTGGTACGGCCCGGCGATGAATGGCGACGGCTGTTTGCTCGGCCAGTTGGTGACGTTGCTTGCCGGATGCTACACCTTCTCCGTCTCGCTTGCCGAGGCTACGGACTGCTGGCAGAGCTGCCTTTACGTTTCGATGCCACAGCAGCCCATGCCGGTTTCCGCTCCTCTTACCGACGGCGCCGTCAGCTTTACGCTTGCCTCTGATGCAGAGGTGTTCCTCGGCATCGACATCCATCTGCCTGCCTACGGACGTGCGCTCGTCAACAGTTTCCGTCTCGTCCGCCATCCCGTCGATGCCGTTGAGGCTGACGGCGAAGAGCTGCCAGTTGGGATTAACACCCCCTCTCCGCTTCCTCGTGAGCAGAGCCTCTACGACCTCAGCGGACGCCGGATGAAAAACGTTCAATTATCTCCCGGCATCTATATCGTGAACGGCCATAAAATCCTCATCCGCTAATTCCTAATACTTTTCTCCTATGAAACGTAGTTTTTATTTTTCCTTTTTCATCATTCATCTTTCGTTTTTACTCTTCTGTGGCGGTATTTCTGCCCAGACCATCCGCGTCTCCACGTCCAAGACCGACCTCGTGCTGCGTGTCGGTGGCGACGGACGCCTGCACCAGTCGTACCTCGGCGCCCGCCTCGGCGGCGATGCCGACATCGCCCACCTCTCCGTAGGTCCCGAGGCTTACATCACCCACGGCATGGAGGACTACTTCGAGCCTGCCCTCGAAATCCGCCAGCCAGACGGCCGCTCGTCTATCCTTTTAAAATACGTCGAGCATAGCGTCAACACCCTCTCCGAGGGCGTCAAGGAGACTGTCATCACCCTTGCCGACGAGGTCTATCCCGTAACCGTGCGCCTCCGCTTTACCGCCTACGAGCGCGACAACATCATCCGCGCCTCTACCGAAATCAGCAACACCGGCCGAGGCCGCAAAGCCCCCACGATGACGCTCTGCCGCTACGCCTCGTCGATGCTCCACTTCGCCGGCGGCGACTACCGCCTGACTGAGTTCTCGGGCGACTGGGCCGAAGAGGCCAAGATGACGACCGCGCCCCTCACCTTCGGCAAGAAGGTGCTCGACACCAAGCTCGGCACCCGCGCCAACATGTTCACGCCCCCCATGTTCATAGTCTCGTTCGATGGCGAGGCCGACGAGCACACGGGTACCGCACTTCTCGGCACCCTCGGCTGGACGGGCAACTTCCGCTTTACCTTCGAGGTCACCCAGACGGGCGAACTGCGCGTCATCAGCGGCATCAACCCCTACTACTCCGAGCGCGCCCTGCGCCCGGGCGAAACCTTCGTCACCCCCGACTTCATCTTCACCCTCTCCACGTCGGGCCTCGGCGACGCCTCGCGCGACATCCATCGCTGGGCGCGCGACTACCAGCTCTATCAGGGCCACGAGGAGCGCTACACCCTGCTCAACAACTGGGAGGCCACCTACTTCAGCTTCGACGAGGAGCGCCTCATCCAGCTGATGGATAATGCCGCCGACATGGGCGTTGACCTCTTCCTGCTCGACGACGGCTGGTTTGGCAACAAATACCCCCGCTCGTCCGACCGCCAGGGACTTGGCGACTGGGAGGAGACGCGCGAGAAGCTTCCCGGCGGCGTCGCCCGCCTGACGCAGGCCGCTGGCGAGAAGGGCATCCGCTTCGGCATCTGGGTGGAGCCCGAGATGGTCAACCCCAAGAGCGAACTCTACGAGAAACACCCCGACTGGGTCATCCACCAGCCCGACGTCCGCGACGAGTACTACTTCCGCAACCAGCTCGTCCTCGACCTCTCCAACCCCGCCGTGCAGGACTACGTCTTCTCCGTCATCGACCGCCTGATGACCGACTATCCCGACATCGCCTTCATGAAGTGGGACTGCAACAGCCCCATCACCAACATCTGGTCGCCCTACCTGAAGGAGAAACAGACGCAGCTCTACGTCGATTACGTCCACGGCCTCTATAGCGTGCTCGAACGCATCAACGCCAAGTACCCCGCCCTGCGCATGATGCTCTGCTCGGGCGGCAGCGGGCGCATCGACTACAAGGCCCTCAGCTACTTTACCGAGTTCTGGGCCAGCGACAACACCAACCCCATCGACCGCCTCTTCATCCAGTACGGCTACTCGTTCTTCTATCCCTCGCGTGCCGTCTGCGCCCACGTCACCTCGTGGAACCGTAATGCCAGCATCAAGTTCCGTACCGACGTCGCCTCGATGGGCAAGCTGGGCTTCGACATCCGCTTCAACGAGCTCGACGAGCGCGACCAGGCCTACATCCGCGAGGCTGTGAAGAATTGGAAACGCCTCTCCTACGTGATTGCCGACGGCGACCAATACCGCCTCTACTCGCCCTACGACGGCCCCCACGCCGCTACGCAGTTCGTCAGCCCGCGCGACGGCAAGAGCGTCCTCTTCGCTTTCGACGTCCACCCCATGGCCTACGACCGCACCCGACCCCTCCGTCTTGAAGGCCTCGACCCCGATGCCGACTATCGCGTCGAGGAAATCAACCTCGTGCCCGGCACCCGCAGCAGCCTGCGCGGCAACGGCCAGACCTTCTCCGGCCGCTATCTGATGACCGTCGGCCTCGACGTCTTCACCTCCGGCAATCTCCGCAGCCGTGTCGTAGAAATCACGAAACAGTAATCGTGAAACCCAGAACTATGTTTTCTGATTATTTGACGTAGTTTTTTAACAGGGCCGCTGTTTATATTAACGGCGCCCCTGTCAATTTTAACGGCGCCGCCGTTAAAATAAACAGCGCCGCCGTTAAAAAAAATACGGATGCAGTTTATAAACTATCCCTTACTTCCGGAAAACGAAGAGAGCCGTTGCGCATTTTTTCTTAACTCTTAACTCTTAATTCTTAATTCTTAACTAAAACACTCATTCGCTCTTGACCACGTCGGCGGGGTTCTCGCGAGCGGTACGCCAGACGCGACTGCCTACGCAGAGGGCGATGAGGAGGGCGGTGGCGACGAAGATGCCGATGTAGAACAGGGGGCCGATGGTGATGCGGCGGACATACTGCTCCAGCCAGCCGTGCATGATGAGGTAGCCGACGGAGAAGGCCACGAAAGAACTGATGACGAGGATGAGGCCGTACTCATTCACGAACATGCCGAGGATGTCGCGGAGCTTCGCGCCGTGAATCTTACGCAGGGCAATCTCCTTGCGCCGCTGGCGGCAGGCCAGCGTGATGATGCTATAGACGCCAAAGACGGCTATCAGGATGCAGACCGCCGTGACTAGCGTCAGCAGATGGCTCAGGTTCTGTTCGCTTTGGATAAAACGGCTGAAGTACTCTTCTGCGTACGTTATATAGTATTTTTCGTCGGGGAACGGCTTCATCATCTCTGCAATCTGCTCCTCGACCTCCTTCTTCATGCCG
>JAFXXQ010000038.1 GCA_017542145.1 Bacteroidaceae bacterium | reverse complement strand
TAAAAAATATGATCAATTATTACGATAAGAATCGATTCATCAGTAAGAGCGAACTCGCTCGTTTGGCTGACGTCAGCCCCCGTACTTTCTCCCGTTACCTCGCCACCCGACGTCACATCCTCGACGCCATGGGCATCTCTCCCAAAGCCCAGAAGCTTCCCCCACAAGCCGTCCGCTACATCTGTGAAGACTACTGCATCGACCTCCCCCCCGACCTCCAAGACCAAAAAGCTCTCAACGCCTCCCCCCTCAAGGACATCATCTACGACTCCTGGAAATCCGAACAAGCCTACCTCAAATCAAGGTATTGTAGCCCGAAGGGCCAAATAAAAACCAAGGTTCACCCAGAAGGGGCACAGGCTATGTGAACCTTACAAGAAGTCCTTGATGGAGGGCGGTCTCTGCCCGGAATCAATTGCATCCCCCTTTGAACTCTTGGAGCAGTGAGTGCCATCAAGCTCGCTTGTTTGGCCGAGTCGTGACAAACGAAGACGAAGTCAACGTGGACGAGCTCAAGCAAAGCTCACGGTCGTGATTAAGTAGAGAGATAATTCTCTGCGAAGGCGGCTGCAAAACGTGCCGCGCCAGGGAAGAAAGTCCTACGGAATAGGATGCAAAGTTCAGACGCAAGTTGCGTCTGTACGGACGCAAGCTGCATCTGTACGGACGCAAGCTGCGTCTGAAGAATGTACCTGTGGACGGCAAACTTTGAAGAAGGGACATCAGATCTTTATTATTGCTGTCCGCTAAAATTTCTTAATCGATACACAAATTAAGGTCGGTATCCTCGCTTGGATTCCGACCTTTTTGTTACCTTTGTTTTCGCTACAAAACATCAATAACATGATCAAAGGTACACATTTTGTCGGACAGCCGATGAAAATTACAGAATGTTTAGGGGGCTTACTTTGGGAAATAGGAATTCACAAACGCATAAAATCAACGTTTGAAAGCCATTTCTTTGTCACTAAAAAGTTTTAGCGGACACCAATATTTCTATATATCCTAAAATCCGCAGATAATTTTTCAACGGTCTAGTCTTGCCGTCATTTGAGACATGCCTGTCTGTTTTTTTTGCCATACAAGCGCGTAATCCGACGGGACATAGCCTATCAGCCTACTGCGAAGTCCTAGGTGGGAGTCGATTACAGAGGACAGAATACGGTCAAATTTGTCCAAAACGAAAAATATTCCGCCAAAAGCGCTGATTATTTCAGATTTTTGTTGTACCTTTGCCATGTCATTGATGATTTTGCTTGTCTTGATTTGCAGCACTAAGGTAAGTGAAAAATCTGACATGGCCAAATCCTGAGCAACAAAAAGTTCTTGCTGGGGCAAGCGGCAAAGCCGAGCGGCTCAGGTACTTATAAAAAAAGTTAAACTAAAGTGCTGCGGAATTTAGGGAAATAACAATGAACAAAACAAAGAAACTATGGATGCTCGCCGCCATCCTCATCCTCTGCGGCACCACGGCGACGTTGGCATCATGTTCCAAGGATGATGACAGCCCCATCGTCACTCCGGCGGCGAAGGAATACTTCACGCTGTGGAATCAGTGTGAAGCACTGACAACCCTGCAGGACTATGTGAAGGACGTTACCAATGCCAACTCTCCTAATTATATTAAGGAGGAAGACCGCATCGCCACTTTCGATATGGACGGCACGTTTGTGGGTGAACTCTATCCCTCATACTTCGAGTATAACCTCTTGGAGTATCGCGCCCTCGACGATGCCACCTACGAGGCTCCGAAGGACGTGATGGAGACGGCGCAGGAGATACGCGACTTCGTGCGCACGGGCAAGAAACTGCCCGACCATTTTGACATGAAGCACGCCCTGGCCGCCGCCAAAGCCTACGCTGGCATGACGCTGGCAGAGTTCGATGCTTATGTGAAGGCATACGCCGCCCAGCCCGCCAACGGCTTTTCGGGCATGACCTACGGCGAGAGTTTCTACAAGCCGATGCTGGAGGTGTTCGACTACCTGAAAGACAACGGCTTCACCTGCTATGTGGTTTCGGGCAGCGACCGCTTCATCTGCCGCGCGCTAACGGAGGCCATCGGCATCCCCTCCAACCGCGTCATCGGAATGGACGTCAGGCTCGTGTCCTCCGCCCAGGGTACGGCAGAGGGTGTCAACTACACGATGGGCCGTGAGGAGAGCATCCTGCGCACCGACGAACTCATCATCAAGAACCTGAAGACCAACAAGGTAAAACAGATAGCCCAGGAGATTGGCAAGGTGCCTGTGCTCTCCTTCGGCAACAGCGGCGGCGACGCAGCCATGCACAACTATGCGCTCAGTAACCCGAAGTACAAATCGGCGGCCTTCATGCTCATTGCCGACGACGACCAGCGCGACCATGCCAACCGAGAAAAAGCTCTTAAGCTGGGTCAGCAGTGGCGTGAGGCCGGCTACCACGTCATCTCCATGCGCGACGACTTCAAGACCATCTACGGCGAGGGCGTCGTAAAGACCGACTTTTCGTTTCCCGTCGATACGAAGCCTCTCACCGAGTGGCAGGCAGGGCGCACCGTCAGTCAGGAGGCCATCGAAGCCTTTGGCGGCATTGACAATTGCTTCGCCGCCGAGCCTATCCCCGATGGTGTGTGGCAGCGTATGCAGGGCAAGACCTATAAGGAGAACCCTTACATCGGGCGTGACGACTTGCGCCACATCCGCGCCCTGCACTGGGACTACGACAATCAGATGCACGTCGGCGAGATGATTGTCAGCCGCGAGATTGCCGACCGCGTGGCCAGCATCCTGCGTCAACTCTTCGAGGCCAAGTACCCTATCCAACGGATGTTGCTGCCCGACGTGTATGATGCAGATGATGAGACCCAAATGCGCGACAACAACTCATCGTGCTTCTGCTACCGTGCCATCGCGGGCAGCACCAAGCTGTCGAAACATGCCCGGGGGCTGGCCATAGACATCAACACCCTCTACAATCCCTATTACAAGGATCGCAACGACGGCACGCGCTTCATCCAGCCCGCCACCGCCGCAGACTACTGCGACCGCACGTGGAACTTCCCTTACAAGATCGACCACAATGATCTCTGCTTCCGCCTCTTCACCGAGGCTGGTTTCGAGTGGGGCGGCGACTGGACTTCGTGCAAGGACTTCCAGCATTTTGAGTTAATAGAAAAATAAGTCACAGTAATGAACTATAACAAAGGGAAAAAGCTGCTTTCTGAAAGATTCTACTTGACTTGGGCTGGAGAACAGATGTCCTGGACAGTCAGAATGACACTGAAGATGAGGGATCCTGTTGACGGTGATTTATTGCGTAAGGCAGTAGAATCAACGAGCCAACGTTATCCATACTATCAAGTGAAACTCGGCATTAGAAAAGATACTGAAGGTACGGAATATTTCGTGTACGAAGACAACAGTGATCCGTGGGTGGTTAACGAAGGGGAAAAACCAGTGAGACTGATTGACCCAGAGTCGAACAACCATCTGCTGGCATTCTGTTTTTGGGACAAGTACATCGCTTTGGATTTCTTCCATTGCCTGACCGACGGCACAGGAGCATATAACATCCTACGTACCCTGCTTTATGAATATTCCCGCCGCCGCTATGATGCGACGCTGAGTCGTGAAAGGATATCATTGCCAAAGGGTGTCCATGTGGAGCGTATTCTTACACCTGAAGGAATGAGTATGGCGAACATTCGTGTGGCTGGAGACACCATTAGCTCTAAAGAATGGGAAGACCCGGCTGCACAGGCTAAGCCCGACCAACTGCACCCGCTGCCCCTTCCAGAACGGCCGCGCTGCATAAATCTATCGACACAAGCAAAGGTAACGGTAAACGAGGCTGTGGAAACCGTCAATATTCTTGTTGAAGAACAAAAGATGATGAAGTATGTGTCATCAGGCGACACTTCGCCTGCCACGCTCGTGTCGCTATTGCTTACTCGTGCCATTGCCCGTTTACATCCCGACACGACGGAAGGAGTGCCGATGGTGGCACTGGCCATCAACCAGCGTCCTGCCCTTGGCTGTCCGCAGGCCGGCCAAACCCTTGCAGCAGCGCTCCGCCTGACCCTGAACAACGAGATGCGAGGGATGGATCTTGAAACGCAGCAGACCATATTCCGAGGCATGGTGGCTCTACAGTCGAACGAAGACAATGTCATTGAGAGTTTCTGGCAAACTCAGAATACACAAGACATGTTCGAAAAGATTCCCACCATTGAGGGACGCCATCAGGCAATGGCCAAAGCCTACAGTGTCGTAACATCAGCAGCTACAACCTGTGTCAGCTATGTCGGCAAAGCTAATCTGGGTGCAGCCGAACAATATGTGAGTGAAATGTATACAGAGGCCTATACGCCGTATGTCCTCACTATAGAGATGAGTGCGGTAGGCGGAACGTTCTGTATCAGTCTGATGCAGCGGTTTGCTGATGACACGTATCTCGAGGCTTTCTTAGACGAATTCAGGCAGATAGGCATGGATTATCGTATTGCTATGCGCCATCCGATGATGGTGGCACCCATAGCAGATTATCTTTCGACTACGGATATAAGATTGCAGCAGTGCGCGACTGGCTGTTCAGGCAGAGCAAATAGACTTTGACAAATCTAAACCGACCGATGCAGAGATTATATATTGAGCGTTTCTACTTGAATAGGGCCGATGACGAGTACCCTATGACGGTACGCATCGTTCTTCAGATGAAAGATGATGTGGATAGGCATCTGCTCGAAGAAGCAGCTGCAGCAGCGCAGACGAGATACCCCTACCTGTGTGTCAAACTTGGTGTCGAACGCGATGCTGACGGCAGCGAGCACTATGTCTATCACGACAATCCACGGCCTTGGAAAGTCTCGGGCTGTCGTCAGCCCGTATGCTTGTGCAGTGAAGAAGCCAACGAACATCTGATGGCTTTTTCATGGTGGGACGATTGCGTGGCATTGGATTTCTTTCATGCACTCATCGACGGGACTGCCGCCTATCGCATCCTCCGGACATTGCTCTATGAATACTGCCGGCGACGCTACGATAGTGAGTTAGACCCTGCAGGAGTCTGGGTGGCAGGTAACATCATCGACGAGGCAGAATGGACTGATCCTGCCACACTGCCAAGACCAACGAGCATCCACCCGCAGCAGCTGCCTGAACGTCCTAAGGTTATCAATCTGGCCACCGATGCCATCGTACCCC
>JAFXXQ010000037.1 GCA_017542145.1 Bacteroidaceae bacterium | reverse complement strand
TATATAATTATATATAATTATATATAATAATTTTTATATAGTAATAGTTATTCTTTTTTTACCCGCTATTGCTTACAGTCGTTAACCCGTGACCCCCGAACCGGCAACTGCTGCACCCTGCACCCTGTCCACGAGAAAACTGATATCTGATATCTGAGTCGCACACGCGGTTATCCCAGTGGGCTGGCGGCGCAGCGCAATGGGCGGCGAATTTATTCCAATGGGCGGCGGAAACAGTTCATAGTTCATAGTTCATAGTTCAGAGTTCATAGTTCATAGTTCATAGTGCATAGTGCAGAGTGTCCAAAGAATAATCCGAAATGGCGTTTTTTTCGTCGGAGAGATTTGGCGGTCTCGCAGAAAATCAGTATCTTTGTAGAGGTAATTAACTAAAACTTGAACTTAAACCAAACTCAAAGAAAATGCTTGAACTATCACAACCACAAACACTTGCGCAAGCCACCACGACGTACTGCACCTCCTACCCCTGCGCAGGGCGCACGCACACGTACAC
Organism: Bacteroidaceae bacterium; assembly: GCA_017542145.1. GTDB lineage: Bacteria > Bacteroidota > Bacteroidia > Bacteroidales > Bacteroidaceae > UBA1189. The sequence continues at coordinate 212,773 of JAFXXQ010000037.1, read as the reverse complement.
CTTCTCCATCGACGCCTGCACGCCCGTGCGCACGACAACGAAGCGCGAGCTGGCCCAGGCGTACCATCCGGACCTTGCCGACCGCCGGCTGCACGACTGCTTCAAACGCGACACCGTCCGCGCCCGTCAGCCAGCGGGGATGCTCTCGGACGACGACCAGGCGCTGGCACGCACGGATGGCTACGTCTACCTCGCCGACGTGCTGCGCGACATCAGCCCCATCGACACGGCGCAGCGGCTCACGCCTGCCCACGTGGCTGCCATCATGCACTTCCTCGGCCCCATGCCGGACAAAGAAGATCGCGTTGCTCTGGCAGCGTAAGATGGCGCGAGAAGGTGCTCTCGCCGAAAGTGGGAAGCCATGTGAAAACGATGTTGTATCTTTGCAGAGGAATTGAGAACGCTACGCTTAATGAAAAATGAAAAATGAAAAATAAATAGTCTTGTATGCGCATAACCAAAACTATTTTTCTTAACTCTTAACTCTTAATTCTTAACTCTTAACTATTTAAAACTATGCCAATTACTTATCAGATTGTGGGTTGCGCCAACCCGAATGGCGCCCAGGGCGTCGACTACGCCACCAACCGCGCCGTGAAGACGGGCGACTATGACTTCAAGAGCCTTGCCGAGGACATCCAGTTTGCCACCACCGTGACGAAGGCCGACATCGTGGCCGTGCTGACCGCCGCCAAGGAGTTCATCAAGCAGCATCTGCTCCAGGGCCAGCGCATCGTGCTGCAGGAAATCGGTGCCCTGCAGGCGAACCTCCGCTCGAAGTGCTTCGCCCAGAGCATCATCCCGCTGGAGGCCTTCGAGCCCAGCACGTACATCCAGGGCACGGGCATCCGCTTCCGCGCCGATGCCGACCTCCTCAAGTACGTCCGCACCAACCGCCAGCTCAAGCGCGTGCCCAGCGAGCTGCTCGCGTAAAAAAAAAAGAGTATCCCCCCTCGACGGGGGGAACTCTTTTCAGTTCATAGTTCAAAGTTCACAGTTCACAGTCGAACTATCGCTATCGTCCCGCTCTGTCTGACCTCGCTCGTCGTCTGCTGGCATGAGGTGCTGCCGCCGAACGGACGGTTCTTTTAGAGCTTGCGAATCCAGATGTTGCGGTAGGAGATGGGTTCGCTGCGGTCGCCGTGGCTCTGCAGGCGGATGGGGCCGTCGCCATGAGCGCCGAACTGCGGCAGGCCGATGTACTCCGTCGTGCCGATGATGGTGGTGGCGTTCTGCACCAGCACGCCGTTGAAGAGGACCGTCACCACAGGACGGGTGCGGTAGGTCCCGTCGGCCTTGAACGTGGGCGCCGTGTAGATGATGTCATAGACATTCCATTCGCCCGGCTTGCGGCAGGGATTGACCAGGGGTGCCGACTGCTTGTAGATGCTGCCTGCCTGGCCGTTCACGTAGGTTTCGTTCTCGTAGCTGTCCAGCACCTGCAGCTCGTAGCGGTCCTGCAGATAGACGCCGCTGTTGCCGCGTCCCTGTCCGCTGCCGTGGATTTCTGCGGGCACCATCCACTCGATGTGGAGCTGGAAGTCGCCGAACGACTCGCGGGTGATGATGTCGCCAGCCCTTTTGTTCACCGTCATCGTGCCGTCAGGGTTGACCTTCCATCCGGCATCGCCTCTGTCCGAGCGCCAGGCATCGAGGTTCTTGCCGTCGAACAGCACGATGGCATCCGAGGGGGCGGTATTGCGCTGGATGTCGCCCGGAGTGACCTTGGGCGGCTGAGGGGCATACAGCTCCGTCATCTCAGGAGCCATGCCCTTGGTGCGTTCGTCACTATAGCCCTGAGGCTGATACTGCTGAGCCATGACGGCTCCGGCCATGCAGAAGCATGAAAGAAGAATAAGTTGTCTTTTCATTTTACTACACATTCTTATATCTGGGCACAAAAATAACTCTTTTTTTCGTAAAGAACAAAAAAAACGCCTTATCTTTGCACAAAAAAAGTGCACATCCCCCCATGTTGGCCATCCGTCATACCCAATTAACAGACATCCCTCGCCTGATGGAAATCTTCGCCGATGCACGCGCCTTCATGGCCGAGAACGGCAACGCCTCGCAATGGGGCGACGGCTATCCGCACGAGGAGGACATACAGAACGACATCCGACGGGGGGTGAGCTACGTGGTGATGGACGGCGATACCGTCGTCGGCACCTTTGCCTTTATCCTCGGCGAGGACCCCACCTACCGCGTCATTGAGGACGGCGCGTGGGCTGACGACCCTCGCCCCTACGGCACCATCCACCGCTTAGCCGCTGCACGTGGCACACACGGCATTGCCGACGCCTGCCTCAGCTACTGCGAACAGCAGACGGGGCATCTGCGTGCCGATACGCACCGCGACAACCGCGTGCTGCAGCACTTCCTCACCTCGCGCGGCTTCACCTATCGCGGCATCATCTACGTCCGAAACCACTCCCCTCGCCTCGCCTATCAGCGGTTAAGGGGTTAGCGGTTAGGGGTTAGCGGTTAGAGTATCTGCGCGGCGTGGTTCTTCGTATCCACCTTCTCGATAATGCGCGTCAATGTGCCCTGCTCGTCGAAGAGGAAGGTCCGACGGAGCGTGCCCATCGTCACCTTGCCGTACATCTTCTTCTCACCCCATGCGCCAAAGGCCTGCAGCAGCTCCGTCGTGGGGTCGGACAGCAGGGTGAAGGGTAGCGCGTACTTCTCCTCGAACTTCTTGTGCGAGCTGACGCTGTCCTTGCTGACGCCGACTACATTCCAACCTGCCGCCTGAAGGGCGCCGTAGTTGTCGCGCAGGTTGCAAGCCTCGGCCGTACAGCCGGACGTATTGTCCTTCGGATAGAAATAGACGATGGTCTTCTTGCCTATCAGGCTTTCAGACGTAACGATGCTGCCGTTCTGATCCATAACTTCAAAATGCGGCATGGGGTCTCCGATCTTTAACATGGCTGAATTTTTTTCTGTTTTTTACGTCCGCAAAAATACAAAAAGCATCCTTCTTTTGCAAACAATCGAAAGATATTCTATCTTTGCCCCCTGAAAAAAAAAAAAAATTCCCATCGTGATGTTCACACTTTCCGAAGCCCGAGCTCTTGTTCATCCGCGCGACCCTGAAAGCCATAAGGGGACATACGGGCACGGCCTCCTCATTGCAGGCAGCAGGGGAATGGCTGGGGCTGCCATCATGGCGGCGAAGGCAGCGCTGCGGAGCGGCATTGGGCTGCTCACCGTCTGCACGCCCGAGTGTAACCGCGTCATCCTCCAGACGGCTGTGCCTGAGGCGATGGTCGTCCCCTGCGGCTCGGATTGTGTCGACAGCCTTCCTGCCCATCTCTCGCGCTACTCGGCCATCGCCATCGGTCCTGGGCTGACGGCCAACGACACCACACGGCAAATGCAGCAGGCGCTGATGGAGAGCGCCAGCGCACCACTCATTCTCGATGCCGATGCGCTTAACAATTTGGCTGCCTCTCCAGCCCTCCTCTCCCTGCTCGGCGAAAAGGACATCCTCACCCCGCACCTCGGAGAATACAGAAGGCTTAGCGAAGAATCGGCAGACTTGTTTTCTGTAAGCCATCACCTATACCTTATTTTAAAAGGGCATCGCACGCACGTCTATTCCCCCACGGGCGAAGTATCCATCAACACAACGGGCAACGCCGGAATGGCTACCGGCGGCAGCGGCGATGTGCTGACGGGCATACTGCTCGGCCTCCGAGCCCAAGGCTATTCCGCTTGGGACGCTTCACGCCTGGGTGTCTTCGTCCACGGCTTTGCCGGAGATCTTGCCGCCACAGCCCTCACCGAAATCGCTATGGCTGCCACCGACCTTATCCGCTTCCTCCCCCAGGCGTGGAGGGAAATCACCTCGTCGTTAATAAGACATTCAGGTCAGGAAACGCATTGACATACGTGGCTCAGACGCGTTGTACCCCTAAATAAACAGGGTATGAAAGAATAGGGCGACTCGTTTGAGTCGCCCTATGAAATTGGGAACAAAGTGTAATCGGAGGATTACTTAACCAGGACCTTGGCAGTCTTGACGGAGCCGTCGGAGAGGACCATGCGGACGATGTTGACACCCTTGACGGGTTCGGCAATTGCCTGACCACCCACGGTGAAGAAGCTGGTGCTTACTACCTCGGCATCATCAGCAAGAGCCTTATCGACATGGAGCCAATCATCGCCTGTCAGCACGGGAACGAGCTCAATGAAGGTGTTGGAGAGCTGTTTCCAATAGTAGTACTTCCAGTTGCCGTTAGGATATTCAGCAGGATCTTCCTCAGGCAGAGTCGGGTCGAAGTAGTTGTTGTAATAGATGAAACCGCCTTGTCCGTAGTAGACAATCTGATTCTTTACAAGGTCAATCACGAAGGTGATGGGAGCTTCCTCCGAAGATGTGCTACGATAGAAATAGGTGTACTTATCGTCGCTATTCAGCTTCTGCATCGGGGCGAAGGTAATGGTGTGAGCCACACCATCGAACACACCCTTGAGCTGGCAACCCGTATCGTAGAAGTTGTTAACGACAACGCCATCCTCCGATTCGGGATCAGCCTCGAGGATGAAGGGAACTTCCACAATGTGGTGGTCGTCCCAGTGGTAGTCATACTTGTAGACATACTCGCCCAGATAGTCCTTGCGCTCAAGTTCTATCTCGTCCGGGTCGCCCAACGTGAAGATTGTCCAGTCGGATTCGCCGTCGGTGTCGTCCTCGTCAAACGATGCGATAGGATAGGAACCCATGGACTGACCCCAGTCTTGCAGCATGTTGTAGCCTTCGATCTGAGTGCCACTCTTGTCGAACGAGCCAGCAAGATAAATCTTGAATGCACCGGCAAGGTTGCCGCTCTCGGCAAAGACGAATTCGCCAGCTTCCTCAGCGTTCTCGGTGACTTCCATAGATGCCCATGCCGTCGGAGCCTTCAGATAGACATCGTCGTCGACAAAGTGAATCTTATACGTATTACCTGCACCGCTCTCAAGTTTGAAGAGGTTGAGGTTGGTAGCCGTCTCGCCGGTAGCGGTAATGTTGCGGTAGTAGCCGCCAGGGCTTCCAGCAGCGCTGTTCAGCTTACCGAGGTTGCCATACATGGCGAACAAATCGTCGGTGTTCAGCTGAGAAGCCTTGCTGATGGGATTCACAAAGACGTTGTAGGCCACAGGATCGGTTTCGTAGATGAACCAGTCGGATTCACCATCGGCATCGTCATTCTCGAAGCCTTCGCCGGCAATGGTGAAGTAACCCATGTGTCCGCTCCAATCCTGAAGCATGTACTTCTGGTCGGGTTCGTCGGTTTCAGTCGGACCAGCCCATACCTTGAAGGCATCGGCCAAGTTGGCGCTCTCCGTAAAGAAGAACTCACCAGCCTCTTCCTCTATGTTCGTGCCAGTAGTTGATGTCCATGAGGTAGGACGCTCAAGATAAACATCCTCAACCATGAAATGAACCTTGTACGTACCTTCTGTCTCACCAGGAATCACCTTGAAGACACCTTCCTTCATGGCCTTGTCGCCATAAGCCTTTGAGATACCGGCATAGAAGCCGCTGCCCGGAGCACCCTTGTCAACCTTATTTATGTTGCCGTAGAAGATGTAGTACTTGTTCGGGTCGAGCTCAGAAGCCTTCGTGATCTGCTTGCGGACGACAGCCGTTGCATCGGGCACGTAGTGATAAGGCACGGTGTCGATAACCATCTCGGTGGGCACCAGACGGCCGTTCTCACGAGAGATAAGGTCGAAGCTGAACATGCTCATCGGCTCGGGGAAGGTTATGCAGATGTAGTGCTCGTTGGTGCTCGGATCGCTTGACGAATAAAGCGTGTGCAGATAGGTGGTCAGGTCAGGAGTTCCATCTTCCTTGAAGTCAACGAGTCCTTCCAGGCTACCCTCAGAGGTTTCAAGGGCGTTAGTGGAGACATTATCGACAGTGAGTTCAACTTCTTCGCCTTCAGCATCGCGCAGGGTAAAGTGTGCCCAGTTGGTGCAGGGCCAGCCGCCGCCGCTGTCGCCCGTGTTCGTAGCCACGGTGGTGATGAAGATCTTCTCAATCGGCTCAGGCAGGCAGATGGTGGGCGAGGTGTAGATATAGTTGCCCAGACCTTCCATCTTCGTGAACACCACAGCGCCGTTCTCGCCAATGAGGTGGATGGGGAGTTCGGTGAAGGTGGTAATCTTGCTGTCGTAGAAGGTAGCAAGGACATCCTGGATGTTGGCCACATAGTTCTTCGTATCTTCGAGTGAGCCGAAGGTGCGGCTTTCCACATCGTTCATCAGCTTTGACAACGTGTTCTCAAGGATAGTCCTCTGTGCGACAGGATACATGCCGAACTCAGCGCCGAACTCAGTATTTTCGACGAGTTCAGAAATCTCGTCAATAGCCATGTAGAGGTAAATCTGCAGGAAGTTCGAGGTAGCGGCATTCAGTTCGCCAGCAGCCAAGAAGAGGTCTTCGCAGGAAGCTTCGGCGCTCACAGCCTTTGCAGTAGCAAGAGCCTCCTCAAGAGCGGCAGTCTCGCCATCGTCATAATCGGCAAACTTTGCCTTGTTGGCAGCAAGAGCAGCCTCGGCTTCAGCAATAGCTGCCTCAACCTCCTTGTAAGCATACTTGCTGCTGATGGAAGCCTTGTAGAAATACATTTCACGAGGAGCGCTCGTGGTTTCATAGCCAACGAACGAAGCCTGGCTATTGGTGCTGTAGTGGTAGCCGTTGACACCTTCGAGGTAGTGAGTCTCGGTGTCATAGGTGAGCTTGTTGGCATTCTCGTAATTGGCCTGCTCCTGGAAGCCGGCGGCACCACCCACATAGCTACCGTTGAGGTAGTTCTTCAGATAGAAGGTACCGTCGCCGGCATCGATCACCTGATAGATACAGTCGACATTGGCCTGACGACGAACGTGATAGGCGTTCTGGCCGCTGGTGCTGTAGTAACCAGGGACGCCGTTAGGAGCCACGTAGAGATAAGTGCCCTCGTAGGAGGCAACGTTACCGTTGTCGCACATCACATAGAGCTTACCCGGCTCGACATTCTCGACCTGCTCACCCAGCTGGAAGCCGTATTCGGCATAGGGATCAGCTGTTTCGCCGCCCTTGGTGACGATGATTTCGCTGGGGATGTTGGCATTGTTACTACGCTTGTAGAAGCCAAACGAGAACGACGTCATCGGCTCGGGAAGCGTAATCTCCAACCAGTGCTCAGCGCCGATGGGTTTGTCGCCGTCGTTGTCGCTGTAACAGGTGTGGTAGTGGGTGCTGACGTCGCCGTCGCAGAGACCTGCGATGGAGCCGTCGCCCGTAGCCACAGCCTCGGTAGCATTAGCATTGAAGTTTTCGGCTGTCAGCTCTACCTGGTTGCCGGCGGCATCGTAGAGGTAGAACTCACCCATGGTGAAGAACACGTAGCCACGTCCACCGTTGGCACTGGTGTTGAACGCATCCTGCCAGCTGGTGTGGGTGACCGTGAGACGGAACGAGCTGACGGGCTCATCGAACGTGTAGGTGGGCGACACCCACTTCGTGAAAGCATTTGCTGCCGCAGTAGTCTGCTCGGGCAGACCGTCGGCAGTGGTCAGCGTGAACGGGAATGTCTTGTTCTGAGCAAATGCAAAAGTTGTGCTCAGAGCGCAAATTCCGCAGAGAAGTAAATTTCTCAGTTTCATAAGCTTACTTTTTTTAGTTAAACAATGAATAAATATTAAACACTTACTTTTTTCTGTCTAATGACCCGCAAAGATACTAACTCATTTTTATATTAGCAACTTTTTTCCCCATTTTTTCGCAGAAAAACGCCCTTTCTGAATGTTCTTGCAGGAATACATTTCAGCCTGGAAGCAGGTTTTTACTTTTTTCTTTAACACGAAAAAACATGAATATGCCATGAATTTTTACATATGTTATCATTGGGGAAACGGAAGGATAAGAAGAAAAAAGGAGAAAGAACTAATGGACGATTAGTTCGTGGATAGTACGTGATTGTTTAAGTAAAATGCGGTTCGTATCAGCGGAGGCGGATGAAGTCGCCGACACGGGGGCTGTAGGTGTAGATGTCACCCTTGTCCTTATTCATTTTATAGAGGCGTTTCAGGCGGATGCCATACATCTGGGAGATCTGGTACATGCTGTCGCCGTCCTTGACAATGTGAATGGCGTAACCCTTCTGGGCGCGAGCATTTTTACGGTGAAGGTAAATGATGTCGCCCTTCTCAGGAACGTAAGTTTTGTAGAGGTCGTTGTAGCGCACGAGTTTACTGCGTGGAATCTTGAATTCGTCAGCAATACCCTGCATGGTGTCACCCTGACGGACAACCACATACACCAACCCGTTCGCCAGATGAGGAATGTGGGGAGCCTCAGGGGTGTAGGTGGGTGCGTATTTCCAGTTGTCGGAATCGAGACGGTCGAGGTTATAGGACTCAATAATGTTGATGAGCTTGTCAGCGTAGGTGGAGCTGGTAGCATATCCTGCCAGCTTCAGCCCTCGTGCCCAAGCGACGTAGTCTGTCGGATTCAGACGGAAGAGGCTGGCGTAGCGCTGATGGGAAGTGAGAAAGATGGAATGATCTTCGTACGAGTCGCGGACGGACTTGTAGACGCGGAAGCAGTCCTCGCGCTGGTCGTCATCGTGATAGACCTTTCGTCCTGCCCAGTCGTGGCACTTGATGCCAAAGTGGTTGTTGCTGTTGCGCGCAAGGTCGCTCTGCCCAGCGCCTGATTCAAGTAACGCCTGAGCCAACGTGATGCTGGCAGGAATTCGGTATTTCTTCATCTGGTCAACAGCCACAGACTTGTACTGATTGATATACTTGACATATTGTTGGTTCTGAGCCGATGCCGAAAGGACAATTACGGCAAGAAGAAGAGTCGGTATCAAACGTCTCATAGGGCGATTTAGGGTTTCTTATTAATTTCAGCGCACAAAAATACGGAAAAATTTTGGTATTATGAAACAGTTGCCCTATTTTTGCAGAAAATCTCCGAAAAAAAATGAAAGAATTCACCCACGAATGTCACTATACGCTCTATGCTTTCGACGAGCTGGCAGAAGCTGACCGTCAGCTGGTGCTGTCGGCTCAGGAAGCCACCAAGCGCAGCTATGCTCCCTACAGCCACTTCCACGTCGGCGCAGCCGCTCGTCTCAACGGCGGAACAATTGTGATAGGCAGCAATCAGGAAAACGCCGCATTCCCTTCAGGTCTTTGCGCCGAGCGGACAGCTCTCTTTGCTGCTGGAGCACAGTATCCCGAGCAGAGCGTTGTAGCATTGGCCATAGCTGCAGCAGATGCCAACGGCCTCACTTCCATCCCTACCCCTCCCTGCGGCGCCTGCCGGCAGGTAATGCTGGAAACGGAGACACGTTCAGGATGCCCTATGCGCATCCTGCTTTACGGTACACAGGGGACGTTTGTTATCGAGGGCGTTAAGCAGCTCCTCCCCCTCACCTTCGACGGCAGTTTCCTGAGGGAATAATTCCCTGTTCCAAAGAGAAAGAACTACTTCCCCATTCTTTGAAAAAAGGGCTTTTCTTGTTGCATCTGACAGGATAGCCGCCTTATTTGCCACAATTGACGGAAAAAAGACGGAGAAATGGGCAATAGTGGCATACTGACTGACGTGGCACACTTTTTGCATAGTGCAGGGCAGAAAAGAAAAATAATTAAAACAAGAATAGCTATGTCAAAGAAAAACAAGAAATATATGAAGGAAGCAAAAGCTGAAGAAAGCAAAGAAATGAATGAGGCTCAAAAAGCCCAAGAAGCCCAAGAAACAAACGAGACCATTGAACCTGTTTCCGAAGAATCCGAACAACCCGAAGAAAACGTCGAGGAAAATGCATCCAGCCAAGCTGATGAGGTCGCTACGGAAGAAGAGAAGCTACTGACAGCACTCTCAGAGGCCGAAGCGAAGTACAACGAACTGCATGATAAATACCTCCGCCAGATGGCTGAGTTCGAGAACTACCGCAAGCGTACGTTGAAGGAGAAGAGCGAGCTCGTCCTCAACGGCTCGGCTCACCTGATGACGGCCGTGCTGCCCGTCCTCGACGACATGGACCGCGCCCTCGAAGCGATGAGCAAGACGGACGATGCCGACAGCTGCCGTCAAGGGTTTGAGCTTATCGCCAACAAGTTCCGCTCCACCCTTGAGCAGAATGGCCTCAGAGAAATAGAAGCCAAGGGCGAACCCTTCGACACCGACTACCACGAAGCCATCGCAATGGTACCAGCTTCCAATGAAATGCCCAAAGGACAAGTCATTGACTGCGTACAAAAGGGCTATAAACTTAACGACCGAGTTATCCGCCACTCGAAAGTGGTTGTGGCCAATTAATAATAAGGAACAGACAAAATGGCAAAACGTGATTACTACGAAGTCCTGGGCGTCGCCAAGAACGCTACGGAGGAAGAGATAAAGAAAGCCTACAAGACGCTGGCCATTAAGTACCACCCTGACCGCAACCCAGGCGACAAAGCCGCCGAGGAGAAGTTTAAGGAGGCAGCGGAGGCTTACAGCGTGCTGAGCGACAAAGAGAAGCGTGCACGCTACGACCAGTTCGGCCCTGATGGTGTAGAGGGTATGGGTGGTGCTGGAGGATTCGGCGCGGGAGGATTCTCGATGGACGACATCTTCAGCATGTTTGGCGACATTTTCGGCGGACACGGCTTCGGCAGCGCCTTCGGAGGAGGCTTCGGAGGAGGCGGACGCCAGTCAGAGCGCGTCTACCGCGGCAGCGACCTCCGCGTCAAGGTGAAGCTCACCTTGCAGGAGATTGCCTCTGGTACGGAAAAGAAACTGAAAGTCAAGAAATACGTCCCCTGCCCCGACTGCAACGGCACAGGCGCCGAGAAGGGCAGCGGCACAGAAACATGTCCCGACTGTCACGGAACGGGTTACGTCATCCGCACGCGTCAAAGCATGTTCGGCATGATGCAGACACAAACTGCCTGCCCGCGCTGCGGAGGTGAAGGAAAGATTATCAAGAACAAATGCCGCAAGTGTAGTGGCGAGGGTATTGTCTATGGCGAGGAAGTCATCACCGCCAAGATTCCCGCCGGCGCCACAAGCGAATACCAGCTCACCATGAGCGGAAAAGGCAACGCCGCCAAGCACAACGGCGTCCCCGGCGACCTCTACATTCAGATTGTGGAGGAGGAGCCGAAGGAGCTCATCCGCGATGGCAACGACCTCGTCTATAATCTGATGATCAGCGTTCCACAGGCTGCGCTTGGCGGACAGGTAGACATCCCCACCGTTACAGGCAAGGTGCGAATGACAATCGAGCCTGGCACGCAACCCGGCAAAGTGATGCGACTGCGCGGCAAAGGCCTGCCCGCCATCAACGGCTACGGAAATGGTGACCTGCTTGTGCGCATCAGCGTCTATATTCCCGAAACGCTCAGCCGTGACGAAAAGAACACGCTGGAGAACCTGCGGGAATCCGACAACTTCAAGCCTTCCGAAAGCACCAAGCAGAGTTTTTTCCAGAAATTCAAGAATCTTTTTGACTGACAATGACCTACGAGGAAGCCATTGCTTACCTTTATCGATGCGCTCCGGCGTTTCACAACATCGGTGCAGGAGCCTATAAGGAAGGACTGGCGAATACGCTGGCGCTGGATGAACACTTCGGTCGTCCACATCGCAAATACCGCACTATCCATGTAGGCGGCACCAACGGCAAGGGCTCTTGTTCTCATACTTTAGCTGCTATCCTGCAATCGGCAGGATATCGTGTAGGGCTCTATACATCCCCTCACCTACTCGATTTCAGCGAACGCATCCGCGTGAACGGCAAGCCTATAGCAAAGGATTACGTTGCAGCTTTCGTGGAGCAGGAACGCTCTTTTTTCGAGCCCCTTCATCCCTCTTTCTTCGAAGTTACCACGGCCCTTGCTTTCAGCTACTTTGCCGATGAGAGTGTCGATGTCGCTGTTATTGAAGTGGGACTTGGCGGACGGCTCGACTGCACGAACGTAATCCGTCCTGACTTGTCCGTTATTACCAACATCAGTTTGGAGCACACGGCGTTGCTTGGCGATACACTTGAAAAAATTGCCGGTGAGAAAGCGGGCATCATCAAGCCCGAAACACCCGTGGTCATTGGCGAAACGCATCCCGAGACACAATCCGTATTCCTTGCCCGAGCACAAGCATTGAATGCCCCCATTTTTTTTGCAGATAATCCAGAAACCACAGAAAAATCGGAGTCTCTGGAGATGCAGCTCAAAGGCCCCTACCAAAAAAAGAACGCCCGCACCATCTTAGTCGCAGTAAATGTGCTGAAACAGTTGGGGTATACGCTTTCAAAGGAAAACATCTACGAAGGATTTGCTCACGTCTGCGACCTGACGGGGCTTATGGGACGCTGGCAACAATTGGGAACAAATCCTACCATAATCTGCGACATCGGCCATAATGCGGGTGGCTTGCAAGACAACATCCGTCAACTGAAGCAACAGCAATGTCGCATGCTCCGCATTGTATTGGGATTCGTGGATGACAAGGACATACGCCCCATTCTCAACGCCTTACCGAAGGATGCCGTCTATTATCTCACGCAACCCAGTACGCATCGTGCGCTCAACAGCCACATGCTACTTGCCTTAGCTCGCTGCTACGGCCTAATGGGACGTGAATTCCCCTCCGTAGGCGATGCTTTCTTAACCGCAAAAAACGAAGCCGCCCCCGATGACTTCATCTTCGTCGGAGGCAGCAATTTCGTAGTAGCAGACTTCCTGCAAGCAATTGGGGACTAGGGCGGCGGCTTTTACATCATCATAGGCTCATCCTTCTCAGGGTCGTAGCGCCGAATGGAATTCAACGACACCTTCACCATTGCCGCGCCCATTGACATCAAGCGAATAGCCACATACTCCCCTTTCTCTGTCTTTATCAGCTCGCCGCGCATACCTGCCAGCGGGCCAACAAGCACTTCAATCGGGTCACCCGGTTTCAAGGGATTCTGTTCAAACAACACATCGTCGCTTGCATTCTCCACCATGAAGCGGAAGTCGTTCATCTGCCTTTCTGGTACGACGATAGGATTCCACGGGCCTCCTTTGGACATATAACCCGTCAACCCGTTGATTTCCGGCAACAGTTTTACGCGCGTGTCCTGATCAGTAAAAATGAAAATCATGTGAGGGATGACCAGTTTATCAATCACCTTGATGCGGTCGCTCCATTTGCGGCGCACCTTCTGGATGGGAAGGTAGTGCTCCACCCCCATTGCAGTCAGCGCCTCCGCTACTTTCTTCTCCTGACACGACTTCGTGAAGCCGACGTACCAGTTCAGTTTTCGTTCAGCCACAGCCTACTCCAGCACTTTGATTTTGACGTTACGGAAGCAGACCTCGTTACCGTGATCCTGCAAAAGGATATGACCCGAAGCATGGTTGCCGAAGTTCGGCCAATCACGATACTTACTATAGGCGACAAGGGCGTTCCACATCTGGTTGTTGCGCTCATACTCCAACAGCTTCACGCCATTCAGCCAATGCTCCACGTGGTTGCCCATGACAACCACCATGGCCGTCTTGAAGCCGTCGGCATCACAGAGGTTGTCCCATTCGCCATTGGGCGAAGGAATAAGGTCGTAAAGCGAGCCCTGCGTACGATTGCCTTTTACGCCCAGCTTGGCGTCGGGATGCAGCTCATCGTCCAAAATCTGAAATTCGCAACCTATAGCCGAACCAGGGCCTTTGTTCAAACCCGGATCAACAAAATACTTGATACCACTGTTGGCTCCAGGAGTAATACGGAAATCGACTTTGAGGATGAAGTTGGCAAATTCATCAATGGTGATAATGTCACCTCCGTTGCCGGATTCTGCTCCATCGGCAGCCTCCACCGTGAGAATGCCATCGGCAATCTTCCAACCGTGACTGGGGAAGTTGTCAGCGCGCGCACTACGCCAGCCGTCGGTTGACTTGCCGTCCCAAAGGAGTTTCCAGCCGTCGGCCTTCTCCTTTGCACTTAATGTATTGGGCTTGCTGTTTTTCAAAGCAACGGCTTCCGCGATTACCTTGTCACGCTCTTGTGCACACATCGCAGCCACGCCCTTGTGGGCATCGCATTTTTCCTTGCAACAGGCGTCTTTCTTCTGTCCGCAACAAGATGAAAGTAACAATAGTGAAATTACAGCAAAAAAGAATATCTTTTTCATTTTCTTTCTTTTATCATTAAAGCATTAAACTTATTTTTCACTTAAAGCTTGTAGAATTCCTCCCATCCCTTTCTGGGTGGCATGCCTGTGAGCAGAGCATTGGCAAAGGCGTTGTTCGCAATGGTTTTTGTGCGGGCATCAAACTGAATCTTACTCTGCGTACGGATGGCAATAATGCCAAGGCTGAAGCACTGTGCCATCGGGCCGAAGATATGGAACGGCGAACGCGTTTGCTCCTTCCCCTGACAAGCCAGCAGGAAGTTAGCGAAATGATTCGACGGGCTCTTGGGCACTTCGGGCAATTTATCCTGCATCTCGCGAGCCACAGATTCGGGAATAATGCGCAATGTGGAACCATGACTGCCACCGCGGAACGTGAGTGTCTTACTGTAGATAATTTTACCCGGACTCAACTTGGCATCCTTGCCGGGAACATTCTGACCCGAAGCGGGAACGTCACTCTGGTTGCTGGTCATTGAGCCATAACCTTCGGGAAGAGGCGGCAGGTTCTTTTCTCCGTCGTACCATGTGAGGTCTACGGGCGGCATGTCGCCACGCGAGGGGAAACGGAAGCGGAGAGTTGTCTCCTTCGGGAAGAAATAGTCGTTAAAATCCGTTATCTTCAGCGGCTCCACCTCGTAGGGAAGTCCGAGCTCAAGGAATTCATGGCACGTATCAATGAGGTGTGCGCCCCAGTCGCCCAGCGCGCCGAGGCCGAAGTCGAACCATCCGCGCCAATTGCCGGGATGATACTTATCGTTGTAGTCGTGGAAATGCGACGTACCATTCCAGACATTCCAATTCATGCCCTCGGGCACGGGCTGTGCTTCAGGATAATGGTCGGTGTTGGGGTCGTAGGGATACCAGCGGCGCCAATCGTTGAAGTGGGCATCGATGCGATATACATCCTTGATGATGCCGGCTTCCTTCCATGCCTTGAACTGGAAATAGTTAGCCTCGGAATGACCCTGATTGCCCACTTGCGTCACCACCTCAGGATGACGGCGGGCAATATCCATCAGCAGTTCAATCTCCTGGAACGTACGCGCCAATGGTTTCTCTACGTAAACGTGCTTGCCCATCGAAATAGCCAGCATACAAACGGGGAAGTGGGAGAAGTCGGGGATGGCCACGCTGACCGCCTCGAATTCGTTGGAATACTTGTCGAACATCTCGCGGAAGTCGGTGAAGACCTTGGCGTTCGGATGTTCGGCAATTGTCTGTTTCGACTCCTTGCTGTTCGGATCCACGTCGCACAGGGCGACAATCTCGCAAAGACCCGTGCGCTCCAAGTCGCCGATAATCTGTCGTCCGCGGTTGGCTATGCCTACACAGGCGAGCTTCACTTTTGCAGGTTCCTCGGGTGCTGATTTTTTCTTCGTCTTCTTATCTGTAAGACGCTCGGCAGCACTAATGGGGGAAGTTGACAGCACGACCCCTGCCGTTGTCGCACCCATTGCTTTCAGAAAATTTCTCCTTGACATCATGGTAATTAACTATTTAATGATTACTATTTTCAATCCCTTTGTAGGTACGCTGCACCTCCTCGTAGCTCTGTAGATTGCCTATATCGTAGCGACGCCCAGGCATTTCCATTGCATGGACGGGAGTCTGTTCGCAGAGCCAAGCCATAAAGCTGCCTGGGGCATCCGTACCGCAGCCGGCCGCTATGCCCTGCCCCACCCGTTGTGCATCGGCAGCCGTATAATAATAGAAAGGAGGACAAGCCCAATGCGTCTCGGGCGTGGGCGATTTTTCCGTCATACGCAGCACAAGGTCGTCTGCGTCAATAGTGACTACGCCACACTTGAGCAGTTTGGTATCAGAAGGCTCGTGGTAGCGCATGATGCACGAAGTGCCCTTCTCCTGCGCATAGCGAATGAAGTGGGTCAAGCTGAAGTCCAGCACATTGTCACCCGCAATAACAAGATATGAGGGGGCAACATCATCTCTATTCAACGAGCGGGCAGGAGGCTCGATTTTTGATTCAATTTGTTGATTTTGTATTGCCAGTTCGATATCGCGCACGGCGCCCAAACGGGTTTCGTTACTTTCCGTTCCATCGTCAAGTATGGTAATGCGCTGTGGCTTCGTAGCTGCCCACGCCTCAAAGTGATGCGCAAAGCGATGATTGGAAATGACAATGTATTCATCCACAGCGTCGCACGTGTCAATATCATCTACCAGCCAATCGAGGATAGTGCGCTCACCCACTTTCAGGAGCGGCTTCGGGAAGTTCTCCGTCAGAGGATAAAGGCGTGTGGCATAGCCCGCGGCTAAAATCAGACACTTCATCGGTACTTATGGTTTACAAAGACACTCCATCGGCACTTTGGCAGACGTGAACAGAGAACTTTCCCTTCAAGTCGGGGAACTCACGCAGGTAGGCTGCAGTCACCTTTTCGGTGATACTTTCGCGAAAAGCAGGGTCAGTCAAGGCCATGCAGCAGCCCTTGAACCCGGCACCGCTAAAGCGCCCACCATAGATACCATCGGTATGCGTCATAATGTCGTAGAGCGTTTTCAGCTCGGGCGAACCAGTCTCCCAATTCTCTATTGACGAGCGCCCGCTTTCAAAGCTAAGCCGTCCGAACGCCACCAAATCACCCCGACGCCATGCCTCAGCGCCAGCTTCAACTCGGGCGTACTCTGTGTACCAATGTTCAGCACGACGGCGCCACGTTTCGGGCAAGCGGTTCTTGTACTGCTCATATACTTCGCGCGACACCTCACGCAGATTCGTCTCAGCGAACTTCCCATAGGGCATACCCGAAAAGGCCTTGAGCGCATAGGCCGCCGAACGAGCCTCGTCAACCCTCATATTGAAAGCGCTGCCTGCAAGCGTGCGTTCTACTCCGCTGAAGAAAATCATTATGTCGTACGCTGGCATAGAGGGATGGGTGGGTATCACCTCGTAGCTGTCATCGAGCGTGTCAAGATAGAGGAGCTGGTTCTTACGGGAGTAGATTTCGCAGCTCTGATCGAGCTTGCCGCTGCTGACGCCCACATAATTGTTCTCCACCGCCACAGCCATCTTAATAAGTTCAGGTGCAGCGGGTTTTAGGCCGTTGACGGCACAAAGGGCGCTGAAGAACGAGAGCGTCACAGCTGCTGACGACGAAAGGCCGCCGATGGGCAAGCTTCCCTCGATGACGCCACTCAATCCGCGTGTCAGCGGATAGCGCCTTCCGAGCTCCAGCGTGGCTCCACGCAGATAGTCCGCCCAGTCGCCCTGCCTCCGCTCCGGAACCTGAGCCACGTGCCATTGTGCCCGTTTGTCGAACTGAAGCGAGCAGAGCTCAATCACGCCGTTCTCCTTCGGGCTATAGGCGATGTGGATACCCTTGTCGATAGCCTGACCCGTCACCTTACCCATATTATGGTCAGAGTGTGCTCCAATGGGGCAAATACGGTAGGGACAAAAAGCCAGCGCAGCCGCATCTCGGTGATATATTTTGTGAAATCTTTTTTCGCAATTCCTCATATACGTCTCTTATGGTGTCAAGAAACAATTCTCCTTATAATTGATTGGGCAAAAATAACTCTTTTTTCCGAAACAAACAAATAAAAAGGAAAAGAAATCAAACAAAACAAAAAATGTTGGGAAAAAGCAGTTCTCCTTTCGTTTTTCAAAGCGGCTTTGGAATTACTCGCCACCCTCGCGCGTTAATATAAGCGGATAGTGTACCATATTCCCTTACATTTGGCACAAAATATCTTAAACGAAGAATTTTTTTTGTTTTGCTTTTTTGTATGAAAGATTACCCATACCTTTGCGGAAAGAAAAAGGGCGGAATGTGCCTTCATGTTTAACTTAAAAAAGATACTACTATGGGATTTTTAGATTGGCTGCTCGGAGATGACGAGCATAAAAAGCAGGAGAAGAAGAATCCGTTCGGCGCGTGGGACGACTATCATCGTAATGCATCGATGGACAGGGACAAGTACGGCTATAACCTTGACGACGACTATCGCAGCGGCTCTGACAACATGGTGGAGTCGGATTTCGACGACTGACGCCTCACTCAAGCTCAGAACTCTTGAATGGGGAACAACAACAGAAGGGCTTTAACTAAACAAAAGGCCCTTTTGGCAAATTAGAAGGGCCTTCTGACGGAATAGAAGGCCCTTCTAATGAAATAACATCAAACGCTACTACGCTAAAGTTTAACGCTGTGATGCCAGCGTTTAACGTTGTGAAGCTAGCATTTAATGTTGCGATGAT
Source organism: Bacteroidaceae bacterium (assembly GCA_017542145.1). Classification (GTDB taxonomy): domain Bacteria; phylum Bacteroidota; class Bacteroidia; order Bacteroidales; family Bacteroidaceae; genus UBA1189. Next base: position 194,404 of record JAFXXQ010000037.1, on the reverse strand, counting down.
GTTTTTTATTCTACGACGCTATTGATTTTTTATAAGAATTCTTCAAAAAACTGCCAACACCTACCTAAAAGCTTACAACAAACTATATTTTAGCCTTATAGACTAGGTAAGTGTTTACTGAACACCTACCTAACACCTACCCAAACTCATACCGCATCTTTACCTCATTTCTTCTTTGGAATAGGCCAAAGGAGAGCGTTAGTATCCGTTCGACATGCTTCATGCCCTGTTAGGTGGTGTTTGGTCTCTGCAAGATAGATGTTGGGTATCAGCCAGGTGGGTGTTTGATGCCAGCAAGATAGGCAAAAAAGGCTCAAGGTAGATTTCAGGTAGGTGTTAGGTAGGTGTTTGAGAAACACCTACCTTTCCTAACTCGCTTTACCATCGTGAGTTGCGAGAAGATAGGTAGGTGTTGGCCTTTTTTTGTTTTTTCTATCTGTAGAGAATTGTTCCGTCGTTTCGTGAGACGCGGCATGCCGTGTCTCTACATGGGAGATGTCGTATGAAACGGCTGGCGTGTATGGTTCTACGGCTTCTGGAAGACGCGGACGTAGTCCACTTCCATCGTGATGGGCAGGACGCTCTCGTCCACGCCCTGCGCGCCGCCCCAGTCGCCTCCCCAAGCCAGGTTGAGGATGACGTAGAACGGCTTGTTGAAGGGCCACGTCTGCTTGTCGCCCTTGCCGTCGTTCTCGAAGTAGAAGAGCTCCTTACCATCGACGTAGGTGCGGATATAGTCGGCCGTCCACTCGAGGGCATAGACATGGAACTCACCTTCGGCACCAGCGCAGTAGTGCTCCTTCGTCTTCTGCGTACCGATGCTGTGGTAGTACTTCTTGCAATGGATGGACGAGGAGGTGTAGTTGGGATGGTACCCCACTTCCTCCATGATGTCAATCTCGCCGTCGTCGGGCCAGGCCGTGAAGTGGACGGGCATCATCCAGAAGGCAGGCCAGGTGCCCTTGCCCTTCGGCAGCTTGATGCGAGCCTCCACGTAGCCGTACTTCCAACCGGTATTCCGGCAGGCATAGACGCGGCCGGAATAGACGGTGCCGTCCTCCTTGAAGCAGTTAATCTTGAGCGTACCTTTCGAGCACTCCGCTACGGGACTGCCCTTGGGCGACGTCTGCTCCACGTAGGTCTGCAGCTCGTGGTTCACCCATCCGGCACGCGCCGTCTGATACGTCCAGTCGCCTTTCAGAATGCCGTCCGTCTCGAACTCGTCCTGCCAGACAAGCTGGTAGCCATCGAGAGGACAGAGGTCGCTGTACTTGATTTCGGGCGCGGCGTCCTGGGTGACCGTAATGACGGAGCGCCCGGCACCGGCCTTCACGACCACTGTTCCCTTGCGGTCGGCGGTAAGGGTGTTCTCGGACGCCACGACGTCAACCTTCCCTTCGTGAGATGTTCCGGCGTTATAGGTGACCTTCAGCCAGTCGTCGTCGCTGAAGGCGCTCCACTCGCGCGAAGCCTTGACATCGACGGTGAACGAACCGCCTTCATGACCTAAAGAGAATTTATCTCCGCTGAGCGTGATGGTGGAAGCCGTCTGGCCTCCGCCCTGCTCCTCCCCTCCTCCACAGGCGGTGAAAGAGAGGAGGGCGAGTAGTGTGAATAGGAAATTCATGGATTTCATATTATTTAGTATTCAATGAGCGAGAAACCGCTGATAGTGACTTCGCTGCCGGCAGGCGTACGGCCACGACGATAGTTGCACCACGCTCCACGCCCGACAGCGCGAAACGCCCATCGTAGTCGGTGATGGTACCGTTTGTCGTTCCTTTCACGGAGACCGACGCGCCGATGACCGGCTCACCAGTCTCGTCATTCACGACACCTCTTACCGCCATCCCTTGCGCCCAGGCGCCGATGGGGAAAAGGAGCAGCAAAAGCAAGGCAGATACGACCCTGCCCATTGTCTTTCTTTTGGATTTTCTCATAATGATTTTTACTAAAATTATCGCATTTCGCGGCGAAGATAATACATATTTTTCAAATACCCCATCCATTCATGATTTATTTTTATATTTGTCTGCAAGAACACCTTTGCTGGCCTTTCAGGCTAGCAGTTTTCAGAGGAAGAATATAGAGTGCATGGTTAGTGGCAGATGGGGATGTTTTTTTTTACGTTTTTTTTCATTCCGTTTTTCTTTCGTTTTCATTGTTCAGTTTTTTGTCGTACCTTCGCGGCGTGAATAGAAAAAGGGATATGCGTGTGAGGCGACGCCGATGCCCCCGCCGATGGCTTGCATGGGTGGCTGCCGCGTGGGCGGCGGCTGTAAGTGTGTGCGCCCAGGATGTGGGGGATGAGGTGCTGCTGCAGGCCTACGAACTGGACGAAGTAGTCATCGACGGGAAAATACTCAGGACACGGCGCAGCCTCAAGGACAATCCTGCCTTTGCCATCATCAACGAAATCGTCAGCCACATCGACGATTATCGCCCCGCTACCAACGGTACCCTATCGCGCGAGCGGCGCGACGTAACCAGCGTGGCTCTTGCCGAACCAAGCAAGGGGATACTGAAATACGAAATCAGACATCACCCCAACATCTTCAACAAATACCTGAGCTACGATGCCCTGATGACGGACGACGACGGGGTTGTCTATGTCTCTTGCCACGAGAAATCGTATACCGAACTGTTTGACAGCCTTGGTAATTCCATACGCCCCACAGCCATCTACGAACTGGACAACCGAAGCGGCGAAACGGCTTTGACGTTATTGGAAACAGCCCTGAGTGTGCAACATGCCGCACGAGGAACGGAGAGAATGACAGCCTTCACACGCCGCACGGGCATCGACGACTTCCTCTCAGAAGAGGAGATTGAAGGCCCTTTGAACCACTACATCGGCAACACGGACATCTTCTCGGGTGACATCTGCATCATTGGGGAACGCTTCCCCTCCCCCATCTCCCATTTCGGCACGCTCTTCTATCGCTTTGCCATGAGCGATACCGTTGTTATCGGCGGACAGCCCTGCCTCGACATCGTCTTTGCCCCAAGGGACGGACGTTCGTTTTCCTTCGTCGGACACATCTTCGTAGATCCTGACGGGCACTTCATCCGTCACATCAGCATGTCTACCCCCTCGCGAATGAAGCTGAATTTTGTCAAAGGCGTCACCCTGATACAGAGCTTTAACCGTAGCCGCGAGGGGCGTATCGACCTTGCACATGAAACGTTGATGTGCCGCTTTGTTGCCAACGTGCTGGGTTTGGAACGCCTCGGAGGCGCCGCTCTGCGCCGCGACGTCAGCTATAGAGAATATAAAGGTCAACAAGTCAACAAGTCAACAAATCAAGAGGCAAATGCCGAGCTATCTTCCAACGACTATTCACTCAACACAAGCCACTCCACATCCAATTCCTATGCAGACCTGCCGCCCAGTCGTCCCTACCGTCTTACTAAAGGGCTGATAGATGAGTTACGGAAACGCCCAGGCTACCGTTTATTCGAGGGAGCTGCAGGTATGGCCTACACCCACTACTTCCCCTCCGACCCGCTGAAGCCAAACTTCTGGTATGGTCCTGTGGGCTCACTCCTCAGCTGGAACAACGTAGAGGGCGTGCGCATCCGACCAGGCGTTGTCACCAGCGCCTACCTCCATCCACAACTGATGATGCGCGGCTATGTGGCCTGGGGCACTCGTGACCATCGTTGGAAATACATGGCTGAACTCGAATACTCGTTCAACAAGAAGGAGAAGTACTTCTCCGCCCATCCCCGCAACTACATCCGGCTGCATAGCGACTACGACATCCTGCCTCTTGGAAACCGACAACCCTCAAACGGCTGGGACGACCTTGTCAGCAGCATCAATCATCCCTACAACTATCCCTACGCCTTCCAGCGCCGACAGGAACTGGCCTATGCCAACGAATACCGCTTTGGCCTCACATGGGAAGCTGTTGTCAGGCATCGCACACTCAGCGACCCAGCCTCGACCTTTCAAACGGAGTTCTTCCCCACAGGCGGATTCAGCCAATCAGAACTGGAACTGAACTTGCGCTATGCCCCAGGCGAAGTCTATAAGCTCGAGGTTGACGACAGACTAATTGTCAACAAGGAAACGCCCGTCTTTACCCTAAGCCACACGATGGCACGGAAGGGTTTTCTCGGATCGGCCTACAATTACCAGCGAACCCTCTTCACCTTTCAGCAGCGCGTCCGTTTCCATGGCTATGGTTTCATGGACAACAGCGTGCGAGCCGGACGTCTCTGGACACCTGATGTCCCCGTTCCGTTGCGCTTAGTTCCGCCCACCACGCCTAACACCATTGGTCCTAACGGCCTTTTCACCGACATCGACCCCATGGAAATGGCTACAGACCGTTACATCTCTTGGAGTATCAAATGCCGCACCAAAGGCATAATCTTTAACCATATCCCTCTCATCCGCAATCTCGGGTGGCGTGAAGTCTTTGGGGCTCGCACGCTCTGGCTATCCGATGCCCTGCTGCCTTCAACACCACAGGTTTCAGACGGGCAGTCTGGAAAAACCTCCTGGCAACCCATTCCCTATGTCAGGTTGATTGTCGGCGTTAGTAACATCTTTGATGTGCTTGAGGTGGATTACATCTATCGACTTACCCATCGAGATGCGTTCCACTCCGACTCCGATGGATTCCAGCTTAAACTCAAGCTCCGTTTCTAAACAGATAAAGAGGAACGCCCTACCAGTAGATATCAATCAGAAGAAAAAACAAGGCCCGCCTGTATGGCGGGCCTTGCAAATTATAAAACTGTCTGAAGGAAGGGAGATTAATCCTCGTCCTTCTGCTTCTCCTGAAACTCCTTGATAAGCTTGTCCTGAACATCCGTCGGAACGAGCTCGTAACTGGCGAAGGACATGTTGAAAGTGCCGCTACCGCCGGTGAGGGAGCTCAGCGAAGTGCTGTAGTTAGACATCTCCTTAAGGGGCACCTTGGCGTTGAGTTTCTGGAAAGCGCCATCGCTACCCATACCCATAATCATGCCACGACGGCCCTGAAGGTCACTCATGACATCACCCATGAATTCGGCAGGAACGAGAACCTCTACATCGTAGATAGGCTCCAAGACCTTCGGACCTGCATTGCGGAAGGCCTCGGAGAAGGCGTTACGTCCGGCAAGCATGAAGGAAATTTCGTTGGAGTCAACGGGGTGCATCTTACCATCGTAAACAATGACGCGGACGTCACGTGCATATGAACCGGTGAGAGGCCCTTGCTCCATACGCTGCATGATACCCTTGAGAATAGCAGGCATGAAGCGAGCATCGATGGCACCACCAACAACGGAATTAACAAACACCAGCTTGCCGCCCCACTCCAGCGGATACTCATCCTGTCCCTTGATAGACATCTTGTATTCCTGCCCGCCAAACTTATACACCTCGGGCATGGGCTTGCCTTCGACGTAAGGCTCAACGATGAGGTGAACTTCACCAAACTGACCTGCACCACCAGACTGCTTCTTGTGACGATAGTCGGCACGGGCAGCCTTAGTAATGGTCTCACGATAAGGAACGCGGGGCTCGTCGTAGATGATGTGGAGCTTATCGTTGTTCTCAAGCAGCCACTTCAGCGTACGGAGGTGGAACTCGCCCTGTCCGTGGATAATAATCTGGCGGAGCTCCTTCGACTGCTCGATGACCCACGTCGGATCCTGCTCGTGCAGACGGTTGCAGGCAGTCATCATCTTCTCGGTGTCGGCCTCGTTCTCGGGACGGATTGCACGGGAATACTTGTAGTTGGGATAGACAATGAAGTCGAACAAATTGTCGGCATCCTTGCTGTTGAGGGTATTGCCTGTCTTGACGTCCTTCAGTTTGACGGTGCAGCCGATATCACCTGCCTGCAATTCGTCAAGCAACTGACGATAATTGCCGCGACCCGGGGTGAAGAGCTGGGCGATACGTTCCTTCGAACCACGTGAAGCGTTGTTCAGGTCATCACCCGTCTTGACGGTACCGCTCATAACCTTGAAGTAGCAGACCTCGCCGATGTGCTGCTCCATCTCTGTCTTGAAGAAGAACAGGGAGGTGGGAGCTGCAGCGTTACACTTGACTTCTTCGCCTTTGGTGTTGGGAGTGCCGGGGAATTCATCAACGGTGGGAGCCACGCCTGCGACAAAGTCGAGGATGCGGGCCACACCAACGTTCTTGGAAGCCGAGCTGCAGAGAATGGGATAGATACCGTGCTGAGAAAGTCCCTTCTTGATACCTTCAACCATTTCCTCTTCAGAGAGTTCCATCGTCTCAAAGAATTTCTCCATCAGATCCTCGTCGCCACTAGCAGCAGCCTCGACAAGAGCATCGTGCATGTCCTGAGCCTTGCCGGCAAGGGCAGCGGGAATGTCGCTAACGGTAGCTGGAGTGCCATCGGCACCATAGGTGTACTGCTTCATGGTAAGCACATCAATAATGCTGTTGAAGTCTGGACCGCAGGATGAGGGGAACTGTGCAGGGATAACCTTGCCGCCGAAATCGCGTTTCAGGTCTTCAACCACTTTGTCGTAGTCGCACTTGTCGCTATCAATATTGTTGACGACAAAAACGATAGGCTTGTGAAGTTTGTCAGCCTGACGGAAGTTGTTCTGAGTGCCGACTTCAACGCCGTATGCGCCGTTGACGACGAGCATAGCGATGTCGCAGATGTTAAGGGCGGTGACAGAGCCTCCGCTAAAGTCGCCCGAACCCGGGCAGTCAAACATATTAAGCTTATGCGCACCACGCTCGACTGCGAAGACAGTGGAGAATACGGAATAGCCGTACTCCTGCTCCACGGGGTAGCAGTCGCTGACGGTATTCTTAGCGTTTACAGAACCACGGCGGCGAATAACGCCGCCCTCTAAAAGCATGGCCTCAGTAAGAGTGGTCTTACCTGAACCCGAACCTCCAACGATTGCAAGGTTCGAAATCTCATTGGTCTTATAGACTTTCATTTCGGTGATAAATTGTTAATTATTATTGCTTTATTTCAATATTTCCACGCAAAAAAGGGTACTCCACACCGTGAAGCGCTGCGAAATTACTAAGAAATAAGGATATATGAAAATAAATAAGAAAAAAAATAAAAGCTAATATGAATTTTGCTTTTTTGCTCGCCTTGCACTATCTTTGCAACATGGCAGGAATCTACGTGCATATTCCCTTCTGTAAAAGCAGGTGCAAATACTGCGATTTTTACTCTACGACGTGGGGAGAGGAACGGAATAATCGGAACGATCAGCGTATTCAGAAAACTCCGAATAATCCGGACATACCGAGCAAGCAGAAGGCATACGTCGAGGCGATTTGCCGCGAGATGGAACAGAGAAAGGATTTCTTGCAGAGCGAGTCTGTCAAAACACTCTATTTCGGCGGGGGTACGCCTTCGCAGCTTTTCCCCGCCCTGTTGGAACGCATAGTACGGAAAGCGGAACAAACTTTTGACTTTAACACATTGGACGAGCTAACAATCGAGGCAAACCCAGACGACCTCTCGCAGGAGTGGATTGACGAGTTGAAGGATGCCCTTCCGCAGTACGCGCTACGCATCAGCATGGGCATTCAGACATTCGATGATACCCTGCTACGGCTGCTGGGACGACGACATACGGCGCAGGAGGCTATTGATGCCGTACATCGTTTGCAGGACAGCAGGATAACGGAAATCAGCATCGACCTGATGTATGGGCTACCGAGGGATGGCAAGCACAAAAAGGATTACCTAGAGGTGTGGAAGGAAGACTTGGAGCAAGCTGTCAGGCTCGGAGTACCGCATATATCGGCCTACCACCTAAGCTTCGAAGAGGGCACACTACTCTACTTTATGCGCGAACGGGGCGAAGTCCACGAGGTGGACGAGGAAGAGAGCTTTACCTGCTTCCGCCTGCTGCGTCAAACGCTACTTGAAGCGGGATATAGACACTACGAGATCAGCAATTTTGCTCTACCCGGACACGAAGCCCGGCACAACAGCAGCTATTGGAACGGCATCCCATATCTGGGGTTAGGGCCTGGAGCGCATTCCTACGATGGCACACGCCGCACATGGAACCACCCCAACCTAGAAGGCTATCTCAGGGGAATAAATGGGAGTGAAATGGACATTATCTCATCGGGTGAGACGCTCAGCGACGAGGAGCGCTACAACGAATACATCATGACTCGCCTTCGTACTGCACAAGGCATCAGCCTGCAGGAAATTCGCAACCTATTTGGTGAAGAACAAGAGAGCTATTGTCGCGCCCGCGCGCAAACCTATTTAAAAAATCATAGGCTGTACGAGAGAGCCGACGGACGATGGGCGCTAACAGAAGAGGGAATCTTCGTGTCAGATGCAATTATTGTAGACTTGTTCTGCTGAAGCAAATCCAACAAACTATATGTGTGAGGGTTAAACGACGTCGAACTTCGTGCCAAACCACTCGTCCAGCGTCTCTTCCACCTTGAAATTGATGGCAGGCGTAATCTTATTCTTAATACGGGTATAGACAATCATCACGGCACCAATGTCGTCCATAATGCCCAGCATATTAAATACCCTGCGAGGGATGATGTCGCCCGGCACAAGGATGTAGAGCAACGAGCCGTAGATAAGTGCCTTGTCGCGCGCTGTTACGTTCTCATCCGTCATCACATAGTAGAACTGCAGGAGCGGCTTGGCAGCAATGCGCCCTGCACGAAGGGCGTACTTCCGAAGGAAACTCAGCACCTTCTGCGACTCGCCCTTCCAGTCGGTTTTCTGCAACCGCTCGACAAGCGGCTTCAACATGGTTTCTGTAATTTTCATAAGTCAATCGAATCAAATAGTTTTGCGGTAGTAGCGGAAGCAGCACGGATGAGGTCCTGCGGAGCAATTTTGAACTGCAGACCACGTTGTCCGGCGCTAACGTAGATATATGGAAACGCGAGGCAACTCTCGTGAAAGTAAGTTGGGAATCGTTTCTTCATGCCGATGGGCGAACAGCCCCCGCGCACGTAGCCCGTCAGCGGCAGCAGTTCCTTCAGCGGCAGCAGGGCGCAACTTTTGTTGCCCGACACTTTGGCTGCCAACTTCAGGTCTATTTCCGCCTCACCCGGAATAACACAGACGAAGTGGCCCGTCTTGTCGCCATGCAGGACGATAGTCTTGAAAACCTGCTCAATCGGCTCGCTCAGCGAGGCTGCTACGTGGGGTGCGCTGAGGTCGCTCTCATCCACCTCATACGGCACCAGCTCGTAGGCAATCTTCTGCTGGTCAAGCAGGCGCGCCGCATTCGTCTTGCTCGTTTTCTGCGCCATCAGACCATACTTTTCACCACCTCCATCACCTTCTCGCCTATTTCGGCAGCATCTTCGGGTGTATGTGCCTCGCTATAGACGCGGACGATGGGCTCGGTGTTACTCTTGCGGAGATGTACCCACTTATCGGGGAAATCAATCTTAACGCCGTCGATGTCAGTAATTGCTACGCCGGCAGCCTTGTTCTCAGCAGATGAGTAGAGCGCCTTCACCTTTGCTAGCACAGCATCCACATCGGTATCGGGCGTGAGATCGATGCGGTTCTTTGCCATAAAATAGGACGGATAGGTCTTGCGCAGCTCGCTCACCGCGCAACCCTTCTTGGCCAGATACGTCAGGAAGAGGGCGATACCGACGAGGGCATCGCGTCCGTAGTGGCTGGCGGGATAGATGACACCTCCGTTGCCCTCGCCTCCGATGACAGCATCTGTTGCCTTCATCTTCGCGACGACGTTCACTTCGCCCACGGCAGAGGCATTGTACTGCTGTCCGTAGCGTTGCGTGACATCGCGCAGGGCACGTGTGGAACTGAGGTTGCTGACGGTATTGCCGGGTGTATGCTGCAGGATGTAGTCGGCCACGGTGACCAGCGTGTATTCTTCGCCGTACATGGCGCCCTTCTCATCGATGACAGCCAAACGGTCCACATCGGGGTCAACGACGAAGGCCACGTCGCAGTCGGAGGTCTTCATCAATGCCATGATGCCGCCCAGATTCTTCTCAAGCGGCTCAGGATTGTGCTGGAAGTCGCCCGTCGGCTCGGTGTAGAGCCCCTCGACCTTCTCCACGCCCAGCTGACGGAGCAGCGGGGGCAGGATGATGCCGCCTACGGAGTTGACGGTATCGATGGCCACCTTGAAATGTGCCTTGCGGATAGCTTCAACGTCGACGAGCCCCAGCGCAAGTACGGCGTCGATGTGGCGCTGTCCGTAGGATTCGTCGCGGGTGTATTTGCCCAGCCCGTCCACTTCGGCAAAAGTGAAGGCCTCGTCGGTGGCGATGCGCAGCACCTCGGCACCCTCGGCGGCGTTCAGGAACTCGCCCCGGGCGTTCAGCAGCTTCAGGGCATTCCATTGGCGAGGGTTGTGCGAAGCGGTAAGGATGATGCCTCCGCAGGCACCGGACATGGTGACGGCCAGCTCGGTGGTGGGTGTCGTGGCCAGCCCGATGTCGAGCACGTCGAAACCCATGCCCATCAGGGTGCCGCAGACGCACTGGCGCACCATCTCGCCCGAGATGCGGGCGTCGCGCCCGACGACAATATGACGTGCCTCGCCCTGATAGGTCTTGCGGATGAGAGTAGCATAGGCAGCGGTGAACTTTGTGATGTCGAGTGGATTGAGCCCTTCGCCGGCCACTCCGCCTATGGTGCCGCGAATGCCGGAAATAGATTTAATGAGTGACATATAAAGTTAGTTTTTTTAAGGTTCAGGCATGATGGTAATTTCGTAGAAAGTAGCGTATATCTGCTGTATGGCAAGCGAGGTGCCGTAGTCGTGCGGAGCGATGATGCGCACCTTCGCAGCCTTGTCGTTGGGCCGTCCAGGCGTGATGTACGGGAAGGGCACCAGCCACCCTTCGGGGAAGGTCGTGGTGGTGGAGCTGTAGTATGAATAGACCGACTGGTTCGCCAGGCTGCCATAGACGGAGAGCATGTGGCCGTAGGTGAACGAGCCGCTGAAGGTGTCGCCCGTGCGCTTGACGGTCATCTGCTCGGGACGCGAGTCGTAGAGGTTCAGCGTCATCGTGTCGCGGTCAGCGACACTATATTCGATGTAGCGTGCCAGGTAGTTGCGGTTCTCGCCCTTCGCGTGGACACGCCCCTCGCCCTTGCGGACAATCTGCATATAAACACCCGTCTGCTTGAACAGCACGTACTCGTTTTCGGCCACGTTCGTCAGGCTGTCCTGGGCATAGAATTCCTCCTCAGTGATCACCTTGATGGGACGTCCGTCGATGCCGCCGTCGTCGATGAACTTGGCTATGGCGTTGTCCTCCTTCTCCTTCTTTTCGGCGTAGGTCTCGTACTTCCTGCACCCCGCGAGCTGCAGCGTCACGGCCGCCAGTATGGCGATGAACAATGGTTTCAGTTTTCTCATAGATGCACACATACGTTTTAGCCTGCGAAGGTACATCATTGCCCGCAAACAAGCAAGGAAAACACCTTTTTTAACGTTTCCCCCAGCCACTTCCTCTTTCAGAAAGTGTTACCTGTGACCTTTGCGATCTTTCCTTTCGCACGTGTGCACAGTTACGCAGTTATATAGATATATGGAAATATATATAAAAATATCGCGCGTGCGCAGAAAGGAGAGGTCACAAAGGTCACAGGTTACGCTTTAACATTTCCTAAACACCCCGCCCCGTCCGTCCTTCTGCCGCGTGCGAAGGCTCATCTGTCGTGCGCAAAGGCCTTTCTGCCGCATGCGAAGGCCCTTCTGCCGCGTACGTCCCTCTGGTTTTTTTCCGCACGCAGCGAAAAAAAACGGGCAAACGCTTCGCACATACAAATATATTTTGTAACTTTACACGCTAAAATAGGAATCTATACTTAATATCATTTATTAATCATTCATTATGAAAGTATTACGTATTTTTGCCGGCATGGTCTGCTGTGTGGCGCTGCTGGCAGGGTGCAAGACAGCACCGAAAGAAGGAGTGGCCCTGAGCGGGCTGAAACGTGCCGACTTCCAGGCCGAACTGCAAGGGAAGAAAACCGACCTCTACACGCTGCGCAACGAAGCAGGCATGGAGGTGTGCGTGACGAACTTCGGCGCACGCGTGGTCAGCATCATGGTGCCCGACAAGGAGGGCAAGCTGAAGGACGTCTGCGTCGGCCAGCCCAGCATCCAGGCCTACAGCACCATCGAGAGTGACTTCGGCGCCACCATCGGACGCTATGCCAACCGTATCGCCGGAGGTAAGATTACCCTCGACGGCACAGAGTACCAGCTGCCGCAGAACAACTTCGGCCACTGCCTGCACGGCGGTTGCACGCTCGACCCCAAGAAGTTCGGCTTCCAGGGCGACTACATGGGCTGGCAGTACAAGGTGATGGACGTGGAGGAAGTGACCGACAACAGCATCACCATGTCTTTCGTGAGCCCCGACGGCGAGGCTGGCTTCCCCGGCACCGTCAAGGGTAAGGTGCAGTACACCCTCACCCCCTGCGGCAAGCTGGCCATGAAGTGGACTGCCACCACGGACAAGAAAACCGTCATCAACACCTGCAGCCACCTCTACTTCAACCTCAACGGCAACGGCACCCCCATCACTAACCATCTGCTCTGCCTCAATGCCGACAACTACACCCCCGTCGATGCCACCTTCATGACCACCGGCGAGATTGCTCCCGTGGCCGGCACACCGTTCGACTTCACCTCGCCGAAACCCATCGGGCAGGACATCAACGCCGACAACGAGCAGCTGCGCTTCGGCAAGGGCTACGACCACAACTGGGTGCTCAACAAACCCTGCTGTAAGGGCGACGGGAAGTGCGACAAGGAAAGCGGCGAAGCCTGCTGCGAAGAGGGTGAGGAGAAAGGCGAAGGCCACCACTGCGAACACGAAGGCAAGGGCGGCATCACCCTCGCCGCCACGCTCGTCAGCCCCCTGACAGGCATCCGCATGGACGTCTTCACTAACGAACCCGGCATCCAGGTATATACGGGCAACTTCCTCGACGGCACTGTAAAAGGCAAGGACGGCAAACCCATCGAGCACCGCACCGCCGTTTGCCTCGAAACGCAGAAGTTCCCCGACACGCCCAACAAGAGCGACCTCTGCGGCTGGCCTGATGCCACCCTCGCCCCTGGACAGGAGTATGAGAGCATCGTCATCTACCAGTTCAGCACCGAAGGCGCCTGCTGCAAGGAGGGCCATGAGAACTGCGACAAAGAGCAGAAAGATTGCTGCGAAGAGAAGAAGTAAACCGTACATGTCAAACCGTAAATAAAATCACATGAACTTCCAACTGTTACAAGCCGCAACAGCAGCGGCAGCGGCTCAAGACCTTAACCGCATCAGCCTCCACACCTTGGACTGGATTTTCGTTGCCCTCTTCTTCGTGGCAATGATCTGGATTTGCTGGGACGTGTCGAAAAAGAAAAAAGAGACCTCAGGCGACTACTTCCTGAACGGACGCAGCGCCACATGGATTGCCATCGGTGCCTCGATCTTCGCCTCCAACATCGGCTCTGAACACCTCATCGGCCTCGCCGGCTCGGGTGCCACCAGCGGTATGGCCCAGGCTCACTGGGAAATGCACGGATGGATGATCCTGCTGCTCGGCTGGGTGTTCGTACCCTTCTACTCGCGCTCGATGGTCTATACCATGCCCGAGTTCCTCGAGAAACGCTACAACAAGGAGAGCCGCGGCATCCTCACCTGGCTGTCGCTGGCCAGCTACGTCCTCACGAAGGTCTCCGTCACCGTCATGGCCGGCGGCCTCGCCCTCAACACCCTGCTGGGCATTAACTTCTGGGTAGCAGCCATCGCCCTCGTGATCATCACCGCCATCTACACCGTCATCGGCGGCATGGAGTCGGTGCTCAAGACCTCCATCCTGCAGACACCCATCCTGCTCATCGGCTCGCTCGTCATCCTGTGGATAGGACTGAAGGAGCTGGGCGGCTGGAACGAGATGATGGCCATCTGCTCCTCACAGCCCGTCAACGAATATGGCGACGGCATGACCACGCTGATGCGTAGCGGACACGACGCCGAATACCCGTGGTACGGAGCTCTATTCTGCTCGATGATCATCGGCTTCTGGTACTGGTGTACCGACCAGTTCATCGTCCAGCGTGTGCTCTCCGGCAAGAACCAGAAGGAAGCCCGCCGCGGTACCATCTTCGGTGCCTACCTGAAGCTGCTGCCCGTGTTCCTGTTCCTCGTCCCCGGCATGATTGCCTTCGCCCTGACGAAGAAGCCCGACTCGGCCATCGGTGCCCAGCTCGCCGCTGCCCTGATGCCCGACGCCGCCACCGGAGCCCTGCAGAACCCCGACCTCGCCTTCCCCATGCTAGTGAACACCTTGTTGCCCATCGGCCTGAAGGGCGTCGTCATCTGCGGTATCCTGGCCGCCCTGATGAGCTCGCTGGCATCGCTCTACAACTCCAGCGCCATGCTCTACACCATTGACATCTACAAGCGCAAGCACCCCGAGACGGAGGAGAAGCGCCTCGTCAGCATCGGCCGTATCGCCACCGTCGTCGTCGTCGTGCTCGGTGTGCTGTGGATTTTCGTCATCCAGGCCATGGGTAAGAACCTCTATGCCTACATCCAGAACATCCAGAGCCTGCTGGCTCCCGCCATCGCCACCGTCTTCCTGCTCGGTATCTGCTGGAAGAAGACAACGGCCAAGGCTGGTATGTGGACGCTCATCATCGGCATCGTCATCGGTGCCCTGCGTCTTGTAACGATGATCATCAATCCCCAGTCACACAATGCGTTCACCTACGTATTCAACGAGATGAACATCTACACGTTCGGCGTCTGCACCTTCATTACCTGCATCCTGGTGTGCCTTGCCATCTCGCTGTGCACCAAGAAGCCGGCTGTCGAGCAGATACAAGGCCTCGTATTCGGCACCGCCACCAAGGAGCAGAAGGCCGAGACCCGCGCCTCGTGGAACGGGTGGGACATCTTCCACACGGTCATCATCCTCGCCGTCATCGTGACATTCTACATCTATTTCTGGTAAGCCATGCTGGAGGAACTGAAAGCCAAAGTATGCAAGGCCAACCTCGACCTTGTGAAACATGGGCTCGTCATCTTCACGTGGGGCAACGTGTCGGCCATCGACCGTGAGAGCGGACTGGTCGTCATCAAGCCCAGCGGCGTGAGCTACGACAACATGAAACCCTCCGACATGGTGGTGGTGGACTTGGACGGCAAGGTGGTTGAGGGCGACCTTAACCCCTCGTCCGACACCCCTACCCACGTTGTCCTCTACCGTGCTTTCCCCAACATCGGCGGCGTGGTGCACACCCACTCCACCTTTGCCACCGCCTGGGCACAGGCCGGACGCGATATCCCCAACATCGGCACCACCCATGCCGACTACTTCCACGACGACATCCCCTGCACACGCGACATGAAGAAGGCAGAGGTGTTCGGCGAATACGAGAAGGAGACGGGCAACGTCATCGTCGAGCGTTTCAAGGACATGAACCCCGACGACACGCCCGCCGTGCTGGTACGCAACCACGGCCCCTTCGCCTGGGGCACGGATGCCGATAATGCTGTTCACAACGCCGTAGTGCTGGAGGAGGTAGCCAAGATGGCCTTCGTGTCATCAACCCTCCACCTCAACACGTTAGACGTCGTCACCCACGTCCCCTCGATGAACAAACACCTCATCGAGAAACACTACAGCCGCAAACACGGCCCAAACGCCTACTACGGCCAAAAGAAGAAATAAACAACTTTAACTTTTTAACATCACACAATGAAAAACGTATTTGAAAATTTTGAAATTTGGTGGGTGACTGGTGCACAGCTTCTTTACGGAGGCGATGCCGTGGTTGCCGTTGACGGACATTCAAAAGAAATGGTTGCTGGCCTCAACGAGAGCGGCAACATCCCCGTCAAAATCGTCTATAAAGGCACAGCCAACAGCTCGAAGGAAGTGGAAGCCGTCATGAAGGCTGCCAACAACGACGAGAAGTGCGTCGGCATCATCACCTGGATGCACACG
Source organism: Bacteroidaceae bacterium (assembly GCA_017542145.1). GTDB lineage: Bacteria > Bacteroidota > Bacteroidia > Bacteroidales > Bacteroidaceae > UBA1189. The sequence goes on along the minus strand of JAFXXQ010000037.1, from coordinate 178,451 downwards.
TTCTCCCCCGCCAAGATGTGGATTAAGGGTTTGCAGGACCTGCAGAAACCCCTCCTCCACTTCCACACCCAATACAACGCCGAAATCCCCTGGGATGCCATCGACATGGACTTCATGAACCTCAACCAGAGCGCTCACGGCGACATCGAGTTCGGACACATCTGCACTCGTATGCGCGTCCCCCGCAAGGTGGTCTGCGGCTACTGGAAGAGCGAAGAGGCACAGAAGAAGATTGCCGTCTGGGCACGCGTGGCTGTCGGCGTCGCCGATGCCAAGAACGTCCGCTGCCTCATGTTCGGCATGAACATGAACAACGTGGCCGTTACCGACGGCGACCGTGTGGAGTTCGAGCAGCGCATGGGCTATCATGTTGACTACTACCCCGTCAGCTCGCTGATGGAGTACTACAAGAAGGTTACCGACAAGGAGGCCGACGAGCTCGTCGAGGAGTACAAGAAGCTCTACACCATCAAGATTGACGAGAGTGGCGAGAAAGTCTATTGGGAGAAGGTGAAGAACTCAGCCAAGGCCGAGATTGCCCTTCGCCGCGTGCTGAAGGACGAAGGCGCTAACGCTTTCACCACCAATTTCGACGACCTCGGCGATGCCGACATTAATGACCCGAATTTCTGCGGCTTCGACCAGATTCCCGGCCTCGCCTCACAGCGTCTCATGGAAGAGGGTTACGGCTTCGGCGCCGAGGGCGACTGGAAGACCGCCTGCCTCTGTCGCACCCTCTGGGTGATGCAACAGGGCATGCCCAAGGGCTGCTCGTTCCTCGAGGACTACACGCTCAACTTCGCCGGCGACCGCAGCTCGTGCCTCCAGAGCCACATGCTCGAAATCTGCCCGCTCATCGCTACCGACAAGCCCAAGCTTGAGGTACACTTCCTCGGCATCGGCATCCGCAAGCAGCAGACCGCCCGCCTCGTCTTCACCTCGAAGGTAGGCCGCGGCATCAAGGCTACCGTCGTCGACCTCGGCAACCGCTTCCGCCTCATTTCACAGGAGGTGGAGTGCATCGAGCCGAAGCCCATGCCTAAACTCCCCGTGGCCAGCGCCCTCTGGGTGCCGCAGCCCACGTTCGAGATTGGTGCCGGCGCTTGGATTCTCGCCGGCGGTACGCACCACAGCGCCTTCTCTTACGACATCTCCGAGGAATACTGGGAGGATTTTGCTGAAATCTGCGGCATCGAGTATGTCAAGATCAACAAGGACACGAAGACCTACGAGTTCAAGCAGCTGCTGCAGAACAACGAGATGTACTACATGCTGAATAAAGCGCTGAAGTAACACGCTACGAAGGAATTGGCCATGCTCGCATGAGCCAACGTAAGAAAAGGAGCATCCCATCAGATGCTCCTTTTCTTTTGTCGTTATTATGAATTGCAAATGAAGCTGCAGCCCTCTATTTACCTGCGGTAAGATAGTAGCTGGCGATATGGCTCAACGGAGTCGTTCCGTCTGTCACACGCTCCAGTATCATCCAGTCGATGCGGTAATCCTGGCGATATTCGATTGCTATGCGGTTCCTCGACAGCCATTTCACCTGATACACCTTGTCGCCAGCCTTGTACGCCTTCTTTCCTTCGTATTCCACCTTATCAACACCCCCTCCGATATTGAAGACGGACGTCAGATGTCTGGGTGTGAAGACCATGAAAGTATTGTAGTAAGCACTCGACGGATACTTTTCGTGCAGTTTAGGCAACTCTTTCTTGACGTCGCGCAGCTCGTCCACATAGCCTATGAAGCGCCATGTACCATTCAGGGGATTCTTCGCGTCCGTCTCTGCCATACCGGTCAGCGCATCAAAAAGGATTTTGCTGCGGTCCGAGTATTTCCCCGATTCATATTTCTCTATGCACCAGTCGTCTTTGGGAAAATAAAGGTGGTTTGTGTAAGTGCTCCACCATTTCAGTTTGAACTGCTCGGCGTTGCTGTCATAGATAAGCGTGCTCTTGTCATCCTCTTTTTTAGGCTGTTCGCCCGTGTAGTTTAGGACCTGTCTATCGTTGCAGGTAATATTGAAGCCGTTCATATGCTCGGAGACCATAAGAGTAATGCTATCGGTACAGACCTTGTACTGTTCGAAGGGTGCGTTTATTTCGCCCAGCCTGCCCGTAAGCGTAGTCATCTTGTAAATGCCGCGCGGGTTCTCAGTTTGCGCATTCACCACAATCGGCAGGGAAATCAGGACCGCCGCCATCAGGATTTCGGTTGTTTTATACATAACGTCAGGTATTTAGGGGTTCATATAATGTTCGCCTTGTAACTAAAGGTTCTGCAAAGATAGATAAAAGTTTTTTACATTTCATTATCTTAATGTTTTTTTTCGAGAAATAGTGATTGCCGTCGGGCTCGGAATCCTGACTCCGTGACGGGTTGCGAATCATCGATTCCTATAAGAAAGTACTGTTTGCAGGGCGGTTATCTTTTTGACCCGTCATTTGGCAGAAGAATTTCTTCAATGCTTGCTTTCAGTTTTTAAAGCCCTATGTCCGTAACGCGATTCGTCCATCTGCTAACGCACTACGTTGTGTCCGTAGCGCACTATGTTGCGTGCTCAGACCAAGGGGCTGGCGTCACAGCCCAAGCATCTGACGGCACAGATAAAGCTTCTGCGAAAATAGAAGTTGATTCTAATAGCAAAACAACTTACAATTTATAAGCGAACAAAGTTAAGAAATGTTTGGATGTTTGTAAAAAAAAAGGTACTTTTGCCGTCAAAAATCACTCAACCAAAGAAAAATTCACCATTAATAATCCCATAAATCACAAGCTATGACTGCAAAACAAACCATTGAGGCTGGAAAGGCCGTTCTTGGAATCGAGTTCGGTTCCACACGCATCAAAGCCGTCCTCATCGACGGGGACAACAACCCTATTGCCCAGGGAGCGCACGAGTGGGAGAACCAGCTCGTCGATGGCCTTTGGACCTACAGCATCGACGCCATCTGGGAGGGCTTACAAGACTGCTATGCCGACCTCCGCGCCAACGTTAAGAAGCTCTACAATACCGAGATTGAGACGCTTGCCGCCATCGGCATCAGCGCCATGATGCATGGCTACATGGCCTTTAATAAAAAGGAGGAAATCCTCGTGCCCTTCCGCACCTGGCGCAACACCAATACGGGCAAGGCAGCTGCCGAGCTCTCCAAACTCTTTGTCTATAACATTCCCCTCCGCTGGAGCATCTCGCACCTCTATCAGGCCATCCTCAACGGCGAGGAGCATGTGAAGGACATCGACTATCTCACCACGCTTGCCGGCTATGTCCATTGGCAGCTCACCGGGCAGCGTGTGCTGGGCGTAGGCGACGCCTCGGGAATGATTCCCGTTGACCCCAAGACCAAAACCTACGACGCTACCATGGTGCAGAAATTTGACAAACTGATAGCCAACAAGAAGTTCAGCTGGAAGCTGCTCGACATTCTGCCCAAATCGCTCGATGCTGGCGAACAGGCGGGTGTCCTTACCATCATGGGAGCTGCCAAGCTGGATGTCTCCGGCCATCTGCGTGCCGGCATACCTCTCTGTCCTCCCGAAGGCGATGCCGGCACAGGCATGGTTGCCACCAACGCCGTCCGTCCCCGCACGGGAAATGTCTCCGCTGGCACCTCGTCTTTCTCCATGATTGTCCTGGAAAAAGAGCTTGCCAAGCCCCACGAAGTCATTGACATGGTGACGACGCCTGACGGCAGCCTAGTCGCTATGGTACATTGCAACAACTGCACCTCCGACCTCAACGCCTGGGTGAACCTCTTCAGGGAGTATCAGGAGCTGCTGGGTGTACCCGTGAACATGGGCGATGTCTTTTCCAAGCTCTTCAACGTTGCGCTTGAAGGCGATGCCGACTGCGGAGGCGTGCTTACGTACAACTACATCTCTGGCGAACCCGTCACCGGCTTTGCCGACGGACGTCCCCTGGTGCTACGTGCAGCAGGTGACAAGTTTAACTTGGCGAATTTCATGCGTTCGCAGCTCTATGCTACCGTCGGCGTGCTGAAGATCGGCAACGACATCCTGCTCAAGGAAGAGAAGGTCAAGGTGGACCGCATCACAGGCCACGGCGGGCTCTTCAAAGTAAAAGGTGTCGGACAACGTATTCTGGCTGCTGCCCTCATCTCCCCCATCTCCGTCATGGAGACAGCCGGCGAGGGCGGCGCATGGGGCATCGCCCTGCTGGGCTCATACCTCGTACGAAATGATAAGAAGCTCTCCCTGCCCGACTGGCTCGACGAAGTGGTCTTCGCCGGAAATACGGGCGTTGAGATTGCTCCCACACCCGAGGATGTGGCTGGTTTCAACGCCTACATCGAAGCCTACAAAGCCTGCTTGCCCGTCGAGAAAGCTGCCGTCAGCTGCAAAAACTAATCCGTCATTCAGGGGAAAGAGGGCTGACTACCCTCTTTCCTCACCCATTTTCAAAAACAGTACCCATTTTATTACTCTTGTCATTATGAAACACTCTCTGCGTTTTCGGGGTTCCGCCCTTTTCCTCGCCCTTCTTCCGTTCACGGCAACGGGCATCATGGCTGAAGAAGCCTCTGTCACCTCTCCCGACGGAAAGTTGGTTGTCGTCCTCTCCGATACCGACGCACAGCCCACCTACACCGTCACATACGAAGGGCAGACCGTCATCACCCCCTCCCCACTCGGCATCCGCACAGACCTCCATTTCCTCTATACGGACATGAAGCTGACGGAAACCAAGACGGGTACCGTCACCGACGACTACACCCTCAACCGCTGCAAGATATCCTCCGTTCACTACGAAGCCAACCAGCTGCTGGCCACATTCGTCAGCACAAATACCCCCGCTCCGGCTACAGGAAACAGGCGTCCAGGCGGCCCCAGACGCAATAGTGGTGCTTTCACCATCGAGTTCCAGGTCAGCAACAACAATATCGCTTTCCGTTACATCATTCCCGAAGATCCAGACCGCCGCTGTGCTGTTGTACAAAGCGAAGCCACATCCTTCACCTTCCCCGAAAACACAACAACCTTCCTCACCCCCCAGAGCCATGCCATGATTGGCTGGAAGCGCTCAAAGCCTTCCTATGAGGAAGAATACAAGGCTGATGCTCCGCTGGGAGCCGCTTCGGGCTACGGACACGGCTACACGTTCCCCTGCCTTTTTAAGGTCAACAAGACCACAAGTCAACAGGCGGGCAAGAAAGGCAAGAAGGCTGCTCCTGTCGAGGAAAATATCTGGGTGCTTGTTTCTGAAACAGGCGTTGACAGCCATTTCTGTGGCAGCCGTCTGGATGAGCCAACATCCGAAGGACGCTACACCATAGCCTATCCCATGATGGAAGAGAACAACGGCTTCGGCAGCACAGGCGCTCAAGTCACCCTCCCCTGCCACACTCCCTGGCGCACCCTCACCATTGGAGGATTGGATGCCATTACCGAAACCACCATTGCCTTTGACGTCGTGCGCCCGCTCTACGAGCCCTCAATCCCCTACCGCTTTGGACGTAGCACATGGAGCTGGATGGTTTGGGACGACGCCAGCATCAACGAAAAAGACCTCAAGGCATTCATCGACCTCGCCTCGGACTTAGGCTGGGAATACACGCTCATCGACGCCTGGTGGGACAACAACCTCGGGCAGGAGAAGATGGAGCAGCTCATCCGCTATGCCCGCAGCAAGGGCGTTGAGGTGTTCCTATGGTATAACTCCAGCGGTTCGTGGAACGACACCACACAGAGTCCCGTCGACTGCATGAGCGACCCCATTGCCCGCAAGCGCGCTATGAAGTGGATGCAGAGCCAAGGCGTCAAGGGCATCAAGGTCGATTTCTGGGGCGGCGACAAGCAGGAGACCATGCGCCTCTACGAACAGGTGCTCAGCGATGCCAACGAGTATGGCATCATGTGCATCTTCCACGGCTGCACCCTGCCCCGCGGCTGGGAGCGCATGTACCCCAACTACGTTGGTAGCGAAGCAGTCCTCGCCAGCGAGAACCTGAAGTTCAGTCAGCATGCCGACGACATGGAGGCCTTCAACGCGTGCCTGCATCCCTTCATCCGCAACACGGTAGGCTGTATGGAGTTTGGCGGCAGCGCCCTCAACAAGCACTATAACCGCGACAATACCCACGGCACCACCCGAGTCACGGGCGACGGCTTCCAGCTGGCCACAGCCGTTCTCTTCCAAAATCCCATCCAGAATTTCGCCCTTACACCCAACAACCTTACTGACGCCCCAGCCGATGCTATCCGCTTCATGAAGGAAGTACCCACCACATGGGATGAGACACGCTACCTCGGCGGTTATCCAGGCAAGAACGCGGTTTTAGCACGACGCCATGGCACTACTTGGTATGTCGCTGCCATCAATGCCGAGGCAACACCTTTCACTTTCGATTTTGATTTCTCCTTTTTAAATATAAAAGGCAACACGGCTGAATGCTTCGCCGACGATAAGGATCTCTCCTTATCCGCCTCGAATGTGAAGGCCAACAAAAAGGGCATCGTCCGTCTCACCATTCCCAAAAACGGCGGAACAGTATTGAAAATTGATAATTGAAGATTTGAGTTTGAAGAATAAAGATTGTTTTTTTCAATGAATCATACCTTCCAAATTACAGGCCATATCGTTGATCCCCTGAAACAAAGGATTTACGACGGCACACTTATTATCAACGACGGACGAATCACCTCCATCCTTCCTGCCGAAGATAATCAGTTATCTTCCATCTTCAATCATCAATCTAACGACCTACCTTTTATCCTGCCAGGCTTCATCGATAGCCACGTTCACATCGAAAGCAGCATGCTGCTGCCAGAGAACTTCGCCTATATAGCTGTCCAGCATGGCACTATAGCTGCCGTTGCTGACCCGCACGAGATTGCCAACGTGCTTGGCATCGAAGGCATCGACTTCATGATTCAAAATGGACGTCAAGTTCCCTTCTACTTCTTTTTCGGGGCGCCTTCTTGCGTACCCTGCACCTATATGGAGTCCAGTGGTGCAGTCATTGGAGCAGATGACATCTGCGCCCTCATGCAGCGCGACGACATCGGGTTTCTCGGTGAAATGATGAACATACCAGGTGTGCTCTTTAGCGACAACGAGGTATTGGAGAAGCTGGAGGCCGCACGCAAAGCCGGAAAGCCTATCGATGGACATGCCCCCGGCCTTTCAGGAGAGGAACTCAGGCACTATGCTGCCGAGGGCATATCTACCGATCATGAATGTTCCTCGCTGGCTGAAGCCCAGGCACATATTGATGTTGGCATGAAAGTGCTTATCCGCGAGGGTAGTGCTGCGCAAAACTTCGAGGCGCTCTCTCCCCTGCTTGCCAGCTATGCCGATGAACTGATGTTCTGTACCGACGACAAGCACCCCGACGACCTCATGAAAGGGCACATCAACCTCATCGTTCGTCGTGCAATAGCCAAGGGTTTTCCACTCTGGAACGTGCTACGTGCTGCGTGCGTCACGCCTGTTCTACACTACCATCTCCCTTGTGGCCTGCTTCAGCAGGGCGACTCCGCTGATTTCATCCTTGTAGATAACCTCACCGACTTCAACGTACTCTCCACTTGCATCGAAGGCAACCTATTCAACCGCTATGCCCAACTCCCTATCAACCGGTCATGGACAAGAAACGAATGGCCCAATAATTTCCATACCGAGCCCATTGCCCCCAAAGACCTCCACATTGCCCCCGATTCTGGAAACATCCATGTTATCACGGCTTTCAACGGATCATTGTTCACAGGACAGAAGACTATGAAGGCAAACATCGTCGAGTGTAATGTCATCTCTGACGTAGAAAGAGACGTACTGAAAATAGTTGTCCTCAACCGCTACGCCCCTTCCCAACCAGCCATTGGATTCATTAAAGGCTTTGGGCTGCGACGTGGAGCATTGGCATCCACCATTGCTCACGATAGTCACAATATCGTTGCCGTTGGTACCAGCGACGAGGCGATTGCCGCTGCCATCAACCACGTCATCCAACTTGGTGGCGGCATTGTCATCGAGGATACCGAGCTGCGCGATGCTCTCCCACTCCCTATTGCAGGACTCATCAGTCCACTCTCTGCTGCCGACACAGCCACGGCCTACGCCCGACTGACCGCACATGCCAAAGCCCTCGGCTGTGTCTTTGACGCTCCCTTCATGACCCTCTCTTTCATGGCGCTCCCTGTCATCCCCAAGCTGAAAATGACAGACAAAGGCCTTTTCGACACTGCTCTCTTCCGCCACATATCACCTTTTGTGACAGACTAAAAGATTGAAGTGACATAACCTCTTAAGACCTTTATTATCCCATAAACCTATAATTTCATAACTAATAACTAAAATGAACAACATTCAGACAATGAACCACGCAGCCGACAACATCCGCATTTTGGCTGCATCGATGGTAGAGAAGGCAAAATCAGGCCACCCAGGCGGTGCCATGGGCGGAGCCGATTTCATCAACGTGCTTTTTAGCGAATACCTCGTCTACGACCCCAAGAACCCTACTTGGGAGGGGCGTGACCGTTTCTTCCTCGATCCCGGGCACATGGCTCCCATGCTTTATAGCGTTCTCGCACTAAGCGGCAAGTTCACTATGGACGAGCTGGCACAGCTGCGCCAGTGGGGATCACCTACCCCGGGCCATCCCGAGGTGAACGTAGCCCGCGGCATCGAGAACACCAGCGGTCCCCTCGGACAAGGCCACACCTTCGCCGTGGGCGCTGCCATCGCCGAGAAATTCTTAGCTGCCCGACTAGGCAAGGAGGTGATGAACCATACCATTTATGCCTATATTTCCGACGGTGGTGTGGAGGAGGAGATCAGCCAAGGCGCAGGCCGCATCGCCGGGCATCTCGGCCTTGACAATCTCGTCATGTTCTACGACAGTAACGACATCCAGCTCTCTACCGCCTGCGACGAGGTTACCAGCGAGGATGTAGCCAAGAAGTATGAGGCTTGGGGCTGGCACGTCATCACCATCAACGGCCACGACGTTGCTCAGATTCGTACAGCCCTCAACGAAGCCAAGGCCACCGAAGGCAAACCTACACTCATCATTGGCAAGTGCATTATGGGAAAGGGAGCCCTGAAGGCCGACGGCAGCAGCTACGAACGCAACTGCGCCACCCACGGCGCTCCCCTCGGCGGCGATGCCTATGTCAACACCGTCCGTGCATTAGGTGGTAATCCTGAGAATCCCTTCGTTGTCTTCGACGATGTGAAGGAACTCTATGCCCGCCGTGCTGCCGAGCTGGAGAAAATCTGCGCCGCCCGTCTGGCCGAGAAGGCCACATGGGCAGCTGCCAATCCCGACAAGGCCGTCAAGCTGACCGAGTGGTTTGCCGGCAAGGTACCCGCCGTCGATTGGGCAGGCATCCAGCAGAAGGCCGATGCCGCTACCCGCGGCGCCAGCGCCACAGTCCTTGCTACCCTCGCCGAACAGGTGGAGAACATGATCTGCGCTAGTGCTGACCTCAGCAACTCCGACAAAACCGACGGATTCCTCAAGAAGACCCACGCCTTCAAACGCGACGACTTCAGCGGCGCCTTCTTTCAGGCTGGCGTGGCTGAGCTCACCATGGCCTGCTGCTGCATCGGTATGGCCCTTCACGGCGGTGTCATCCCCGCCTGTGGAACTTTCTTCGTCTTTTCCGATTACATGAAACCCGCCGTCCGTATGGCTGCACTCATGGAACTTCCCGTCAAGTTCATCTGGACACACGATGCTTTCCGCGTTGGCGAGGACGGCCCCACCCACGAACCCGTCGAGCAGGAAGCCCAAATCCGCCTTATGGAAAAGCTCCACAACCACAGCGGACATCCCTCCATGCTAGTGCTCCGTCCTGCTGATGCCGAGGAGACCACAGTTTGCTGGCGACTGGCAATGGAGAACACCTCCACGCCTACAGCCCTTGTGCTCAGCCGCCAAAACATCACAAATCTCCCCACCGGCAACGACTATAATCAGGCAGCACGAGGCGCCTACATTGTCGAGGGCAGCGACGCCAACCCCGACGTCATTCTCCTTGCTAGTGGCTCCGAGGTTAGCACGCTCGTCAGCGGCGCTCCTCTGCTCCGTGCCGACGGTCTGAAGGTACGCATCGTCAGCGTTCCCTCTGAAGGCCTTTTCCGCTGCCAACCGAAGGACTACCAGCAAAGCGTTCTACCCGCAGGCGTGAAAAAGTTCGGCCTTACCGCCGGCCTTCCCGTCACCCTAGAAGGACTTGTCGGCGCTGACGGCAACGTCTGGGGCCTCACCAGTTTCGGTTTCTCTGCCCCCTACAAGGTTCTCGACGAGAAGCTCGGCTTCACCGCCCAGAACGTCTACGACCAGGTGAAGAAACTTTTCTAAACCTATCTGCACAATCCCTCTATAGTGAAAACGTGTCATCTTTCCCGACGACACGTTTCCTTTTTTCCGTGAGCATTCGTAAACTACAGGTAGTAACACCTATAAACTATAGCAATAGCAGCTACAATCACATTCGGCTATAGCTGTCGCTGTTATAGTAATACCTTTATATATGGTCTGCAAAAAACAGAGCACGTTCTTTGTTTCAATTCAAAATAAACGCCTTTTCTAACAATCTTATCGAAAAAACTTTTTAAATCATTTTGGAAAAAATAAGAGAAATAGAAGATATATCATTACATTTGTACCCACATTTAGAAAAAGGACTGATTTTAATATCTGAATAGACTATGAAAAAAGTAATTTCTACGTCAAAGGCACCTGCTGCTATTGGCCCGTATAGCCAAGCCATTCAAGTTGGAAATCTAGTTTACACTTCTGGCCAGATTCCCGTCAATCCGGCTACTGGAGCATTCGTCGAGGGCGGCATCAAGGAACAGACACGTCAATCACTTCTCAACGTAAAGGCTGTCCTTGAAGAGGCCGGTCTAACGATGAGTGATGTCATAAAGAGCACAGTATTCATGGCTGACATGAACGACTTTTCTGACATGAACGCCGTTTATGCAGAGTTCTTCACAGAGCCCTATCCTGCCCGTTCAGCCGTTGCAGTAAGGACTTTGCCGAAGGGGGCTCTTGTGGAAATCGAAGTGGTTGCATGGAAATGAGCCATGCATGTTATCATGGATAATTAGAGAAAAGTATTATTAAACATTATAAATGACATGAAAAAACTTCTTTTAGTTCTGCTCGTGGTACCAGCCATGTTGCAATTGCATGCTGAGGTAGATCCCAATTTCTACATCTTCTTGTGTTTTGGACAGTCGAACATGGAGGGGAACGCCAGACCTGAGGCGCAAGACTTGAAAAGTCCAGGCCCGCGCTTCCTGCTGATGCCCGCCGTGGATTTCCCTGACAAGGGTCGTAAAATGGGTGAATGGTGTGAAGCTACGGCCCCGCTCTGCCGTCCGGGCACGGGCCTGACACCTGCCGACTGGTTCGGACGGACGCTGGTGGCTTCCCTGCCCGAGAACATCAAGATTGGCGTCATCCATGTGGCTATAGGGGGCATCGACATCAAGGGGTTCCTGCCCGACAGCATACCCGCCTATCTGAAGAAAGCCCCGACGTGGATGAAGGGTATGCTTGAGGCATACGACAACAACCCCTATGAGCGTCTGGTGACGCTCGCCAAAAAGGCTCAGAAGGACGGCGTCATCAAAGGTATCCTGATGCATCAGGGTGAGACGAATACGGGCGACCCCAAATGGGCGGGAATGGTCAAGCAGGTCTATGACAACCTCTGTGGCGACCTGAACCTGAAGCCCGAGGAGGTGAACCTCTATGCAGGCAATATCGTACAGGCTGGAGGACAGGGCGTCTGCATCGGATGCAAGAAGCAGATTGACGAGCTTCCCCTGACGCTACATACGGCACAGGTAATTTCGTCCGACGACTGTACGAACGGGCCGGACCGTCTGCACTTCGATGCTGCCGGCTATCGTGAGCTGGGCTGCCGCTATGGCGAAGCCGTCGCCCGTTTCCTAGGCTACGAGCCGAAGCGCCCCCATATTGATATGCCCAAGCTAATCGAGGTTCCTGCTGATGCCGTGACCTGCGAGACTACCGTGCCGGGAAATCAGTTCCCGAAGGTAGACAAGGAACACCGAGCCTACTTCCGCATCGAGGCTCCTCAGGCGCGTAAGGTCATCGTAGACATCTGTAATAAGAAGTACGACATGCAGCCTGATGGCAAGGGCGGTTTCATGGCCGTAACCGACCCGCTGGTACCTGGTTTCCACTACTATTTCATGGAGATTGACGGTGTACGCTTCGTCGACCCAGCCACAGAGGTTTTCTTCGGATGCAACCGCGAAGCTGGTGGCATAGAGATTCCCGAGGGACCCGAAGGCGACTACTACCGCCCCCAGCAGGGTGTGCCTGCAGGACAGGTGCGCAGCCTTTACTACTATGCCCAAAGCACCAACGAATGGCGCCACGCCATGGTCTATACCCCTGCTGAGTATGAGAAAGGCAAGAAGAAATACCCCGTCCTCTATCTGCAGCATGGCATGGGCGAGGATGAGACGGGCTGGAGCCATCAGGGACGTATGCAGCACATCATGGACAACCTGATTGCCCGCGGCGAGGCTGTACCGATGATTGTGGTAATGGAGAGTGGCGACATCAAGGCTCCCTTCGGCGGAGGCGACAACCGTCAGGGACGCAGCGAGTATGGCAACTCGTTCTACAAGGTAATGATAGACGACTTGATTCCCTATGTTGACTCTCACTTCCGCACCTTCAAAGACCGTGAACATCGCGCTATGGCTGGGCTATCGTGGGGCGGACATCAGACTTTCGATGTGGTGCTGAACGACCTCGACAAGTTTGCCTGGATGGGTACTTTCAGCGGCGCTATCTTCGGGCTTGACCTGAAGACGGCCTACGACGGCATTTTTACCCGTCCGGATGAATTCAACAAGAAGATCCACCTGCTCTTCATGACCTGTGGCACGCAGGGCCTGGATGCGATGATCAACGCCAAGAACACCGTCGAAGCCCTGAATGCACAAGGCATTCCTGCCCAGTACTACGAGGCCACGGGGTTGGACCACGAGTGGCTGACCTGGCGCCGCAGCCTGAAGGAGTTCGTGCCGAGGCTCTTCAAAAAGTAGAAAAACCTGATTATCCGCTGCTGATATTCCGTCTTTTTTTATCCTACGCTATTTGTTTCCACAAATAATAGTAAGAACTGCTTTGGGACGCCCTATCAGCTGTCATGACAGAAACAACTTCCAAAAAAATTCCATCAGCTGGAAAAAAAGTTCCACCAAATGGAATTTAAATTCCAGTTGATGGAATTTTTTCAGCGTTTGACGTTTTTGCAGTCGGGCTTGATACTTGCAGAATAGTCTTTAGGGATATCCTTGCGGATTATCAATTTAAAACAGTCATTTTTCAATCAGAAAACAATAGCTGCCTTCACGCACATCCACTTCTATATGGCGGTTTCCTTCAACCACGCGAAGCACGCCACGTTTTCCTCTTGAGATTTTTACAGTTCGCCTATCAGTTGTCGGAAGGATGACTTTTGCTGATGAACCTTTAGGGATAGTCACTCGGATGGTGATCTTGTTTTCCGTCTTTTCCCATCGGCAGGCGATGATGCCTTGCGGCGAACGCCAGGAGGTCTCAGCCCAACAGATATCGCCCACGAGTTGGGGATCAATGAGTATTTGTCGGAAGCCTGCCGACCCCGGTTGTTGACGGATGCCTCCAAGCCATGCATAGAACCACTCCATGAGGTGACCCAGCATGAGATGATTGTTGGAGACATTGGCATATGCTTGCCAGGATTCTGTTAATGCTGTTGCGCCATGATCAAGTTGCCACCCATAGCCCGGCACGTCATTACGATTATTCATATTAAGGACAACATCCGAATACCCTCCCTGCGACAAGGCGTCAAGTACATAGCGGTAGCCCACATCACCAGCATTCAAAGCGTAATTCCGACTTGTGATATTATCAACGAGATGTTGATAGATCTTCGGTCGCTCAATGCTATCGGCCAGCCCAAGGCTCAGCACCATAGAAAGCCCCGTCTGGCTGTCGTTCTCCACATGGGTACCATCGCCATTAAAGAATCGCTTACGAAAAGCAATCTTAATTGTTGAAGCCAACTGCTGGAAATAAGTTCTGTCGTCTTCTCTGCCTAACATTCCTGCCATCTGCGACAACAGATATGTATCCCAATAGTACGTGGCCGTAGCCGTCAGGCTGTTGCTTGTAAGCTGTGCCTCGCCCGGAGGATTGGGACCGATGTCGTACCAATCGCCCAAACCATAGGATAGGATGTGTCCTTCGGCCCGCGAGGAGAGGTAGGCCAAGTAGTTCTTCATATCGGTATAATAGCGGCGGATCAACCTGTCGTCTCCATAGAACTTCCATATGTTCCAGGGAATTTGGATGAATGCACTCCCCCACTCTGGGGTATCTTCAAAGCCGCCATTGAAACGCACATATTCGGGAGCAATCGTTGGAATACAACCGTTGCTCCTTTGCGAGGACTGCATGTCCTGCATCAGTTTAGCATATAAGCCAGAGAGGTCATAACAGTAGAGCATCGACGCTTGCATCAAATAGTCTTGCTCCAACCAACCCAGTTTTTCACGATGGGGACAATCGGTAATAACACTCGCCACATTGCTGCGTATCGCCCAGTCGATGAGTTCATATATGCGGTTGAACAGACTGTCGGAACATTCGAAATGTCCTGCAGAAATTGTAGCAGCTGTAGTGTGAAGTCCTGCCAGTTCTTCCACTACGGGTAGTCCATCGGGGTTTGCTCTTCCTGCCGGCACGGCTCCTTCAATTTGTACGAAACGGAAGCCATAGTAAGTAAACTGTGGACGCCAATGAATGGAGCAGCAAGTGGTATCGGGCTCGCTTCGATGGCCGATTCGCGATGACCGAGGGCGAAGCCGACTTGCTTTGAGTGCAGCAGAGGGAGTGGTATAGGTCAGAAAGTACGGACTACCCGATGCACGCTGGTTGACGGTACTATCACCGTTCAGCAATTCTGCAGGATAGAATCTCACCGACTGACGTTTGTCTGATGAAAGGCGGACATCAATGATACCTGAGAAATTCTGACCAAGGTCATAAACCCATTGCCCTTTTTTATTCTGGAAGATTCGCTTTGCAGGAAGTCGTCTTACCACCCGCAAGGGTTCTGCTTGCTGTGGCAGCAGCCTGCCCTCATAAGTTGTTTGTAGTGCCTGCACCCATTCGCTATCGTCAAATTGAGGCATGGTCCATCCCTCTTGTTCCAACGCTGCGTCATAGTCTTCGCCGCCATAGATGCTTGAGAAGGTAATGGGGCTCTGCGCCACTTTCCACGAAGTATCAGAGCAAATTTCATCCTGACTGCCATCAGAATAAGTTATCTCCAGTCGAAAAAGTAACTTTGGTGCGCCAAAAGACGTCAAAACCTTGAAATAGCGATCGTGTGGTACATTATAGAAGCCGTTGCCCAACATGACGCCCACGGTATTCTCACCCCGCTGCAACAAGGCAGTTACGTCAAACGTTTCGTAGAGTGCCTCTTTGCTGTAGAGTGTCCATCCGCAGTCGAGGAAATGGTCACCCACTTTCTGTCCATTCAGGAACAAATCAAAATGTCCCAATCCGCAGACGTAGGCCATCGCCCTTTTTATTCTCTTATGCGTCTTGAAGTCCTTCCGTAACAGGGGCAGCCGATATGAGGGTAGCTTTTTGTCACCAAACACTTGTCTCACCCCCGACTGAAGGTGCAGTCCTGGTACGATACGCAAGTCCGCAAGGTCACTTTCCATTGCAATCCATTGAGCATTTGAAAACACACTATGTTCCGCTACTTTTTCATACGCGCTCTGTCCCGAAAGAGTCATTGCCCCCATCGCAGCCATGGCGAGGAAGATGATAGATTTCTTAATATATGTAAGGTGTTTTTTCATTTCTGCACATGCGTTTATCAATTACTATCAAACGCCTTCGGACGGAGACGATAAACAGAACGGCGGATTTCGTCAATAGTACCAAAAATAAGGTAATACTCATACTCCACGATGCTTTGCTTATGCATGTGCTGCACGCGAATGGGAGCGATATAAGATGTGGCATCATCTTCTGCCTCACCTGAACGTGAAGGCTGGTAGCGCCCTGCCAGGAAACGCGTGGCGCTGGGACTATAAACGCCTATTCCCCAACCGTCGTCCCCGACAAATGCCATCCACTGCTCATTGATGTCGTCATAACTACCCCATCCGTGTTCGTCTTGACCGAATCGTAGTTCCTCAACCTCTACGGTATCCACAGGTTCCGAGGCAAAAGGGTGTGGGCCGCGGTAGGCATAAAGGTGATTCAACGAGGAAATGGGATAAACAGCCGGTATTTCCTGCTGATTCTCGCTGACATCGTTGTATATGGAATCTGTGCGATGGCAAGTGATACGACAACGGACATGAGCAACATTACCTTTCAGCGTAGTCCATTGTTCCATTTCAGCCTCAGCAGGACGATTGTCCATATCCCATAGCATAGGGATACACTTCACGTATGTACTCCTACCCCGACAATAACACTCCAACATCTGAGCACGGTTACGTTTGTAGTCGCCCACTTGAATGGGGTTCCATGGCCATGGCGACCAGAAGGCACTTTGTCCTTCTGCCTTACGATCGATGCTATTTCCTGCATAATAAGACTGCTGTATGTAACGTCCTTCATCGGAAACATTCACATAGTTACGGGGTTCTCCTTTGCGTCCGATGAAGCAAATGGCTCCGCCACGTGTAAGGTCTTGCCGCAGAGTTATATGCCTGTTTTTTATTTGAAGCATGCTTGCCTGCTTCACAGCTTTATCAATTCGAGGTTTAATCTCCTTATCGAAGATACGGCGTGCTATTATTCTGTAGTGTGGATGGTAGGCCTCGCGGTATTCGGGAGAATGACTGATGGCATATTTACCAATAGAGAGAATGCTGTCGATGAAGCGTTTGTCCTCCTGGTATTCTGGTAGACTTAGGTTCATCCGATCAATCGTATTCAATATCCTGTGCCATCGTTTTCTCCAAGATTGGGCGGAAGGAAAGTTTTCAGAATTAGCACTACGAATGAATGCATCAAGCAGTTTCTCCTCCGGAATAATTCTCTCCTTGACAGCCCTAAGACTTACCCGATAATAGCAACTGTCTATACCGCAAGGCTCATAGTACCAAGCTGGCATATTGTCAAGATCGCTCTCGCGCAACTCTTCGCCCAGATATGCCTTCGCATTTTTGCGATTCGAAACCAAATGCTCGGCTCCAAGATAGTCCTGAAAACAGGATTTGTAAATATCTAGCAGTCGGGACTTCGGATAGGCTTTCATCTGACGGGAAACAAATTCCTGTATGTTCTGTGTTATGCAATCGGCCACGTGCTCATCAAAATCCTTGAGCGAGTAAAGACCATCGGAATTGGCTTTCAGTCCCATGAGATGAAGGGGAAAGACCATGGGCGGATGCTGAAGTGACAGTAGCGACGCGTGGCGCAACTGGTCGACATTTAGATAGCAGAGGTTAAGGGCGACATACTCCCCGCCATCCTTTCCACGCCATTTCTCTACAACCATCTTACCGCCAATAGGCGTCTTAGCCTCAATGGACTTAGGCAACGTGTAGTCTTCGACACCTAAGGCGGCAAGCACACTCCCGATATTGGCATCGTGGCCGCAGAGGTACGAAAAGAGCCTTCCCTCTTTTTTTAATTCAGCGGATATCTCCTTCAAGAGGGGGCGTGCCACATTTGTTGCTACCAACGGAGCCGAATAGAGCACATCGCCATACCAGTCCTTCACGGCTGACAGGCGCGCCCAGTCGTCCGTCGTCAGCTTATGGCCAAAGGCTGCCCGGACGTCATCGGGTTCTTCATAGTATTGCAGCACAAGAGCATCTGATACAATTGTGCCCATCGTCAATCCACCCGACATGCTGGGTGCCTCATTTACTTCCAGCGAAATCTGCGTGTCGTTTGTCTTGAAGCCTGTGATATGGCCTTGCTGGTAGATGGGAGTGTCCTTTAAGTCGATAACTTCCTCGATAAGTGCGAGGTTTTCCGACATCTTTTCTCCGATACCCGCCATCGTGCCATCGCCAAAAAGATCAGCTATTTGCTGGAGCGCACGCTGACAGTATTCGTCGCTCATGGTATTCAATTGCGGTGTAAACACAGGATCCATTGTCCCAACATCGTAATGGTGCTCAATGGCGACGTTTGCCATAGGCAGCAGGCCTCTACAAAAACACTCAGCTGTGGCAATGGTACGTTGCATGGAGTTGGCGTAGAAACGCACAGTCCCCTCAGCAGGTTGGAAGTTTTCATTTATCAGCCCTTCTCCTTTTAGCCATTGACGGAAGTACTGCCCCATCATAGTCTCCAGCACACCGCCTCGCAACGAAAGTTCACCAGGTGCCGATGACCAGACGTGCCACTTGTAGGGCGTAATGCTGTCCAGAAAAGAATCAGGCCCCGATATCGGCGAACGGATGTTGTGGCGGCTCAGTACAACCACTTGCGTCAGCGTGTATTTCTCGTGGAACTCGGTCGTTCGCTCAAGCTGTGCCCCCAATCGCAATGTAACCATCAAGACGGCTACTGTCCATAGCAGTCGCTTCATAAACCTCCCGAAACGTATTTAACATCCACAGCCTCGCCCTTTAGCACACGAGCAAAACGCTGTGGCTTGATAGTGACAGGCCCTTGCATAAACTCAGGGATGTTGTAGCAGCGCATGAATTGGCGATGGTAGTCGGGATTGCGACTAGGCAGTTCAAACGGTTTTGAAGCTTGTCCGTCCTCCGTGACATGGGCAATGAACGGGCGGGTGAAATTACCATCACCCCGACGGCTACTGAAAATTATCCAACGCCCATTGCTAGACCACGAATGATAGCTCTCGGTATCGGGACTGTTCACCTCGGTAAATGGATGTACGACACCGCTTGCCAGGTCCATCAACCATAAGTCGGCATCATGGTGCCAGATATGGAAATACCCATAATGTCCCATCGTGAACAGGAGATAGCGTCCGTCAGGTGAGATGCGTGGGAAGGTGGCGCTGCTGTCACGGGCGGCAGCATCGAACACCAGTTCGCGAGGACCGAACTGACGGGTATCGGGATTAAAGGCTTTACGATAGATATTGTACTTCAGTTCCTTGTATCGGCTTTTCACTTCGCCGCCTTTCGTCATGGACGAATCCCGTTGCTCAAAATAAGCGCTACAGTAATAGAGCATCTTTCCATCAGGTGCCCAGGTAGGAAAAACCTCGAATTCCGTCTTACTATTCTCGATGTTCGTCACCTCGTCAGTCTCTACATCATAGACTATGATATCGCTCTCCTCGTCATACACCTCCACCTTATTGGGGTTGACAGTATGGAAGAGTTGGAAGGTCTTGTCTGTAGCATAAACAATGAGATTGAGCCATGGGTGCCAGGCAGGATAGACGCCGGCAGAGAGTATGGAGTCATTGCGCATGTTCACCTTCTTTATCTTGCCGTCGTAGGCGATGAGGGTACCGCCCTGAAACTGCCGGGCATGAAACTGCAAACGTTGGGGGTTATACTGTTGATAGTGATGGCAGTTGATACATTGGCCGTTTTTCTCAAAACCGCAGAGCATATTGTCGTAGATGACACGTTCATCGTAATTCTCCAGACAGCGCTGGTTGATGGTTAAGGCTTCGTAGGTTATAAATGAGGGTGCAATCAAACGGTAGCTGACATAAGAGTCGATAGAGTCTGGAGAGACAAAAATGCTGAAAGGCTTAAAGCGCGCCCATCGGTCGCCGTTACGCGTGTAAACTTCAACGGTAATGGCGTTTCCCTTGGCTTTCTGTGTCAGGGAATGCCATTTGCCGACAGGTGGTTGGCCGTTGCATACAATCTCTTCGCCATCTACAGAATAGCGGGCAATCATCTCATCGGCTTGACCGTCGTATTCAAAGCTCAGCGGAGCGATGTTCACAGGCACCATCACTTGAACATAGTCAGGATAGATAGTAGGCAGCTGATCCATCTGTGTATATACCGTTGGTATTGACAGGCCGCCACAAGCCACTAATAATAAAGAGAAATGAAAAATGAAAAATGAATAGGCTTTGCTTTTCATACCCGTTTAGACTCGTTGACTTGTTAATCTTAGTACTCTGGAAGTTTCGACATCAGTTCGTAATCAAAATAAAAGGAGTTGCTGTAGAGCCGTTCCATCCGCTTGCGCACATCTGCTATATTCATGCCTTCGCATTGAGAGATAATCTGGTAAAACCTATTGAAACGGTCCTTGACCCCTTGACTGAAGGGCATTTGATCCAAATTAGGACGATTCTCCATCTTGCCGAAAAGATAGGCTGCCTCCTGATAGGCTACAGGGATGTCATCTTTGGGATGTTGACTGACATAGATGCTGAAGTGATGCCAAAAGAGTTTCGAATCCTTTACCCACAGCGAGGCCAGCAACGACTGTTCTTGAAATACGGGGTCTTTGGAATAGCTGTTTTTGGCCAGCTGGTTCATCAGGAAACGCTCCACATAGCCTTGGTCACCACTCGCCACATCCGAATAGTGAAGCATGTGGGTGATGGGCTCCAGTTCATGGTCTTTGGCTATCAGTCGGGGATTATCCAACAAACTCTCCGCTTTTGCAGCCCAGTCATCAAAGAAAAGTGTATGCTTCAATATGTTGATGTATTTCCGGGCAACCTCCTTTTCACCATTCAGCAAGGCGCATCGAGTCATATATCGGTAGTGTTCGGCCCGCCAACCGAACTCTACTCCCATCTCCGTACACAGGCGATTACAGTAGTTCAGCATACCATATTGATAATAGACAAGCGTGCCGACCACCATCATCAGTCGCATGTCAAAGGGGGCATTATAACGCTTCGAGCCATTACGGTATTGGTACATCACGTCACCCTGCCGGCCAAGACGTGACAAAGCCAGATTACGCATCATGACAATAGCACGCGTGGGCTCGTCCTTTTGTGCTACAGCTTCCTGCAACACGCCTTTCCAGTCGGTCTGATCTATCAGGTGCTGCATTTTAACCTCGTGATGGAAGTTCTCATCCTTATACCAGAAATGTACTACACCCCATGTCACCACAGCCACCACCACAGCCTGTTCTGCCCAAGAAATCCACCTTTTGCTTTTATTTTTCAGTTTTTTGTCATTTTGACTTTTTGACTTTTCGAATTCAATGGGCAAGCAGACCATGACAGCCATAAATAGGGCCAACAGGATGTAGGGTATATAGTACTGGGCATAGCGTTCTGTGACGAAGAAAAGTGGCAGACCCGCGTAATAAATATTAGCCAAATTAGTCTCGTAATAGACGTAGTGGTAACATAGCAGCGGCACGGCCGCCATCGTCACTATGGCAATTGCGCTATATACGGCAGCACGTCCGCGTGGTATGAGCCGCCATGACCATAGTCCCATCAACAACGTTGCTGCCAAACCGTAGATGCCCATCAGAGGGTATCCGACGATACACGTCAGCACCATCCAAACGGCACGCAACCAGTTTTTGTCAGGTAGGGAGCGAAAAACCCATAACAAGGCTACCACAGCTGTCGTTCCAATGGTTGTCAGGAAAAAATGACCACGCAATTTCAGGATATATACCCAATAGCCCAAATCAACGTTAGTTATCAAGAGCAGGGCAACGGGGATAAGTAACAGCGGAGCCCATCGGGTGGAAATGGCGAATGTCTTTTTCATCAGAAACAGCAATAGCAGCCACCATCCACAGAGCATCGTCACACCAACCCACGGGTAGTAGAAAAATTGCGTAAACCATGCGCCTATGTAAGCGAGCATACCTGCTGGTGCCACCATCTGCTGTTTGAAGAAAAGAGGAGTTTGGAGAAACAGGTTCAGCTCCTGCACCTTCCATAAATAATGGCTTTCAAACACCAGCAGTCCACAGGCTATGGCAACGAGAGCGAAAATCCAAATAATAGCATTTTTCATTTGCAATATCTTTCTTGTCTGCAAAAATAGCTCTAATCTATGAATTACACAAGTGATACGAAGATTATTTCCTTAATTCTACCCCACCCTTCTGTTATTTCTATGAGCTGCAGGAGCCCTGTACTTGTCAAAGCTTCGGAAAAGGGCTGTGCGAGAATAGACAGAGATAGCGCATTTTCCGTTTTTTCAAAAAAACATAGCAAAATATTTTGCTTTGGCATTTTTTTCATATCTTTGCAGAAAAATGATAAGAATTAGACAACATTTTTGAGGATAAGGCAATCTTTTTTATTAACAAAATTTTCAGGGAAATGAAAGAGCAAGTATTACAAGTTATGCGCGATGCTGGGAAACCAGTTTCGGCAGGTGAAGTAACAAAGGTGTTGAATGCAGACCGCAAGGAAGTGGACAAGGCGTTTGCCGAGTTGAAGAAAGAGGGCGCCATAGTGTCGCCCGTCCGCTGTAAGTGGGAACCCGCCCCGCGCGTATAGTGCGAACATCCGACAGTCTAAATGCAGTTTCCATGACCATCATCAGGAGATACACGTATGAAGATATTGTCCCGATGACGTCCATTTGGAATGAGGTGATACGCGAAGGAAAGGCATTTCCCGGAGAGACGGAAATGAGTGCTGAAGAAGCCGAAACGTTTTTTGAATCGCAATCGTACACAGGCGTGGCAGTCAATCAGGATACGAGAGAGGTCGTAGGACTCTACATTCTCCATCCCAACAACATCGGCCGTTGCGGACATATCTGCAACACCAGCTATGCCGTCAAGTCGGGAATGCGTGGATTGCATATTGGTGAGCAACTCGTAAGGGACTCTTTGGCCGTTGGCAAGCGGCTCGGCTTTCGTATCCTTCAGTTCAACGCAGTCGTGGCTTCCAACGTCCACGCCCTACACCTCTATGAACGGCTTGGCTTCAAGCGGCTCGGCACCATCCCAGATGGTTTCCGAATGGACGACGGACACTACGAGGATATCATCCTACACTATATCTCTTTGGTGTGAATTCCAGGCGACTGCCGACAATAACTTTTTTTCAAAACTATGCAATTCGTTATTACAGCTTACGACGGAGAGGGAATGCTTGCTAAGCGGATGGAGGTGCGTCCCCGTCACTTGGAAGGCATGGAGAGGTTGAAGCAGCACATCGTCTGTGCTGGAGGATTACTGGACGATGCCGGGAGGCTGAAGGGCTCTGTGCTCGTCATGGAGTTTCAGAATCGCGAGGAACTTGACAGCTATCTCGCAAGTGAGATATACGTGGTAGAACATGTATGGGAAACGATTACCGTTGAACGGATGAATGTGGTATATGCCAACGGCGAATGCATCAGCAGCTAAGCCATCCGGTATGAATTACGATGAAGAATCCACAACCAAATGGCAAGGATAGTGGAGACGCTTGGTAGAAAGTAATATCCCTCTTGCCCCTACTGACTACACCCCGAACAGCGTTTAACTCTAAATCCGCAGCGTTTGATTCTAGCAAATTAGAATCAAACGCTGGCGGAATAGAGTTTGATGTTAGGGGCGGAGAAGCAAAGTTTTTAATGTCATTACCTTTTGACGACCTTACGGCCATTCACCACATAGATGCCACGCGGCAAGAGGTTCCAGTTTTCCATAGTGCCAACGCAGACACCATGCAACGAATAGACACCTGTTGTGAGGGGCTCAGCCTCGACAACCTCAACTGCAGAACCACCCGGCCTTAATGTGCAGAAGGTAAAGTAGGCAGGGTCGTCGTACTTGGCAGACAAGGCGTCGTGCAGGTATTTGCCCGTATACACGTTCCGCAGGCTGAAACCCTTGCCCACAACATAGCGTATCTTCCACACGGCTCCATTCTCCACATCCTGGCCATTCTGGTTGTTCAGTCCCAAGATAAAGCTGCAATCCGCTACGGTGGAATAGCCGTTCAGATATCCAGGGCTTCCCCAGATGCTATACTCAGCGCCTTGCGGGGTAATCAGGCGCAAAAGATATCCACCAGAGACTGTGCTCTGCTCCAGTTTGAAGAGGTAACCCGTACGGGTGTCGACAAAGGCTGTGTCATAGGCATCGAAGCCCAAGTTCTGGTTGTCAATACCGAAGAACGCCTTCTGCTGCTGCTCGTCGATGATGGCAAATGGCGTGTTGCCTATGTCGGCAAGGCTGGTAAAACGGTAATCAATCGGTCCGTCTCCCTCCGGGTTGTCATTAATATCGATGCCCATCAGCTTCAACGCCTGCTCGGCATAGCGGGCTCCCATAGTGCGATATCCTTCGGCAGTAAAATGTAGGCCGTCGCCCTTCTGCGGACATCCCGCAGAGGAGATGACGTAAGAATTAGGAATGACGCTGGGCACACGGGCGATCACGGAGTTGTGAAGCGAACAGGCGCCACCTGCCGCCTGGCTGACGGTCTCACCCACAAACAGGGGCACATCAGCGGCATTCAGACCAAGGTCGCTAATCAGACGGTCGTAAATCTTCTTCACCTTCTGGGGCCAATCGGACTGACCGTTGTTACTCTCGCCCTGATGGAGCAGGATGCCTTTAATGACACCTGACTTCTGGGCTATCTTCGCCATATCGACAAGCCGCTGGTAGGGGTCGTTGTCGTAAGCCTTGAAGTAGTTAATGAGCCAGCCTTCTGAATTGGGATCCATCGATGCAATATACGATGCGACCTCTTCTTGCATGAAGCCTTCGATCTTGGTTCCTCCAATGGCAACGTCCACGACACCCACCTTGATATTCTCTGGCAGATTTTTCACCATAGTACGACCAAAGTAGTCGGCCATACCCAGACCTGTTCCCTGGCGGACAATGGGCGGCGTAGCGGTATACCACTCTCCCATCGTACGCTGGGGATTGGTGAAATTAACACATGCCAGCATTTTGAAACGAGAATCCACACTTTGGTCAACGGTTTCAGGTGTAGCGTTGCCCTCCATGTTCGACTGGCCGAAGCAGAGATAGACATAGAAATTCGGATCGACACCCACAGGCGGTTCCTCGCCGCCCGAACGGGTGAACACAACCTTATCCAGATTACCGTTAGCTCCAGTAATAGTTACGCGCAGGATGTGCTGTCCGGCAGTCAACGATTTAGACAGGGTGCCCTTTACCACTTGATAGTTACTCCAGTCGCTGTTGCCCGTCTGCGGAATGCTGATGCGGCAGAGTTGCGTGGACTGGTTGTTATCCCTCAGACTAATGGTGAAACCTGCGCCAGTAGTACCCGACGAAACGTATGCCTCATAGTCATACGTCCCCTCCTCGGTGACGTTTACGGTATACTCCAGCCACTCGTTGGTAGCCGTATAGCCAATGGCACTACCTCCGTTACCCTTCACGATATCGACGCCTTCGTTGTCAGTACGGTACTTCGCATCGCCCTCGTCCTTATCGTCGGAGTCGTGGAAACTGAGGCCTTCACCACCCTTGTCGAAGTTCTCGAACTGTAGGGTGCCGGGCAGACTGACGCTCTTATAAGGCGAACGAGCTCCATTAACTTTCAGCGTAGTCTTTACAACCTTCGACTCGCGTCCCTCGCCATCGGTAGCGATGGCGGTAATGGCGTATGTACCCTTCGCAGCAGGTTCGAAGACGGTGGTATAAGGTTCTTCGGTAAGCGTAGCCAGCAGCATATCGTTGGCAAATAACCTGACGTTGGCTATAGTGCTCGTCGTTGATGAGGCGGTGGCGGTAATGGTGGTCTGTTCGCCTACGTTTATCGTCGTAGGACTGGTCTTAACCGCAATCTTCATCGCATTGTCGGTCTCCAAGCGGGTGAATGTCATCTTGCCGATGTTGAACCCGCCTTTGTCGATGCAGAGGCTGAGTGTGCGGTGCCCTGCCTCGAGGGGCGTGTTGAGCCGCAAATGGACAGTCTTGTAGTCGGTATTACTGCCCGTGCTCAGAACGGTGACAAAGTCGGAAAGGAATACCATGTCGCCGAAATGGTTATCAGCAAGATGGAACAGACCCCCTCCGTTTTGCGAAGCCACCTCAATATCTAATGAGTATAGACCCGGCTCTTTCACGTCAACTGTGTATTCCATCCATCCGCCCGTCTTGGCCAGGCCTGTGCGCGTGGCATTATCGTAGGCAATACCGGCTGCACCTTCGTCGTAGTTTTTTGCCTCGACCACACCTGGCAGTTCGGATGCCACATCGTTATAGGGCTTGCGGGGCGTTGTCGAACTGAGCACCGTGATTCTTGAAAGTCTCTCGTACTGCAATCCATCGGTGGCAGTCACAACAGCCTTCAAAGTCTTAGTACCCGTCGAGGAAGAGGTGACCTCGGTAATGTAGGGAGCCTCCGTCATAGTGGCAACAAGAGTACTGCCCATATAAAGTTCCACTTTCTCAATGGTCTTTGTAGCCAAAGTAGCATCAACCCATACGGGCAGGACATCGTCCTTCGACACCTTCAGCGATGCAGGCTTCACATAGACGGAGGCCTCTTTCTTGAAACCAGGGAAAGGGCTTTTGGCGTTCTTGGCAGCATCGGTCTGCATATACTCGCGCAGCCACGTCATGGCTGGGCGGTCCTGGCCATTCCTGATGATGCCGCTGTTACCGTCGGTAGTCCAGGTGGAACCATAGATATACCCCCAGAGGGTGATGCCGGCGCAATAGTCAGCCTCCCACATGACGGGAAGTATATTCTTATACTGCGTGAGCTGCTGCTGGTCATTAGAAGTGCCGACATCGAATTCGGTGCTGTACATCGGAATCTTCAACGCATTCTGTATCTCAGTCATGGCACTCTTGAATTCGCTCAAACTGATGTCAGTAATATCGTGAGACTGGCATCCGTAGGCATCGACGGGAGCACCGGCGTCGCGCAACGTGCGCACCAGGTTGATAAACTCAGACTTCTGCCAGCGGAACGTGTTGTAGTCGTTATAGACGAGGATGGCATTGGGCCAGCGCTCATGTGCCAGCTGGAACGCCTTGATGATCCAGTCGAAACCCGTTCGTCCTTCGCCTCCGAGGGCTGCTCTATAGGGAGCGGGCTGATGGCCAGAGACTGCCTCGTTCACGACATCGATAATCTCAAGGTTGGGATAGTGCTTCTTCACGGCATCGAAATACTCGATGATGGCCTTGTACTGCTCAGCCGTGGAGAGGTTGTTCACCCAGCTTGGGTACTGTGCGCCCCAGATGAGCGTATGATACTTGAACGGGAAGCCATGCTGCTTGGCATAGTTGGCCGACCTATCAGCGCCGGAGAAGTTGAACGAGCCGCGTGCAGAGCCCTCGATGGCATCCCACTTGGTCTCGTTCTCGGGCGTAATCTGGTTCCAGAGGGTATAGAATTTCTCGCTGCCGGAATCAACGTTGCCACGCGTGGTGATGTTGCCGAGGAACTTGTCGGGATTGGAGGACAACTGAGCCCGCACCGAGAGGGGTAGCAGGCAGAGAACAACCAAAAGGATGACAGAGATAATGGTCCTTTTCATATTCATGTATGCATTGGTTATAATATGGGTGCAAATGTACATAAAAAACTGGAATCCACCAAACTTTTTCACCCAAATCGGTCATTAGGTCTTATCCTAAGTCGGTCATTAAGTTTGGACTGAACGGGTAGATCATTTTCCCTTCTGAAGAAAGGCTTTTTCTGCTATGCGTAAAAAGCTCGTTTTCTGTGCAGGATCATGGGATAGGAAGTTTTCATCGCAATGATTAAATGTTTTCATCGCGATGAAAGATTCTTTTCATTGCAATGATTAACTCTTTTCATCGCGATGAAAAAACGATATTCTTTGATAGTGTCATTCTGATGTCAGATAATACACTCTCATTGGCAACGAAAAAATACTGCCATGACATGAAATGCCACAAAAAAATGATTTCTAATGACCGATTTGAGTTAAAAAACCTCGTGCGCCACGTTCCGCTTTTTAACGGAAACATGACGCACGATGAAGTTTTTCTCTCTGTCAGAGAGAGGGTCTCTTACCTAATCACGACCTTCTTGCCGTTCTTAATAACAATGCCCTTGTAGTCCTCAGTTACCCGCTGACCGGCGATGTTATAAATAACGGTAGGAACAGCCTTGTCAACAACTGCGTTGCTGACACCCAACGAGAAGGTTTCACCTCCGACGGACTTGACATAGAAGTTGTCTGCACCCTCCATGTTGATGAGAGTCTCCGTGCCACTTTCGTTTTTCCAGACAACATTCTTGATGGTATAGTCGCAAGCTTCCTTGATTTCAGCCATGTTGAATGCAATGGACTGCATGCCATCGGCCTCGGAAGGAACGGTAAATGACTTTGAGAAGTGCTGCTCTTCAGTAGTGAAGTTCACATCACCGATGGCATCCCAGTGGAGATAGTTGCCTGGAGTGGTGTGGCATTGTGTGGTGGTGCGAGCATCAATGGAAGATACATAGTCGAACTCGATAATCGTTACTTCACCAGCAGAAAGTGAGCGGTTAGCGACAATCCAGAACTGGTTGTCCCATGTCTGGCCTGTGCCTCCCTCTTCTTCCCTGATGGTAGTTGTACCATCAGAATTCACGGTATCTGCAAGATCGTCACGCTCCAAAGCATTCAGAACGGCGATATACGGGTTAGGAACAATTTCAACAGGTTCTCCGGGTTCATCACCTTCGAGTTCCACGAAGTTCATCAGGATATCGTTAGTGTCAATTGAAATTTTCCATACGCCCTGTGCAGGAAGTTTAATCTTAGCATTTGAACCTTCAGTATAGGCAATCCATGTATAGGGGTCGCTTACGACAGCGTCTGTGACCTTCAATGTAGCTGACTTGAACGCCTTATCATTACCACGAACGGTTGAAATCATTACCTCGTTCACCCATGTTTCCTCTTTACCCATGGTGCCGACTATTGCCACATAAGCCTTGTCAGCTACGTCATATTCAAACTGAATGGCGTTATCAAAGTCATAATCCACCAGGCCTGACTCTGTGTTAGTGGATGCGACAAAGAGGCCCTCATCGAGCTTCATGAGAGAGACGGTAAGGTCATCGAAGAAGATATCGATATCCTCCTGATAGTTACCATCCTCGCCGAAGTTGAAAGCGATGGACTGCACGCCAGCAGCTGCAGAGAATTGCTTTTCAAAAGTCTGCCAATCGGTGCCGAACTGAATGTCGCCTAACTTGCCGCCACCCAGATAGTCACCAGGGTTGGTGTGATCCTGCGTAGTTACTCTAAAGGACTTAGAGGCCTTGTATCTGAATGTAATCTTCACCTGCTCGTCAGCCTTCATGGCACGGGGGAAGTTAATCCAGAACTGGTTCTGCCACGTATTGTCGGGCATCGGGTCGCCAGCGCTATGCTGCTGTCCCCACTGCTCGCCATCAGAGTCCCAAAGAAGTGGGGGATCAACCTTCTTGGCATGAACGGCAAATACCTTGTTTCCGTCCATGTCCTCAATGACAGCCACGTGAGGTGTGGGCAGACCATCTTCACCTACGCCTGTACCCCACTCCTTCGAGTAGGCACAAGGCACTTCGTCAAAGTCACCCTCGGCATCGCCATTCACAAGAATGTCCTCCCACTCGACCGGACGTTCTTCCTTTCCCTCGTGGGTAATTTTCATGTACTCAATCCACCAGTCGCCTACATAGCTACCGCATTGGAAGAGCAAGTCGCCGCTGGTTCCTGTGGCTTCGTAATCGAACGACAGTTCCTGCCAGTCGGTGGTAACATGAAGAGCTTCATACTTATCAACACCAGCAAAACTCATGTTAAAGATGTTAGCTTCAACAGAACCCTTTATCTTCAGCGTGAGGGTATAGGTAACACCTACCTCTACCTCTACGCCACCGATGGGGAAGAACTGTACATCCCAGGGGTTTTCAGTTGCTTCCTCGCCATGATAGAAGAGGCAACCATCCTGAAGTGAAAGACGATCGGTTCCCTGACCGCCCCAACCATACAACTTGATAGCTGTCTGCTCAGCAAAGTTAACCTCTGCATCGACAAAAACTACCGCTTTTGCTCCCAAGAAACAAGTCAAGAGAGCCACAAGAGTAAATAATTTTCTCATAGTAGAAAAACATTTAATTAATTAATAAATAAAATAAGAACTATTCAATTACGTATCATCATCTTTCCATTTAATTTCCGCTGAGAGCATCGCAGAAAGCCTTGTAAGTGGCTGTGCGTACCCAGTCTTTATTGCTGTCAATAGCCCATAGACCCACAGGATCAGATGTGTCAGCGAGATTACCTTTACAGATGCCTGCCTGTTGGTTATGAGGAATCTTGGTCATATAGCTTTTGATGACATAACCGTAATAATCGGCAAGTTTCTGACGCTGACCTGCTTTAATTTCATTTGCGGTTACATTTACTCCGGCAGCATCCTGATACTTTATGTCAAAGTTCGAGAGACGAATCAACTTGCCTGTGGAAGCAAGTTCCTCAAGTAGCTTGTCAAGCGATGCTTTATTGGCCTCCTGATTGGCTTCATTTTCGCTATAAGTGAGATTAAGCTTTGCATTGATACCATCAATTTTTGCGCCATTGGCGTCCCAAATGTTTATCCAGTAGATGAGACTTTCCATTTTCTTGGTATTCTCAAGTCCAGATTCACTAACAAAGAACTTCAAGTCTTCAAGACTACCGCCATGGTTTTGGTATGCCGCGCTTGCTGCCTTCGAAACTACCGGAGCATAGTTTTCACTTCCGAAAACGTCCTGCCAGAAAATCTTTTCGGAAGAGTGTTTAAGGTCAAACATACCATTCTCAAGTTCAACTTTCACATCGAGGGCCTCATCTATAAGGTCGAAAGATTTGATACGGCCTTCGTTGATTTTCATAAGACCATCGCACCATGTATTGAGTGCATGGTTAACGGTGTCTTTTATTTCCGCCACAGTTTGAGGACGATGGTTGTCAGGGAAGTAACCGACATTCACCTTTTGAATATAGACGGCAGCTGCACGGGTATTCTCTATTCTTAAGTAACCCTCAGTTTCGCCTTCTGCAGCTTTGCTCTCAATAACGAATTTTTTCCAATTGCCACCAGCATCAACAGTATACTTTCCACTTGTAGGGCCTTCAACTTCGTTACCTGAGAAAAAGACAGAAAAAGTAGCTTTCTTGTCAGCCTTTGCCCAAAATGTTATCGTATACGTAGCAAGAGGATCCACTTCAAAACCTTCAATAATACGGACTTTAGATGAAGCTTCTATTTTCAATGTATTCTGATTATCATAGTTGACGATAGACGCTTTTCCATCCTCAATGGTACCATCGAATGATGTCATTGTGTTGAAATCAACAGTCTTTCCTTCTACATAGTCAACAGAAACCTCAATAGGAGCAGTAAGCATGTTCAGCCAAGCATCAGCTTGATACGCATTTGCAACGATAGGACTACCGAACACCTCGCAACCAATCTCTTCTACATGATCAAGAAGATCCTTCATTTCAAGGAAATTCATCACACCTTTGCTGCTAACGATGGCACCTGACATTAGGGTGGTACCGAAAGCAAGGTTATCAAAATTAGTTACAGCTGCAGCATGAGCCAGTTCCTGCTTGTTGAAATCTGTCACTTTCAGTGTAGCACCCAAAGACATATTGGGATATTTGTTTCTGTCGATGTATGTCTTAACGGGAGCCAAGTCCTTATAGGGCTCCACGAATGATGGATCAGGTTCAGCAGAAAAATCGTCTGTCACATTATAGTCAGCACAGGAAATAACAGCGACTCCCGCAACTAACACAAAGAGACTGTTTCTAAAAATCTTATTCATAGTCTTAGCTTCCTATTATTGTTTAACGTATTTGGGTGAGAAGAATTCTCTCTTATTCGACTCACGAGTCTGAACAACAAGCGTATCTTTTGTTGATACCTGCACATCGTTCTCAAGGAACCAATCTTCTTCCACTTCTTTGCCTCCCCTTACGACTTTCTTTTTTCCAATGAATCTACCTTTAGGGAAGTTCACAGAATATGACAGACAAAGAATGTCACGTTGGACGGGATCTCCATTCATGTTACCCCACTGGTAGTCCTTGAATTCAGCTTTCTCGGTCCCCTTCACGATAAATTCCCCTGTACCGGTAGAAGTAATCTCTGCATCGTCGGTGGAAATAATGCATTTGTTTCCATCGAATGAGAGCATGAGATTACAACTTTGAGAAGGTCTCACAGCACCAGTTGGATCTTTACCAATATTTACAGATACGGGAAAGACAGCCGTAGTCATATTCTTGGTGACGATGCTGCACACTTCGTCGTACTGGTTCACAGGATTCTCCTTGTAATGCTCACGGTCGGTATTCACCAAAGTCGTATCCTTGCGAATAATAGTCGAGACAGCTCCATCTTCCGTCACTTGGTCAACGCCACGACGAATGTATCGTCCTTGCCAGGGGTTCATATACTTCACGCAGTAAAGCACATAGTCCTTTGCCAGAACCTCCCAATCCTCCGTATTCACACGCGCAGGTGTTAATCCCTCACGAGGTGTACCGGTAAGAATATGGTCGATACCCGTAGCTTTCGTCATAAGGAGCGGGATAACATAGGTATTCTCTATGGTTTTCGGGTCATTGAAAAAGGCATCGGTAAACTGCACTTCCACGTAGCCGCGTGTATCGCTCTTATAAGGAATATAACTGGACGACAACTGGTAGTAGGACGATGGCATAGGTAACACGCGAGTGGACGGATTTCCACCGTCATCCACAAACCAGAGGCTGTCACAAAGCGTCTCATCGACTACGATATCCACCGTAGCAGAACGGCCGTGATAAGCACCACCCATGGTACTCCAGATGCGACATTTGTGTTCATTGTCAAGCGTGTTGTCGTAGATGTCGTTACCCAGCACGAGTGTACGCACAGGGAACTGGTAAGCAAAGTAGGCGGTCGTGCCACCCTCAAAATCCGGGAACTCATGCTCTGTGTTATAGCATGACACACACGTAAGCGTCAACGCACCCAACACTACGGCATATACATATCTCATTGCTTTCATCTTATCTAGTCTTATGTTCTATTTCTTATTGCCAACCCTTGTTTTGTTTGAGGGCGCTCCATTTTAAAACCTCACCCTTCGGAATGGGACCATACCATTGATAGGTACTATCGAAATTACGTTGCTCGCCCTCGATTTCAAAAGGTGTATAAATGAGTGGGCTGTCTTCCCTGTCGGGATCAGCCTTTTTGACTTCCATACCCCTGATTGTCTCGTTGAGAGGCATCTGCCAACGGCGAATATCCCAGAAGCGCTTGTTCTCAAAGCAGAGTTCAAGGCGGCGCTCATTGCGGATGAGTTGAGTCATCAGCGCCTTATCAGACTTGCACTCCTCCAAATAGTTATCGGGGTCGTCAAGTACGCGACCATACTCATCTTTACCCAATCCGGCACGTTCACGGATAGCCTTAATAACATCGTAGGCGGTAAACCCAACTCCTGTGGGATCGCCGTCAGGTCCCCAGGCGTCGTTGGCCGCCTCGGCATAGGCAAGAAATATCTCCGTGTAACGAATGCGAGGATAGATGTGTTGCTGAGAGAGATTGGATGTGGGATTGACGCTGACGTCGTCACGCAGAAGTTTCTTCATATAGTAACCCGTACGCGTGGACCTCTCGATACTATTGAGGTTGTCATCGGTCTCATTCTTCTCATTAGGCATGTTGACACCTGTTAAGATGATGGCTTTCTTATAGGTCGAACCGTGATAGATGACACAATTGTCGAGACGTGCATCACGGTTAGCGTAGGGATTCTGCGGGTCGTAGCCTGAGTTGGGGTCGCTGATAGGGCGTCCACTACGCATGGGAAATGCATCGACGAGGTTCTGTGAGGGGTTCACACGGCCATTTCCGTAGAGAGTCGGGGGGAAGTTATCCCTCTCCTGCTCGTTGTTGTTATGACGGTCTTCACGCCATAGAATTTCAGCCATCTCTGATGCACTCGGATCCAGCTTGTTCTTGTTTTTGTACCACGTGTTTCCTGAGATATCAAACCCTTCCAATCCCCCAATGCGCTTCAGAGGATTGGCGCATAATATGGCAGCTTCAGCAGACGTAACGCCGCTATCCTGACGGAAAGCCGGACTTGCTGCGAGTAGGGCAATCTGTGCCTTAACTGCTTCTGCAATCTTTCCTGACATGAGTCCCCTTGACCTCGTACCAAACACTAAGTTATAACCTGTCATCTGGGCACCAAGTGCCAGATACTTGGCTGGGATTTCCGCATCACTTGAAACGTCGGTATAATCTGCCGGGAGAAGTGCCATCGCACTATCGCAATCTGCGAAACATTGCTTAACGCAGTCGGCAAAGGAGGCACGAGGCTGGTTGAAGTCCGAACTACCATTCTCAGGCTCTGTCAGCAGGGGTACGCCGTAGAGTACGCCATCGTCAGCATAGCCGCCATGAGCTTGCAGCAGGAAGAAATAGAGGACGGCACGAAGGCCGAATGCCTCGCCTTTTAGGCGATCTATGAACATCTGCTGCTTCGAAGCGGCACTAGGCGCCCATTTCACCTTTTCCACCTTTGAGAGGAAAAGGTTGATATACTGAATTCCATCCTTGCAGTTGTCCCATTGCGACATGGGGTCGTTATCCGATGCCCATGCACCGGTTGTCATATTCCATAAGGCGCTACTTGTTTGATTGGTTACAGCATCATCTGTAGCGATATCCGTCTGAGTAGTTGTCAAATAAGGCAGACGATCGTAACCATACATCAGCAGACCATAGGCATACTTAGACTCCTCGTACATGGCTTCCTCCGGACGGTTGTTTTCATCTGCCGGCTCGAACATGTCGGCACATGAACAAAGGGCGAGGATACCAATAAAATACATTATAATGTTTTTTGTCTTCATCTTCCTATACATATTAGAGAGTTACCTTGACGCCAAAATTATAGAAACGAGTCTGAGGGGCATAGCCGACACTTGTCTCCATTAACTTGCGATTCTTCGAGATAGTAAGGAGGTCGTTTCCGTTCAAATAAATTGAGAGAGCTTTTACTGCCTTTCCTTCAAACTTTTCTTTAGGGAAGTCGTAAGTGAGCTGAACCTTGCGGATGTTGAAACGGTCAGTACTGTAGATCCAGAATGTAGATGAAGCAGCATTGTTATTCGAGCTCAACGTGGTCAGACGAGGATGAGTGGCTGTACTAGCCGTCTCGGGAGTCCAACGACCACGTACGTTAACTGAGTATTTGTTCTCTCCGCTCATATAGTAGTAGGTGTTGTTCTTCATCGCATAAGCGCCGAACTGACCATTGCCAAGCGCAAAGAGTGTAAAGTTCTTATACTTGAGTGTGAGGTTCACACCCATGGTCAAAGGGGCGCCAATGCTACCCAGATTATTGCCGGTAGGATTACCGCTGTTGTTCAAAGTTACAATGTCGCCCGACCTACCAAGAACCACCATATCCTTGTTGTTGACAGTACCGTCGCCATTAACATCCTCGTACTTCAGGTCGCCAGGACGAATATTACCGCCGATTGCTGGAGTGGGAAGAGTGTCCTTGAGCTTGTATTTGTTTTCCTTCAACTGCTCAGGGTCAAAATCGTCCACGCTATAGAAGCCCAAGCACTTGTAACCCCACAACACATCGAGATATTGTCCCTCTGTATATTTGTTAGGTGCTGTAGGATCGATGGTTTCATCGTACTTCTTCCATTTTGTGGTAAGATAGGTACCGACAAAGCCCAGCGTCGTATGTACCTTGCCCAACTGTTTCTGGACTGTCACGCTGAAGTCAAGACCCTGACGGCTCTGGATGTTGTTGTTAATGGCCGGTTTGAATGAACTTCCGGAAAGACCTCCCTGCAAATATGAAGGGAACAGGGTAGGGTTCTGGATGATGTAACCAGACATATCCGTATTGAAGTAGGTGAGTTCAGTCGACAGCTGCCTGTTAAAGAACGCGCCGCGGAAAGTAGCCGACCATTCCTTACGATGAATGAAGTCAAGGGTAGGATTGTAACCCATAGTAGAGAAGGTTCGGTCAGCGCTGGCACCCTCGTTCCAGGTGAAGGTGCTTCCTGCCGTTGCCCACAACGCATCATAGAGATAGAAATAGTTGTTGTTCATGAAAACATCCATGTCCTCGTTCAGGTCACTATAGTTGGCGCTGAACAGCAAGTCATTTACGCCTGTACTCTCCATGAAATCCTCCTTGGCGATGTTCCAGCCAAGAGTGAATGAAGGTGAAAGTGCTTCACGATGGCCTTTAGGTAGACGAGCGGAATGAACGCCGGCTACCGTCGCATCGGCAAAGTATCGTCCGCGGTAGTCGTAGCCTACTTGCAGACCGAGGTTCGCATTGGCATAACGGTGATAGGCACCACTTGATGTCGTGGTATACATATTGCCAAGGAGCAAGCCCGTAAAATGATGTCCGCCGTCGAAAGTGTGGTCGTAGTCGAAATGGCCATTCCAACTGATGGTCTGACGATAAGCCGCGTTCGACATGGCCATGTGGCCTGTGATGAGTTCATCGCCTTGCTGAGTAAGACCTACAATAGCATCCTCTGTGTTATAGTTACTCCACGTGGGGATAAAGACTGCGTATTGGTTGTCATACGAAAGGCTATAGTTGGCCGCATAATCAATGGAAAACAATGTATTGAATGAGAGTCCCTTGACGAACTGGTTCATGTCGTACGAAAATCCAGCATCAAACTGGAACTGACGGCTGACGTCTCTTGTCTTACCTCCGAAATAGCAATCAGCAATCACATTTGAAGAGGTAGCCTTTGTTCCGCCGGGGAAATACTTCCCGTCGAGAAGATTGAGCGACTTACCGAGAATGGCAAGAGCCTTGCTAGCGTTAGGGTCAACCATGTCAATGGGAATCAAAGGAGCGGCGTTTTCAGGGAAGTTCGGGCGTAAGATTGACGCCTGGTTCCAAAAGTCTCCCTTGTTCTTATTGGCATTATAGAACGTAGCGCTAGCATTGGCAAAACCTTTGATGAGCCTATTGATGACTAGGTCTACATTGCCTCGTACGCTGAAGCGGTCGGTATAATTCTTCTTAGCTATGCCAAAATTGAGTAGGTCTTCAACACGATAGTAGTTGATATTGGTATAAAAATGTGCACGAGTGCCGCCGCCTTGAATCTCTATCGTACCTTCGGAACGGTTATAAGCCTTGCGCACATACTCGTCGGAATAGTAGTTTACGTTGGGATAGCGATAGGGATTGCGTCCTACAGCATGGTTGTAGATGTCCATCTGGCTGTACTTGGCACCTGTCGTAAGATGGTCGTTCAAACAGGCTTCGTTGTAGAGAGTCATGTACTCAGCCGAACCGATATACTCAGGGAACTCCTTGGCCACGAAGTAGCCTGTGTTAGCGTTGGCATCAATCTGTAGTCCATCGACCTTGCCGCGCTTGGTAGTGATAAGTATGGCACCTTTTGCACCCTTCGGGCCATAGAGCACTACCGCCTGTGCGCCCTTAAGGAAGGTTACCTGCTCTATTTCTGAAGGAAGCACATTGTTGGACGGACGCTTCACACCATCGATAATAACGAGCGGAAGGTTACTGTTGTCGTTATTGTCGAGACGTTCATTGTCCATACCCCAAAGATTGTTGCCATTCCATCCACCTACGAGGGCATTCAGGTCTTCAAGGCTGCTCATCGTATAGTTCTTTTTCAGCAGTTCTTCCATATCAACATAGGAAACACCTCCAAGGAGCAAGTCGGAATCCTTGTCACGGAAGGCTACATGGACTTTCTTTTTTGCCATGAGAGTATCAACGTCGTCAATAATCTGAGCATTGGCCATCAATGCCGATACAACCAGCATGGCAAAGAGAAATAGGTTTCTATTATATTTTTTCATATTCTACAGTATTCAATCTTATAGTCAAACTTCAATCTCTTACCATCCTGGATTCTGGGGGAATCCTTCGTAAAGATAAGTATCTTTGTCAGGAAGCGGGAACCAATAGTGCTTTGATTCCAGACGACGGCTGATAAGTTCTGCCTTGTGGAAGTTTCCAACCTTAGCGTCTTTAGGATCATGATTCTTGAACCAGGAGTCCGATTCCAAACGCTCAAACTCATGCGAATACTTCACCGTGTAAGGAGGCTCCGTCAAAAGCAGCCAACGCTGAAGGTCGCACCAGCGGAAGCCCTCAAAGGAAAGCTCCACTGCACGTTCACGGCGTACCTCGTCAAGAAAGTGTTCCCTGGTGTCAAGGAATTGAGCCTGTACATGTTCCATTGGATAATCGTCAGAACTAACGCGATCGCGGAGCACGTTGATAGCGTCAATGGCCGAAAGTGACGGACAATACTCCGGTTTTTCCTTAAGGTCAGCAGCACCCTTCGCAATTGCGGCTTTTGCCTCTGCATACATCAAATAGATGTCTGCAAGGCGCATGTAAGGGAGATAGCAATGGAAAGTATTGCCATTTTCCCAACCGTAGCACCAACGATCTAATTCATTACACTGATGAGGCACAAGCTTCTGGATGAAATAGCCCGTGCTGCTACCGTTGTCAATAGCGCGCATGGCACCATCGGAATATAGGGAGCAATAGTCAAGCTGGAGCTTCCGCTGGGCATCGGTAAAGTTTTCTGTATTGAGCACATAATGGAAACCATCGAAGACGATATCGTGGTAGAATCGTGGATCGCGGTTCTTGTAGGGATGCTCAGGGTCCCAACCCGACTCAGGATTCAGCACATATTCGCCATTCTTTACGAGATAGATGGGCTGTCCGTTGGCCATACCGTACTGGTCGATGAGGTTTGCCGTAGGATGATGAATAATGTTGTCGTGAGGGACGATACCTAAAACCTTAGGACCAAAAATTTTCGAGCAGTTCCAGTTGCAATCGTCAGTCTGGGAAAGACCGCGGAAGATAGCCTCCGTAGTACCGGGTTGAAGCCAATTTTGTCCGCGTGTATAGAAAATGTCTGAATAGTTGGACTCGGAATTCTCGTCACGCTCATGGTCGTAAATGTTTGAATACTTATACTCGGCAAGTTTGTAATTCACAGTTCCTCTTTTTACCATTTCTAGGGCCCTGCCGAAAGCCTCTGCTGCCTTTTGGCAGTAGGCAACATCATAGTCGTATGTCTTGCCGTTTGAACTGGCTCCTAAAAGCTGGGCAACACCGCCCGACTTGGTTTTCTCAACCTCCTTCATGAGCGGGGATCCTGCCCAGAGGTAGCACTTGCCAAGATAGCAGAGAGCCATAAATCTGTTGACACGCAGATCGTTCTTATCTGAGGTCTGCATACCAGCCAAGGTTTCATCCCATGCATCCGAATCCAACGGAAGAAGGCTATATGCCTTTTCGAAGTCTTCTGCGCAACGGTCGGCACATTCCTGGAACGAAAGGCGAGGCAGTTCAGGAATATTCGAAGCCTCGAAACTCTGGTCAATATAGGGAAGCCCGCCGAAGTAACATATCAGTTCAAAATGCCACCAGGCACGGAAGAAATACATCTGTCCAAGCAACAGGTCGCGCTCTTCGTCTGTGCCGACAAGCGACTTAATGTTCTCAATACCCATATTACACTTACGGATGCAGTACCATGCACCTTTCCAGAGCGAATATTTATTCGCCCAGGTTCCATCTTTTCCTGCACCATTCAGCCAGCATTGGCCGTTGGTCCACCAGTTACGATAGTTGCCAAGATCAACCTGATGATCCATGTGGGCATAGCCTTCGGGATTGTG
The DNA here is from genome assembly GCA_017542145.1 of Bacteroidaceae bacterium. Taxonomy (GTDB): domain Bacteria; phylum Bacteroidota; class Bacteroidia; order Bacteroidales; family Bacteroidaceae; genus UBA1189. The sequence continues at coordinate 138,819 of JAFXXQ010000037.1, read as the reverse complement.
GACAGCGTCATCGCCCCAGTTCCATGAGGTACAATAGTTGACCATCTCCTTATTAGGGATACAGTCATAGATTTCCTCGAGATACCCTTGGAAGTTTCGGTAATTCTTGAATGCCTCATCAGGAGCCACAATTGCCTCCTTCTCCTTTTCGAGCCAGTCGGTACAAGAAGTCAGGGAAGCACCGCCAACCAGAAGGAGCAGCGATCCATATAAAAACTTTTTTAAGTTACTATAATATCTCATAACGGACATATTGACTTTTCGACTTTTTGACATATTGACCTTATTCATTTAAAGGTAAAGCTTAAATCCGAGATTATATCGCCTGACAGTTGGATATGCACCACCGCTGCCACTCCATCCATAGTTACTCTCACGATCGTCAGGCATCTTTGTGATGAGGAAGAGGTTATTACCATTCACATAAACCTTTAGGCTGGTAAAACCAAGGTTCTTTACCCAGCCCTTTGACCATGTATAGGCGAGTTCCACGTTCTTCACTCGGAAGTACGAACCATCGTAAAGATACTGTGTACCGTCGTTATAGGAAACCTGGCTGGCGAAGCGCGGAACAACTACTTTACCCGTTCCGTCTGCGGGGTTCCACCATGTACCGTTGTCATAGACGGTAAGAAGTTTATTGTTGAACGAAGGAAGACCCACATCGCGTGTGACGCCTGTTACGCCATACAACTGGGCAAACATGCTCCAGCCCTTCCAGTCCCAGCCGATTGTAGCGTTATAGGTGTGCTCGGGATTCTCCGTGTAGCCGAAGGGGGCCTGATCGTTCGTCTCGTCAACCATACCGTCGCCATTGAAGTCCACGATATAATGGTCACCTATGAGCACCTGAGTGTCGTCCTTTTCACGAGCGGGTGTGCTGTAGAGCTCGTCGTAGGAACCGATGAAACCGTTGTCGATGAACGAGACGTATTGCCCCTGAGAATAGCCTTCCGCCTTGCGGTATGCAGGAATCAAAGCAGGATCATCCTTTAATAAAATAACGTTATGCGCGTGCGTGTAGTTGGCATTTGCCCAGAAGCGCATACCGTTGTCCAACATTTTGTTGAAACGAAGCTCAAGTTCGTAGCCGGTATTCTTTATCTTACCCTTATTGATGTCAGGTGTCATGGCGGCGCCATAGTATGAAGGGACAGAACGGTTGGCTCCGGAGATAAAGATGTCGTAACGGTCATCGCGGAAGAGGTCGAAACTGCCAGCGAGCACTCCGCCGATGAAAGCAAAGTCGAAGCCGAGGTTCTTCTTCTGCACGGTGGCCCATCGGAGGTCGGGAGCAGCAACGGTGGACTCCTTATAGCCTGTGAAGGGACTGTTGGTGCCATCGAGGTTCATGCCGAAGGGGCCGTTGACGGACCATTCCGTCAGGTAGGCCCAACGGGAGCCTGCGCTGTCATCACCTATCTCGCCGAGGGAGCCACGGATCTTCAGCATATCGATCAGTCTCTTCTCCTTAAACCATTGCATGAACTTCTCTTCTGAAATCATCCAGCCTAAGGCGCCTGAACAGAAGAAGGCGAAGCGATTGGCGGGCGAGAACTTCTGCGAGCCGTTATAGGCGCCGTTGAACTCGGCAAAATACTTGCTCTTGAGGTCGTAGGTCGTACGGAACACCCAGTCCTCACGACGGAACTCAAGGTCGGCATTACCGGCATTAATACGACGTTTCCAGTCGCCCATCAAGGAGAGGTTATGGATGCCGAACTGGCGTGCCCAGTAGAGCTGGAGCGACATTTCCGTGGAACGGCTGGTGCCGCTCACGCTACCCTCAACAACCGTCCAGTCGCGGCTTTCATAAAAATCGAAACCTGTCGTCGGATCGAGTAACGTCTCTGGCATAAGCTGTCCATCCTCAGGGAGCATGTAGGCCCGCTTCGTCGAGTGCAAGTCGGAGATACCGCGGCTGCCTTCGTTGAACTGGTTATCCCAAGAAATCGTTCCGCGTGCAACAAGACCTGGCGTAATGAAATCGAGTTTCTGCTCGAGGTTGAAGTCTGTGAATATACGGGTAATTGTCCTCAGCTCATAGCCTGACGTGGTAACGCCCATAGGTGAGTTCTCGATGTTAGAAACCAGCGGATAGTAACCCCACGACCCGTCAGAGAACCGGACGGGGAAAAGGTTAGGCGCCATGCCGTATGCTCCCGACCAATGCTGCTGCTGGAAGAACATACCGTCGTTACCCCAATAGTAGCGCGGAGCCTTCTGCTGGGCATTGGAGCCTGCCAGATTGACCTTAAACTGCGTGGTCTTTGTAATCTGGAAGTCAAGATTCGAACGGACGTTCAGACGGTTATAGGTATAGCCGCCGGTATAGCCTTGGTTGTTGTCCCAGATGCGCGTCATATCGCCTTCGTTCTGGAAGTCAAATGCAACGAAGTACTTCACATATTCCGTACCGCCAGAGAAATTAAGGTTCGTATTGTAGGAGAAGGCGAAATCCTTGAACATCTCTTCCTGCCAGTCGACATTCGGGTAGCGCTCCGCCTGGCTGTAGTCACCAAGATAGTTGCCCGCGGCATCGTAGTTGGGCTTTACCGTATAGTCCTGATTGCGGAAGTTATTGATGAACGTCTGGGGACGAAAATAAGTCCACGAGGCTGCGCCGTTTTCCAACGCAAGTTCATTCTCAATGGCCTGATTGCGGAACATATAACCATCGTATGAGTCGTACTTGCGAGGGAGTTTCGAAACGGCTTTCATAGTGGCGTTGTAGCCCACATCGATGCGTGCCTTGCCCTCCACACCACGCTTGGTGGTGATGAGGATAACACCATTAGCGCCCTCCACACCATAGACAGCCGTAGCCGATGCATCCTTCAACACAGAAACCGTAGCCACAGAGGTGATATCGACCGACTTAATGTCACGCTTTACACCATCGACGAGAATCAGCGGCTGAGCGTCCTGGTTCCAGGCGGCAGCACCACGAATGTAGATACGTGGGTCCTCTTCGCCCGGCTGGCCTGACGAGGCAATCGTGGTGACACCTGGGAGGTTACCCGTAAGGGCCGCGCCGACACTTCCTATACCGGCTGCACGCTCCAGCACCTGACCCGTGGTCTGCGTAATGGCACCCACCACAGAGACTTTCTTCTGTTGGCCGAAACCTACCACAACGACTTCCTCCACCTGCTGGGTGTCGTCCTCAAGTGAGACATTGATGACACGCTGGCGTCCCACACGAACCTCCTTCGAGGTCATACCCACATAGGAAAACACCAGAACCGACTGCTCCGAGGGCACCTTCAACTCGTAGTTTCCATCGATATCAGTCACCGTACCCAGCGTAGTTTCTCCTTTCACTACCACCGTGGCCCCTATCAAAGGATCCGCAGCATTATCTGTGACGACTCCCTTTACCACGACGTTGTTCTGGGCATGCAGCATGGTGCTGAATGCGAACAACATCAGAATCGCGGGAATGGCCTGCCTGATCCGTTGCCTCGAATCCTTTGATTTTGACAGTTTTTGACTCATAAGCTATGCTATTAGATATGAAGAATAAAAAAGTACATACTATTTCGCCTGCAAAGATAGAGAAGAATAGCGAAACAAAAAAGAAAAGCTACGAAAAAATAGGGGAACAACGTCTAAAAAAAGCCGTTTCTTTTAATGATTATTAATAACTCGGCAGGAGTCACACTTTGGCAAGTTGTTTTTAGATAGGTATGAATCAATTGTTTTCTTACAAGAAATCGGGCCTTGATTTTTCTTCTTAATAGATGATAACAAAAATTGAAAAAAATTTTGAAAATGGAGGAAAGCAACAAAAATGACAAATGATACTGCTGTTTTTTTCCTTTAACCTATCGTTTTTGCAGCAGCAATCAGGACATCCCACGAAGTATACCCTTCAGAAGCCAGAAGGGTGATTCTCGGGCATGTGAAAAACCGGCTCTGTGGGATAAGCCGGTATTCAGTTTTGTTTTTGAATCACGCCGTGTCTAAGGCAACGATTGTGCAGTTCAGTTTTTCAGATGACAACTGCCGTGCCGCTTGTGGCAACCATCAGTATAGAGCCGTTGCTGCCGATGGTCTCATAATCGATGTCAATACCCACTACGGCATTGGCTCCCATAGCCTTAGCACGTTCCTCCATCTCTCTCATAGACGTGTTCTTAGCCTCGCGCAGCACATGCTCATAGCTGGCGGAACGTCCGCCCACGATGTCGCGGATGCCTGCAAAGAAGTCCTTAACGATGTTGGCTCCGATAATGGTTTCACCTGTCACCACACCCTTATATTCGCGGATGGTGTAGCCTTCAATGGTTGGGGTTGTTGAGAGTATCATTTTTCGTTTCCTTTTTAGGGTTTCTGGGAATTAGACGTAAAAAGTAGGCGGAAAGTTGCAATTGGGTATAAAATTATTTGCCTGCGCTGGAAATTTATTCGCCTATTCTAAAAAATTATTTGCCTGCGTTGTGAAATTATTCGCCTATTCTGTGAATTCTGATACACGAATTATAATTTTTCTTTAGTGGTTTTTTTTATTGGGTCGTTATACAAAATAATGAAGAGAAAAAGAGAACAAATGAGAAGAATTGGAATCCTGCTCATGGCCTTCAGCACGTTGTTCGTCTGTTCGTGCCAAAGAAAAGGCTTAGGCGATGATGGTTCGTGCGACCTTGCCCGCTGGGTGAATCCCATGATTGGTGCCAGCACCAGCATCGGCGCGGCAGGGGTTTATCACGGATTGGGAAAGACATTCCCAGGCGCCACAACGCCCTTTGGCATGGTGCAGGTGAGCCCCAACACCATAACAGGAGGCGACAACGGCAGCGGCTATAGCGATGAACACCAGACCATTGAGGGCTTCGCCATGACGCAGATGAGCGGCATAGGTTGGAACGGCGACCTTGGCAACTTCCTCGTGATGCCGGTAGTAGCTGAAGAGGGTGTCCCCCTGCAGACCATAGCAGGCAAGGAAGATGGCTCCGTCAAGGGTTGGCGCTCGGCGTATGACAAGGCAAGCGAGACGGCCGAGGCCGGCTACTATAGCGTCAACCTGACGCGCTATCACGTTCAAACCGAGTGTACAGCCACCACACGCTGCGGTTTCCTCCGCTTCACCTTCCCCAAGAGCAAGCAAAGCCGCATACAAATAGACCTCGCACGCCGCGTGGGAGGTACGGCTGATGAGGAATCCATAGAAGTGCTCAACGACAGCACCTTCTGCGGGCGAATTGTCTGCTCCCCCGATGGCGGAGGCTGGGGCGACGGGCAGGGACAGGCCCGATATACCCTTTATTACTACGCCACCATCTCTGTGCCTTTGACCGAATACGGATTCTGGAAGGTGGATATCCCTGACGACTGGAGCCGCCATTGTGATGATGTCGTATCGAAACGATATCTGCAAAGGGTTGCTGAAGCAGAAGTGATACGCGGAGAGAACTCTTGCTCAGGCAAGCACGTGGGATTTTTCGTCGAGTTCCCCACGAAACAGGACGAGGAAGTGACGCTGAAGGTAGCCCTCTCGTATGTGGATGCCGAGGGAGCCCGTCGCAACTACTTTGCCGAAGGTGCCAGCCGAACGTTCGACAAGGCCCATGCTGATGCCCGCGCCGGCTGGAATAACGCACTTTCATGTATCCGGGGAGAAGGCGGCGACGAAGCCACGAATACCGTATTCTATACGGCGCTCTATCACACAATGATAGACCCCCGTATCTTCATGGATGTGGACGGACGCTATGTGGGAGGCGACGGAGAGGTCCATCAGGGCGACGGCACGTGGACAAAACGGACCATCTTCAGCGGATGGGACGTATTCCGCTCCCAGATGCCCCTGCAAAGCCTTATCAATCCTCGTATGGTGAGCGACCTGATTAACTCCCTCATCACGCTGGCTGACGAGAGCGGACGCGAGTATTTCGAGCGCTGGGAGCTGCTAAATGCCTATTCAGGCTGCATGCTGGGCAACCCTGCCCTACCCGTTATTGCCGATGCCTGGAGCAAGGGTATCCACTCGTTCGACATACAGAAAGCCCTCGCTTACGGCAAGCGTACTTCCCGTCTCTTCGGGAATGATTCGCTGGGCTATACGCCGGGCTCACTAAGTATCAGCCACACCCTTGAATATGCCTATGCCGACTGGTGTCTGGGCAAACTGGCTGAATGGGCTGGCGATTCATCAGCTGAAGAGTATCTTGCCAAGGGACAGGCGTGGCGCAATATCTTCGACAAGGAGAAGCGCTGGTTCCGTCCCCGTCGCGCGGGCGGCTCGTGGGAGCTATGGCCCGCAGAAGCCCGTACGAAAGAGTGGTATGGCTGCATCGAAGCGGATGCCTGGCAGCAGGGATGGTTCGTGCCTCAAGACATCGAAGGTATGGTGGAGGCGATGGGAGGACGCGATGCCGTCATCGCAGACCTCGACAGTTTCTTCGCCCTTACGCCTGCCGACCTCCATTGGAACGCCTACTATAACCACGCCAACGAGCCCGTCCACTTTGTACCTTATTTATATAATCGTCTGAACCAGCCCTGGAAAACGCAGTACTGGACGCGTTTCATCTGCCAGAATGCCTATCACCCCACTGTTGAGGGTCTCGTGGGCAACGAGGATGTGGGCCAGATGTCGGCTTGGTACGTGCTGTCGGCATCGGGAATCCATCCCGTATGCCCAGCCGACGGTTTTATGGAAATCACCTCTCCCCTATTTCCCAAGGTAACGTTCACGTTAGGTGATGGGGGTAAGGAATTTACCATTATCTGCCACAATCTCAGCCAGCGTAACATCTACATCGGCCGAGCCGAACTGAACGGACAGGAATATCATTTATCGCGTCTGCCCGTCGAGGTCATCACGGCTGGCGGCACGCTTCATCTCTATATGACCTCACGCCCCAATACCGGCTGGGGAACAAAATAGACCCGAGGATTATCTGTAAAATGATTAAAATGACAATAATATGAGAAGAAAACCATGTATCATCGGGACACTCTTGGCATTGGCAGGACTATGCTCGTGCGACGGCAGCTATCTCGACCAGACGGTTATTACCGACCTGAACGAAGATGTGGTCTTTGCTGACAGTACGTATGCGTCGGGCTTCCTGACGCAAATCTATACCGATATTGGTTTCGATACCGATGGCGACCGTTTCGGAGGCAGCAACTCCATGTCCTCAAACGGCGGTCTGCAGGTGGCCTGCGACGAGGCGGAGTTCCGCCCCTCGTCAGCCATCACTACCGGCATGATGTTCGCTACGGGTACCGTGAACCCCGTAACGGTAACCAACGACGCTTGGAGCAAGGGCTATGCGAACATCCGCCGCTGTAACAAGTTCCTCCAACGCATCGTCGACACCCCGATGGCCGAAGGCACACGCCAACAATACATTGCCGAATGCCGTTTCCTCCGTGCATGGTACTACTACATGCTGGTGCGTCACTACGGCGGTGTGCCTCTGCTGGGCGATGTCCTCTATACTGCCGACGACAACTGGAAAGCAACACGCGACACCTATGCTGACTGCATCCAATATATCGCCGACGAGGTGAACGCCGTCATCGCTATGAACGTGCTGCGTCCCCGCACCTCGGGCAGCGCCAACGGCCGCATCAATGAGGCTTGCTGCTATGCCCTCCTATCGCGCATGTACCTCGATGCCGCCAGCCCCCTTCACAACGGCAGCGGTTTCGGCACTCCCGACACTCAGGCCCTGTTAGGCTATCCCACCTACGACCCCGAGCGCTGGCTCCGCTCGATAGAAGCCTCGCGACGCATCATGACCATGACCACAGGCAACTACAAGCTTTTTGAGGTACATGCCGACGACGACAACGAGAATGCTCCTGAACCTGGCTGGGGCTATTATGCCGTGCAGATAGCAGCCGACTTTGCCGACGTCACCTCCTACGGCGACTTCCGCTACCCCTATGGTGCCTATCAGGAGATAATCCTTCACAAAAAGGAGCCTGAGGGCATCCGCGTCTGCGACCTATACTGCCCGCCCTCATGCGGCGGCGACCGTCTGGGGGGTTACATTTACTACGACCTGGCTGCCGCCTATCCTATGGCCGACGGACACGCCGTCGACGACCCCACGGGCAAGTATCATTACGACCCCGTGAACCCCAAGGCGAACCGCGACCCACGTTTCGGCAACACCGTCACGGTGAACAACATGAAGCAGATGTCGGCAGGCGAAGCCAGTCACATGGTCTATACCTGTTTGGGCGACGGAGCTACCGAGGATGCCATCTACTCTGGCACACCCACGGGGCTCTACATCAAGAAGATGGTTCATCGCAACTGCGCAGGTAATTACTTCGTTGCCCCTCCGATGTCGCGTCCACTCATTCGTTTTGCCGAGATATTGCTCAACTACGCCGAGGCTACCAACGAATATTACGGCCCCGCTTATACCGAGACTCTTGGCACCACAGCGATAGGCCCGCTTGAGGCCTTGCGGCTCATCCGCCGCCGTGCAGGCATCGAGGCAGGCAGCGACGGCATGTACGGTCTGAAAGCCCACATGACACAGGAAGAGATGCGCGAAGCCATCCGCATGGAGCGCCGTCTTGAGTTGTCGTTTGAGGGATTCCGCTTTTTCGACGTCCGCCGCTGGATGATTGCCGAACAGACTGACAATGCCATCATGCATGGTCTTGAGCTCACCCATGTGGGAACAAACATGAACACGGGCTATACGTGGCGCATCGTTGACGTGCGTAAGCGTGTTTTCCGGGAGGCCATGTACTTCTGGCCTATCCCCTACGACGAGGTTGTCAAACTTCCCACCCTGCTGCAGAATCCCTATTATGAAAACGAATAAAAACACCACTTATTATATGACACATCCAATGAGAAACCTGACAAGAGCACTTGCTGTAGCTGTCACAACCCTGCTCACAGCCTCGTGCAGCACCTTTATCGACGAGACCAACCCCTACGCCGCCCAGGAGGCGATGAAGGACCTAAGTGGTTCGTGGCAGCTCAGAACCGTCACCCGCAATGGCATCGACATCACCCGTCAGATGGATTTCAGCCGTTTCCGTCTGAACCTCAATCCTGATGGGACGTATTCGATACAAAACTATCTGCCGTTCGTGGTGAACGCGGGCGGCACCTGGACCGTGAATGACCCACTTCACCCCCTGCTCCTCACGTTCAAGGAGCAGGGGGCCGATGCGGGCATCAGCCTTGACTTTTCCTATCCTGTGGTCGACGGCAGCAGGGCCATCCGGGTAACGCTGTCGCCAGGCTGCCCCACCAACAGCTATGTCTATACCCTTTATCGTGATAAAGCAGAATAACGCCATGAAGAAAACAACCCGCCCGGGAGCCCAAGCGGCAAGGCGCCCTCGATCTAAACGGATAGACCACCGCTGGATGCTAATGGCCCTCACCACAGCCGCCATCATAGCCGCCGCCGTCGTAAGCTGCGTGTATATCGACGAATTCATCGTCACTCAGATCGACGAGAATGGCCACGAAGTCCTCTGGGCAAAGGCCAATACCGAAGCCACCTTCATCCTCCGTGGACATATCGAATGTCACGAAGACCACAATGGCGTCAACTTCGTCGTCGGTTTCCTGGCACCAAGGAGCTGGCGCGTGGCCGAGAATGCACAAGTAACCTACAAATGCGACCTGTCGGGAGACCATGATCAGATTCTCACCATGTCCGTCATCCCCTCAACGTCACTCCCCAAGAACGGTAGCGGCCGCACGTGGGTCGAATGTCTCACTCAGGAATACGGCGTCGGCACCAACGTGCTTGACGATATGGACTGGGTTGTATTCCAGACCGATGATAAGTTCGACATCATCAACAACCAGTTCCCCACCTACACCATATATATCCGCGCAAACGTAGGTGACAAAAACCTGAAGTTCCATCCGGGAATCTTCGTCAATCACACCGACGACGGTTTCAGCGGAGGAACCGATCATAAGAAAGTACTCTTCAGCCCTGAATGTTTTGAGGTCATAGGCGGCAAGGGTGAGCCCGTCGACTACTGCAGCGACCACTTCAACAAAATATCGCCGATGAGCAGCCTGCAGGACGACTATATCACCTTTACCTTCAAAGGCTCTGCAGGCCACAACCCCCTCGCAGCCACCGCTGACGTCTACCTTCAGGGGACAGCCTACACCTACGAGGGACATCGGTATACCATCGATGCCCGCACCGACAAAACTCGCATGATTAGGGAAAATGCGTATAGCGATACATACAACATCACGTTGTGGCCGGTTGATTTCTTTGGCGTCCCCTTTGAGGAGACCATCGAACATATTGAATACTTTTTTTGTAACGCCGACGGAACCATCTCTGTGACGCAGTCGGATGACGACTTTGAACAAAAAGGCATTCCCTTGCCCGATGTCAAAGACAACTTTGTTTTCAGATTTGAATGCGAATAAGATGAAAAATCCAAGAAAAACCCATCGGCTGCCCGTCGTTACGGCAGTCTTTATAGCTCAGCTTCTCTTGACGGCTACGGCATTAGCGCAGACACTCACGGGACAGATACTCGACCAGCAGAACCAACCTATAAGCGGCGCTCGCGTTTCCGTAAAGGACGGAGCCAGTACGACGACAAATGCTGACGGATTCTTTACGCTCACCTGTTTGGCAGACGACGTCATTCGAGTTGACCACCCTAATTATCTCACCAGGGAACAACGCGTGGGGAAACCAGTTTCAGAGGGATGGGTCATCCATCTCCTAGGCAGATTCGTGGATACTGACAGCGACCTGACGGGACCCTTCGGCGAGACCATTGAGCGAGAAGACTTTTTGGGCTCCTCATCGACCGCTAAAGGAAAAGATTTAGAGAAATACCTCTCTACCGACATTCTCACAGCCCTGCAGGGTCGCATGGCAGGTTTCAACCTGTCGCAGTATCGCGGCTCGCATCTAGCCAACCTTAACTCCAACTCTGAAGGAGCCCTCATAGGTAGTATTCCCTCAGGCTTTGGAGCCGGTTCGTACGGCGACAACACGAGATTCAACTATGCCTCGCGCAGCATGTCGCCAGTCATCATCATCGATGGCGTGGAACGCAATCTCGTCGCCATCGACCCTGAAGCCATTGAGTCGATAACCCTCGAACGCGACGCTCTCTCGTCGATGTTCCTCGGCATGAAGAGTTCCCGCGGAGCGCTTATCATCACTACAAAGAAGCCGACGGAAGGAAAGCTCCACCTGTCGTTGACAGGAAAATTCGGCATACATGGGAGTGTCCAGCATCTGAAACCTCTCTCCGCCTCGCAGTATGCTTATTTGCTCAACGAAGCGTTGCAAAACGACGGCAAGTCGGGTGAATACACGTACGACGACTATCAGAAATACCTTCACGGCAGCGATCCCTTCAGCCATCCGAATATCTACTGGGAGGACGAGGTGATGAAGAGCTACTCCACCACCCAATCGTATAATCTGGGCGTGGCAGGTGGCAACAAGGTGGCCCAATATGTGGTGAACCTCGGATATATGAACGAGGCGGGACTGTTCAAGACCAATAGCGCCAATGGCTATAACACCAACCTCAACTACGGCCGCTACATGATTTCGTCGAAGGTGAACATCAATGTGACAGATAATCTGACCGCCTCGCTCTCAGCTATTGGACGACTCATCGAAGGCAACCAGCCCGGCGGAAGTGGAAGCGGCTATAGCGACCTGCTGCTCACTATCTTCCAGACTCCCAACAATGCCTACCCCATCCGGAACGAGAACGGCTCTTTCGGCGGCAACTACACCTTCCAGAACAACCTTGTCTCTCAGACAATGGAGAGCGGCTATATCGCCGACAACACGCGCGATATCATGGCAACAGGAACCCTGAGGTACGATTTCAAAAATATCATCAAGGGTCTTACTGCCAAGTTCACGGGCAACGTGACCTCTCAGACTCGTACTGCCATCATCCGCACGAAACGGAATGCCGTCTATCAGTACACGAAGAACGACGAAGGGAATCCTGCTTACATCCAGTATGGCTCGCCATCGCCGCAGACGAACAGTTTTACCTCTGTCTCGAACTATCATAATCTCTACGGACAGCTCTCCTTCGACTACTTTCGTGACTTCGGTCCCCATCGAGTAGCCGCCACGGTCATGGGCGACACCCGTCACGAGATTGACGACTATGACCTCCCTATGATCCCTTCGAACATCATGGAGGGCGTGGGCTATAGTTTTGCGAAGAAATACTTCATCCAGGCAAAGCTGACCGAGAGCTACTATAACCGCTATGCCCCGGGCAACCGATGGGGCACCTTCGGCGCTATCGGTCTGGGATGGGACATCAGCAAGGAGCCTTTCATGGAGGGTGCCACAGACGTCGACCGTCTGAAACTATACGGCACTGGAGGCCGCACAGGCAACGGTGTAGACAACTCAGGCTATTATATCTGGAGGCAGACCTATTCGACCAACCTTACGGCTCTCTACCCGCTGGGTTCCGAACGCAGCAACGGCTATTGGGTGACGGAGGACGGATTGGCCAACCCCTATATCTCCTATGAAAAGGCCAACAAGATGAACTTCGGACTTGACATGGCCTTCGCACGCAACCGCCTGAACGCCAACATAGAGTTCTATTACGACACCTATCTCGACCTTCTGCAACAGCGTGGAAAAAGCATCGCCATCCTCGGCATAGACTATCCCTATGAGAATATTGGCCGTACGCGCCGCTGGGGCTGGGACGTCACGATGTCGTGGCAGGATCACATAGGGACGTTAAATTATTACGTGAACGGAAACTGGAGCCTTACCCACACAAAGTTGCTCTTTATGGACGAACAGGAAACGCCCTACAACTATCTGCGTCAGACAGGACGTCCCGAGGGCGTAATTTTCGGCCTACAAGCTGATGGTTTCCTTTCCGCTGCCGACATCGCGAATGATTACCCCGTCATGGTAGGTTACAACGTCCAGCCTGGCGACGTGAAATACATCGATCAGAACAACGACGGCGTTATCAACGAATGGGACCGCATAGTCATCGGAGGTGACAAGCCCGTACAGTTCTTCGGCGTGGACCTCGGTCTCGAGTGGAAAGGTCTTGAGTTCTCCATGCTATGGCAGGGCATCGCAGGCCGCGATCTCTACGTGAACAACCGCACATTGGTCGAAGGCTTCCAGTCCATTGGGAACAGCTATGGCCAAGCCTATCAGAACATCCTGGCTCGTTGGACGCCTGAGACGGCCGACGTAGCCATCTATCCCCGTCTGTCAGCTGGAGGGAACACCTACAATTACGGCGGAAGCTACGGATCATCTCTTTGGATGCATAACGGAAATTTCATCCGTCTGAAAAATATGTCGCTAGCTTACAACCTGCCTGAGACGTTCTGTCAGGACAAACTGGGAGGCCTGCGCGTGAAAATCTTCGTCGAGGGGCAGAATCTGCTGACCTTCTCTGCTTGCGACCTAGTCGATCCTGAGGTGACATTCACCAGTTCACCCTTACAACGCGCCATGTGGACAGGTGTGAAACTTAATTACTAAAAGACTATGAGTAGTATGGAAAATTCAATGAGTCAACGGACGGAGCAGCGAGAGCAAAGATGTGCTTGCACAATCTCTGCCGAGTCGCGACGGACGAAGAGCGAAGCTCAACAAGTCAACAAGTCAACAAATAAACAAGTCAATAAGAAAATGCGCGGACTGGCGTGTTTGCTGCCCGCCGTGATGTTGGTTCTCCTCCTCGCCTGTACGGACGACTATGAAAGCTTGCCGGTGGACCAGTACACGGTGGAATACGTCTTTTCCGAGACGGACTCGGCGGGTGTACAGGCCGTGCGTTTCCTGAACGCCATCTATTCGACGCTGCCCAACGGCTATAATCGCGTGGGCAATGATTTCCTCGATGCTGCTACGGACGATGCCGTATCGCTCTATATGGACAGCGACCCCGACGTACTACGCCTGCAGACGGGACGCTTTACCGCCAGCAGTCAGGTGACCACGGACATGAACTGGGGCACGTGGTACCAGTCCATCCGCAAGTGCAACATCTTTATCAATAACATCGATCGTGTGCCTTTTAACACCCGTTATACCAACTCCGAAACCTACCTCGACGAAGACGGGAAAGAGGTGGTGGGACGCGAGCGCCCCATGGGATCGTCGTACAAGTCCGAGGCGCGGTTCCTGCGCGCTTTTTTCTACTTCCAGCTTGTGGAGCGTTACGGAGGTGTGCCCCTGGTGGGCGACAAGGTATTTGACATTAACGACAACCTGGAGCTGCCGCGAAACACCTTCGAGGAGTGCGTGGACTACATCGTGGACGAACTTGATGCAATCAAGGATTCGCTGCGCTCGCTCCCGATGCGCGATGCCGTAGCCTTTGCCCATGTGCCCACTAAGCAGGCCTGCCTAGCTTTCAAGATCCGCGTGCTGCTGTATGCGGCAAGCCCACTATTCAACGGCAGGACGCTCGAACAGGGCAACGCCTACGTAGGCTATACGGACTACGACCCCACCCGTTGGACCCGTGCAGCCGAGGAAGCCAAGGCATTCGTCGAGACGTATGGCATTATCAGTACCCGCGTGTCGATGAACAAGAATAAGTTCCAGCTGCCTGAGGACTACCGGAGCGTGTTCGTCAACTATTACACAGGCAACATCCGCGAACTAATCTTCTTCCGTAACAACGGTAGCGGAACCTCCGTGGAGCGCAGCAACGGTCCGCTGGGTTTCACCGGCAACAAGCTGGGCAACGGGCGCACAAACCCGACGCAGAACTTTGTAGATGCCTTCTGGATGAAGGATGGAAAGCCGCGCGGCCAGAGCGCCTATTCTTACGACCCACAGCACCCCTACGACAATCGCGACCCCCGACTCGACATGATTGTACTCCATCAGGGCTCACAATGGCTGAACACACAGCTCGACACCTATCAGGGTGGCGCCCACAACCCATCTGGCTCAGGTCACTACAACCAGACAAGCTACTACATGTGCAAATTCATGAACGACTTCAGGACCGCCACCGAGTACAGCAGTCACAACGAACTATGGATTTACTTCCGTTTTGCCGAGGTGCTGCTGAACTTTGCCGAGGCTGCCAACGAGAGCGACCAGCGCGACGCCTATCTGGACGACATCATCAACTACCTCATCCCCGTCCGCTATCGTGCAGGCATTGACCCTGGCACCGACAAACTCTACGGCCTCGACCGCACAATGACGCGTGAGCAGATGCGCGAGATGATACACAACGAGCGCCGCATCGAGATGGCCTTTGAGGAGCAACGCTACTACGACATTCGCCGCTGGCGCGAGGCCGAGGATATCTTCAGCCAGCCCATACAGGGTATGCAGGTGGTCAAGGGCACCTCGCAGGTGGTCTACACGCCCATCGACATCCTAAAGGTTGACTGGAGTGACAAGATGTATCTTTACCCCATCCCCTACACAGAGGTAAATAAGAACAGCAGAATGGTCCAAAACCCCAACTGGAGGTAGATGGGGAATGGAGGACTGTAGATACGAACCACCAGAAAAGAAAAGACGATATGAAAAGATATTTTTTGTTATTTCTGTGCTTGGGCACATACGCCAGTCTGCTAATGAGTCAGACCGTGAGCGGTGTGGTAACCTCAGCCGACGACGGTGAACCCCTGATAGGCGTTGCCGTGAGGGTGAAAAGCACGCAGACCGCCACCATTACTGACGTGGACGGACGCTATCAGATTGCCGCCCGGAACGGCGAACGTCTGGTATTCTCCTACGTAGGCTATGCCCCCCACGAGGAGGTCGTCCGGGAGAGCGTACTGGACGTGGTGATGACCTCGGGCGAAAACAGCATCGACGAGGTGGTGGTCGTGGGCTACGGACAGGCAAAGCGCATCACACTGACGGGTGCCGTAAGCGCCATCGGTGGTAGGGAACTCCAGAAAGTACCTGTCAGCAGTGTACAGAACACACTCGTGGGCCGTCTGCCGGGTTTCTTCTCGCAGCAGCGAAACGGACAGCCGGGCAAGGATGCCTCAGACTTCTTCATCCGCGGCGTCAGCTCTCTGAACTCCGCCGGCAACCACCCGCTCATCATCGTGGACGACGTGGAGTACACCTACGAGCAACTCGCCCAGATCAATGTAAACGAAATTGAGAGCGTCTCCATCCTGAAGGACGCCTCGACTACGGCCATCTACGGCATCAAGGGCGCCAACGGCGTATTGGTCGTGAAGACGCGCCGTGGCGAGGACGGCCATCCCCGCATTAACGTCCGTCAGGAGGCGGGCATGCAGACGCCTGTCCGCACTCCACGCTTCCTCGGCTCGTACGAGACAGCCCAGCTGGTGAACGAGGCATATGCCAACGACGGCATGCAGCCCGCCTTCACCGATGTGGATTTGGAGCACTTCCGCACGGGCGACGACCCCTACGGCCATCCTGACGTCAACTGGTACAACGAAATCTTCAAGAAAACCGCCCAGCAGACCAATGCCAACGTGGATGTCTCGGGCGGCACGGATGTGCTGAAGTACTTCGTTTCCGTGGGTTATTTCCTGCAGAACGGCCTTGTGCGCGATTTCGGTGCCATCAATACCGACGTCAACTCCAACTACCTCTACCGCCGTTTCAACTACCGCTCGAACATCGACTTCCAGGTAACCAAGGACTTCACCATGCGGCTCGACATCACTTCGCGATTCATGAACATCAACGAGCCGTACGGCCTGAACGCCACAGGCCAGATCTACAACTGGGAGGAGATGCACCCCTACTCTGCCCCCGTCATCAACCCCAATGGGTCGTGGGCCTACCTCTACGACACCTCAGGGCGTCGTCCGACACTCAATGCCCGCCTGGCCAACCAGGGTTACAGCCGCACACGCCGTAATGACAACAACCTGCTCTACAACGTCAACTGGAAGATGGACTTCATCACCAAAGGTCTCTCGTCCAACCTGCGTGTAGCCTACTCCACCATCGATGAGAACTGGCGCAGCGTCTGGCGCAGCGAGTTCCCCACCTACCACTTCAACTCCAACGGCCAGGGCGGCGGGTACTACAACATCAACCCCGACCACGTCTACACCAATGGCTCATACGCCGTCACAGCAGGCACCAATACTGCCCGTAAGGACCTCAACCTGCAGGCCTTCCTCAACTATGCCCGTGTGTTCGACGGCATCCACGACGTGACCTCAATGCTACTCTTCAACCGTGAGAGTACGACCAATGAGAACTTCGGTCAGAAAGTCCCCGAAAAGTTCATGGGGATGACGCTAAAGCTGGGCTACAAGTACAACAACAAGTACCTCCTCGACATTAACGCAGCCTATAACGGCTCTGACCGCTTTGCTGCCGGCCATCGCTACGGTTTCTTCCCTGCCGTTGGTGCAGGCTGGGTCATCAGCGAGGAACCCTGGTTCAAAAGCGCATTCGAAAAGAACGTCGACCACCTGAAGGTCCGCTCGTCGTTCGGTCTCGTCGGCTCTGACGTGGCCATGGGCGACCGCTACCTCTACAACCAAATCTATGAGGTGGGCAACACCTACTACTTCGGCGACCGTGCCATGAACTGGACAGGCTACCGCGAAGGGGCTCTTGGCAACGACGACGTCACCTGGGAGAAAGCCCGCAAGTTCGACGTCGGTATCGACCTTAACATGTGGAACAGCCTCTCACTCACGTTTGACTATTTCTACGACTACCGCTACGACCAACTGGTCTATCGCGGGGACATCCCCATGCTCATCGGCATCAGCACCTCACCCGTCAACGTCGCCCGCACCCAAAATCAGGGCTTCGACGGCCAGATCGGCTACCGCAAGAATCAGGGCGACTGGGGCTTCAACACCAATTTCGTCTTTTCCTATGCCAAGAACAAGATCCTCTTCCAGCAGGAAGCCCAGCAGCGCTTCCCGTGGCTGACGAAGACGGGACATCCCATCGGTCAGCCCTTCGGCTACGTTTGGGACGGCTACTATACAACCGACGAGATTGCCGCCATTGAGAACAACACGGAAAACGCCCCCGCCGTACCCGTGAGCGATATCCCCGTGCAGGCGGGCGACCTGAAATACCGCGACCTCAACGACGACGGCATCATCGACGACTACGACAAGCGCGCCATCGGCATGCCCAACCTCCCCAACACCACGCTCGGCTGGACTCTCGGCGGTTCGTGGAAGGGACTGACGCTGAGCATCCTCTTTCAAGGCTCGTTCAACTACAGTTTCTCCGTCGTGGGTACGGGCATCGAGCCGTTCAAGAGCCAATTTCAGCCCTTACACCAACAACGCTGGACGCTTGAACGCTATCAGGCTGGTGAGACTATCAACTTCCCTCGTCTGACATCCAACCCCGCAACCGTCAACTCCGCCGAGGCCTTCATGTCCGACTTCTGGCTCGTCGACGCGATGTACGTCCGTCTGAAGACCATCGACCTCAGCTATCTGCTACCGCACAAGGCCCTGCCCAAGTTTCTTGATTCAGCCAGACTCTACATGAACGCCTATAACCTGTTCACGTGGACCAACTACGAGAAATACCAGCAGGATCCTGAGATCTCCACCAATACCGCAGGCGATGCATACATGAACCAGCGTGTGTTCAACTTCGGTATCGCACTTGGCTTCTAAAAAATCAATAATGACAAAAAAAGACACAAAAAACACATTTTTCTTCCATTTGCTTTGTCTATTGTCATAAAAACGTGTAATTTTGCAACCAAATTTATAAATATACAAGTAACATCAGTATTAACCAATTTAATAAAAATGCGTATGAAAAATTTTTTATCTCTCATCGTAGTACTTGTGGCAGCCATCAGCGGCGCTGATGCCACGCCGTTCAAGGCTCTCTACGTCGAAGTCGCAGCTGCCCCCGAGGGTGCTGGCGTTGTTTACGTCAACCCCAAGAGCGAAGAGGACGCCGGTTATGTGTACGATCAGTCTGAGGACTGGGACGAAACCGCTTTCATGAAATGGGTCGGTGGCGAGAACAGCGATGGCGCCGACTATATCGGCTGCTCAGGCCACATTGGACTCTTCGAAGTGCTCATTCTGGCTCAGCCCGAGGCAGGTTATGAGTTTGTCTGCCTCTCCAACAAGGTGAAGGAAGACGGTATCTACACCGAGGACGACTGCTATGCTGTTATTCATGGCGAAAGCGCAGCCGAAGGCTTCACATTCGACTTCGACTACACGGGCATCGACAAAGAAGGCGTCAAAATCAGCGTCAATAACGCCGAGCATCCGCAGGACGGCCACTCCAGCGACGGTCCCTCGCGCGACGATGTCTATTTGGAATTCCCCCAATACATGAGCGACACACCCGACGCCTACGTCTACGCTATCTTCCGTAAGGTAGGTGAAGCTCTGCCGAAGTTCGAGGGCAGTACCAATATCCGCAACACCAAGGCCGATGTCGAAAACAGCCCCATCTACAACATCCTCGGCCAGCCCGTCAGCCAGACATACAAGGGCATCGCCATCCGTAACGGCAAAAAAATCTACATGAAGTAAAATTGCCGTCAACGAGTCAACGGGGCAACAGGTCAACGGGTTGACAAGACAACAAGTCCGTACCCAACGTGTTGACCTGTTGACTTGTTGACTCGTTGACCTAAAACGTTGACTCGTTGATCTTTTTGGCTATGCCCATGAGACGCCGTTTCCTCTACTTTTCTTTTTTTGTTTTCCATTTTTCGTTTCTGCTGGCCCAGCATACCGATGTCTTCGTGCCGCCCACCGACCTCACTACGAGCCTGCTCATCTGCCAGCCTGGCCGCACCTTCTACTCCGGCTTCGGCCATTGTGCCCTGCGTCTCCAATGTCCCTCTCGCGGGCTTGACGTCACCTTCACCTATGCCCTCGATGACAATCTGGCTAACCGCATCGCCATGTTCCGCGGCAAAGGAGCCGGACGTTATTCGTCCGTCAAAACCGAAGCCTTCCTCGAGGAATACGTGCGCGATGGACGTGGTGTCGTGGACTACCCCATCAATATCAGCGTTGAGCAGACGCGCGCCCTTTGGCAAATCCTCGATGGCGAGAACGCCTCGCCCCGCTACCGCCAGTACAACTTCCTCCACACCAACTGCTCATCGATGTGCTTCTACGCCTTAGAGCGCGTCATGAAAGACGAGCAAATTGTCTGGAGCGGCCTCACCGAAGGCTGCACGGGCACCTACCGCAACTTCGTCTGGCACGTCAGCGCCAGACGCCCGTGGACAGGGCTGTTCTGGAGCACTATCCTCGGTTCCACAGGCGAAGAGAAGGGCCAGCTCGAAGACAAGCTCGCCCCCATGCTCATCGAGCCCGTCATCACTCAGGCCACTATACACAGTAAGACTGACAGACCAATAGACAATCGCCCTTTCCTGCAAGACGAGCCCACACAACTTGTTGCCCATACCCTTACCTATCCCCATAATCCCTTCACGCCCACCGTTATCTTCAGTCTCCTCCTCGGCATTGCCGTCGTCGTTAGCCTCCTGGAGTTCAAGAGGTCAACAGGTCAACAAGTCAACAGGTCAACGGGTCAACAGGTCAACAGGTCGACAGGTCGAATGAGCCTTTTTGACGCTCTCATCCTCGCTTTTCAGACCCTTGTCGGACTTTTCATCTTCTACCTCAGTTGTCTCTCCCACATGGTAGGTGCCGCGCATAACTGGAATTTACTTCTCTTCAACCCCCTACCCTTCCTGCTCTGGCTTTGTTTTCGCCGCCGCAAGTGGTACCCCAAGGTCTATCCCCTCTATGCGGCCGTCATACTCCTCTATGTTGCCTCGTGTGCTTGGCAGCCAACTGTCACGCTACCCCATGTCCTTTTCGCCCTCGCACTCCTCGTCCGCATCGCCATAAAAATTTACAAGGTCAAAAAAACTCGTGAATGACTCACGAGTTAAACATCACGAAAATCTTCGAGAAGCGAAAGCAGACATGCGCTTACACACTCCATGCCGAGTCGCCACAAGATTAGACGCAGTCAATATTTACTTTTTCCTTCCTTCATTATTCAGAATTTCACGGGCTTTCCTGTGCGGGCACTTCGACGGGCAGCATCGAGGATACGCACCACCATCAGGTTGTTTTCGAGTGAGCTGAGGTCGTAGGGTGGCAGAGTAATCTCGCCCCGTAGCACAGCACGCAGGAAACGGAACGAATCGTTGTAGGGAGCCTCTAGCTCAGGAGCATCGAAGACGCCGCTGTCGTGTCCGTTGATACGAGTCTCCATGCGGGTTGGCGTGAGCTGGAACACGCTACCTTTTATGCCATAAACGTACATGTCCTTGCGGTTTGTCGGCCAACACCACGAAGCCATAATCTGTACCGTGCAGCCAGGATACTCCACGACTATGGTGGCATCATCGTCCACACGGGGATAGACATCGGGTTTACGCTGTGCCAGCACGGCATAGACGCTGAGGGGTTCCTGGCCATTCAGGAGCCATGTGGCAAGGTTGGCGCCATAGCAGCCGAAATCGACCACCGCTCCCCCACCGTTCAGCACAGGGTCGGTAAGCCATTCGAGGAACATGGGGCTGCAGCCTATCTCCTTCGGGCCTTGATGGCCGTCGTATATATTAATGCGCAGGGGAGTACCAATCTTTCCCTCTTCTATAAGGCGACGAGCATGCTGATTGGTGCTATACCACGTGGTCTCATAGTTGGTAAGCACCTTGATGCCGTACTTCTCGGCCAGTCGTGCGATGCGACGAGCATCCCTGTTGTTGACGGCCAGCGGCTTCTCCACCATCACATGGATGCCCCTCGGCGCACAGGCCTCCACAACGGCCAGATGGTCGTAGATGCTGCCATAGGCCACCACCACTTCAGGGTGTGTCTCGTCAAGCATCTGGCCGAGGTCGGCATAGAACAGATTGGGAGCGAGACGGCCCGTAAGGTCGTTCTTGGTGCGGTATTCGCTGCGCGGCTCGGCCACGCCCACAATCTCGAAGTCGCCACGACGAATGCGGCGCACCACCTCGCCCAGATGGCCATGAGTGACGCCTGCCACAGCAAGCCGCAGCGGAGCATCGTCGGCATGCACGACAGAGATACACATTACAAGCAAGCAGAGCATTAGCACCCCTCGCTTCACTTTCACAAGGACTATACACGGGTCGTCGCACGACCCTCTGTAGGAATGGAATGTTAGCATTATTCGTTTATTTATACGTTCATTTGACTTCAAGACACCATACTTCAGGCTTCAACACTCATACTTCAAAAATCATCCGTCACTTTTTCTATTCACGAAGTATGGGCGGTATCCCGCTATTCATTATTTGGCGCAAAGATAACGAAAAAAGACAAACGAGCAAAACAACGAGGGTAAAAAAAACAATTTGAGTTTTACCAATAATGATTTTAGAATATGATTATCCGCAAGAATACCCCTAAATCAAAATAAGGAAAGCGGACGAAAGCGTCCGCTTTACCGATATATTCCATAAGTCCCTTGATAGCGCTACCTACAACGACGTGAGAATGGTGGCGTAGCCTCATCCGACAACTGGACGAATGGTGTGTCCACTATAACGTTGGTCTCTACTTTTTTCAAAGCTGCCATTATAAAGCACTATGCGTTAAGTCATATTGATTTAGTGAGGATAACCATAAACTACCCGCTTGAACATTTTGTCTGATTGAATATCCACTAATAAAACCAGAAACAGGAAAAATTAGTGGTTCACAAGCTCTTTGGTCTTTTTTTTGTAAAAACGGCCTTTTCCTGCCCCAAGATTTGTTTTTTTGGTAACCCGTTTGTATCTTTGCCGACGGAAGCCGTGCCACACACGTCGTCCCTAAAATAAACTTTAAAATGACAATCGTATGAAAAAAATGCTCATCCTGCTGGCCGCCATATTCTGCCTGACGGCGACAGCAAAAACAGGGCCGAAAGACTCAAAGACACATTATGCACAAGAAGTATTGCAACCCTATGTCAACAGCGGACAGTTGGCGGGAGCCATCAGCGTATTCTACAAGGATGGTGTCCAGGAGACGTGCTGCATCGGTTATGCCGATGTGGCAGCCAAGCGTCCCATCCGCATGGACAACGTCTTCATGCAATGCTCGCAGACAAAAGGCTTCTGCGGCGTGACAATAGCTAAACTGGTAGAGGAAGGACGCCTTTCACTCGACGACCCCGTCGCGAAATACCTGCCTGAGTTCAAAGAACTATGGGTGCTGGACAGCGAAAAGGACGGTGTCAAGACACTCCACAAGGCCAAGAACATACTGACCGTCCGCATGGTGCTCAACCACACGGGAGGATTCCCCTTCGAAATCAGCGCCAAACGTAGCGACGTCCGCGGAGGCGGATGGTCAGGCGGAGCGCCTCTCCGTCAGACGGCCTCCATCGCAGCCGCCTCCCCACTGCTCTTCGAGCCCGGCACCCGCGAGACCTACTCCAACACGGGCATCGACATCGGAGCTGCCATCGTCGAGGTCATCACAGGCATGAAGTGGGAACAATACCTCAAGCAGGAGGTACTTGACCCGCTGGGCATGAAGTCAACGTGGTTCTGGCCTACAGATAAGCAGCTGAAAAAGAAGATTGAGCTCTACGAATACAAGAAAGACGCTCCTGCCGTGTGGCGCGAGGAGATGGACTGGGAGCAACGACCCTACAACGACTCGCATGTGTTCCCCTCGGCTGGTGCAGGACTTTGGACCACAGCCAACGACCAGCTGAAATTCTACAAGATGCTGATGAATCTGGGCGTGAGCGACAACGGAGTGCGCATCCTCAAGGAGGAAACGGTGAAGAACATTCTGGCACGCTCCACCCGTCCCGAAGGTTTGGGCGGTTACTCGCTCGGTTTGTCGGCACCTGTGGAGGACAACGAAGATGCCTGGTTCGGACATGGAGGCGCATGGGGCACCAACTGCTCCATCAACTGGCATAAGAAGGAACTGAGGCTATGGGTAATCCAGAGCGCAGGAGGCCCGCAACCCTGGTCATCTGAGGTTGACAAGGCTGCCGAGAAGTTTTTTGCCCAGCCCTTCAACAACTCGGGTGTGGACGCCTATACGGGCCGCACGAACTAATCATCGAATGTCGCTAATAAAGGAACTATGAGGCTAAAGAAAGGCCTGATAATCTTCAGTCTGATGATGGAATGCTGTTGTCTGACGCAGGCACAGGAGAAAGTGATGATGCTTGTGGGAACCTATACCTATGGCGGCAGCAAGGGCATCTACTCCTATCGCTTCAACCAACTAACGGGCGAGGCGGAGGTGTTGGACTCGCTGGCGATGAGGAATCCGTCGTACCTGACTCTATCGCGCGACGGAAAACTGGTGTATGCCGTCAGCGAGACGGGCGACGCAAGCGCCTCGCTGAACATCGTCAGCCTGAGCCGCGACGGCAGCATGCGCCTCCTGGATACCGCACATACTGAAGGGGCTGACCCTTGCTATGTGGCTGTCAGCAACCAGATTGCCCTCACAGCTAACTATTCTGGCGGCTCAATGAGCGTATTCCAACTGAGCCAGGAAGGCACGAAAGCCGAACTTCAAACACGATTTCTCGGAACGACAGGAGGGCCAGATCTCACGCGTCAGGAAGTTCCCCACGTACATTGTGCCTGCTTTACACCCGACGGCAGGTATGTGCTCGCGACGGATTTCAGCGCCGACAGGATTCTCTCCTACCGCCTGACGGGGCAGAACGTGGCTGCAAACGGAATTGCGGCAGAGGTGAGTGCCGACTCCGGGCCGCGCCATCTGATTTTCAGCAAAGACGGACGCTTTTCCTTCCTGATGAGCGAGCTGTCTGGCAACGTGACAGTATTCCGCTATGCACATGGCAGGCTGAAGAAGCTCCAGGAGATTGTCTCCGACAGCGTGGGAGCACGCGGAGGAGCGGATATCCACCTGAGCCCTGACGGCCGATTCCTCTATTCGAGCAACCGCCTGAAGGACGAGAGTATCGCCATCTTCTCCGTCGATAAAACGACAGGACAGCTCACGCGCATCGGCTATCAGCCTACAGGTGCCCATCCGCGCCAGTTCAACATCACGCCTAACGGACGGTTCCTGCTCTGCTGCGTGCGCGATAGCGATAAGATTCAGGTCTTCCGCCGCGACATGCAGACGGGTCTTCTGACCGACACGCATCAGGATATCCCTGTCAGCAAGGCCGTCTGCGTCCAATTCCATTAAACGCTCATTATAAAAAAGATTACAATGAAAAAGACTGTTTTAGCCGTTTTGATGCTGCTGGCGCTGACGGCATGTAAGAACAACGGGAAGCAAACGACTGACGTCGTTGACCTGCCCCGTGCGGAAACCTCTGAGAAAGTGAATGCTGCCATGAGCAATTTCTTCCAGGAGGCTGCCGACAAAAAGCTGGACGTACATAGTACTATGCTGGTAAAGGACGGCAAAGTTATATACAGCCATTGGCAGAGCCAAGGCAAGGAGGACGTGCCGCATGTGCTCCACTCGGTAAGCAAGACGTTCACCTCTACCGCAGTAGGGATTGCCATCAGCGAAGGGAAGCTGAAGCTAACGGATAAGGTCATCAGCTTCTTCCCTGACAAGTTGCCTGCTGAGGTAAGCGACAACCTGAAGGCAATGACCGTGCGCGACCTGCTCACCATGTCGTGCGGTCATGATTCTGAGCCCTCGGGCTTTCGCAACAATCCGGATGTGGACTGGGTAACGGCCTTCCTGGCACATCCCGTCAAACATAAGCCAGACACCCATTTTCTCTACAACAGCATGGGCACCTACGTGCTCTCAGCCATCGTGCAAAAGGTGACTGGTGAAAAGGTGGTGGACTATCTGAACACGCGGCTCTTTGAGCCCCTGCACATCGACAAGCCTCATTGGGACGAGAGCCCACAGGGCATCAACTGCGGCGGTTGGGGACTCTATCTGAAGACCGAGGACCTGGCGAAGATGGGCCAGTTGATTCTCCAAAAAGGCAAGTGGAACGGCAGGCAGGTCGTCCCTGCCGAGTGGATTGCGGAAATGTCGAAGAAGCAGGTGGAGAACTTCAACCCCGAAACCGATAACGCCGAAGAGGCCAAGACGAGCGATTGGAAGCAGGGATACGGCTATCAGATGTGGCGCTGCCGCTACAACTGCTTCCGTGCCGACGGAGCCATGGGGCAGTACATCATCGTCGTGCCCGACAATAACGCCGTTGTTGCTATCACCTCTAACGTGGGCGACATGCAGAGCGAGCTCAACCTCGTGTGGAAGCACATCCTGCCGATATTGTAATCAAAAGAGAATCACTCCTTACTTACCTGACCGTTCGTTTCTCACCATTTATGATATATATGCCGGGGGGAAGTCCTTCGGTAGATGTGCCGATGCGCAGGAGCCGTCCATCCAAGTCAAATATGGCTTCGGGATTGCGACGCGACAAATCCCCGATGCTGACGGGAGGCTGGATGCCCGATGACTCTTTCACCACAACCGTACGCGTGAGGCCGGGGGCAGCATTGTCGGGTTTCTTTCCTTCAGAGAAAGACGAGACGGTAGAGGCGTGGAACAAGCGCGTGCCCTTTGCTTCGCTATATCTTGCGTACTTCGTGACGCCCTGCTCGTCCTCCTCGTCGCCGGCCATGAAGTCAATCTTATAGGTGCCCGGCACACCGTTCGGCGTAATCAGAAAGGTGATGGAAATACTATCGCAGCCGTTACGCCAGCACGAAGCCATGTGTTTCGGCACCATACGGTTTGTGACGAATGCCCACCATTTGTAGCCCTTCAAGGGGGCACCGACATTATAGATATCAGACAAGTGTGAGCTATACTTCATGTTCTGTCTGCTGGCAACCTTCGAGCCATCACTATAGTAAACCCATTCCTCGGCGTACTGCTGATGGCAGCCTGTGGGGACGGCAACCGTCCAACCCTCGGGCACACGTACGGCAGCTACCGACCAGTCGGTAACAAAATTCTGCGTCGATGAGCCATCGTCGGTCACCACCAGACGAGCTTCAAAAGTTTCTGTCCCTTCAACTTCCGTAGGTACGTAGGTACAGATAATCTTGTAGCACGATGCCACAATCAGGCCGATGAACGAAAGAAATGCCGTAACCTTCAGGTAGTGAGCGGATATATGTAACTTTTTCATAGTCATAGTATTCAAATCTCTTTTTTTCATTCTTTCTCGTCTTCCGGGTCGTCGGCAAACAGAGCCTGCCAGTTGAACACGCGGAAGAAGAAGGGCCGGTAGAAATCGGCGCTTCCCGTCGTGTCGAAGTTGTCGTTCCAGTTGGCGGCATCGGTATTGGTGGAAAACACCAGCTCGCCCGTGCGGGAAAGCCCCTGATGGAGATGGGGCATATAGAAGTTCTGATACGTCCGTTTGCCCTTCTTGTCAAGCACATAGGGCAGCGTCCAGAGCTGATGGCAATGCTCGAAAGGCCCCCACGGATGACGGCTGCGCATGATGTAAACCTGCTTGCTGAAGACATACCCTTGCGCCGTCATGTAGTACCAGTCGCCCTCCTTGAAAACCCACGCCGTCGAGACCGAGCGCGAGCTGATGGCCGATCGGTTGACCTCCTCTTCGGTAGGATAGGTATCCTGCCAATGGAATTCGCCCTTGGCATCGGCTATGTAGTATTCCCATCCGCTCCGCAGGTCGTACGTCTTCGAACGCGCCACAACGGGGCTGGAGGTGTTCAGCAGGTCGCCCTCGTTCTTCTTGAACTGGTTGCAGGCATAGAGGTAGGTGTGTCCGTCCTCGTCCTCCCAGAGAGTCTGACCATAGCCGATGGGGTCTTTCTCGAAGAAATGATGGTCTACCGAGATGAGGCTCAGATAGGTGTCGTCGCCTGGCGTGCCCTCGAGGCTGTAGATGGCCAGGGCGCGGTTGTCGCTGCGCATGAGGTTCTGCGTGCCGTTGTAGACACCCGCCCAGAGCACCTGCAGCTGCCCGTCGACGACGGTGCCGTCGCCAGCCCAGTAGAGGTACTGCTGGTCGATGTCGCCTGCGGCAATCTGCGAGGCCGTCTTCTCCCCTTTCGGGTGACGGATATGGGTGCGGGCGTTGTAATAGCGCGACGACGAAGGGTTCGTTGTGTTCACATAGTCGGCAAGCCACACGAGGTTGGTACTTTTGTCGCCTGGAAATCCCGTCTCGTCAGGTGTCTGCACCATGATGGTGTTGCGGGGGAAGTTGCAGTTGGAGCGGGCTCGGGTGCTGGCGTTTACCCTGCCGTAGAAGCTGTCGTTGAAGGACCAGAAGAGGTATCCGCCAGGCAGCTGTATCGTCTGCACGCCGTCGCCGCCGTTCCAGCCCAGCGTACGGGTGAACAGCTCGTCATAGAGTTTGTCCTTATAGACATACACGTTGTGGTCCGAGCAGTTGTGAGGCATCCACACCAGATTCCAGTCCTCGTCAATGACGGGCACGGGGAAGCGCACGGTATCCGCCTCCACCTCGCGCGTCAGGTCATCTCCTGCACAGATGAATACGACTGCCGGCATCAGCAAAAAAAGCAGCAAAAGTCTTCGTTTCATTCTATAACTGTCGTTTCGTTTAGTCATTCATGCTGTGGCGAAAGGTTTCGACGGGCACACTCCTGTGCCTCGATGACCCTGTCGCACCAGCGGTCGAAGTCGGGGTCTTCCTTCTGCAGCTCAGGATGAGCGAGTATGTGGGCGATGCAGCGGCGCACACCCTCGTCGTAGCGGATGGTGGCCTGGAACCCGGGCACGGCACGCTTCAGCTTTGTGCAGTCAAAGACGACCGAGACACTCTTGTCCCCCAACAGATTGCCCTCGAAATCCCATTCCTTAGGCGAGACTGCTGCCAGGAAATCCGAGGCGACATAGTAGGGTTTGAACTCTACGCCGAGGGCGGCGGCTATGCTCTGGTAGATTTGGTTCCAGGTCAGCGACTCGTCGCTCATGATCTGGAAGGCTTCGCCCGTGGCCTTGGGGTTGCCCAGGAGGCCGATGAAGCCGCGGGCGAAATCCTCGTTCCACGTCATCGTCCATAGTGACGAACCGTCGCCCTGCACCAGCACGCGCTTACCGTCGAGCATACGGCGCAGCACCTGCCAGCTGCCCTTGGGCCCGTGGATGCTGACGGGCACGCTGCGCTCGCAGTACGTGTGGCTGGGGCGGACGATAGTGACGGGAAAGCCGCTTTCGCGATAGGCCTTCATCAGCAGGTCTTCGCAGGCAATCTTGTTGCGCGAGTATTGCCAATGGGGATTGACGAGCGACGTACCCTCGGTGATGACGTAACTGGCAGCAGGCTTTGCATAAGCCGAGGCCGACGAAATGTAAACGTACTGGCGCGTACGCCCGCGGAAAAGACGGATGTCGCGCTCCACCTCCGACGGCACGAAGCCGATGAACTCGCAGACGGCATCGAACTGTTCGCTGCCCACCTGACGCAGCACTTCTGCCTCGTCGTTAATATCGCAGACGACCTGTCTGACGCCCTGCGGCACCTCGTTCCTGCGGTTTCCGCGGTTCAGCAGCCACAGCTCGTGGCCGCTCCCGGCGAGCTGGCGGGTGATGGCGCTGCTGATGGTGCCCGTTCCGCCGATTATCAATATCTTCATCATAGCTTCTGTGGATTTGGGATTGTTATTTGTCATGTAGTGATTATCCGAATTTTATCATGTAAGGATACCGGGCAGGCCCTTCGTCGTCCTGCACAGCATCGCGTTGCCGTCCCCATCTGAACGGGGCGGGTTTGTACTCCTTGGTGGGGCAGCCCACGACGACCAGGTAGAGCTTCTTGATGTTGCCCGGATTGGTGTAGGTGAGCGTCTTCTTGAATGCCGAATTGGCGCCAAGGTATGTCGGGTTATTGTTGTTGTCCACAGCCACCAGGCCGTAGCGATAGCCGATGTTGTCTTTTTTTGAAAGCCCCTGGAAGTGCACCTTGACACTCTTGCCGGCTGCCGGGAGGGCGATTTCGTCGACGTTGAAGCCGTACGTCTCAGGCACGTTGACGGGCGTCTTCCATCCGCCAAGGGTATCCTTCATTTCGCTCAGCAGTTCGCACGAGTAGCGCACACTCTCGTTGCGCTTGTCGGGGAAGTCAAAGGTGATAAGCCGGCTGTAGCAGTCCAGCAGCTCGTCGCCCATCTTATCCACATCGACGTCATACATCCGCATATAGGTCTGGGTGAAGTCCTCCCCTCGTCGGCCTCCGCGGAACATATCGGCCATGTAGGTGAGCCCGTGCAGATAGCCCCAGTACTCAAGCACGAACGGCGCGTGATACATGTTCTTAAAATGGAACAGGCTGAGGTGGATGTCCTTCTTGTAGGCCTCCCAATGGTAGTTTTCGTCCGTCGTCCAACGGGGGTTTACCTGCCAGAGCATCCACTGTGCGCTGGTCTCCATGATGCCACCTCCCCCTCCGCCATGGCCGTCGAGTGAAATCTGCGTCTGGAACGAGTGGCCCAGTTCGTGGGCGATGCAGTTGAGCGTCTTGTCCTGGATGCGGTTGGGGGCTATCCAGAGTGCGCCTATCACGTCGTCGTAGCAGCCGCCATAGGCCGTACCCTCAAGGGAGTAGTTGAGCATCACCATCATGCGGTACCTATGGGCCTTGCTGTCGGGCTTGAGGAAGCCCATCATATCGCGATACACGTTGTAGAAGTACTCCACGCGGCAGAGGAGGTTGTCGAGGTCAACGGTCATGGGATGTCCGTCGAGGTCGGGGGCTTTGCTGAGGTCCTCCCCGAACCCCTTTTCCCAGAAGCAGACCACATTGGGCGTGCAGGCCATGCGGTAGTAGCTCCATTGCGATTCGCGACTGGTGAAGTCGTTGTCGCGAAGCTCTTCAGGGATGTAGATTTCCTTGCCCTTCGGGAGGGTGTAGCCCTGTGTGGTCTGCGCATCCTGAGCCTGCAGACAGAGCAGGCAGGCTGATGCATACGTCAGAATTAACAACTGTTTTTTCATGATTACGTAGATTAGAACGAACATGCAAAAATACAATTTTTTCCCGAAATAAAAGAGATTTTACCTGAAAAATGTGGTTTGCGGGCCGTTTTTTTAACATTCTCAGAAGAGGACGCTGACTTTGACAGAATAGGGGGCTACGCTAACAGAATAGGGGGCTGCGCCGACAGAATAAGGGGCTACGCTAACAGAATAAGGGGCTATGATGACAAAAAAAGACGTTGCGACGAAAGAAAACCAAAAAAGCGGCCCGAAAATTAGGAAATACGGAAAAAAACCTCTTAATTTGTGCCCATAATTAAAAACCCTAATATAATTCTTTCTGAACTATGAAAAAGATTGTTCTTTTTGCTTTTATCGTCCTTCTGACCGCATGTGAGTCGCAGCAGGTGCAGTATCCGTTCCAGAACACAAAGCTCTCCAACAAGAAACGTGTGGAGAATCTGCTGTCCATGCTCACGCCCGATGAGAAGGTGGGGCTGATGATGAACAAGTCGGCCTCAGTGGACCGCCTGGGCGTCCCCAGCTACAACTGGTGGAGCGAGGCCTGTCACGGCGTTCGTCAGGACGGCTATACGGTCTATCCCCAGCCCATCGGCATGGCGGCTGCCTTCAATCCACAGCTGGTATATGACGTATTCTCGCAAGTCAGCGACGAGGCTCGTGCCAACTGGAACCGCTCGGACCACAACATCTTCAACGTGCCGCAGGGCGTGACCTACTATCCGGGCAACCCCGAGCTCACCTTCTGGTGTCCGAACGTGAATATCTTCCGCGACCCACGATGGGGACGCGGGCAGGAGACTTACGGCGAGGACCCCTACCTGATGGCCGTGCTGGGCGTACAGAACGTGCTGGGCATGCAGGGTAACGACAGCCGCTATTTCAAGACCCACGCCTGCGCAAAGCACTACGCCGTCCACAGCGGTCCGGAGCCCCTGCGCCACTCCATGAACGTCGACCCCTCGGCCCGCGACCTCTGGGAGACCTATCTGCCTGCCTTCAAGGCGCTGGTGAAGAAAGGCAACGTGCGCGAGGTAATGTGTGCTTACCAGCGTTTCGAGGGTGACCCCTGCTGCGCCAGCGACAAACTGTTGATAGACATTCTGCGCCGGAAATGGGGCTACGATGGCATCATCCTGACCGACTGCGACGCCATCAACAACTTCTTCAACCGTGGCCAGCACGAGACTCACGACAGCCCGGTATCGGCTTCCATCGATGCGGTACGCAGCGGTACCGACCTGGAGTGCGGCAAGGCGTTCATGGCGCTCGCCGATGGACTCAAGCAGGGCCTGATTGAGGAAAGCGAGCTCGACGGGCATCTGCGCAAGACGCTGATGGGACGCTTCGAACTGGGTATGTTCGACCCTGCCGAGATGCTGCCCTGGGCAAACATCTCCCCGGATGCCATCAGCAGCGAGGAGCACGATGCCCTGGCCACACAGGCTGCCCGTGAGTCGATGGTGCTGCTGGAGAACAAGGGTGGCGTGCTGCCCCTCTCGAAAAGCATCAAGACGCTGGCCGTGCTCGGTCCGAATGCCGACGACGTGGCAATGCTCAACGGCAACTACGGCGGTACGCCTACCGATGACCACAAGCACTCGCTACTCAGCGGCATCAAGGCAGCCGTGCCTGGTGCCACGATTATCTACGACAAGGCCTGTGAGCTCAACGACGAATATGCCACCGTCCATCACCTGCCCGATTTCAACAACGGCAAGGGCGTGAAGGTGGAGTTCTTCAACAACCGCGAGCTGGCCGGACGGCCTGCCAAGACCGACTTCTACAACGACCTCAACTTCTCCACCTTCGGAGCATGGGGCTTCGCCCAGGGTGTCAACCGCGACACGCTCTCCGCACGCATCAGCGGCAAGTATGTCTCTACGTTCACGGGTGACATGATGTACACCCTCACGACCGACAACGGCTACGTGCTGAAGGTGAACGGCAAGGTGGTCGAGGACAACAAGGCTACGAGCGGACGCAGGGGTGGTTTCGGTCGCAGGGTCGAGTACAAGTCATTCCCCGTCGTGGCTGGCAAGACGTACGACGTCGTCATCGAATACAAGCACGGCAACGGACAGTTCGCCATGCTGCGTGGCGACATCTGCGAGCGCAAGCTGGCTGACTTCACCGACCTTGCCGCCGAGGTGGGTAATGCCGACGCCATCGTCATTATCGGCGGCATCTCGGCCCGCATGGAGGGCGAGGGCGGCGACAAGTCCGACATCGAACTGCCCAAAGTCCAACAGATGCTCGTCAGCGCCATGCATAAGACGGGAAAGCCCGTCATCTTCGTCAACTGCTCTGGCTCGGCTATTGCTTTCGGCAGCGTCGAGGGGCAGTACGACGCGCTGTTGCAGGCTTGGTATCCCGGCCAGGGTGGCGCCAAAGCTTTGGCTGAGGTGCTCTTCGGCGACTACAACCCAGGCGGCAAGCTGCCTGTCACCTTCTATCGCTCGACAGGCGACCTGCCGGACTTCCTCGACTACTCAATGAAGAACCGCACCTATCGCTACTTCACCGGTGTGCCCCAGTATGCCTTCGGCTACGGCATGAGCTACACCACCTTTGCCGTCGGCGAGGGTAAGTTGTCGGCCAATTCGATGAAGAAAACGGGCAAGGTGACGCTGACGGTACCTGTGACGAATACGGGTAAACGCGAGGGGACAGAGACCGTACAGGTGTATGTGAAAGCCCTCGACGACCCCGGCGCACCCATCAAGGCGCTGAAGGGATTCCAGAAGCTGGTGCTGAAGCCTGGCGAGACCCTGACGGCTAAAATCACCCTCGACGGCGAGGCCTTCGAATACTACGACAACGACCTCTACGAACTGGCCACACGCGCCGGACGCTATCAGATTCTCTACGGCACCTCGTCGCTCGACAAGGACCTCAAGACGTTCGACTTCGTGGTACGTTAATCACTCAGAAACGGGGCTGACGAAGGCCTCACGTGTGAAGTAGTCAAACCGGGCACGGCCACTCTCGCCATAGCAGAAGAGCCCCAGACGGATACCTTTCCAATAGCCGCCACGCAGGGTAAAGGGCTCTCCGGCAGGGTGGAACGTGGTGCCATCGAGGCTGTAAAGGAACTGATGGGTGTGGCGGATACAGTCGTTCGTGACGCGGAGATAAAGACGTCTGTAACGCCCTTTCCGTACCAACGTCCGTTTGCCATCTGCTTCCACCACAATTCCCTCGTGTGTGATGCCCACACCGTGGAACACCTGACCCGTGCATGCCAGTCCCGCAAAGCAGTTACCGTGAGTTTCGACCAGCGTGGTGCTGCTGCTAACGTAGCCCATCAATTTTTGCGTGAGCATATTATGGCACTCCTTCAGATTGTCGGCAGGCAGGGCGTGCAGCGTCAGGAAGCCCTTACGCTCCGTCAGACTCCAGCTGTCGTCGCGTGGGTTGTGGTTCCATTGCCATTGCAACCCCAGGGAGCCGGAGAAGTCATCATCAGCCTGCGGCAGGGAGCGGCCTATGGATGGAATAGGTTTCTGCCACGAGCGAACAGGCTCTCCGATGCCATTACCGTCGTAGTCCACACCCATCAGCGGCCATTCGTCCAGCCATCGGACAGGCTGCAAGTGTACCACACGCCCCAGCTCAGGGGTGTCCTGAAAATGGTAGAACCACCAGCTGCCGTCGGGAGCATCCACCAGCGCACCTTGGTGAGGACCGTTGATGGCCGTTGTTCCTTGTTCCAGCATAATCCGGCGCTCGTAGGGGCCATAGATGTCCTTGGCACGAAGCACCGTCTGCCATCCCGTACCTACGCCCCCCTCAGGGATGATAAGGTAATACCAGCCATTCCGCTTCAGCCATTTAGTGCCCTCAGCCACAGGACCGTTATAGACCGTCACCCCATCGTCAAGCAACTGCCTTCCGTCAGCCGACATCTTATGTACGATGATGGGGCCTGCGCCCCACTGGCTGCGCCCAAGATAGGCCTGACCATCGTCATCCCATAGGGGGCAGGAATCTTCCCACTTCGCCACACGCTTGACGAGATGCAACGGCTCCCACGGTCCCTTGGCTGTGGTGGCCGAGGTCATATACAAACCCTCGTCAGGCGTGCAGAAATAGACGTAGAACCGTCCGTCGTGATAGCGGATGGAGGGAGCCCAAGATCCGCCGCCGTAATGCTGGTTGTCGTTCCAGCCCGGCTCGTCAATACGG
Source organism: Bacteroidaceae bacterium (assembly GCA_017542145.1). Taxonomy (GTDB): domain Bacteria; phylum Bacteroidota; class Bacteroidia; order Bacteroidales; family Bacteroidaceae; genus UBA1189. The sequence goes on along the minus strand of JAFXXQ010000037.1, from coordinate 103,772 downwards.
TCATAAATCTGGCTGATGTAACGCCAGTTTACCCCATCGTCGGACTCCAGCACCTGCATGCCCATGAAGTGAAAGTCCGAGGCCACCATGTAGAACCTCTCCCCCACTCGAATGACATCGGGGTCGGAGAAGTCGGCATTCAGCACGGGATTCGCGTAGGTGCCGTCGCCTTGGTCGCCCCAAAGGTACGTGCTATAGTCCGTGAAATCTTGTGCCCCAACAAATGCTGACAATAGTAGGCCGACTGACAATAAGACTCTTTTTTTCATACGCGTTCTTCCTTATTACATTTTTTGGGGGCAAAAATACGATGATTTCCGATAAATGTCCAGCCATCGGATGAGAAATCTTGGGCAACTGGCGGCATTTTAACACTTTAGCAAGGGAAACGCAACCTCGCATCGGACGAAAACAGATGAAAAACGATGGCAGAAAAGAGCTTTCCCCCTTGGATTTGCGCGGTATTATGCTTATTTTTGTCGCGACAATCGCATCGGAATAGCAAAAACGAACGTCTATGATAGTCAAACACCAGCACGGGAAGATGGCCTGTCTGCTTCTTGTTGCAACAACATTGCTTCTTCAGGCATGCAATCCGGCCGCACGGAAAGGATGGGAACTCGTGTGGCATGATGAGTTCAACGGTCACCAGCTTTCGGATGAGTGGACACGCATTCCGCGCTTCCCGAATCCTTCAGAATGGAACAAATACATGAGCACCGACGACCGTCTATTTAACGTACGCCGCGGACGGCTCACGCTCTATGGCCTTACCAACGACTACCTGCCGGACGATACAGCCCGCTTCCTGACAGGCGGCGTATATACCCGCGGAAAGGTGTACTTCGAGCGCGGAAGAATTGACATCCGGCTTCGCATGGACGACGCCATGGGTGCTTGGCCCGCAGCCTGGCTGCTGCCCGAGGGACGTTGGCCGCACGATGGCGAGATTGACATCATGGAGCGTCTGAACTACGACTCCATCGCCTACCAAACCGTTCACTCCTATACCACGGAGTATGACACCCTGCGACGCAAGAGCCAGCCCTGGGGCATCACAGCTCCCATCCGGAAGGGGAAATGGAATGTTTATAGCGTGGAGCTCTATGAAGACAGCTTGTGCTTCTTCATCAACCACCGTAGCACGTTCACCTATCGTCGTCAGCCCGAGATGGGGCCTGAACAATTTCCCTACGACCGCCCCATGTATCTGCTGATTGATATGCAGTTGGGAGCCCACTGGCTGGGACGTGTGAATCCGCTCGAACTGCCCTACCGATATGAGATTGACTACGTGCGATTCTTCAAAAAAAAGTGTTAAATCGTGCAGGAAATAGCGGAGCTATTGGAATAATATGTATTTTTGCCGAAAGGAAAATACCCCATTTTAAAAATTCAACCCTTATGAAAAAGATTGCTTTCTTTGCATGCCTTGCCCTCATGGCTATGAGCAGCTTTGGACAGCAGGCCCTTGGCCAGCGTCCGCGTGTGAAATCGCCTGTCGTGAACGACGATGGCACGGTGACCTTCAACTTCTTCGACCCTACGGCTCAGCAAGTGAGCGTGACGGGCGACTTCGAGGAAATCCGCTGGAACACCCTGCCCATGACGAAGCAGGAAAACGGTGTATGGACGGTGACCACCAAGCCGCTGAACCCCGAACTCTACTCCTACAGTATCTCCGTCGACGGTCAGCGTTTCGTCGACCCTTCGAACAGCTATGTAAACCGTGACATCTCGACGCTGAGCAACATCTTCATCGTGACCAAAGGTGCCAACGACAAAGGGCATCTCTATCAGGTGAACGACGTTCCACACGGCACACTTGCCCGTGTGTGGTACGACAGCCCGACGCTCGGCCAGCAGCGCCGCATGACGGTCTACCTGCCTGCTGCCTATGACGGCAAGAAGCGCTTTCCCGTAATGTACCTGTTGCATGGACATGGCGGCGACGAAACGGCTTGGGGCGACCTGGGACGTGCCTCGCAGATTATGGACAACCTCATCGCTGAGGGCAAAGCCGTGCCGATGATTGTGGTGATGCCCAACGGCAACCCTACCTGCAATGCCGCCCCCGGCTGGTGGCACGAGGGCATGTACACCCCCGACGGCAACGCTTTCAACCAACGCGGTGCCAAGGCATCAATGGAAGAGAGCTTTATGGATATCGTGAAGTTCGTCGACAGCCATTATAAGACCATCCGCAAACGCTCAGCACGTGCTGTGACCGGCCTCTCGATGGGTGGTGGCCACACCTTCGGAATCTCGCGCCTCTATCCTGACGTCTTCGACTACTACGGCCTTCAGTCGGCAGCAGCACGCATGCGCCGCGACGACCCGAAGGTCGACGAGCAGATGGCGCGCCTCTTCAACTCAAAACCCAAGCTCTTCTGGATTGCCATCGGCAAGGAGGACTTCCTCATGCAAGGTAACACCGATCTCCGCAAATACCTCGACAGCCACAACTACCCCTACGAGTACTACGAGAACGACGGCGGTCACATTTGGCGCAACTGGCGTATTTACCTGAGTATGTTCGCCCAGAAGATATTCAAGGACTAAAACTTTTCGCCCTCACCGACAAGGGCGGGATTTAGAAAAGCCCTACAATATTCCCTCGTACAGCGGTTTGACGTTGTGCGAGGGATTTAGATGTGTGGCGCAACCTGTGCCCGAAAGTTTTCTCTCCAAAGCGGATGGAGGTAATGCAGCTATAAGGGAGTGACCTTATTCCTCCACCACCAGACGAATGGGGCCCAAAAGACCACTATCGCGAAGAGGGGCACGGGCGTCGGGTCCAGCCAACACCCACGTCTTACGCTCCGGCTCAGGCTGGCGGGCATCATACACCAGACGATTGTACCATGTGCTGGTGACTGCGACCGTCAAACGGTTGTCACCTTTCTGCAACGCTTCGGTTATATCGCACTCGTATGGCTGAGCCCACAAAGTAGCAATCTCCCTGTCATTGACATAAACGACAGCTATCTCTTCCACATTGCCCAAGGAAAGCATATAGCGTGCCCGGCGGTTCTTCTTATCCAAATGAAGATGGGTTGTATAGGTTGCCGTACCGCTGAAGGCTCGTCCCTCCTCGGAAAGTTGAAGCTCCCGCCAAGGCTTAAGTTCCTGCAAGTCCACAGGCTCACTAATCCCCCACCCTTCAGGGAAGGTCAGTATCCAGGGTGCGGTGAGTTCACGTTCCTCGCGTACAACCCAATCGCGTACTTTCTGTTTTTTATCATCGTGATTGAAGACGACGAACACACACTCGCCACGCTCCAAATCGAGGTGGATGCGCGTACGTCCACCATCCTCGTTTGCCCGGACAGGTACTGATGTACCATGCATAGGGTTCCACACCTCTACGCGTCCTGCCTGGTGGAAAGAGAGGTCGCCATGAAAATCCCTCTCCTCACTGGGGCAGACAAAGTACCAGTCGGCACCCTCGGTCCTGCGATGTAGCCAGCGGGCATCGGTCACTTCCACATCACGAGGTACGCCCAACACGGCAAGTGCCTCGTCCAACGACATGCCGGAAATGACTTTCCCCTCGCCTGTCAGTCCGCCCCAGAGTGCAGCGACTGCAGCATGGAAACACTGCTGCCCCGCCTCACCAGCGGCCAAGGTGGCAGGGTGTTTGGGCACATCGCCAATAAGGATGCCACCCGCACGAACTAAGGCAAGCAGCCGCTCGGCAGTCTGAGGAAGCATACGCTCGCAATTGCTAAGGTACATCACGTCATACGTAATACCCTCTGGAGTAACCCACTTTCCATCACATACACGGATACGAGTCAGCAGGGCATCGGTGTTGCAATAATCAAAACGATATCCTGCAGGGAAGGGTTGGAGCTGGTCGGGCTTCTGCTGTATCTCATCGCCCAGAAACCACAACACACTACTGACAGGCAACCCACGTTCAAGCAAATATGTACAGCGGGCCAGATAAGTGGTGAAGACAGGCATGTGCTTCCACCAGGTCTGCTTACGCAAGAAGGGCGTTCCGATGCCACCGCCAAACGTAGTGCCAGGGCAATATTTATCGGGATCAGGATTGTGTGTGTAGGTATGGAATATCAGATGGGAAACGCCCTCCACCAGATTCTGGTTAGCCACTTCGCGGAGGCTGCAGAGATGTTCGTCCCAAGTGAGTGCGAAACTTGTGAAGGCCTCTGCCGACACACGAGGCTTGCCATAAAGATGGGCAGCAGAAGCCGTGGGATAGATGGGTTTATAATTGTGATTTGCCAAAAAATGATGGAATGGCTGCCAAAATTCGCACATGGGGACATCGGCGTACTTATAATACTCCATACAATCGGCTGGAAAGATGTCACCGGCAGCAGTCTCGTAGGAGGCGGTGAGGCCCACGCGCCGGGCATTATCAGCCATGCGGCCATAGAAATTGTTCACAAAAAGGTCGTTCTGTGTCATACGCCAATCGCAGAGGAATTCACCCGTGCGCTCATGGTCATCAATGACATAGCCGAACAGGGCAGGCAGCCACGTCTTCAGTTCATATCCGCAGACACGCCGGAACTCCTCAGGCATCCGACGCGTCCAAGTCTGGGACTTACATTCCCAACTGTCCATAAGCATATTCTGGAGCAAACCTTTAAGCGGGCCAGCATTCAGACGCCCCACATAACTGTTAAACTGAAAATCGACGCATTCCGAATCAAACTTGTTTACTTCCCACCCAGTGGCTTCTGCAGGGGCAGGACCATTGCGCTGTCCCGTGTTCACATGTCCAATCCTCAGAATAGTCCACCTGCCAGCAGGTGCATCCCAAAGGAAAGACCCGTCAGCAGACAGCTGAGCGGTAAGGTCGCGTATTTCAGACTGACGGACGAAAGCTGTCGGGCGCTGTTTCGGATGTTCGCCCCCACGGTCGATGCTGCGCGAGGTCCACCCGGCTTCACCTTCCCAATTGTTCTTGCGGGCTGCCGAATACAGTTTCATCGAGGAAACGTGCATGTTGTGCTTGTTGGTTATCTCCACACGAAAATGCCGAGCTCGGCATTCGTCCAGCGCAAAGGTCATCGTAGCCTCGTTATCCTGCCAATTGCTCATGGGCATGTCGGTTTCAAGTAGGGTAATCCACCCATGGGCAGACGAGGCTTCCATTTTAACGTGAATGGCAGGATCCACGCCAAAGTCATGATTAAAGTTATCGATAGGATTGAATTCCAAACTCCTTGGCGTAGTTTCTTCAGGAAGAATAATATCGATGGTGTGTGGATGAACTTCCGTCGTAGGCTTAAGGAGGAAATCCCCTTGTAATTTGCCATTAAGGCATTGCTCCCACTGCTCTTGATATTCGTTGGCTATCACTTTCTCTGTGTGCAGGAAAGTCCCCGTATCGTCCTCTGGCGTGGGAAAAGCCAATACCATCAGGTCTTGATAATCGCGCCACGACTCCGTATATCTAGCAGGAAGACTGACATTGACCTGTCCTCCACCCTCTATATCCTTGCGCGTATAGCACAGATGCCGCATGGCTTGCGCTGGCTTAATCCAAGGCCCTCCACTCATTGCCCATCCCGGGCACGTCTGTATGGTAAATCGCAACCCCAACCGATTGGCTTCCTCGGCTGTCTGCCTTACCAATGCTTCCCATTTGGGACTGAGGCACTCGATATGTTCCTCCGTTCCAGGCCAATCAGCAGGGTCGCCCTGCTGACCATGAAAAAACTGCACACCAGCGAACCCCGCTTCTGCAATCGCCTTCAAATCAGCGGTGATACCCTTACTGCCTACACTTCCGTTCAAAAAATGAAACCATGTTTCAGGATAGTAGTTTTTTGTAGGATGCAGAAACATTTCCTTGTCCCATTTTCCAAAAGGTCTGCGCAACTCAGTACTATCAGGAACCGCACCTACAACCTGTGCCTCCGCTCCTATGCTGAATACCATCAAAATGGGTAATAAAACCGACTTTCTCATATTTCTTTATCCGTGATTATTTCTTTTCGCTTTTTCAAGGTTCCTAATGCATCATGCTACATTCTTGCCCATACGCATTGATTACCAGCATCCTATTAAAATTGTTGTTGATATAAAGCTGTCCGCAGACAGCATTTTATACTGTTTTACTGCTTGCGGACAGCTTAGAAAGGAGAAGGGAGAAAGGAATAGCGAATAGTGATTAGCAGGCAGTATTCACTTTTCCACTTCTTCTGTTTACGTCAGCGGACGAGGACCTTGCGGACATCGACGCTGCCATCGGCACGGACAGTACGTACGATGTTGATGCCGCGCTCAAATGTGCCGGTTTTGACACCCTGCAGGTTATAGATGGTCTGCGAGGTGGAAACGGGGTCGGACATTGTGCTATCGATGCGGGTGCCGTTGTCGAAGGGGATGAGCTCGAAGGCGAAGTTGAGGGCACCGGTGATGTCCACACGGGCAACGGTCATGCCGCTGGCACCGAAGGTGTAAATCCAGTTGCCGTCGCTGGCGGCGGTCATGCTATAGCGCGAGCCGTTGGTGTAGATGCGGAAGGTGCGCCAGACGGCCACACCGTCATCAGCCAGATAGAGGCTGTTGCCCCAGCGGGCGGTGCCGCTCTCGCCAAAGTGGTAGTAGCCTTGATAGATGGAGTTGTCGGTCGACTTCGAGAGTTCGTCCTCAATGGTCCACTCGGTGCCGTCGTTGCCGTGCGAGACAACGCTGTAGGTCCAGTATTTCTCGTTATAGGCAAAGTGCCACACTTGGGCGTTCTGCACCGTCATGCTCTCGTCAATGAGCTCGGCAAGGGGTACGGGCTGCTTATCGCCTTCGCTGGCAGGTGCCGTAGCATAAAGGCCGCTGGCGATGTCGCGGATATAGTAGAGTCCGCTGGGCATGTACTGGTGGTTAACGAAAATAGTGGAGTCGTTGGGAGCTTCCTCGACGCCGATGGCGAGGGCATAGCCGGCGGAGTTATAGAAGGTCTCGATGGCACCCAGCAACTTGGCGGACATGGCATCGACCTCGGGCTGCGAGGCCACGCCGGCAGAGAGCATACGAGCTCCTAAGCCGCGAATGGAATCAAGAGCGTGGAAGGCTGCCTCGGGGTACTGGCCAAAGCCATCACCCATGTTCTCCTCGTTGTCCGTGAGCACACCGGCGACAGTCTGGATTGCCTCATCGAGCCCTGTCCACTCCTCGGCAGGAATGTAGGGATTGAAGAAGAGCAGTCCGCTGGCTTCGGCATCGGCCTTGGTCCAGACGTTGTCCTCGTCCTTCTGGCCCAGCACATAGAGGGTGTCGACGCTGGAGAGAGCGTTGCCGTTGGTCTGATTGATACCCGCTACGAGGGCTACCTGATCGCCGGCCTTGAGGTTGATGTAGAAGTTGAAGTCCGAGGGATCGGTGCCCCAGTTATAGACGGCATTCTCGCCAATCTGGCTGATGGTACCCTCCTCGCCGGAGATGTAATAGACAGCTGACCAGAGGTCGCCACGATTCTTGAGTTTGCGGTTCTCGTCGCGGCTGCTGACGCTGCTGCGCCAGACGTAGACGCCATCCTCAGGAGCGCTGAAGAGCACGGAGGGATAGAGCGTGGGCATAGGATGGAGGAGACCATCGGCCTGCATGTAGAGCCAGGCGTTGGTGGAGTTGTCGAGCCACCACGCCATGACACCAGCATCACCCTTACCCGAACCTCCTTCCTGACAGCCTGTCCACGGAGTGAAGGTGGAGGTGGAGGTAGCATAGAGAGCATAGCTGAAGGGGTTACCTTCCTCACCCGGATATTCGAAGAAAAGGTCATGCTCGTTCACACCCTGGACATTGACGGAATCGACGGGCCAGAGGAGGAAGTTGAGCGGCTGAGTAAAGTCGTTGGTAATCATCGACTGATAGAACTTCTCGATGGCAGCCTCGGCTTCGACAATCTGTGCAAGGACGTCGGCTGCTGTAGCATTGCCAGCGATGTAGGCTTCGTAGAGGGCATCGAGGGTGAAGTGGACGTTAATGATGTTGTCCATCTGATACTGTGGGTACTTGCCATAGACGGTGCCGACTTCGCATTCATCCTCGATATAGCCCAGGGCATCAGCCACTTCGAAGTACTTGACGGCAACCTTGACAATAGCCGAGGCATTAGCCATCGCATCTATCTGTGCCTCAATGGCAGAAACATCGGAGGTGGCCTCATCGTACATCGTCTGTCCTGCCGTCAAGGCATCCACGAGGGCGCCCAATTCCTTGGCAGCATCGTCATTCTCCTGATACTCTTCATAGACGGCCTGCTCACTCTCGATGGCTGCGGCGAGGTTGGCATAAGCCTCCACGGAAGCGGCACAAGTGGCAACGCAGGAAGCGAGCGTCGCATTCGCAGCGATAATGTCCTCGGTGCTAAAATATTCAGCCGTTTCGCCAAAAAGGATGTATTCGGCTCTTGACATCGCAGCAACCAGCGCTTCCCAAGCGCTCTTCTGCATCTTCGTATCGCCGTGGTATGCGACAGCCTCAAGGTTGGCCTTCAGCGTGAGGATGGCGACAGCCCTCTCCTGCTCGACCGCGGCGTCGCCGTAGAAGTAGAGCTCGGCGTTGTCCCATGCAATCCAGTTGGCGTCGGTGCTCTCGGTCTTGAAGCCGAGGGTGAGGGAGCCGTCGGTTACGGTGGTCATCACGTAGAAACGCTCGGGGGCTCCGTCGCCCGTTGAGCAGGCGACAGCATCGGCGTTCGCATAGAGCGAGACGCCGCTGACGCTCTCACGAGTGCCACTCTGCTGGCAGGCGATGACGGCTGCCGAGAAGAGATAAACGCCGTTATCGACGCTGATGGTCGTGTGGATGTCAATGTCGTCGAGGAACGCCTCCGAAGAGCTGGTGGAAGCCTTCCATTGCTCGATGAAGTTGCCCGAGAAGAGGGTGTAGTTCGTCCCGCGGTTGTTGATTTTGAAACCGTTGTTCGTCCAGTTAGCAACAGCTTCCATGCCGGGATCGGCAATCATGGTGGTCACATCCTGGCCAATCTCGACAGCAGCGCGAGCACCCAGGAGCGACAGGGCCATCAGGCCTACAATAGTAAAGAATCTCTTCATGTAGTTAGGTTTTTAAATGGATAATTTGGGTGCAAAGTTATAATAAAATTAGAAATAAGGAATTAGGAATTGGAATTTTTTTGTACTTTTGCCGTCAGAATGATTTTTAAAGTCAACAAGTCAACAAGTCAACAAGTCAACAAGTCAACAAGTCAACAGGTCAACAAGTCAACAAGTCAACAAGTCAACAAGTCTACAAGTCTACAAGACAACAAGTCCGCACCCAACGTGTTGACCTGTTGACCCGTTGACTTGTCGACCTAAAAAAAGAAACTTATGAAACATCTCGGTCCTCATGTATCAGCCTCGGGCGGCGTAGAGCAAGCTCCCGTCAATGCCCATGCCGTCGGAGCCACAGCTTTTGCGCTATTTACCAAGAATCAGCGTCAATGGTTCTCCTCTCCTCTCTCACAAAAGAGCATCGATGCCTTCCGGCAGTATTGTGCCGATTTCGGTTATGCGCCGAAGTATATTCTCCCTCACGACAGCTATCTCATCAACCTCGGACATCCGCAGCAGGAGGGGCTGGAGAAGTCGCGTACTTCGTTCCTCGACGAACTTCATCGCTGCGAGCAACTGGGGCTGACGATGCTCAACTTCCATCCGGGCAGCTCGCTGCGCGAAATAAGCGACGAAGCGTGCCTCGACCGCATCGCCGAGAGCATCAACCTCGCCCTCGACAAGACGCAGGGCGTTACCGCCGTCATCGAGAACACCGCCGGGCAGGGCAGCAACATGGGTTACTCGTTCTACCACCTCGCCCATATTATTAATAAGGTGGAGGACAAGAGCCGCGTGGGCATCTGCATCGACACCTGCCACACCTTTACCGCAGGCTACGACCTGAAGGACGACTACGAAAACGTATGGCGCGAGTTCGGCGACGTCGTCGGCTTCAGCTACCTCCGTGCCATTCACCTCAACGACAGCATGAAGCCCCTCGGCAGCCGCGTGGACCGTCACCATAGCATCGGGCAGGGATTGCTCGGCCTCGACTTCTTCCGCACCCTCATGCGCGACGAGCGTTTCAACGATATTCCACTCATCCTCGAAACGCCCGATGAAAGCCTATGGCCCGACGAGATAGCCCTGCTACATTCGTTTGAGGAAAAGGAATAGGCTATAGTTTAACGTTATCTGTTAAACTATCTACACTCTCTTAAAAAAACTCACGGCACGAGTGTCGATTGGAAGAACGCTACGGCTTGCTGGATGAACTGGCGGCGGTGGCGGGTGATGGTATGGTCGCCGCCCTCAACGAGGTGGAGGGAAGCAGCATCGGAGCCATAGACATCTACGTATTTCTCGCTGCACCAGAGGGGGACGATGGAGTCCTTCGTGCCGTGAATGAGACAGACAGGGCCGCGGTAGTGGGCTGCGGTTCCGTAGATGTCGAGCGTCTGGGTGGTGACCAGGTAGTCGCGGCCGAGCGTGCGGAAGCCACCGAAGAGCTTCAGGCGTTCAGGTGGGTCGGCGGGGTCGAAGGACTGCCAGAAGAAGCTGCCGCCCTGTGTGGCCTCCTTGATGACCGAGCCTGGGGCGATGAGTACCATGCTCTGAGGAACTGTACCTCCGGCTTGCGCAAGCTGGCCTGCCAGCATGCTGGCGATGACGCCACCTTGAGAGTGGCCCAGCAGCCCCACGCACGAGACGTAGGGAAGACCCTGCACATAGTCCCAGATGGCCTTTGCATCGGCAATCTCGTTCGGCACCGTCATATCCTCGGGACGTCCCTCGCTGGCTCCATGCCCGTCGAAGTCGAAGCGCAGGCTAGCGATGCCGGCACGCTTGAGCGCCTTGGCCAGCTGAGGCATAGGCACATAGTCCTTGCGAGAGAAGATGCCGTGCATGAGGATGACCATCGGACAACGGTCGTGGGCCGCATCGAAGCCGTCGGGCAACGTCAGCTTCATGGCCAATCCCCCCTGCGGGCCGTGCACGACATATTCGCGTGCCCCAGCAGGAAGGAAGAAGAGAACAGACAGAATAGCCAGCGTAAAAGAAACCAGCCTATGGGAAAAGGGGGACATGCCGTTCTGCGTCGTTTATCGCTTCACTTCGAGGATATCCTCGGGGGCGTTGGGAGCCCAAGCGCCGTCCTTAGCGGTGAAGGTGACGGCCAGCTTGAAGGCTTCGACGGTATGCCAGACATTCTTGGGGATATTGATGCCATACACGCCTGAGTTGCCGCCCATGTGGATACGCTGGGCTTCGGTGCCATCGTCGTTGTAGAGCACGACGTCCATCTTTCCCTTCAGCAGCAGCACGGTCTCGTTGGAGTGCTGGTGACGATGCACCTCGAGCTTGCTGCCCGGCAGCCAGACGTTCAGCATCCGCTGCGAATCGTCCTCGGTGGTGTTGCGGAGGTCGTAGTTCATACGCAGACGCGGCGTGTCGTGGGCCTGCTGCTCGAGGAGGTCGAAGAGGGCGTTGTCCATGATGACCTGTTCGCCGAGGAACGAGGTGTCCATACCGTTGAAGAGGTCAAAGAGCTGAGCACGAACGGCTTCCACACCGCCACACTCGCCCGACACTTCGCGATAGACGTCTGCCTGCTTATAGTAGGCGATGAGGGGCTCCGTCTTCTTATGATAGGTGACGATGCGGTTTGAGATAGTCTCATCGCTGGCATCGTCGGCACGGCCTTCGATGGCGGCACGATGTTTGAGACGCTCGCGGACAGTAGCATCGGAGATCATGATGGAGATGACGGCGTTCACCTTCTCGCCCCGCTGAGCCAGCAGGCGGTCGAGGTCCTCGGCCTGCTGCACGGTACGGGGGAAGCCGTCGAGCAGGAAGCCCGCCACATCCTTTGTGGTGTGGAACAGATGTTCAATCATGCCCTCCACCACGTAGTCGGGCACCAGGTTACCGGCCTCGATGAGGTTCTTGGCCATTTTGCCCAGCTCGGTGCCGGCAGCAATCTCGCTGCGCAACAGTTCGCCCGTGCTGACGTGCTTCAGGTTATACTTCTCTGCGATAGCACCTGCATGAGTGCCTTTTCCCGCTCCCGGCGGCCCAAACAAGATGTAGAATTTCATTGATTCGTGAATTATGAATTGTCAATTGTGAATTATCAATTTCTTTTTCCGCCACAAAATTACGCATTTTATCCGCATCTCCCCTTACAACCCTCCACAAAAACGCGCTATTCCCTTCCTTTTTCCTATAATCTCACGCTTCCCTCCCCCATTCTCTCCCTTCCTGCCACCTCTGCTTTACAATTCAGCATCGTAAAAGAAAAAAAACGGAGACATGCTTTTTTTTCTCCATTTCTTGTGAGTTTCCGTTTTTTTGATTATCTTTGTGACGTCATTGATAAGCTAAAATCATTATGATAAACGACAAGGAAAACTTTGATTTCAACGATGTGCCCAGCGGTTGGGCGGTGTGTACTGGAACGGATTGCCCGAAGGCGGCAGCATGTCTGCGCCATCTGACGTATCGCCACGTTCCGCATGAACAGACGACGGCAATGTGCGTCATGCCCTGGGCGCAGGCCGAGGGGCATTGCCCATTCTATGCCCCAATAGAGAAAGTGATGCTTGCGCGAGGACTTAACGGTCTGTTCAGGCGTCTGAGAAGTCGCGATGCACGGCACGACCTGCGCATCGGCCTGACGAAACATCTCGGCAGCACGGGCTCGTTCTACCGCTATAAGAATGGCGAGCGCTGGATGTCGCCCGCGTTGCAGGAGTGGATTCTGCAGCAGCTTCAAACGTATGGGGTGGAACTGGAAAAGCCCTTCGACGAGTATAAAGAGTCTTATCTCTTCATGCCAACGCTTGATATGCCCTGAATTCCACAGGCTGGAATAAAAATTCCATCAAATGGAACTTTTTTTCCACAGGCTGGAACTTTTTTTCCAGCAGCTGGAATTTTTCCGGAATTAAAGAATAACCGAAATGAAATTAACGCTGATACGAAAAGACAAACAAAACATCGTCCATCTCACCACTCGGACGATGGAGTCATTCATAGAACGTATCCAGACAGATACGAAGCCGCGCGACATCACCCGTCTGCGCGAGCATCTGAGCCGAGGCAACGAGCTGCGCTACTACGCCCCTCTGGAGCAGTTGACGCAAGTATATCCTTCTGCCGAATTGACGAAGGAGAAGAATGGCGCCCTGCGGATAGTTGCCCTCAATGGCGTTGTGGCGCTCCATGTGGATGGGCTATTGCAGACGAATGAGAGGGAGGCTGTGAAAGAGGCTGCCCAATCCCTCCCGATGACGCTGGCTGCCTTTGCAGGCGGCGATGGGCAGAGCGTCGAGGTGCTGGTGAAGGTATGCGACATGAACGGCACCTTGCCGCAGTCTGAGGAGGATGCCGATGCCTTCTGCCGCGCAGCCTACAGCCGGGCATTAGCCGTCTATAGCGGCGTGCTGTCCAAAGACATTGACAACCAGGCAGGAGCGCCCATGAGCCACTTTCTGATGCCGCTCGACCCAGCCCCCTATTACAACCCTGATGCCGTTCCCCTCCGCATCCCGCTCTCCTCCCCTTCCCTCTCGCCTGCCAATCCCCTTCCCACTATAGACACCACAGCCGACAGCCCCATCGCCTCTGCCACGCGCCAGCTTATCGACTTCCTCGATGCACATTACGCTTTCCGCCTCAACACCATCATGGGCTATACGGAATACCGCTCCAGGAGTGCCTCTGTAGAAAGCTGGAAACCCTGCGACGAGAACGCCATCAACGGCCTTACCATCGAGACCCGTCTGGCAGGCCTCAACACCCGCGACAAGGACGTGCGCCGCTATGTCCATTCCGACCGCATCCCGCCCTACAACCCTCTGGCTGAGTACCTGGGTGGACTCTACGGCAAGTGGGACGGGCAGGACCATATCGGCCCCCTCGCCAAGACGGTTCCCTGCGACATGCCGCAGTTTCCCCGTTGGTTCCGCATGTGGTTCATCTATATGGTAGCGCAGGGCATGGGCCAAATCCGCACCTACGGAAACTCCACGGTGCTGCTGCTCGTCTCGCCACAGGGCGACAACAAATCGACCTTCTGCCGACGCCTTGTGCCCGACCATCTGCAATGGGCCTATTGCGACAACCTCCTTCTCTCGGAAAAGAAGCAGGTGCTCCAGGCCATGCATCAGTTCCTGCTCATCAATCTCGACGAGTTCAACCAGATATCGCCCGGCATTCAGGAAGGCTTCCTGAAGAACCTCGTCCAGCTGCCTTCGGTGAAGATCAAGCGCCCCTATGGCCGTCATGTGGAGGTCTTTCCTCGTCGCGCATCGTTCATCGGTACCGCCAACGAGCTGAATCTGCTCAGCGACCCTACGGGCAGCCGACGCTTCATCATCCTCCCCCTAAAGGGCAGCATCGACGTCAGCTACCGCATCAACTACGACCAGCTCTATGCCCAGGCCGTCACAGCCGTATTGAATCACGAGCGTTACTGGTTCGACGAAACGGACGTCCACGAGATCATCGCCTACAACCGCCAGTTCACACTAACGCCACCCGCCATTGAGTACTTCAACGAGTATTTCGAACCCGCCCTCGACGAAAGCGAAGGCCAATGGATGACCACCACAGCCATCTATGAATACTTGCGCCACCGCGTCGGCTCCACCCTGCCTGCCAACGGCATCAACCGTTTTGGCCGCTTCCTCGCCCACAATCCCCTCCTCCGCCACCGTCACTCCAACAATGGCAACGAGCACCTCGTCAAAGAAAAGTGAGGGGTTATAGTCAAGATGTTGTGCTTTTCTCACAAAATCCTTCACCATCCTTCACAATCTTTCATGATTAATATAAATATAACCAATTACTTTGAAGGATATGAAGGAATGAAAGCACATTTCAAACTTTTTCATTCTATCGTCAGCAATAGATTATTAATTACTAATCATTATTATTCACTAACGACCATATTTCGTTATCTCAAAAAAACGTTTTTTTAGAAAAATGTAATTTTCAGATAACGTTTTCCATAATTAATTTGCATAATTCAGTTTTCTTTATGAACTTTGCATCGAATAAATAAAATCATTATGGAAATACAAGATCTATATGCTAACTCAACTCGATTGACAAAAGCCTCTGACTTACATTTCAAGCGCTACATGTACGAACTAATAGATTGGGACGTTCGTATGCTTTGCATTCGAGGTGCCCGAGGTGTAGGTAAGACAACGATGATGCTTCAATACTTAAAAAACCACCAATTACGTTCCTCCCAAGCCCTCTACATTTCGCTTGACGACTTATGGTTTACTGAGAATCGGCTCATTGATCTTGCAGATTATCATTTTTCACATGGTGGCACACACCTCTTCATTGATGAAGTTCATCGTTATCCTTTCCGTACTTGGTCACAAGAACTAAAAAACATCTATGACCGTTATCCTGGTTTCCACGTTGTTTTCAGTGGTTCTTCCATGTTACAACTTGACAAATCGACTTCCGACCTCTCACGCCGATGCATTTTTTACGATATGCAAGGACTCTCTTTCCGGGAGTATCTCTCGCTTGAACATAACCTAACCGTTCCCGTTTTCACACTCAACGGGCTTCTTTCTGATTACGAAGCAATTTCTGCCGACATAACAGCAAGCGCTAAGATTCTTCCAATGTTTACAGAGTACTTACATCATGGTTATTATCCCTTCTATCGTGAGACACGTCACAGTTATGAAAAAGCAGTCCAACAGATTATCACCAATATCATTGACACAGACCTCCCCGCTTTAGAAAACTTAGAATATATTACAGCAACAAAATTAAAACGCCTATTTGTTCTGTTGTCACAGATGGTACCTTTCACGCTAAACCTGACTAACCTCGGCCAACAAATCGAGACTCCACGTCAATCTGTACTCCGAATGTGCCATCTTCTTCAGCGGGCAGGTCTGCTTACATTACTCTATAACAAGCAGAAAAACCTTGGTCAACTCGGCAAACCCGAAAAACTCTATATGGAGAATCCTAATCTGTTATATGCTATGTCGGCGAACGCCGAGATTGGAACCGTACGTGAAACTTTCTTCGTCAATCAATTAAAGGCCTCTCACAAATTGGCTTTTACCGGTGAGGGCGATTTCAAGATTGACGACAATTATACTTTTGAGGTGGGAGGACGCGGTAAAACGTTCGACCAGATTAAAGATATACCCAACAGTTATTTGGCCGTCGATGACATTGAAATCGGCACAAACCATCGTATCCCACTCTGGTTATTCGGATTACTCTACTGATGCAAAATGCCATATAACGACGGCGGCTACACACTTCATACGAAGCATATAGCCGCCGTCATTATCATAATATGATTATTATACTATGTAGATTAATATCATTGCCTATTATTTCTTTACAATTCTCGCATACTTCATTTCGGCAAAATATCTATTATTTCTTAGAGATACTCAATTTATTGATATTTTTCTAGATATTTTGCCATTATCGACTATTTCCCCAAAAAACCTAAGATTTTTCAACTTTTGGAGCAGCGAGCACAGTGTCAAGCATGTTTGAGCACTGTCGAGTCGTGACAAAAGTCAACAAAATAACCTTACGCTACACTTAAGTAACGATTTTCGAAGGAAGTGACAAACGAAGCAAGAGCAGAGTCCGAACTCGCTCGAGCTATGCCTCGTAAGGAGGAATTAGACCATAGGTCAATATATTGTGTATGAAAGTTTCTGTCCCCTAATTCCTGTGCATCTTTATTACACTGTATTTCTTCAATAAAGAACAACTCAAATTTTGGTATGACAACAATGACAACGAATCTCTATTACCAAATCTTCATCCCATCCATTTTGGATATTCATATTGGGAATGTCTTCAATAATAATATGGCCTTGATAGCCACAACGCTCGCAAGTTATTGCCTGTGGGTTAAAATATAGCTATATTATATATTCCAGTTCTCAACTATTCATAGAAGGTCTCTCTTCTTTCCTTTCTCTATAAATCATCGAGTCACTGGAGGGTCCTTCTCTCGCGATTCAATCGAGACAAGTCAAACCTTCTCAAAATGAACATAGAATTTGAGTGTTTTACCTTTTTCAATGGTAAAATACTCATACAAGGCTCTCGGCACTGGTACAAACATAGAATTCTTGGTAACAATTGTTGTACTAACAAGAGTTTCACCACCTGTATTTCTCTCATCTAACCGGTCGGTCAGAGCCATCTCGTAATAGATAGATGTCTTGTTATTCTGGTCAGTGAAGATGTAGATAATTCTATGGGTACTCCAAATAACCTTAGTACTATGTGCCAAGTACATAAACGAACGATGCTCCCTATTATAATTAGGTGAAACCGCTAAGAACAGCTTATGCCCATGCAGAGTTGCCAGCTCTTCCTTAGCAATCAATATCTTCTTGTTGGTATTTTCATCAAGCTCCAAAATTGGTGGTTGAGGTACATACAGAAACTGTTCTTCCTGTACTGTTGTGGTTTTGGCTGGCTGTTCTACATTATCAGCTGCTGATTTAACAATACTCCCCACATCGCCAATTTGGTTGTCACGTAGCACCTCTTCATGATTTTCCTGTCTGGCTTTCCGCGCTCGCTTAATAAATTCATCACCGCTAATCTCACCTTTATCAAGTTTCCTCAGAGCCTCGCGCAATTCGCTCACATCAGAATATTCGTAACTCAGTTCTTCTCTTCGGCGCTCTAATGCTTCATTAATATATGCTGCACGTTCTTTCTGATCTTTCGGTATGTATTCCAAGAATTGATTATATAAAACCACTCTCACAAAGTCCTTAATCAAGGACTTATATAGGCTATAGTTCTCCCTATTATTGAGCAAATTCTTAATCTCATCATACTCTCTGGCAATATTGATAGTAAACGAGCCTTTATCATTTGGAATTACCCTGACATTTACTTCCATCGTTATTTCCGCCAACACAACTTTTACATCATGAATGATATAATCATCTTCTATAACCCGTTTAATGTCATCAACCAACAAAAACTCTGTCGGAGACAATTCATTATCATCTATGGGAGTCACAATTATTTTATCTTTTTTTTCTTGAATACCTTTAGCCCTAAGATACTTCAATTGTATAGCGCGCCTTGGTTGCTCTTGCGAAGGGAAAAGGATTTTGATGCCAGAACTTGCCAACGATCTTTTAGTACTTTGATTATTTCCCGAATAGAAAGCATATTCTTGACAGGCAATCGTACTTAGTAAAATATCACTCTCCCCATAGCCGATAGTTATCTTTTGTGCCAGTTCCAAGGTAAAATGATTATTGAGATAAACCAAAAAATCCCTATAAGTATCAGCTATTTCATATCGTGACACCACCCTTGCCCACTCTGCTTCAACCGCAAACAATATTTGCTGAAGAAACTGATTAGATTGTCTAGAAACAGTTTCTCTTCCTGCTGTAGGCTCTAAGAAAGAGAAGTCAGCTACTCCTCCAAAGTAGAATTCGGAAGCCAATCCAACCCGTGAAATACCAAAACCGTTATTCAGTCCAAAGATTTCATTCTCTTCCTTATTCAGGAACAGCCTTCCCCTAACAAATTCATTGTTATACATGATATTTGTTATATGTATTTCGGGTTTCAAGGGCTGGTATTTCAGGAAATTGATATTATAGTGGAATCTCACTAAACCATCCGCTGCATCACCTTCAACCGATTCCGAATTAGGGCGTGACTTGTTTACAAACAATTGTTTCTGTTTGATTGCTCTGCCATTGATTGTAACAGGTATCGGAATAAACTGTACATATCGCGTAATGTACGCTTCAGCTTGCTCTTCTGTTATGCTAATGCCTGGCACCAGAATAGCAGTGATCTTTGTTCCATAGCTAGCGGTGTTGTCATCTTGAATGGTTAAGGGGAACTGTGCCCCCGACATTTTATCACGTTCAGCCACACATAAGTAGCGTGTATTAGTTCCCATCCTCATCGTATTAACCTCCAATCGGGAACATACACCAAAGTTTGCAAGTGCACCGATACCAAAGTGTCCAACCACACCTGCCTTTCTCGATTCAGGATTGTTTTTACCGCTATGCCCTGCAGTCCAATAATTCTCCTGCAAGCCCTGTTCGTCCATGCCGATGCCATTATCTATAATACTAATATGGTCTCCCACTACTTCAATATTGATAATGCCGTCCTTGAACGTTTCTTCCCTATCCATACGTTCTAAAATAGCATCGTATGCATTTTGAACATTCTCACGAAGCATTGCCAATGGTGTATCATACAACTGAACACCCAGTAGGTGTATCATTGCATCGGCATCAAACTTAAGTCCTAAAAATTTCTCCGCCATATATACTATAGTCTGTCAAACATTTCTTTAATAATTGGATCATCTAACTTTGCTTTCAACTGCTCATCTTCCTTCAAACGACGTTTTGCATCCATATCATTCTCACGTTCAGCACAAGCCATCAACAACATATAATCATTTTTTGTTTCAGGTTGAAGGTTATCCAATAGAAAACGGTTATCTTTAATTCCTCTTATCACCTCAGCTCTGATGCTCTGGTAAAGATCACCCGTCATTGGTATATCCTTCAGTTGATTGTACGCACTCTTATAGTCTCCATTCTCTTGACCAATCCGCAAAATCTGAGCAAGAATTTCTTTATCTTCCAATTTCTTTAGTTTAACAATTGTTTTAATGCTTGCAGTCGAACTTATTGGTTTGGGATGCCATATTGGAAGTTTGCTTTCTACATTATGATTATTATCCTCACGTACATGTATTTCTATCTTTGCTTCTCCGTTCTGTGGAGTTACTTCTATCACGTTATACTGCCGCTTATAGCCATCTGGCAGTTCTTTCTTCCCGCCAAATAGGGTGCCAGAACTGATTAAAAGAACGCGTTGATTGTCCGCAGACTCTTCTAAAGCTAAATCCCCACCATAAAACTCTGCTATCTGACTGATATGTTGGTGGCCGAACAATCCAACCTGAATATAGCTATGGCTCAGCTTATTGATAACCTCTCTATCCAGATAATTGGTCTCACGCGGTGCACCATAGTAATGATGATGCCATATAGCGACATTTAAGAACCCTTGGTTATAAGTAGTTCTCAACCTCTGAGTCACACTCACAATAGCATCATCATCAATATCCGCTGTATCATTTAAATGATCTAGACGTTTGCAACTGTTAAATAAGGCAAATGTTACTTTGTCATCAGCAAAAGAGTAGCATTCTGCGGAAGATATGGGGTCATCAGGATAGGTTCTTTCGTTTTCATAGAAGTCGTTGTAAAAATTTCGGAACAAATCAAATCTTTTTTTATACTCTTCTACATTCGATATCTTGTAGAAAGATAGTTCTTTCCAGTTCCACCTGATTTCCGGATGTCCTTTCCAGAACAGATCAAGATTCTGTTTCTTATTTGCATCAGCCTCTGAAACCATACTATTTCTCGAATGTGGAAAACTCATATCATGATTTCCTGGCACAATCAGAATTCTCGTCTTATCGTGCTCCAAAAACTCATTTACAATTCTTGTTAGGAAGGCCTTTGTTTCAGCATATTGCTCACGGATTTCATCAGCAGTATTGCCTCCGTGAATCAAGTCGCCACTCACTACCACATACTTGGGTTTTGGAACACCAACAGCCATGTAGGAATCCCTATCCGTCAGTAATGACTGTAGTAAAGCCTCATAATTGGTTCCTTCCAATTTATGTATATCAGAAATATGTAAGATAGAATACTTTTTATCCATGATTAAATACTTCAACTAATATCAACATCTACCACTTTTTTCCTTTTCCTATACTCCGCTTCCTTCTCTGGATGAGAAGTACAATACTCATCGAAGGCCAGATGTGTCTCATTAGTACACAACAACTGTTTGTTTGCTATCTTCTTAATTAGTTCGTCCATCTCATGCTCCTTTATCTCAATGCATGTTTTCACAGCATCGCGCTCTGCGTCCGTTGCCATGGTGTCAATTGTCACATCCACAGGATCCCGTTCTCCTCGTCATTATGCTTACTCAGATTCCGTTTATTGGTCTATATAACTTCACCACTTCTTGATATTTGTCAGCCACTACTCGTCTTGTGTCATAAATCACTCCGGTTATTTGTTCTTTATCCCAAATACCCTTTCAACCTCAAGATACTTTTCCTGCATTTTAACGTAATCTTCTATCAAAGAATCAACGCCATTATTGACCATCATATTGGGGAATGAACTCAATGATTCTACCGTACTAAAAAAGGACATTTCTGAAAAGTCTTCAAGAGCAACTAATTCGTCCTCAGTCAAGACTTCCTTGTAACGGATGATGATATCCGCCACCCTTTCTCTGATAGCCTTACTCTGAGCCACGGCAAATCGAAAGTAAGTTATGCTAATACCATTATATTGCTTAATCAATGGCACTTCCACATCCCAGTCCTTAGATTTAAGGATCTCCGCTGTATTTTCTGTTTTCCTATAATCAATGTCTAGTTCTGTTTGACGGCCAAATTCAAGCATAATACTATGTATATTCTTTGAACCTATCCTTTGAACCCTCTCTCTAATAATTGGGCTAAGCATTTTTTTTCTTCTTTTGGCAGGAAGAAAAGATGTCAAAATATAAAAAAAACAAGCGGCTATATAGCTATATGAAAGACCTTCTATAATAGAATTCATAGCTTCTTCGTTCTCCACATAGCCTATATTCCAGAACCATCCGAGTCTAATTTGAATTACGGCATACAAGCAAATAACACATATAACTAAAACTATCCAGTCTAATCGTTTCATCGTTTTTCAAAAAAGAACATAAACCATTCACCTCACGCCATCCTTCCCTCTCTTTTCAACATATCCTTGAACCCTTTAGTTGTTTCATCTATCCATTGTTTCCACATACTTTTCTGGCCCTCTTTCTCTGTTGGAGTTAGTGAAGAATGCTCGATTTCCTCCTCTTTAATCTTCAACGCACATTCTTTCACCACATCAATCTGCCATTCGACAGCATCACCGCTTATAATTCTTACACCGTATGCCGCCCACAGCATTCCTTCTATGTATGTCTGTGCAGGATTAAAGCTTTTTATTGTAACCATACTATTATCTCCCATTTTCCTCCCCACCATCATTTTACGTCAAGACCCTTACCCTGCCTTATGCAGGATAAAGGTCTCGTAAAACCGATGGAACTACTCATCTAGACTTTTGTAAAAGTAAAATTAATTCATCTGTAGTCAAGGTGAGTCCTTGGCCTTCGTAGTCAATTCATCTAATAACCTATCGACAATGATCTTCATGCGATAGCACTCTTTATCGTTTCCACGATGTACTTCACATCGTCGTCGGAGACGTAGGGGCCGGCGGGGAGGCACATGCCAACCTTGAAGATAGCCTCGCTCACTCCATTCACGTAGGCTGGAGCATTCTTATAGACGGGCTGCTTATGCATGGGTTTCCAGACGGGCCGTGCTTCGACACCAGCCGCATCCATGAACACGCGCAAGGCTTCCACATTATCATTGGGTTGGCAATCCGTCGTAGCAGAATCTGCCACATGAATAACGCCTGCAGCGCCACCCACGGCACCTTGTACCACCGTCTTATAGGCATTCTCCTGCCCCTTGATCTTCAGGTCCGGGTCAAGAGTTATCGTACACAGCCAGTAATTGCTATCGTAAGCCCCCTCTAAATCTCCCCCTAAAGGGTGAGACTGCAAAGCCCCCTTTCCTTCAGGAGAGGGCTGGGGAGAGGCTTCCGGCTGCTTATGCACCGTCACCCCCTTCACATCAGCAAGCAGTTCTTCGTAGAGTTTCTGGACGTGCTTATGATGAGCGATATGCTCGTCAACAATCGTCATCTGCCCTCGGCCAATACCTGCGCAGATATTTGACATGCGGTAGTTAAAGCCAATCTTCTCATGCTGGTAGTAAGGATAGCTTTCCCTGTACTGCGTGGCATACATCATGATTTCCCGCCACTGTTCATCAGCCCCCTCTAAATCTCCCCCTAAAGGGTGAGACTTAAAATTCCCCTCGCCTTCAGGAGAGGGGTTAGGAGTGAGGCGTGAAGGGTGAGACTTCTTACTTGGCAGAGCGTTACAGAAGTTCAATATCTTTTGTAGTACGCCATCAATATCACCCAGTACCTCTTCGTTGCTAAATCTTATTTCAATATAACCGAGTCTCGATAAAGCTTCGGTACGTTCAACATCTGACTTCATCTGAGGAGGATAATGGTGGTAGCCCCCGTCTATTTCAAGGGTCAGGGCTTTGTCTGCACAAAAGAAGTCCACGATGAAATCATCAATGATATGCTGCCGACGGAATTTTTCACCAATGCCTTTTCCTTTCAAGGCTTCCCACAGTATAGACTCTGCTTCAGTAGGCTTATTCCTATTCTCCTCAGCAAATTCCTTCAGCAGTCCATACCACATCTTATCCGCCGTATGAATTCCCAAGTCCTTCCCTTTAGGGGAGGATTTAGGAGAGGCTTCACCATTGCAGATGAGCGCCCCACCGCCCGAGGTGGTAATCATCTTGTTGCCGTTGAACGACAGCACGCCATACTTGCCGAACGTGCCCAACATCTGTCCGTTGAAGCGTGAGCCAAAGCCCTCGGCAGCATCCTCGATGACAGGGATGTCATACTTATTGGCAATAGCCATGATTTCATCTATGCGATACGGCATACCATAGAGCGCCACAGGAACAATCGCTTTCGGCTTTCGGCCTGTCTTGGCAATACGGTCTTTAATGGCCACCTCCAGCAGTTCCGGATCCATGTTCCAGGTCTCTTTCTCCGAATCCACAAATACGGGCGTTGCCCCAAGGTACGTAATCGGATGCGACGAAGCGCAGAACGTGAACGATTGCACAATCACCTCATCCCCGGCCTTTACGCCACAGGCAATGAGAGCCAAATGCACCGCAGCAGTACCGGACGAAAGCGCTACCACCCGCTTAGAATTATCAACTGTCAATTGTCCATTGTCAATTGGAGAAACGAACTCCTCTAGGTCTTTCTCAAACCCGTTGACATTGGGACCGAGTGGTACTACCCAATTGGTATCGAAGGCCTCCTTAATGTATTTTTGCTCCAATCCACTTTCAGACATATGTGCCAAGCACAAGTATATTCTTTTTCTTTCTGCCATATTATTATATTGTATTCAACTTCACACTAAACCACTAAACTTCATCGCAATCGCTATCGTTTTTCGCCATCGTTAACCGCTAGTCCTACTACCACTTTTTTCCAAACAAACGGTTTTTAGCTCTCTTTACAAAAGTTTTAAAGTATCTTGGCAAAAACCTGAATGCATAAATTGCCATGCTATGATTAACGGTTTCGTCAATAGAAAAATCACATCTCAACCGATTGGCGTCCTTTATCATTTTTATCCCTATAATAAAGTAAGCATCATTAATCATGTTTTTTTCATGTACAACTTCACACCACATAGGCTGTTCTTTGATGTTCTCTATCCTTACCCCTTCAATGGTGTGAATATAAGAATGACTGCCATATCCGAAAATACCCTTAACATCATCCTGGCCTTCCACGACACTCACGAAATGATTCCTCGGATAATGTATCTTCAACATATACTTATGTTCTACATAAAACTGATAGCCGTCATTATAATTGATAAAAGTACCATTTTCCACGAGGGAAGCCCTGTTTTGCAAATCTTCCACAAATCTAACATTCAGCGCATCGTCATTGTCAAGATATGTTGTAAGCACACGTTTTGCTCTCATCCGCGTCAAAATCTGTTCTCTGAAAATCCGTGCAAAATGGCGCCCATTCTCAGGCTCTACAAAAACAGGTATCAGTTGCGGGCAGATTTGTTTATAGTCATCAATCTTACTCTTGAATTTTTCTGGGGTTAAGCTATCAAACAGTACAATCCACTCGAAGTCCTGACATGTCTGCCCTTTCACAGATGGCAAACAATATCGTTCAAAGAGGGAGAATCTGTGCTCCAGCCATTTTATGGTCCTTACTGGGTCCCCATTCTTGTCTTTATTCCATAGCAGAATATTGAAGCGGGTCAGGAGGAAATGCTGTAAATCTTTCTGATTGTTCATCTCGTCTTTACATATCTTATCATATTCAAATCATCTCTCCGCCGTACTCCATCTTTCTGCCCAATAGAGTGACAATCATCTGCAGATCTTTCCGAAACGAGAAGTGATGCAGATAATACAGGTTAATGCGCACCTTGTCTGGCCAAATAACAGTATCGTTATACTCCTGTGGGTTATTCTCTGCAGCCAATAATGTCTCTTCGTCCCTATATTTCATCGTGGCAGGACCAGTAATACCTGGTCTAAGCAAAAGATACAAGGCGATGACTACCAGCAAGGGCGACAGAAATAGTAATCCCATTGCAGACACTAGTCGGTCGAAAACGAACTCATCGAGGATTTTTTCGAACCCGTTTACATTGGGGCCCAATGGTACTACCCAGTTCGTATCAAACGCCTCTTGAATATACTTTTGTTCCATTCCCTGTCCCACTCATATGAGCCAAGCACAAATATATCCGTTTTCTTTCTGCCATATTAATATTATATTCTACTCAACTTCATATTAAACATTTTGCCTCATCGCCATAGCCATCGCTATCGTTCTATTTCGCTTTCGCCATCGCTATCGCTAATCAATTATCTCATGACCAGGGTAAATAGTTTTCCCTTTTGCCATTTCTATAATCCTTTTTTTTGATTCAACAGCTAATCGCTTATCTGCATTCGGAAGACTTGTCACCACTTCCACGCCTGGGATATATGCATCGCCTGTAAACAGATAATCACCTATTTCAAACGTCAGGCACGAGGGATTATGCCCAGGCGTCTCGTAACAAATCGCCTCCATTTCCTCAAAGAGAGGAATCCTATCACCTTCACTCACGACACGAACATTATCTCCTCGATAATTGATAGGCATCTCATGGTAGCGCGACATATTGACACGTTCATTTCCCAGTGCCTCCACTCCAAAAGCATTGGTATAAATCGGCAGATTAGGATAGACCTTCAGCAAATCAGGCAATCCATAGATATGATCAAAATGCACATGAGTCAGCAGCACCCCTTTGATAGAACGATGCCCTATAATCTCCAATGCCTTATCCACGTCGCCACAGTCAACGAGCCATACACCTTCAGCATCATCCGTCGATAGGATGTAAGTCCTTGAAGTGAAAACCCTATTTACAACAAATTCAACCTTCACCATTCATCCCAAACCGCTAATCAAGAACCCTATCGCCATCGCCATCGCCATCGTTTTTCGCCATCGCCATCGTTTTATTCATTATCGCTATCGCCATCGCTATCGCGAACCACTAACCTTCCACTTTAGAGAACATCTTGGAGAGCAGAACCCTCCAAACATTCATACCATACACCTCACGGAACTTCCATTTATCCCTAAGCATTCGTTTGGCGAGGTCTATTTTTATTTTCAGCGGACGGTCAGTATCCCTTTCCATCCAATCCGAGGTTACCATATAGGAAAGCACTTTATCCACTAATTCCCCAGAAACCTTGTTCGCCGATTCCACCAATGGCTGAGGAATGAGTTCCGGTTGCAAGTGGAGCCAGCGAAGACTCATCGCCGTCAGCACATCTGCCAGTTTGCCAAACGAACAACGTTGTTTGTAATCCATGAATTCGTCCATATCCACATCTTGGAATCCATAGCGCAACATGACGGCCCAGTCGCACAGATGCCTCAACGTCAAGTTTTCAAACATGAAATGCGAATCATTATGCCAACCGATGAAAAGCACATTAAACCTGTTGGAGGGATACAGGATTCCCTTCTTACCCCTCATCTCACTCTGGGCAATCTCGACCAAGTGATTCTCCAAATAAATGTTGTCCTTTCTGCCTTTGGTGTCACTTAGCATGCAATGGTTCTCCACAGATACTCCATTGAAAGCGAAACTCACATGCCGATGATACGACTCTGTTTCCTTGGCGCCCATACTTTTCAAGATTTCGTTTCCCTCTTGAAAACGGTTGCCAAGATAAATGTCCAAGTCAGTACTAGGGCGATGATTCGGATGCGGAAAATAATTCGCTACGGAAGTACCCTTAAGCAGATACACACAGATGTCCGAATTCTCCAAATGATGTACGATTTCGTCCAGGACTCTCGTCTTTTTCTCGAAATCATTCTCTACTTTATTCACAACGCCCATCCATTGCAAGAGCAAAGACCTTTCTGGGCGAAGCTCCTTGGGCAACAGATCAAAAGCATCGAAGCAGATGGCTGCTACCCCATGCTGACACGCCAACGAAAAAGCCTTCGGCCAATCGACATTCTCCAGTTGGGTCACATCCAATTCTGTCCCGAACATAGAAACGGATATCAAGTGTAGAATCACTTTCTCAGACGCATCCATTTGATCAGTCCTCTTAGGGTATGATTAACGATATAATAACAAGATTGAATGACATTCAATCCTTCTCTTTGATATATTCTCCACCAACGGATAATGGCCTCTTCCTTCCTTGCAGAGACAGAACCCTTCCGAACTCTGTAGCTGAAGCCGATTTTTCCTGTATTCTTTGCCTGCCCACCCCTTCTCAACAACGAGAGCCACAAGGCATAGTCCTCATAATGAATCACAGGGAAAGCGAACTTGCCTACACATTCCGTATCAACGACAACCGATGAACAAGCAATATAGTTTATCTCCAACAGTTTTTTATACTGAACAAATTTAGGAGCGTTCACAGCTCCTAAATCCTTCCCATCTTTGCCGACTACCCTGTAGTTTGAAAAAACGATGGGTGTTTTTCCATCAAATAGAGGTATTTGCGAATCCAGTTTATCTGCTTCCCATACATCATCAGCATCTAAAAAGGCAATAAAACGCCCTTTTGCTTTTTCGATTCCCAGATTACGCGGCAGGGAAGGATATCCTCCCGAATGAAAAGGTGCCTTTATCAATTGTATTCTGGAATCTCCATCTACAAACGGACGTACCTTTGCAACCGTATCATCCGTTGAGCAATCATCGACAACTATCAATTCCCAATGTTGATAGCTCTGCCTCAGAACGGATTCAATGGCATCACCTATATACGATGAGGCATTATATGCAGGAATTATGACAGAGACTAAAGAGTCCATCGAAAAAGTATTTGGAAAAAAACACTAATGGGTTTCACCAGATTATATACATGGAAAGTGTCTAATTTAGAAAATCAATTACTCCCATTGAATTCCTCTCTTGTAGCCTGTCCTTCCTCGCTAATCCCTTCACGTTTGAATACTTTGATGATAGTCATGAAAAAGATTTTGGCGTCCAGCCATAACGTAAGGTGATCCACATAATAGACGTCATATTCGAACTGTTTTGTGAAGGTGATGGTATTTCGTCCGTTCACCTGTGCCCATCCGCTGATACCAGGGCGCACCTCGTGTCGGCGCATCTGCTCAGGCGAATAGAGCGACAAATATTTTACCAGTAATGGACGGGGACCAATAAAAGACATATCACCTTTCAGAATATTAATAAGTTGTGGCAATTCATCAATAGATAGTGAGCGGACAACTTTTCCAATCTTCGTCAGACGTTGCTCATCCGGCAAAAGATTACCCTCTGCATCCCGTTCGTCCGTCATGGTCTTAAACTTGATGACCTTGTATATCTTTGCATCTTTTCCTGGTCTTTCCTGATAAAAAAAAGCGCCCGCACCCTTATTAGCAAAATGCAGCCAGATGGCCACTATAATAATTAGCCATCCAATGCAGAGCAATGCCAAAAGTGCCATCGAAAAACTTAGTGCTCTTTTGAAATAGTTCTTATATACCATTATTTTGAAACAATGAGACCTCTATAAAGACAGAACACCCGAAAAAGGAATCTTTAGGATTGTGAGTTCAAGATTATCTTATATTCAATACAACAGCGCCATACGACAGTCCCACTCCAAAGCCCGCAAGAACGACTTTCCCCTTTAACCGTCCTTCCTTTTCTGCCTCGCATAGAGCGATGGGAATTGTTGAAGATACAGTATTTCCTACATTCTCCATGAAAATGAAGAATTTGTCTTTTTCAATGTCCATCAACTTTCTAATGTAGTTAATCATATATTTATTGGCTTGATGAAAAACGAACAAGTCTACATCATCCATGGTTATTCCATTCTTTTGTAGCGTTTCTTCAATCAACCGCGGAACCACATCAGCAGTAAAGTCAAATATAGCCTTACCATTCATGTACAGATTATCACTTGAGTGTACGCCACACTCTTCATTTACCTGATAATCATTTGCAGGCTTAAACTGCCGAGCACAACCAGTTTTCACAATGAGCTGCTCTGCTCCACTGCCATCTGTTCCTAAACCGAACTCACAAATTTCTGCAAAACCTTCATTTGAAACCAAAGTTGCAGTAGCACCATCGCCAAAAATAGTACGGTTACCTTTATCCAATGGATGGATATACTTGGTGTAGGTCTCCGCTGTCAGCAACAAGATATTATTTGCAATTCCTCCAAGAACCAATCCTTTAGCCACAGCTAAACCATATTCATAACCAGAACAGCCTAAATTGAAATCAAAAGCGCCACATTTGGTGCTTAGTCCCAATCTATCCTGAATAATACAGGATGTACTTGGAAGGTGATAGTCGGGACTTTGTGTACAAAGAAGGACGAAATCAATCTGTGAACGGTCTATATTCCTTTCAGAAAACAATTTCTCTGCAGCTTTCACTGCCAAGTCACCTGCAGTTTCATCCTCCGTAGTGATATGCCTCTCTGAGATACCGACCTTTTTGGAAATCTTATCAACCGTCCACTCGGGGAACTGCTCCACGAGTTCTTCATTCGTCAACACCGCCTCAGGGAGATAATATGCAATTCCTTTTATATAAGCTTTCATCACTTGTTATTTAACAGAAAAACCACCATCAATTAACAATTGTGTTCCCGTTATCCATTGGGTGGCATCTGACAAAAGATAGACGATAGAATACGCCACTTCCTCAGGCTCACCATACCTCCCTAACGGATAATTCTTTTTGTCCTCATCGAGCACATCCTGCGACAGTGCAGCACTATGTATGAGCGGTGTATTAATCATTCCCGGATGGACAGTATTGACACGAATCCCTCTTGGAGCCAATTCAATAGCCAGGGCCTTGGCATAACCTGCCAATGCGGATTTTGTAGCCCCATATAAACTTCCACCGACTGCTCCACAGAATACACCTGACATGGAAGAAGTAATCACGATGGAAGCCCCTTTGTTCAGTTTCTTCTGTTCCATCAGCTGCTGTAACAGATTGATGTGAGAGAACGTATTTATCTCAAAAATCTTCTCCATATCCTTCCTGTCCGACAACTTTGCCATCATAGAATAGAATATCCCAGCATTGCTAACCACGCCATCCAGTTTGGGGAGTTGAGAAACCGTCTCACAAAGGGCATCAAAATCGGTCAGGTTAAGTGCAAATGACTCTGCACATCCTTCAGCAATCTCACCTTTTGTAGCATTCAGACCATCTTCATTAAGGTCAAGCAAGATAACCTTCGCCCCCATCTCGGCACACTGCAATGTTGTTGCCTTGCCAATGCCAGAGGCTGCTCCTGTTATCAAGATAGTCTTACCTTCTACAGAAAAAGGATTTTTCATTTTCCTCACTTAGCCAGAATAACGTTAAATAAATCCTCTACAGTATCACATTTTTTCATGTCATCGAAGGTGATACGCTTGCCATATCTTTTCTCCGTCATATTCAACACGGCTAAAGCGATAAGTGAATCCCACTCTTCCAAATCGTGAAAAGATGTTTGTGCGTCAATCTCACTGGCATCAGTATCATCAAACTGCTCTGCAAACTGCTGAATAAAATCTTTTAATTCCATAAAAATAGTCTTTAATTGTTTATAATGCACTCGCAGGATTTCCCATATAGGTTCTCCCGTCTTTTGTATTCTTGATAATCATACTATTACCGCCTATTACTGTTTTACAACCTATTTTTTTTTGTTGTAGAACAACAGATGCAACGCCAAAATAGTTTTCTTCGCCCACGATTACCTCGCCAGAGATATTTACTGAAGGCATTAAGGAATTATAGTTTCCAAACTTGACATCATGTCCAATAATACAACCGACATTTAATATATTGAAATCTCCAAAATGTACGTTACAAGAAATCCAGCATTTACTACAAATGATATTCCCATACCCCATTGAATAATTCGCATCATCCATGATAACCGCATCAGGAGCCACCAAGTTAGGAAACCACACCTTATCATTGTTTATTCCATCTACGACTTTCCTAACTACAGAGGGATTACCTATTGCTATGGCAATTGCCAACTCTTGATCATACTCTTTCAAAGTGTCAATACCGCCTAACACCTCTCCATATTCATTCCTTGTACCCTGCAGGTTAGGATTATCATCAAAGAAACCAATGATATTCCAAATAGGATTCTCTTTATTAATCTGATTAATCAAGCAAGCGACTTCACGGCCAAAACCACCTGCTCCAAATACTGCTATATCTTTCATGCTTTATAAAAATAGGTCTATCTTAAACAAACATCATTATTTAATTGTCAGGCCCATTCCATGTCTGATACTTGGCATTGAAAAAAATCATAATTGCCTAATACTGAATACACTTAACCGTAAAACTGACTGGAAGATGGTCTGAAAGCAAATCACCATTACCATCAACCGCTTCTGTATAAACCTTAAAATCAGAGAGAGACGCAGCCCTGCATCTGTATAGTACCCAGTCAAGTATATTCCCAGTACTCGGATGAGTTACACTATTATCATTAAGTATTTTGAAACCTGCATCTGTAAATACAGTGAAATCAGTAATAGAGGTTCTATTGAAATCTCCAACGAGCACACAATTATCTAAATTCGAGCAGATGCCTACTATCTCATTGAAAAGTGCATTATATTCATCTCTCTTTATTTTGTTGGGAACATGGAGACTCATTACAAACAAAGAATCTTTTCCCATAGCATACTTTGACAAACAATATCCAGTTCCAAATTCAAGAGTGCCGTTTCTATTTTTCACACCTTTTAAGCTCTCAAAGATCCCATACTTAAATCCTAGAAACCCCTCTTTCCAAAAAGCAGCGAGTTTATTATATCCTGTGCTGGTACTCCTTGGGAATACCTGACTAATCTTTCGCATGTTAAAAAGCAGAGTGTCCGTTTTTACTGTTTGTCCTCCAACCGTAGCAAAAGATTCGTCATACTCATTGAGCAGGAAATGACATTCTGAACAATATGTATTAATAAAAAAACGGAAGGCTGTCAGCTTGTCTCTATAATCTGTTTCTGTTATAGTACTATACGGGTATTGACCTTTTGAGAAATGCCCCAAATTCCAATGCAAGAACTGATGCATAAACACTTTGTTATCCCAAATTGAGAGATCCTGTTCTTTTTCAACATTTTGATGACACAGAGCATCTTCCGAATAAAGAGTAACAGAGTCTGGCGTATTGTTATGACCATCCACGCTATTCAAAATGCAGATGTAAGCTGCATCATCGGGAATAGCTATGTCTAATCTAATACTTTTGCCAACAAGAATACTTTCTCCATAATAGTCACTATATAACACAGAATCGTTAACCCTTTTAGGCACCTCTTTAAGTACATGAACACGGGTAGAGAATTCACGATTAGCCCTTACTGACACATAACCATACCCATCAAATACTTTTTTAGGAATACATATTGACGAATATTTCTTTCCATTTGGTTTCTTAAAAAGACCATCAACTGTAATATATACTCTACTTATGACATCATTATTAATCTGAACACTTGATGGAAAATAAGCACTTGCATTCTGCAGACTCCTTTCGTTAGGATGAAACCCATAACTAAAGAATATGATAAAAGTGAATAATGATAGTGTTATAATTCCCTTTTTCAATTTAATACTCTGCACAACGACGAATGTTTTTGTACAAACTCGTCGGGAGGACTTGATAATCCTTCAATTCAACGATACTAAATGAATCTAAATAACGCGCCCTAAGTAAATGCCCAATGCTTATAACCTGCTCTGCATCACAACACCATTCTTTATTCTCTATATCGAAGCAATCTTTATTCTATCATTTCCAATAAAACTTCGTCCTATCGGAATAATGAGCCCTACGTTTCTCAACAGGAGGTAGTTGCATGTAATCATGATAGTTGTCACGCAGATATTCGTCATATCCATTCATCACAAAGAACTCTGTATCCTCAAAAGGCTTTAATATTGAATGAGTAAAAATCTCAACTCTATGGTGTCCCTTGATATTATCGCACATTGTGGTTAATTGCCCCCAAAATCTCGTATCACCCCACTTGATGGCCTTTGCACGGTTGATGACCTTTTTTACATAGTAATCTGTTCTCTTTCCATTTAAGAAATATATTTTTTTTATCATGAGTTTCAGGTTATAGACAAGAGGCTTATCCCATATGAAAGAGCAGCAGGCTGTGCGTGATGTACCAGATCTCAACCATATCTTCCGGCTCTTATTATAATACTTTTCAAAAGCATCCACATCCTCAATCACGCAATCCGCAGGTACCACGTCTATCCATACTCCTACTTCGTCTTTGCACCAAGGAGCCTGTGTCCTGATAGTAGTCTTCTGGTCATCATAGACACGGGCAAAAGGTACCATACAACCAGGGTCGTTTTCACGACATTTCAATTTGAATCTGTCAGATTTATACGTTTGGCAAAACCTCTCGTAATCTGGTCTTCTTAAAACAATATCAATATCATCATCCCAAGGTATAAATCCCTTATGCCTAATAGCCCCGATCAAAGAACCGTCAAGCAATGAATATTCTATATGATAATCCGTGCAGAACCGATGGACATCCTTCATTATTTCCAATGAGAACAATTGTAGTTCCCGAAGCGTCATTTCCTTCATTAATACTATAATTTAATAAATAATCCTTTACTATAATCCTCAATCTCTTTGACTATCGCTCTAGAAACGTTTTTGTCAATATACAAAGTATTCGTTCCTTTATTAATTGCTTTGACAAATGAAACAATCTCATACCGGATGCCCTCTCCATCTAACTGGTAGAAATAACGTTTATTCTGAGTGGGATCCTCACGTCTAATCTCAAAATAATCCATCTTCCACCACGGAGCAGGAACATATATATAGCCCGTGGTACCGGAAACGACCAACTCGCCCTCGGTCTTTACACCTTTGCCGACCTTAACAGAAGCAACGGCATGCGGATAGACGAACGAGATCTTCGTAAACGCATCATATTTCCTTTGCTCATCAACAATCAAAGATAGTATCTGTTTGCTCTTGTATTCTTTTCCAAGAATCTGAAAAACTGGCAACAAAGCATTCGGCCCCCATGCACATAAGCTACCGACAGCCTCTAATCGCATTTCACGCAAGCTGCTACATGAGGCATCTACAGACACCACATCTCCAATTCGTCCACTTTTAATCAACAACAACATACGATAATAGGCCATTGAGAATGCTGTTCTGATGGCATCCATCAAAACAAGTCCATTACTCTTGGCCAGCTCCGATAAATCCTCCCATTCTTTCAAAGAACTGGTCATTGGCGACTCGCACAATACATGCTTTCCATTTTCCAATGCTTGTTTAATCCGATCATAATGGTCCTCTAGTCTTGAGATAACGTATACAGCATCTACGTTATTTATAAGATCAGCGTAATCGTTTGTAACAATCGGCATCTTTAAAAGAGTCTCGGGCAGCTTCGTCGTCTTCGGCATACAAATGCCTTCTATAGTAGCACCGTTTACAAAATGACTTTCCTGCTCAAACTTATCTATCAGATTTAGTTCATTCTCATCACCAATAATACCAATTTTAATCGCATTTTCATGAGATCTCAAATCCGTACTAGATACACCAGCAGTTCTTTCCAGATATACTACTTGACAATATTCGTTCAGATAATCAAACTTGCCTTTCCAGTCCGAGCCAATGGCAAAGATATCCACGTCATACCTAATGATATCATCTATTTTTTGGCCTTCGTACTCCTCAACAATGACCTCGTCAGCAATGCCTGTGGATTTAACAGCCTCCATACGTTCCATCAGCGTCTGCTGGACATTAATTTTTCCACGTGCCATATCAAAACCGTCGGCAGTCACGCCCACAATCAGATAGTCACCCAAAGCCTTGGCACGCTCCAATAGACGGATATGCCCGTAGTGCAGCAGGTCGTATGTACCGTATGTAATAACTTTTTTCATCAGATGATTCCTCGTTTCTGTAAGTCCTTGAATGCATTAACCAAAGTGGTGTTGTCTTCTTTTGTCAATGCACCGATATGTCCAACTCGGAATACCTTATCTTTCAGTTCTCCACCATTCGGACAAATCCAAATACCATACTCATCTTTCAGAACGGTAAAAATACCATATGCTGAAGCTGTTGTTGGATGCAAAGGAGTAACTGCATTGGGTAGTGAATTGGATACGATTTCGAAAGGAAGTCCTTTGATCTTAGTTCTGAAATCCTGTGCCAAATCACCAATCTTATTATTCTCAAACTCGACGCCTCCAGCCGTTTCTATCTCTTTAAGCCGCATGTTAATCTGTCTCAAAATGCCTACGGCACAAGTAAAAGGAGTCTGTCCGCGTTCACCATTCTTAAGGGCCTCTTTCAAGTCGAAATATAGTGACTTCACATGATTGGCGTTCACCCGCTCCACAGCCTTCTCAGACAAAACTATTAATGATATTCCAGGAGGACAAGCCAATGCCTTCTGTGAGCCAGTAATCATCACCTGTACATCAAGTGCCTTCATGTCGAACGGGTCACATAGAAAGGAACTTATGGAATCCACTACCAAAAAGATGTCATTCCGCCTGCAGAAATCACTTATCAACTGAATATTATAAAGAACTCCAGTAGATGTTTCATCCAGATTCACCAAAAAACCAGTATATCCCTGTCCTTCATATGGTGCCAGCATCTTTGCCGTTATGTCATGACCAAACTCTGGGCGTATTTCCGTAAAAGGTATGTCGTGAATCTCACAGATCTGGCAGAAGCGTTCACCGAAACTACCACCATTCACCACCAATATTTTATCCTGCGGCGTAAAAACATTCATCACCGATGCCTCCATAGAGGCAGTACCGGAACCAGTGATAAACACCACGCGAGCATCCTCCTCGGCCTTGACAAACTTCTTTACCAGTCGCTCGTTCTCAAACATCAATTCAGAAAACTCCGGAGTCCTAAAATATGGAACCTGCTCGGCACCAATTGCCCGTACTGCGTCGCTTGACATGACGGGACCAACTGTAAAATTAAGCATATCTATCTTATTATGTTACAATTGAGAACTAATTATTTAATTGTGACTTTAACAATTGTTTTTCTGTATGATTAAGCCTAGTCTTAATAGGAGTCATATAATCTAGTCCGAACTGAGTAACCAAACAATTGTGATAATCCTTCACCACATACGCTTCCATATCTTCAAAAGGAACAAGTACCATTTCTTCCATCATATCCTTGGGATAGTATCTACCCAAACAACTATATTCCTCATAATAGGAAGTTATCTCTTTAGTTGATCTGTTGTTCGACAATTGGGCTATTATATTATACCAACGCATCTTAGTAGCGTGAGAAAAAGGCAATCCTAAATAATAAACTACCATGGAAAGAACGCGCATGAGTAATCCAACTCCTTTAAGGCGTTTGAGATTGTTGGGTTTTTTCTTAAGAGTTCCTTGTAACAGCTTAATTAGCATTAAACGCCATTTCTTTGTAACATTATTATTGGGAGCATTATCCATCACAAGAATATCAATTGTAAGAGGATAAGCATTATTGGCGTAATCACTAACCTCTCTAACTCTACTAATCCATAATGTGTTAACTAATTTAAACAACAAACTGCCATTGCTTTCAATGCAATTAACTAATTTGTTATAATTAGCACGATCTACCATAATATCAATGTCATCATCCCATGGAATAAAACCCTTCTCGCGAATAGCGCCCAATAATGTTCCCCAGTCAAGACTATATTTAATATCATTTTTAAGGCAAAAAGAATGAAACTCTTTAAAGAAAGCTAAAAGACTCATTTGCTGTTCTAACACGCCATATTGATTATCAATATCCATAATCTTTATTAATTGATTGTGTCAATTACTTATATATTCTTATTCACCTACTTATTCACGCAATAATATTTCCCTTTATAATCTAAATAACTATGATCTAAATCATAAAAAACCAAATTTGCCGTTGCTGGCTTACGTTTATCTTCTGGAGGAAGTTTCATATAGTCTCCATATCCTATTGTCAAAAACCTATCATATCCTATAGGAATTGGCATCTGATATCCTTCAAAATCAACCCATTTCACATCCATATAATCCGATGCATATTTGGGCCTGCATAAAGAATATCTAATAATATCATCCTGATCAGCAGGATTGTAATGTGTAACAACCTTTTCACACAAAACTGAAACATACCATTTTAAACGCCGTGTTGGAAAAAGAATAAACAGCAATTTGCTTTTTATTTTGAAAGAAAGAGGCATACGCTTAGGTAAGCGTTGAGTACGAAATAGACTCAACAATCCTTCACAAATCGTGTGAATCTTTTTAGCAACTTTACCTTTCGGAACTACATCAAGAAATTCCACATCAATTTTAAGCCCTTGGCAAATGTCATCATTTATACTATGATCATAAATACATGTTGTATCCATACTGCGTATGGTTGCCATAGGAAAACGAGAACATTGTTTTCGGTTTGTCACTGAAAGGACATATTTTGATGTATCAGCTTCTTTATTCCATATCTGAAGTAACCTATCATAATCTTCCCGAAGCATCTGCACATCAACATCATCATCCCATGGAATAAAACCATGATGCCTTACTGCGCCAAGACAAGTTCCAGATGCAAGAAAGAAACGCAGATTATGCTCTATACAGAAATCTCTGAAATAAACCAATATTTCAAGTAATTTCATTTGCCACTTGCGCAACTCCTCTGGTGAGAAATCTGCAACATTTATCAAATGCAAATCTTTCATTTTCTTTTTATGTATCTTAAAGCATTTCAATTAACAGATAACCACTTCAACCTATAGAAGGACGATTTCTCCCACTTAATATATTAAAGCGAGAATTACCTTCATGAAGGGCTTTTGCCAATATTTCCTCAGTATAATCTCCAAACGCCGGTCCATGAGCAACTTGACTTAAATCAGCAGCCCTATTCCACTCAATCATTACTGGCTTACCATTTGTATCAACTGAAATATCCCAGCCAATCAATCTAAAATAAGGAAGTCTAAAATGCAAGTCTTTAACGAAATCAAGCACCTGTGGAAACGAGGGAACCAAATAATTGTCCAAATCCACTCCTGTATCGGTTTTGGGCATATTCTTTTCTGTCGGACTTCCAAATGCAGGCCCCTTGATTCGGCCTGTTAACAAATCAATATCAGCCTTTATTCCACCTGCTGTTTCATTATCAACGACCTTTCCCTTTCTTCCAATTCTAATAACCGCATAGAGAATGATAACCTCATTATCACTTCGGTAAGATAATACTCTAATGGTGTTAACAGAGGTTGGATTTAGCTTTGAAAGGTCTTGGTGCTGTCCCAATTTGCTTTGAATAATGAAACTTTTTTTATAGTACAAAAACAAATCACTCACAGACATATTCATTTCTGGGATAAAGCCATTTTCCGCATGAAATAATTGTACACCAAATCCCCAACAACTCAACAAACTAGGCTTTATTATTGCTTCTTTAAGATTCGCACATCTGTTAATCGCTTCCTCTTTAGTTATAGCATTTTTATCATCATAATAAAAACCATTAACATTTTTTATCAAGGTATATGGTCTATTGACATCTGGAAACAAGGTATCATAAAAACCTTTGTCAACATAAGGAATACTGAATTGGTAATTGTTTAAACTCCAAATGATACTTGAATAATAAATGCTAGCTGGGATATATTTTTCCGAATAGAACCCATTCCTAGAATACATGTATTGATGCCAATAAGTTGGAACTTCTCTGCCAAAGTTTTTTTTGAAATAACTCTTAATATCTGACTGTTGACCTTTTGTTAGAGGTTTCATGGGACACAATTTCATCGATTGCTTTATCTTTCGCTCGAAAAACTTTTCAAGCAAAGCAAGTGTTAACTTATTTTTTGAACCTTGATATAAATTAATAATCTTAGAATTCATGATGATTTATTTAATAAGTTGTAATTTTTAACTATTGTTTTTTATCAATAATATTAGATACAGAAGAAAAAGACCGAACAACCAAGTTTCTTCTTTGATCATTTTTCATCAAATAGACCAATCCATTGTCATTTGCAAAACTCTTCTTTCTAATTTTTTGTAACCAATATAATAAAACAGACTTTTCAATAACACTCATTTCTAATTTTTTGTTACAAACACTTTGAAAATATTTGTTGTATTCCTCATTGTTATAAAGATAACGACATATCTTTTCATTATGATTATTACGTTCCACATTGTAATCGATTACAATGCCTACATTGTCCACATTTCTCGTATTCACCACTTCCCAAGAAAGGTTGCCCTCAGTAATAGTCGCAACCACGCATAGACCTTCATACCAATGGGGCTTCTGAGCTCGAAAACTATAGTCTTCCTTACTATTAAAAAAGAAATTACCGAGACTATAGAAAATTGGCTTGCCTTTGTATTCCTCCCATCCTTGCGGGCAATGAGGATGGGAAGCAATTACTCCATCGGCACCATAGTCTATAAAATCTCGATAGCGAGCGATGGTCTCTGGTGTAGGTATATCAATATATTCAATTCCATCATGTGGCAACACAAAAAGGTAGTCCACATGTTTCTTAGCCTCTATTATATCATGATTCACACGCAGGTCATTGATGTAAGCGCAGCCCAATCCGTCACGGTGTGTGACGTCATCAAACACACCTGTATAGGCTGCAAAGGAAAGTGCATAAAAGCCTATTTTTTTTCCTTTCACATCAACCACTTTCACCCTATAGGCCTCATCGTACGTACCGGCGCCAAAAGCTGCATCGCCCAAAGCCGCCTCTGTTTTTAAAAAGCCTTCATCCCCCCAGTCAAAGGCATGGTTATTGGCCTGTGAAAAAAGGTTGAAGCCTAACTCCTGAAGAAAAGCAGGGGCGTCATCATTTTGAAAGAAACGTTCCCTTTTTTGGGGTGGCAATTGTGCCTCTGGTCTCAACGGTACCTCAAAATTCACCACTCTCAAATCACACGATTGTATCAGTTTTTTCAATTCGTCTGATACGGAAATCTTTGAAGTGGATGGTTTAGAGCAAAAGTCTCCGGCAAAAAAAACGACAATATTACTCATTTATTTGATACTTTCCCATGAAATGAATTCAACGCTATCTAATTCTTTCAGCATCTGTATTTGTTTCTGCATAGGTTGTCTTTCATGCTTTAAATACGAAGGGCTGTCATCAAGGAACACCTCTTCTTTATAATTAGGATGGCAATATAATTCTATAATAGGTTCTTGAGCAAGAGACCTACGTTTCGAAAGATAATAGTCTATGTTTGTTGCAGGAATAGATTTTACACGTGGATTCCAACTTAACCAACGGAATAATTTAAATTTTATGGACTTTTGGTGAATTCCTATATATCGAACAGATTTTATCTTATATTTCCATGTAAAAAAGTTAAGTGCTAAAGCAACAGGAAATGTCAAATTATACCATAAGTGAAAATCGACATGCTCAATATTTCCTCGTCCTTGGGTTTCTTCGAAAAATTTATTATACTGAGCCACTATTTCTTCATAAACAATCTTCCATTTCCTGATGTCAGAAATGCGATGTGGCAATCCTTTATATTTTTTGAATTTTCCGTCTTTACAAAAAAAGGGATCTTTCCTCATCGCATCAGTAAGTGGAGCGTCCTCAGAATCTTCTTGTAATAAGTTTGCTGATAAATTGACATGAAGATGAGTGCTCTCCACATATTTACCCTCCATCATGTAATCGATAGCATTTTGAAGATGTTTTCCAGTAACGATTAATCCAGCAGAATAGATAAGGCCCTGTTTAAAGGAATCGTTGATAGCTCGGTTACGAGATAAACTCTTTCCAAAATCATCAGCGTTTAGAATCACTTTTGTCATAACAGAAAACTTTTATTCTTCTCCTTTCGAAAACCCTTCCAAATATGAGAACTTCTCTGTCAACTTCCCGTTATGAACAATTGTGGCTTTTCTAATGATATCTGATGTATCACCTTCGCCCCTCAGCAAAGGTCTGAATACATACTCTGTAAGCATGTCGCCAAAATACTCACTGGCATCGAGAGCCAATGCATTCGGGCAGGTATCCACAGCCATAACTGTGATATTATCTTGCGAAGAGAAGGGAGCCTCTTCACGACATATCACACGATTGAAGTCGTAATAAGGCTCTGCATGTGTAGCGGGTCTCACGGTCGACTTGACGCTACCGCAGATATCACATGTAATGTCTCCTATCATCTTAATAGGCAAATGATACTTTACAAAATCCTCTTGTTCAAGATATACGGGTGCATGAGGATCCCAGAAATGACAGGGAATAAAGATATCGGTGTGCTTAGCATACTTTATAAAATCACTTTCGTAGGCTTCAGGATTGTTACGGAAATCTTTACGGTCGAAAGCTTTCCCGTCCTTTCTTTTCACCAACTCATTGACACAGGCACGATAGAAGGAGAGCATTTCCACAGGCTCATCACTCAAGAACTCCTCCAAAGTTAGCTCCTGGGCACCGCATTCATGCATAGTGTAAAGAGCTCCCTGTGCAACCCTTCCTTTCCCAGTAATTAATACTTTCACCTTGGGCAATTGTACAGTATCAAGTATGGCGCGCATCTCAGCGAGCGTAAACGTGCGCTCGGGCTTTGGCAAGGTATTTTGTCCCATCTTCAGCATATATCCACGCAAGGTATAGTAGACTCCTACGACACCAGCCCACCAACCAAATGCACAAACACGCTCACCATTTTCATCAACCAAGTATTCATAGTCTGAGAATGTCAGGTTCTTGGCAAGCATCGCCTGCAACAACGGGCGGTTGTACTCCTGCTTTTTAGCAATGTGCGCAAAGAAGAAATAATGCTTGTTGGGTATTAACGAATCTATTTGGGCTTCTTTAATACCAAACAGCACATCGCAGTCGGACAAATCATCAACTACCTTGACTCCAGCCTGCCTATACTCATCATCCGTAAAGGCCCTTATCTCACTACTCTGAACTACAATCTCTGACTCAGGGAACTCCGCATTTAGTTTTGCCACCTGGGTTGGTGACAAAGCCAC
Organism: Bacteroidaceae bacterium; assembly: GCA_017542145.1. Taxonomy (GTDB): domain Bacteria; phylum Bacteroidota; class Bacteroidia; order Bacteroidales; family Bacteroidaceae; genus UBA1189. The sequence goes on along the minus strand of JAFXXQ010000037.1, from coordinate 61,373 downwards.
CCTGTTGTCTTCAGGTATCTTTGTCTCTTTTATAAGTCCAATAATCATTTTTCAATGATATTAAAATGAGTTTTATTGGTTGTAAACCGACAACAATTCTTTTACAGTAGAAATACCATAATTTTGTATGACACCAGTCTTTTTCAAATCAGAACCAATGAAATGGCCATCCTTATACCACTCCAGCCCCATATAATTAGCAAACCAACTAAGAACAATATCCATAGTAGGGGCAGGGATATCAAAATAGTCAAAATAAGAACGAATAACAGCTAATCCCCATGGAAAATCTTCTGTGAACATTCTAGAAGAGGTATCGGCAACATAGTAATCTTCGATTTGCTTCATAGGAGCATATACACTTTGGAATGTTGCAATAGTATTAATCTTTGCTGTCATGGCCTCAACAGTAGGTGATTCATAATGCTCTGATAGGGGACGGATAGCCGAAGTGTCTAAGCCACTAATAGCATCCAACAAACAATGGAGTTCCATGTCCATTGAAAGCATCGTTTTTGATGCCTTGTCAGACCAACCCACATAAAATTTCGATTTCTCCTTGAACTTGTGATCTCGTTTGTATGAACCAAATAATTCAAATGTCCTTGAAGTATGCAATATAGGATTCGTTGGTGTAAGCGCAATCTCCAGATAATTTGTTGCTTGCCTGGTTTTCAGCCCACATGATTCTATCATCTCACAGACTTTGTCTATTCGTCCATTTTGAAGAGTACCAACTACGCTAAATGGCTTCCAACTTTTAAGGTTAGTCTCTTTTCCATATTCATGAAGTTTGGCAGTAAAGGGAACACGTTGGAATCCAAAAAGCGTTTGCTTGTCCGAAAAATATTTCTTGAAAAAGAACTCACATCCACCACCACCTGGAATTACACCTATCATTGCATTAGAAGAGACAAAAGGAGCAATGTCCGAAAAAGCCTTTTCTACTGCAAAATGAGGCAAAGCAATGAACACTATGTCAGCATCCTTGGCCGAAAACGAAGGATTATCAGAGATAACATCTGGCCTAACTATGTAAGACTCATTGCTCTCTATATCATTACATTTAATTTCATCCAAAAAGTTTTGAGGTCTTCTTGTATACAAACAAACTTGATACTGAGGATGGGTTTTCTTGATGTAACAAGTCAACGTGGTTCCAATATGACCACCGCCTACTATACATACTTTCATTTTTCTACTTATTAAATGATTATTGTCCTTAATGCCTCTAACAATCTATCATTGTCAGCCCTACTTCGAACAGCAATTCTCATATAGCGATTCTCCTCTATACCCTTCTTCGCAATACATGCACTCATCAATATATTATGATGCTTTAACATTTGCATTACAATTTCTTTGGCTGTATATGGGGGTAAAACTTTACAGAAAAAGAAATTTGCTTGAGAAGGCATGACATGCAAATATGGAATAGAATTGAGTCCTTTCTCAAACAAAGAACGAACCTCCTGAAATTTTTCACAAGCCTTTTTATAGTCATTCTCGTGTTTTTCATATATTTGCATGAAAAACTCTGCAAACGAATTTAGATTCCAAATGCTAACCCGTTTCTTCATCTTCATTATCAAGTCCTTATCTGAAGATGCCATAATACCCAAACGAAGACCTGGAACTCCATAGCTTTTGCTTATTGACTTCATTACGACAAGATGAGGATATGCTTTCAGAATACTATCGTCAAGCAATGAACTATGATTCCATCCTTTACTAAAATCAACGAAACTTTCATCTACTATCAAACAGAGACCTTTCTTTTCTGACCAATGAGCCAACTTCAGCACATCTTCTTTTTCAATGAAGTTGCCAGAAGGATTATCTGGATTAATCAACAACAATGTGGCTATTTCTTTGTCTTCAAAAAAGGAAATAAGATCATCTATCCCATATCGGAAATCCTCATTTTGCGGAATAAAAGCAACCAATCTGTCTTGAGGAAGCCTATTAGGATACTCCTCAAAAGTTGGTCTTATTATTCCCAACTTCCCCTCTAAATTCTCCATTAGTGCTTTAATTAATTCTGCAGCTCCATTTCCTGGAATAATATACTCTTCTCTAATCCCCCAACATTTACTAGCAAGCAAAGAATTGACTTTCAAGCCTGAAGGATATTCTGTCAAAAGAGTTCTAAAGTTCGCCTGCATCTCATCAAGTAGTTTCTGAGAAGGAAAAAAAGGATTGACCAAATAACAGAAATCAAGCATTTGAGGGAAACGCCAGAAACCACCATAACGACCATAGTATTTCGTTAATAAATCTTTATCTTCAGCAAATATAGCTTCTGCTATGTCCAAATCCTGCTTATCATCAATTTCGTACCATTTCATATCTCCTATAGGCAGAGCTCTCAACTCATGACTATTCAGAAAGGAGATGATACGCAACACATTCTCATAATACTCATTATTGCCTTCTGCTTTACTATAAGCCTCTAAAAAAGGAACATATTTGTCTCTTAAGAACTCCTTACTCAACTTATAAATGTTCACCGTTTTATAGTAATCTTTCGCATCGTCATATTTAAATGCCTTCTTAGGTATGAAATTCAGTATGTTGTTCTCTTCATCAAGACGAACCATTGTGCCATCCATCCAACTTTCGTATTTGGCCACAAGAGCAATATTGGGATTGGGGTTATTGATTAAAAGGTTCAACATCCCCTCCTCAAAGATAAGATCACTCTCCATAAGAATCGTATCGTCTTCTTGCAATTTTTCTTTTGCTAAGAATAATGAATAAATATTATTAGTCTTATCATAAATGGGGTTATTGATATATTCAATCATTAATCCATTTTGTTTTTTTCCCAAATAACTCATGAGTTTCTTACCTTCATATCCAACGACTATCACAACTCGCTTCAGAGGCAATACAGAAAGTTGTCTCATTACGCGATCAATCAGTGATGTACCATTAACTTTCACCATACATTTGGTATTGTTTTTGGTATATTCACCAAGTCGTTTTCCCATACCTGCAGCTAAAATAATGGCTTGCATATATAATAACAATTAATACTATAATACTTTTTTTTATTCTTATTTGCGATAAGTATCAAAACAAATTGCAATTACAATTAGTAAAATAAATTTACCAGTCTTTTACAATACTAGACACTCGTTGGTAATCATCATAAGTATCAATATCATAAGCTCTCACTTTTATACCTTTCATAGGAAGGAGAGGCTCAAACATATTGAAAACATTCTGGGAACTATATGTAAGGTGCTTTTTGCACATACAAGCTGGACCTGTCCATTCGTAGTCCCCATATTCACGCGAAAAACTCAACACATTATCCTCTTCATCGACTTTCACAAAAACGGCATCGTCTGAAGTCTTTTCTGAATAACAGAGGAACTCACCCTCCGTTGCCAAAATCATCTTTACATCATCAGGATGAACAAGCAAGTCACCATCCCATTCTAAAACAAATTCATTGGCATGACGGGCACCTAAGAAAAAACTGGCACCTGTCTTTGTTTCAAAATATCGATGATTAAAAACAAAAGTAACATCATCACGATATTTTCTTACTTCTTCTATGATATCATTAGCTTGAAAACCAATAACGATTCTAAGGTCTTCAACATCTTTAAACAACTCCAGTTGCCATGAAATTAAAGACCGACCATTTATCTGGACTAAAGCTTTCGTTAGACCAAGGCCCAGACGGGAACCGATACCCGCGCAACTTATAACAACTGACTTAGCTGGCGACATAATGCTTTCTCGTTATAAAAAATATAATCAACTATTGACAACAAACTTTTGGCGGGATTATGTGTCAAGCCCACAGCAATGGAGAAATTAGCATGACGCATTGCCTCCAAATCATTGTTGCCATCTCCCACAAAAACCACTGTCTCTCCTAAAGATCTGAAATGATCCACCACTACTTCTTTACGAAGTATTTTCTCTAGCTTTACTACCCTATCATCTTCAACAATGGCATGTGAACAAAAGGCCTGACATCCAACCTTGGCATTTAGCTGTTTGCACCAACAGTCCAGGTTACCTGTAATTACAGCACAATTCTCTAGATGTTCTTGAATAAACTGATGTAACAAAGGGTACAAAGGGACTTGGCCCAAAAGATTATCCACTTCAGAAACAGGTAGATCCCCTAATATATTAACCCTACGAATAAAACTTTCCACAAATGGAATATTGCCTTGAACTGTCTGCTTCGTCAGCTCTTCCATTTCCTTACTAATCCCAAAATGATTAGCAATGACAGGAAGCGTCTCCTGCGAAGTTACAGTACCATCTAAATCAAATAAAAATTTCATTTCACTCGCGTATTTTTATAATTGATTACTTATAACTTGTTATGTTTTTTTCCCCATTTGATAAAACGTTTATAATTGACACCCATTTTTTTACAATAATCCTCTGCCCTAACCAAATCAGATTGCATTTGATAATGATCAAAAAGCTTTTTATAATCACCATCTCTAAGTGGTAAAAATCTTATAATCCGACCTGGCTTCCAAATTGTCTTCACAATGAATTCGGATAATTTATATCGGAAGTTACAATATCTGTCACTAAAGGGACAACCATCAAGCCACCTCACCATCACCACAGAATAATAGTCTGTCTCTGAAGAAGCAACAAATCTTACAAGTTTTCCACCCATCTTGGCAGAGATTTTCTGTATTAAATAATTATTCTCCGCTGTTAGGGATTGTATTATCCTCAATCCTGTTTTTTTTATATACTTTTCACGTAAGCTTCGCAATTCTAAATACACATCGGTTCCTTGATATTCAGGACAGATAGCATCCATACAATTATAGATGACATCTTGACCTTTTGCCCACCATTTGTTGCACTTTAAAATTTTAAAGACCATTGTACCTATCACCTGATTGTCTTTTAATGCAACAAAGCAATAAGCGTTCTTCAAGTATACATCAAACTCTTCTGCGCTCATAAACTGATTCTGCATCACAATCCCTTTTGCTCTATTAGGTTCGTGAGCTTTTATTAGGCACTCCTTAATTGCATCCCCTTTCACCCATTCTGGCTTAGGCATATATGTTATTTTTTCCATCTCAAAAAATCTGCAGAACGTTATTTTTTTTATTAATTCTCGAGTATTATTATGTTTGGGTTTTTTATTCATTCAACTAAGCGCTTATAAATAAATCTATTAGCGATCATCAATGACGTGGTAAAGGAACGAACAGATGGTCAGGGCATGTAGAACAATGTTCATTCCGTCAAGAACGTCTTCGCCACCAAAGGCTTCAGAACTCGGATGCTTCTTACTACGATTGATATAGAAAGCCATGGAAAATGTGTGCTTTTTAATCGTCAATCGGAATATTAGAGAGACGACTTGTGCAAAAATACATTAAATCAAACAATAAACAAATAGCTCATGATGAACAATTATTCCTTCTCTCAAGATTGTAACTATTTCTTATGAAAACAGAATCTCTTGACTTTCTACTTAGAATTTTGAACCCTATTATGGTAATAGAAAGCCATAGAGGAGCCTGAAGCAAATCTCTGACAAAAAAGGCAGTAACAACAATAACAAGAAAGAACAAATTTGGTTTGCTCCTATTAAAAAAGAACAAAAGAAAAATAAAGGACATAAACACGCCAAAACCAATTAGACCATGCCTTACAATAAACTTTTTGTATCCCGAGCAGTTGTATGTCCAGTCATAACCTTCTTTTAGTTGTTGACCCATTCCAAGATATCGATCTGAAGACTGAAGAAATATTTGATATTTTTTGTCAAAGTAAGATGATGTTCTATTATTCCCCGAAAGGCCTTTGTCTTCGTCATATTGAAGCCGAGAGAAAACATACATATTAACTGGATCATCTTGTTCAACGTACTCAGTATAATAATAACCTACCCCACCCAAGACAGCTGCAATCAAAAAAAACTGAATTAAAAGGTGTTTTTCCTTTACAATGATTTTACGAGCCATTATACCACCCAAAAACAAAGCCAATCCCACCAAAGAAAAAGACAAGATAATTGCAACTATAAAAGGTATATTCTTTCGATTAAACTTTGCTCCATTCAAGAAAAACAAGAAAACGCATGGTGTAGCAAACTGACCAGGTTCCAAAAAAACACTGGAAAAACGAGGAAGTATCAAATCAAATACATTTCCCTTAGCACTTAATCTAAAAAAACGATAATCATAATATTCATGAAAGCCATTGGGATGGAATATAACATCAGAATGAGGAAAATCAACGCCAGCAAGAAAAAGAAGCCATGCAGGAACAGAGATGATGATAATAAAAACCATGCACTTTGAAATAGCACTGAGTAACAGTTTCTTCTCATTAACAGGCAACAAAACAACCGAAACGGCAAACAAAAAGAGAGCAGGAACAGTCAGAAAAAAAAAGTTACCTCCCCAGTCCCAGAAAAAGAAAGAAAGGACAAAATAAAGAAAAAAACAACTACAAAGAAGAAACTGTTGCTGTTTAATTGAATCTTTCAATTGGAATATTTTTATAGAAGAGACAATTATTGTAAGCAAACATATTGCCGAGAGAGGAAGTCGTTCTAACCATAAGATATTTGCTCTAGCATATATATACAGAATCATACATCCACAATATATATACCAAAAAAAATCTTTTTTCATTACTGACGATGTCGTAAGTGTTATAACCATTTAATTCTCTCTAATTCTCTTTACAATCAATCTCAAGATAAATTCTCTTTGAGACTTCTTTATCCCATAACTCCAAGACAACATCAAAACCATTCCTACAGATAAAAGAATAACTATCAGGTGAGCCCACGTAGAATCTCCTAAATACATCCGTAATAAAAATCCTATCAGAAACGATAAGAACGCAACTACCAGAACCTTAACCACAACATTTCGGAAATACTCATTAACAGGCATTCCAAACATCTTTTTCATGAAAACAATCCTCACCAATTGCACTATAAGAGACAAGACTATAGAGACGTAGAAAGCTACATAAGGATATGGCCAAATCTTCAAAAGAAAATATGAAACAGGGAGATTCAAGATTAACAGCAGTCCCGTAACCACCTTAAATTCACGTATATTACCAGTGGCATTTACAGCCGTCGCTAAAGGATGTCCCAATGCGTCAATCATTGCAGTAATAACGACTAATCTCGAAAAAATCACAGTATATTCAGGAACCTCACCAAGCCAAAGGGAGAGGACATATGGCATTTCCAACAGTAGAGGAATCGTTATTAAACATTTCAGCAAAAAACTGATAACAGAGGAATTATAGACCAAAGAAAGCATCTTCTCCCTTTCATCTGCTGCCGTCAATTTTGTTATTTGTGGACGAACAGCATTATAGAAACTATTCACGAACTGATTGAGTGCATTGTTAATCTGGTAAGCGATGCCACGTGCAGCATTCACTACTGGTCCAAAAAAAATGTTAAGAATCATATTGATACCCTGACTGCGTAACATCAGAGCCATCGTTCCAAACATGTACCACCCGCAATAAGATAACATTTCTTTCATCAAAGATCCCTCCCACTTTATCCTAATTCTAGAATCTTCCCGAAAACTCTTTTCACACAAAACAATATATAGTAAAGTGGAAAAGACAGCTACGCCAAACATACAAACAGCATATACTTTAAGCTTATCGAGAGATATAGATTGCAGCAAAAAGGCAATGCCCAATATCAACAATGAATCTAAAACACTGATTAAAGCGAAAATAATCATTTTCTCGTGCGAAACCACCATTGCCCTAAAAGGCACACTCATAATCCGCACAATAAAGGCAAAAACTGCGAATTGAAACACCCAGTTGGCAGCCTCCAAACGATTGGACGGCACGACCATCTTGTAGTTGACGAACCAATAGCCAATACCTTCAATAAGCAAAAATAATACCAGACTGAGTATCAGAAAGCTCAACAATGAGGCATTGAAATACCTGTTCAACAATTCTTTTTCACCTCTTCCGATAGAATAGGCGAAAAAACGTTGAGAGGCCGATACCAATGTACTCGTAATAAATGAAAACATTGACACGAATCCACCAACCACATTGTAAATACCATAATCCTCAGTCCCCAATGCATGCAGGATAACACGCACCGTATATAACCCGATGAGCATCTTCACACCCATCTGGATATACATAAAGGCCGAGTTTTGGGCCATCAACTTGGTATTCTGCTTAAATTCAGCCATACAAGCAAAATGATTTTATGCCTGGTAATGAACTATCTCATTTATCCAAATATCGACATCCGGTTCAAAGAACATTGCGCCCCATGCCAAGCCTGTACCAAACCCACAGGCAACAACCTTCTTGCCACCCAAAGAATCCTTTAACTTATTAACTATCATTAAAGGAATTGTCGTAGAGGAAGAGTTACCAAATTCAGCAATATTATATGGGCAATGCTCATCATCTACCTTTAATCGTTTCTGAATGAGTTTATTAATCATTTGATTGGCTTGATGTATCAAAAAGAAATCAATATTCTCTTTTGGAATCTCGAAATGCTCCAACAAGCCTTTGATGCACTTCGGTGCAGTATGCATGGCAAAAGAGAGTATGTCTTCACCCTCCATATTTGCGTTCAAACGATTGCGCAACATTCCATCCTTGCATTCATGATACACGAATGATTCGGGGGTAACAGGATTGCGATAGCCACCGTCAGGAATAATGAGCGAACGATAGTTGCTTCCATCGGTATGCATACTGAACAGCAAAGGGCTCGTTCCTTCCTTGTATTCAAGAATGGTTGCCGTGCCAGCATCGCCGGCAAGCAGATTCACACGATCATAGGGAGATTTTGCTTTCGTAGAGGTTTCACCTACTAATAGAAGTCCCTTCTTCATCTTTCCTGCACTAAGAATAGACGACATCACCGAAAGGCCATAAATCCATCCCGGACAGCTCATCGTGATGTCGAAACTCAAACAGTCAGTAGGCAATCCAAGGCGGTCTTGCAAGATACAGGCTGTAGCGGGGAAGATGTAATCAGGAGTCTGTGTAACCATAATCAGACAATCTATTTCCGATTTATCAACACCCATTTCCTCTATCAGCTTTTCAGCAGCAGCCTTGCATAGGTCCGAAGAACAAATGCCATCCTCTGCCACATAACGGTAACGAACACCTGTTGTCTCTATATATTTTTCCAGCTCATGCTTGTCTTCCACAAGGTCTGACTCCATGTTGTCAACCCTCTTTGGGGGCACACATGCTGCAATACCTGCTATATTAACATTCTCAATTCTTAAGAAAGCCATACGATTAACCTAATTGTCTATAGTTGATTTTTCCAGATTCAAAACGGGGAATGGCATCTAACACCTTCACCTCGAACGAGGTGGATATCAATCCCGTCTTTTCTGAGATAAGATGCTTCACGTCTTCTTTGAGGCTATCATCGGTGATATAGATGCGCATTTTGGAATCATCGCCCGTGCAGGCACAATCTATCCCAAAATGCTCTTTGATAATTTTCTCACTCTGGTCAAGGCTGACACGAAGGCCAAACAGTTTTAAAAAGCGTTTCTTACGGCCTACAATATAGTAATAGCCGTCTCTATCCTTCTTAGCCAAGTCACCTGTCGCATACACGCCACAGAATTCATCACCCTGCATCAGGTCTTCGATGCAAGTACCGTAGCCCATGGTGACATTGGGACCCTCGTAATGGAGTTCTCCTTCGACATCGGACTCCGTTATCTCTTGACCGTTCTCATCCATGAGAATCAGCCGGCCTTCGGGAATGGCATGGCCAATGCTACCAATATGCGTGGTGGCTTCTTCAGGAGGAAGAAAAGCTAAACGAGCAGAAGTCTCAGTGGTGCCAAAGGTAGCAAAAAAACGCTTGCCTTTTTCAGCAGCATAATCGGCAAAGGTCTTGAACAGGGTGTCAGACAGTTTACCACCACCCTCTGCCAATGTGGTCAGATAAGGTAAATCCATGCGGGTGAAACGAAGTCGGTTCAGAACTTCATAACTGAATGGGACACCAGTAAAGTTCGTTCCTTTATTCTCCTTGATGAATTTCCAGAAAAGCGGGCTCATCAGATTGGCCTCAACCAACAAAATAGTTGCTCCGGCATAAAGATGACTATTGATGACATTCAAACCCATCGTATATTGCATGGGCAAATCTATGATACCCCGCTCTTCTGCCGTCCAACCAAAGACCTTTGCGACATTACGGGCATTACTTTCGATATTGCCATATTTATGCCTAACCAATTTGGGACTTCCCGTAGTGCCGGAAGTGGTCATTAGCATGGAAAGATCGGAATGCAAAGATGGAGAAGTCTTGCCGGTTTTACAAAGAATATAGCCTTTGTATGTATATATTCTTTCAAAACCGCTTTCTGTTGCCATCGGCTCCGGCATCCAGTAATAGGAAGGGCCGTAGGTTTCATCAAGCACCTGCAATAATGCATTATCAATATGGGCACTAAGTAGCAGGCAGACATCCTTGCAGTCATACAACGACAAAAAGCCAGCCAATGCTCCTACTCTGTTTTCACAAAGGCAGAACACTAACTCGCGCTCCGGCAACACGGAAGCAAGTTCTCCGCGCAACCATACCAGCTCACCGTAAGTCAACTGTCCACCATTATCATCAATGGCAGCAAAATGCTCTGATGGCTTTTTATCAATATCAAAAAGCATCAAAGTTCAATCTGGTGATTCTTCAATATCTCCATGCCAGCCTCATAAGAAGTAAATGCCATAACTTCTTCTGGTTCCAACTCTATTTCAAATGCATCCTCCAGGACGGCAATCAAGCTCATCTGACCAATGGAATCCCACTTGTCACACTTTTCCATGGACAAGCCCTCTACTTCATTCAGATCGACTTCAAGGCCTTCTACAAAGGCATTCTTATACTTTTCAAGATTTGACATGTTTATTTATAATTTACTATTTGTTTTCTATTTAATTATTCCTATTTAATTCTGATTGGATCCGATCAGCAATTTGTGGCGCAGTCAAACCGTGTTGCTCCCAGCAATAACGTAAATCGCCCAATTTTCCAAACTGGTCTTTTATTCCAATCCGGATAAGGCGAGGTGTATTCTCTTTTTCTGAAAGATATTCTGCTACAGCACCACCCAAGCCACCTATGATGCTATGTTCCTCCACGGTAGCAATCAATTTTGAATCCACAAAAACTTCATCCAGACATTCTGTATCCAATGGCTTTATCGTGTGCATATCGATGACGTTGCAATGAATGCCCTTGGCCGAAAGCAGTTCGGCCGCATCAAGGGTTTCACGCACCATCATTCCTGTGGCAATTAATGTCACATCTTCACCCTCACGGAGCTTGTTCGCTTTTCCTATTTGATACTCAAAGTCCTTTTCATAGACTATCGGACAATTCAAAAGGCCCGATAAACGTACATAAACAGGTCCTTTTCTATCGTGTGCTGCTTTGACAATCTTTATAGCCTCCAGACTATCTGCAGCTGAAAGGATGGTCAAATTGGGGAGAGCTCTTGCCATAGCAATGTCTTCCGTAGCCCAATGGGATATGGAAAGAGTTTCCATTGCAAAACCAGCAGAGTTGCCCACCAGCTTCACGTTGAACTGATGGTAAGCCAAGTTATGCCGCACAAACTCTATAGCCTTCACCAAAACAAATGCTGCGTAGGTGCAGGCATAAACGACTCGCCCATCCTCAGACGAAAGACCCGCAGCAATGCCAATCATGCTCTGTTCCGAGATGCCTGCATTAATGACACGCTCAGGATAACTATTATAGAAACGGTCAAGGCTTGCAATGGCCACACTATCAGCCACCACAACCCACATATCGGAATCGTTCTTGGCCAACTCCATCATTCCGATACCAGCAGCGGCACCTTTCTGCCCCATTCGGGCGTAGGCTTTTATCAAAGCAGGATTAAGGGCCATTCTTCAGCTTTTTTGTATTTCTTCAATGGCTTGTTGATACTGTGCTTCACTCAGTACAGCCTGATGCCACGATTTATTGTTTTCAATAAAAGAAACTCCTTTGCCTTTTATAGTCGTAGCAATAATGGCATATGGTTTACCAATAGGTCTATAAGATAAAGCATTGATAAGTTGATGGATATCATGGCCATCTACGGTAACGGATTCCCAACCAAAGGCTTCCATCTTTTTCTGCATGTCAAGCTGGGCCATCAATTCTTCCGTATTGCCATCCACCGACATATAGTTACGATCGATAATAACGGTCAAGTTATCCAATTTATAATGAGATGCAGGGATGAAAGCTTCCCAGACAGGGCCCTCCTCACACTCTGCGTCTCCCAATAAGCAATAGATACGATAGCTCTGTTGAGTTTGTTTAGCCAAAATGGCCTTACCCACAGCAAACGACATCTCCATGCCCAGACTCATAGAACCATACTCCACACCTAACTCTTTCTTCAATTGATGACCTACCAGTAGGCCATCGTTCTGCTCATAGCTATTCAGCACATCCGTTGGATAGAAGCCCATTTCAGCACGGGCAGGATATTCAGCTAAACGGGCATGTTCCTTACCGGCAATAAAGCGGTCACGCTCGTTCCATAAAGGGTTGTCAAGATCATAGTTCAGGATAGCTCCATAAAGGACGGCATAAATCTCTATACAAGACAAACTACCACTGATGTGAGCTCCTCTATTGCCAGCAGCAAGAGCCATATCCATCGCATGAAGCCGCATCCGCTTGCACAGTGCCTTTATTTCTTCCTCTGACAAAATCCTTCTATTCATAACTATGAACTATGAATTATGAACTATGAACTATGAACTATAAATTGTCATCGTCCCCCATCCACTTTGATGATTTCACCATTGATATAGGAGGCTTGTTCCGAGGCCAAGAATAAGGCCACTTGGGCTATTTCCTCTTTCTTTCCCAGTCGTCTCAATGATGATTCAGATGCCAATTTCTCAAGCATATCATCCTTATACTGATGAATCATCTCTGTCTCTATAGGACCAGGAGCGATGGCATTTACACGAATCCCCATAGGCCCCAATTCCTTGGCCAAGCATTTCGTCATCATCATCACAGCAGCCTTGCTACTGCCGTATGCAATCTTTCCTGGCTGTGGCTCAATACCTGCTATCGATCCCATATTGATTATGCAACCTTTCCGTTGGCGGGCCATCTTTTTGGACACTTTTTGGATGATGCGAAGCATGGCGAAATAGTTCACGGCAAACAGATGTTCAATATCTTCCACCTTGCTCATGCTCAGCAGACCAACGGTTGAGATTCCTGCATTGTTGACTAATACATCAATAGACTGTCCCTCGTCAATGATAGTCTGAATGCCCGCATTGATGGCTTCTGTATCCGTCAACTCGAAATAGATGGGCTTAATCCAAACGCCTGCTTCTTCTGCCGTATCTTTCAGCCAGACTTCGTATTCAAGAGTTGCTTTTCTGGCACAAGCCCAAATGTTATACCCTGCACTGGCAAACACTTCAACCATTGCCTTGCCTATTCCTCGGTTGCAACCTGTAATGATAACATTCATTTTGATACGTTATTTCAACGACCGGCCTCCATCTACAAGCAAAGTATGACCTGTTATATATGACGAAGCATCAGAGAGAAGGAAAACTATGGCTTTTGCCACTTCCTCTGGCTCTGCATAACGTTTCAACGGATATTTTTCAACATCTTTCTTATACTCATCCTCTGAGAAAGAAAGACTTTCTTTTAAATGAGTGTTTACCATTGACGGGTTGACACAATTTGAACGGATTTCCCGTACAGCAAATTCAACAGCACAACTTTTAGCATACGAAGTTAATGCACTTTTTGAAAGAGAATACAATCCATTTGCTGGAGTAAAAGTGTATAAACCAGCCAACGAGGAAGTGAAAACAATAGACGCCCCCTTATTGAATTTCTTCTTTTTATATAATAAATTCGTTAATATCATTGGAGCTTTGGTATTCAGCCCTACAACGAGATTGAAATCTTCCTCTCGTATCAAATGAAGAGGTCGAGTGTTTGAAATTCCAACATTATTAACAAGACCATCTAAGCAAACAACATCTTCAACAAGAGATTCTACTTCTTTGGAATCCATCAAGTCTACAACATAATAACTATGACCAGCCTTGTGTTCGTCAATCCTCGAAAGCGTCTCTTTTATACCTTCCTCGTTAATATCAACAAGTATTACCGTAGCTCCCATTTGCGACGCAATTATTGCCGTAGAACGTCCTATTCCACTGCCCGCCCCAGTGATGAGTATCGTCTTTCCTGAAATTGAAAACGGATTGTACATTATCTAACTCAATTTTTTCTGGCAAGCAATACTGTAACGAAAAACTTAAATCCTCAAAAAAACATTATGCCTTTGCCTCTGCAGCTTCAAACAAATCCTGAATAGTCGTAGCATTGCGGATGTCATCACCCTTCAAAGTGATACCAAATTCGTCATCCACGGCTGCAATGATAGAAAGAGACGTAAGTGATGACCACTCTTCAAACATCTTAAACTTTGTTTCAGGAGTAAATTCTTGAGCATCTACTTCTTCATACTGTTCTGCTACACATTTGATAAAATCATTAATTTCCATAATAAAATTTATTGTTAATTAATATATTGATAAAACTCTCTCTTTCAACTCGCATCTTCTGAGTATTTAGTCCCGCCAGTATCTGGCAAAGCTGATTGGAATAAAAGATGAGGTCTTCATATTTTATTATGCCTCATAGGAGCGTACTACGCTCTGCCTCGCACTATGCCATCGGCCACATCGGCAAACTTGGAGAGGTCGGCCTCGTGCAATGGATGATACATTCCCATTATTTTATTGACACCCAACCCCTTTTGATGTATGCATGCAAAACTGCGACGCGAAAGCCATTGGTAGTAAGCCAGCACCCAGCCAGTCCAATACTCAGGACCCACGGTATAGGTGCCGTCGTTCTCGCTCAGGACGGTGCCACCGGAGGCTTCCACCACCATATCTGCCAATTCAGCCCCAGAAAACCCACTAGGTAGCGGGGATTGCCCTTCGAGAACTGACGCGACACATCGCACGCAAGGAACTTGTCGTAGAACTCCTCGATGGAATAGCCGTACTTACGCACGCCGCAATCCATCATCACAGCAAGGTTGCGCATGGCATTGCTTAGATATGTCTTCTTATATGCTCTGGCCATAACAAAGCCTTATATATAGTGTTTTGCCTTGCAGGTGTCGTTAAAGTCCTGAAGGGACTGGATGAACTCGCTGGCATTCAAGAAATAGCTGGGATAGGCCTCCTGAAGTTCTTTCATATCGGATACTGCGACAAGAACAACGGCAGAATTCGCATTGTCAATCGATTTCTCCACTTCTGAATAGTACTTCGTCGCGTCGTCGAGTTCCTTTGACAAGAAATGCCTTAACTGAACTCGTTTCTCAGCAAACTGAATCAGGAGAACGGCATATCCTTCCTTCAAGGTATGTTCTTCCGTAATCTTAACGGCACTCACCAACGCCTGCAACTGTTCTAAAAACTTATACTGAAGATTCAGTTGAGCATATTGGATGCAATAGTCTTTTTCAGTATAGTCTTTAAATCGATATGCAACTGGCATTCCCTCTTTTTGAGCGAAAATAGCACTGCATAATTTAAAGAACTCCAGCCAATTCTCGTCTCCAAGACTCGCCTTCAGCGAGGACTTTGAAATAAGCTCGGCAGTTTCGACGGCCATCGCCCAGTCATGTTGCAAACGGGTCCGAATCTGGAGTTCTACTCTTAATCCATCATAATCAGCATTATCGCTGACATATTTGTAAACGAAATGTATGCTCCGATATCCACTCTCTTTGGGTTGTGCAACGTAGTTATACGGATCGCGATCAGCAACGAAATGCTCGAAACTAGCATTCGCAATAACCTGTTGCGCTATCAAAAGAGAACGGGTATCTTCAAAAACAAAACGTGCTCCCCCAATATCCTGAAGTCCACCTAAGCCCATACCAGGATTGTGGCGCAGCTTTGCAACAATTGACGTCATTCGCTTAAGTCTATGCGAAGAAAACGCCGCCGCTACTCCCGCTTGCGCGAGCAGACGGGTAACCTCCCCGACCAGTTCTTCCAGCGGAGCCATATGTAGCCTCCGCCAGTCATCAACAACAAGGCTAGCATCAGTATAGGGAAATCCTGTTTCCGGACCGGCTAATAAGGACTTGCCAGCGATATTTATCCTGTTGCGGGAATATTTCATTGAGTCGGGTGACTTGTCGCTTCTGTATGGTGGAACGAATACAACGACTTTTTTTGTAATCGTTAAACTACTTACAGAAGGTTTCGGAACAGACGGATTCTTTCATTTCGTCGATGACCTTCAGAAGATACTGGCCATACTGGTTCTTCAGCATGGGTTGAGCGAGTTCACGCATCTTAGTCGCTGTTATCCAACCTTTACGATAGGCAATATCCTCGAGACAAGCAATTTTGAGACCTTGGCGTTTCTCGATGACTTCAACAAAGGTGCTGGCTTCGGAGAGGCTGTCGTGGGTACCCGTATCTAACCAGGCAAAGCCGCGGTCGAGGGTTTGGACCTTCAGTTCGCCATCCTTCAGGAATTCCTGATTGACGGTCGTAATCTCCAATTCACCGCGGGCGCTGGGTTTGATATGTTTGGCGATATCAACGACTTTGTTGGGATAGAAGTAGAGGCCAACCACAGCGTAGTTGCTTTTCGGCTTCTGAGGTTTCTCTTCGATGGAGAGGCAGTTGCCGTTCTGGTCAAACTCTGCCACACCATAGCGTTCCGGGTCGTTTACCCAATAGCCAAAGACGGTGGCCTTGTTTTCTTCTTCGGCGGCTTTTACGGCATTGTGCAACAACGACGTGAATCCAGCACCATAGAAGATATTGTCACCAAGTACCATGCAGACACAATCGTTGCCGATGAACTCTTCTCCAATGATAAAAGCCTGAGCCAAGCCGTCGGGGGAAGGCTGTTCGGCATAAGTGAAACGAAT
Source organism: Bacteroidaceae bacterium (assembly GCA_017542145.1). GTDB lineage: Bacteria > Bacteroidota > Bacteroidia > Bacteroidales > Bacteroidaceae > UBA1189. Next base: position 44,373 of record JAFXXQ010000037.1, on the reverse strand, counting down.
GCCAAAGTCGGAGCCGTCACCCAAGAGACGCTTAAACCCCGGAAGGTCCTGCGGCGTAGATATAAGAAGAATATCCCGAATCCCCGCCAACATCAGTGCGGAAATGGGATAATAGACCATCGGTTTGTCATAGATGGGAAGGAGCTGCTTGCTCACTCCCTTCGTGATCGGATATAATCGTGTGCCGGATCCTCCGGCGAGAACAATTCCCTTCATTTACAACGCTTCGCGGTCGGTTGTCACAGGGACAATCGAGCAATTTGGTTCCATTTTGTGTTTAACATTCAATAGAATACTGCCTCAAAATGAGTGTAAACACAGTTTTACGGTTGCAAAGATACGAGCATTTTTCCAATTGTACAAATTAAGTGATATTATTTTTGGGGTAAGCCTACTTTTACAAAGATTATGTGAGGCACCGAAACGAGCTCCAAAAAGCCCCAAAGCAATCGCTCATACCCCTTCAAGATGGGCGAGAAATAGTTAAAAGGGGAGAGATATTTGGTGGGAAGGGAATAAAGCGGTATCTTTGTCCGATTTATTAATCTGAGATCAATTGAAAATTGATAGTTGATAGTTGAGTTGAATGAAAAAGATTATTTTATATCTCTTTGTGGGGGTGCTGTTAGCGAAGGCGGGTTGCCTTGCGCTGCTGGCACAAGATGCTGATACGCTTTTCGTTCATGTGGACGAAGGGTGCTTTGACGCGTTCCCTCGAAGCCTTGTTGTCAGCGAGAAAACGGATGCTAAGGGTACGCTGACGCTGACGTTGGCCGACAGCTCGGAGATTATATATAATAAGGAGGAATATGACTCCGTCGGCTACACAGGACCAGCGCTACCGCGACTGGCATCGTTCAAGTTCAACAATAAGTTCAACGATGAGATGCCGTGGGACGTGGAAGCCTTGTTCAGAGCCGACGACGCGATGAACCAACGCATCTCCCTCGACGTTCCCTCCATCACCAAATACCTCACCCCCTCGTTTAAGACGAACCCAGAGGATGCTGTGGTGTATGTCGGCGACGAGGTGCAGGAGTCGAAGGTGAGCCGTCATCGCTTCACAGAGGACATCGTCTATACCACATCGCTACCCGGTTGCCGCCTGGCGCGGATGACGAAGGACAGCGTATGCGTGATGGGACACTACGGAAGGGATTACACCGTCAGCGTTGACTTCATGACAGAGAGGACGACGGACGTACCCCGCATAGAGATTGACGTGGATGACGGACGGGACATCACCAGCCGCAGCACTTATCGCCACGCGAAGTTCTACCTCTACGGCAACGGCGTCTATGAGGATATGGAGGACAGCGTATGGATAAAGGGACGCGGCAACAGCAGCTGGGGCTGGCCTAAGAAACCCTACCGCCTGAAGTTCGACGAAAAGGTCAGCCCATTTGGCCTGAAGAAGGGCAAGAGCTGGGTGCTGCTGTCGAACTACCAGACGAACTCCATGATGACCAACGCCATCGGCATGAAAGCCGCCCGTCTGGTGGGAACAAAAGGTGCCAACCACATCATTCCCGTTGACCTCTACCTGAACGGTCAGTATCGCGGAAGTTACAATTTCACCGAGAAAGTGGGTATCGCCAACAACAGCATCGACATCGACGAGGAGAACGGCGGCGTACTGCTCGAGCTCGACCAATATTACGACGAGACCTACAAGTTCTACTCCGACATCTACTACCTGCCTACAAACGTCAAAGACCCAGACCTCTCTGAGGAACCCTTCAAAGCCGATGCGACGGAACGTCTGAAAGCCATCAAGAGCAACTTCAACTCCTTCTGCATCTCTGTCAACAAGAAGACCGGGTATGAATACAAGATGGACGTGGATGCCTTCGCCCGCTTCATGATGGTCAACGACCTCATACTCAACTTTGAACTGGGTCATCCCAAGAGCACCTACCTTTACAACGAGAACATCGGTGACATCACATCGAAGTGGGTTTTCGGCCCTGTGTGGGACCTCGACTGGGCGTACGGCTACGAGAACTACGGCCGCTACTATCTGGGCGGCAGCACCACCTCGCTCTTCAGCAAGGACAGCAATTTCGGAAACGGCACGCGTTTCTTCCGCAACCTGCTCTACAATAGCGATCTGACGAAGAAGGCCTACTACCGTGTGTGGTACTACTTCATGCAGGACAGCTATCAGGAGCTGATTGACTACGTCCAGGATTACTTCGACTACGCCAATCCATCGTTCCTCAGCAACGCCGAGCTATGGCAGGAAGGCTACTATTATGAGTACTACTTGGAAGACATCCGCAGCTGGCTGGAGGAGCGCACGACGTGGATTATGAACCACATTGAGGTGTATGACCTCTCCGAGCCGGAGCCGCAACCCTACGACGATGTGCAGGAGGTCTACAGCAATCCCGAGGAGTGCATCATCATCGGCGGTGAGGTGCTGAGCATCTTCGCCCCCGTCCCCCAGCACATCGACATCCGCAACGCTGGAGGCATCCTGATCCTGAGCCTCGATGTGGAGGCAGGGACGACCGCCGTCCAGCTCGAACCCGGTATTTACCTTATTAATAATAAAAAATTCGTTGTGAGGTGATAGGGGTTAGCGGTTAGAGGTTAATGGTTAATGGTTAATGGTTAGTAGTTAGAGGTTAACGGTTAGTGGTTAGAGGTTAATGGTTATAAGTTAGAGAAATATAATATGAAAATGAAAAATAGAGTTTTACTTGCAGCGCTCTGCCTATTGGCTTTTCCGGCTCTCGCGCAAGAGAAGCCCCAAAGCACGCTGTTCATCTACTTCACCGACAGCAGCATCAAGGCTTTCCCGTCTGAGTATGTGAAGGAGGTGAATCTCGACCTTCGTTCGTTCGTCCGGCTGACGCTCATTAACGACAGCACCGTCTCGTACTTCAAGAACGACATCGACTCCGTCAGTTACTTCGGCCCTGAGCTGCCGGCGTTCACCTCGTTCAAGTTCAACAACAAGTTCAACGAGAACCTCCCCGTTGACGTCGAGGCCGCCGAGATTACCGACACGATGGTGCTCAGTGTCCCTGCCATCGGCAAGCGACTCACCCCCTCATTCCAGTTGAGCGATGACAATGCCCGCGTTTTCATCGGCACCGTGGAGCAACAGTCGAAAATCTCGCGTCCCCGTTTCGACCACGATATCACCTACACCGTCTCCCTCCCCGGCGACAGCATCTTTGCGATGGAGAAAATCAGCGACGAGGAGTGGAGCGAGGAAGTATGGAGCGAGCCCATTGAGGAGATTCCCCTGCGCGCTGACATGCTCAGCACCAACCAGCCCTCGAACTACCCCGAGAGTGAAGGCCTGGAGATGATGCTCGACGGCGATTGGAGCACCTACCACCAATCCACCTGGGGCTCAAACGGCTATTACTCGCAGAAAAGCGAGAACGTCTGCCTCGACATTGCCCTCGATGAACCCATCAGCGTTTTCCAGTTCTACTACTGCACCCGTAACTACGACAGCTACAACCCCCTTGCCTTCACCATCTGGGCAGCGGGCGACGATGGTGTATGGAAAGCACAACGGAAAATCGGCGTCGAGGACGGTATGCCCACCAACTATGGCAACAGCGAGTACACCTCGCCCACCCTCACCCTCGACGGCACTTACAGCCACTTGCGTTTCGAGCTCACCGAAGCTGAGCACACCAAGCAGTTGCCCGACGGTTTCGTCCTCTCCTACCTCTCGCTGGCAGAGTTCCGCCTCTATAAGGTGAACGGCGACGAGCGCGTCCTCATCAAACCCTCTGAGCTGATACATCCGGCGGAGTGGTGGTACGGCATGCGGCCTTTCGGCCACGACTATACCGTGCGCGTCGACTGGCTCACTGACCGCGCTCCCGGCGTGCCCCGCATCGATATCGACATCGATGAAGGGCGCATGGTCAGTAGCAAGGACTATTACTTGCACGCCAACTTCCGCCTCGACGGCAACGGCGTCTTCGACAACATGGAGGACAGCATCTGGATTAAAGGCCGCGGCAACAGCAGTTGGGCAGGCATCTGGGGCAAAAGCCCTTACAACATCAAGTTCAACGAGAAGGTGAAGCCCTTCGGCCTCACGAAGGGCAAGAGCTGGTGCCTCATCGCCAATGCCCAGCGCGGCTCGATGATGGTGAACGCCATCGGCATGAAGGCTGCCCGTATGATGGGCACCGCCGGCGCCAACCACGTCATACCCGTTGACCTCTACATCAACGGCGAGTATCGCGGCAGCTACACCTTCACCGAGAAAGTCGGCCTCCGCAACAATAGCGTCGATGTCGACGAGATGACCAGCTATATGCTGGAACTCGACGAGTACTACGACGAAGACTACCGCTTCCGTTCCCTCCCCTACTCGCTGCCGGTTAACGTCAAAGACCCTGACCTCACCGAGGAAATCTTCTGGGAAGATGCCGACGAACGTTTCCAGACGATACAGGATCAGTTCAACGCCTTCACTTCGGCGCTGATGAATCAGGACGGCTACGAGGAGATGATGGACCTCGATGCCTTCGGTCGCTTCTTCATGGTCAACAATCTCATTAACAACATGGAGCTTGGTCACCCGAAGAGTACGTTCCTCTATCGCGAAAACTATGAAGACCCTGACTCGAAGTTCGTCTTCGGCCCCGTGTGGGATCTCGACTGGGCGTACGGCTACGAGAACAGCCAGCAATACTTTGTGCGCGATGCGAAGACTTCCATCTTCAGCAAGATGACCGGTCAGCCAGGCAACAACTTTTTCATGGCCCTTCTCGACAACAGCGCCGAGGTGCGCAAGGCTCACTTCCGCTCGTGGGTGGAGTTCATGCGGAACTACTACGAAGAGTTCCTCGAGTACCCCGAGGACTACCTCAACTACGCCAACAGCTCCTACCTCACCAACGCCGACCTCTGGGGCGACGGCCGCAACTACGCCAGCCAGCTGCCGCAGATCAAGAAGTGGTTCGACGACCGCACCACCTGGATTATGGACAACATCGAAGTCTTTGACCTCGACGACGATACACCCTACATCGCCATCGGCGATGTTAACTACGACGGCATCTACTCCGTCTCCGACGTCGTCTGCCTGCTCTCCTTCATGCTGGGCGAGAAGCCCGAGGAGTTCAACTTCCGTCAGGCGGACGTTGACAAGAATGGCATGATTACCGTGACCGACCTCGTCTGCGTCATCGACTATGTGATGAAGGCCGAGAACAAGACACAGGCCAACCACCGCCAGACACCTGCCGAGGTGCAGTTCGCCATTGACGGCTTCGATGCCCGCACGGGCGAACCTACGGATGTGGACATCCGTCTGATGCCCGTTGAGGAGGCCGACGAGGAGGTAGCATACACCGCCATGGAGTTCGTGCTCACACTGCCCGAGGGGATGACGTTCGAGAAGGCCGCCCTCACGGGTAACGTCCTCTCGCATACCGTTGCCACCCATCCGCTCGACGAACGCCGCACGCGCGTCCTCATCTATTCCGACGACAACCGTTCGCTTACCGCCGGCAACATGCTCCGCCTCACCGTCCGTCCCGATGCCGTCATCAAGGAAAAAGACCGCTGCATAGCCCTCAGCGACGCCCGCATCGCAACGCCTGACGGCGATGAGCACAATGTCCACAGTTGCTCGGCAGCCTTCCACCTCGGCACTGGCATCGACAGCCGCCTTACCGCCGCCAGCATCGAAGGCGGACGCGTGCTCACCATCACCGCCCTCGAGACAACGACCATCAGCATATACACCACCGACGGCCGCCTCGTTCGCACATTCGATGTGACGGCAGGCACCACCACCGTAGAACTTCCTGCCGGCATCTACATCGTCAATAGCACGAAAGTAGTAATCTTCTAGAGAGTTATGAATTAAGAGTTAAGAAAAAATGCAGAATTTCACATCCCAACGTTCTACAGGAGGCAAAGCCTCCGTCCTACAGGCCGCAGGCCGTTCTACAGCGCTGCGTTCTATGTATTCTTTATTCTTCATTTTTCATTTTTCATTACTCCTGTTCGTCCTGCCGGCATCGGCTGCCGACACGCTGCCTATCACGCTGACGCGCGCCGACGGCCTCTGCGACAAGCTCGATTTCTCCTACGACGACTGGAAGCTCCACTACTACTACGACTCGCCCACCTATCACCTTGAAAAGGAGGTCAAGCGGCTCCGCTTCATCGTCACCGAGACCACTTCGGGCGATGCCGGAGGCGGCTATCCCTGCTTCGCCCTCGCTGAGTTCTACCTTTACGACGGCAATGGCAAAAAGGTCAACCTCTCCACCCGCAACTTCAGTACCAACGCCCAGGAACCCACCGAAGGCCCGATGAAGAATATCTGCGACAACAACGTCGGCACCTACTTCCACTCCCTCTGGTCGTACCGCGACGACAGCACCGGCCCACACTACATCGACGTCACCCTGCCACGCGCCATCAAGGACTTCTCGTTCAGCTACGTCAGCCGCTACGAGAGCGTCGCTCCCGCCGCCATCACCGTCGACGACGCCGACCGCCTCGACATCGTCCACACCGACACTTTGCTCATCGACGTCAATCAGGTGGTGAAAGGTCAGGAATGGGACATCGACCTCGTGCTCCAGAGCAGCGACGATGAAATCCGCTACACCGCCCTCCAGATGGACATTGTGCCCATCTCTGAGGGACTCACGAACGAAGGCGTTGACATTTCTTTCCAATTGAATAAAGACCGCTTGCCTTCGCACGAGATGGCCGTCGGCCTCAGCGACTGGAACACCCCTCGCGTGGTCATCTATTCCATGGCGCTCGATCCCATCCTCGGCACCGACGGCCCGCTCGTCCACATCCACATCGCCTCGCAGAACGTCATCCCCCCCGGACGCTATGTCTTCTACATCACCAACATCCGCCTGACAACCCTCGACAAAACCGAGCGCGAGCTGTCTCCGGTTGAAGTCGCCATCGTCAGCACCGACCCCGACGAGCCCGATAAGAACCACATCTACCTCACCTCCGTCGGCGCCGAGGGCATGGCCAAGCTCTCCACCACCGAAGCTAAGCCTGGCGAGCGCGTCTATCTCCGCGCTAACCCCACCGAAGAATGGGTTTTCAAGGAGTGGCAGGCCGCTGAGGACGACATCACCATCAATGCCCCCGAGGCCACCTATACCTACTTCACCATGCCTGACCACGATGTCCACATCACCGCCGTCTTCGAAGTGAACGGCATCGACGTCGTGACGGCTGACCCTGCGGCCAGCATCCACGCCCTTGACGGCCGCCGCTCCATCGGTCATCCCTCGAACGGCATCTTCATCATCAATGGCAAGAAGGTGCTCCTAAAATAAGGAGAGGAAGAAACTGTAAGAAGTTAAAAAGGGAGTAGGAACTCCCTTTTTGCATTTCGGAAGGTCGGAAGATTGAGGAGTTTTTAAAACATAGTGGAAAAAAGTAACGTACTGGAATAAAGCGATAGCGCAGGAGGGAAAAAACGGAGCGCATATTCGTGCGGTCAGGAACAAAAAATAGGGATGCAGCATGCCGCATCCCTACTATTAATAAAACTCTTTTCGCGCTTATCCATCCTTCTCACGCTTCCTCATCGCGGCAGAAATCCAGAGGGCAACGAGGATGAAGGGGATGCCTCCGATGATACCTACGGGTGCGGGGCCGATGAAGGGGTTGGCCACGTCGGGCGAGGCGAGGAACAGCAGGCCGATACCGGCTCCTCCGTTCACGCAGCCGTGAGCGAGTACGGCAGGCCACACGCTGTCGGCCTTCTCGGAGATGTAGCCGAACAGGAACGTCGCCACCACGCAGAACACGCACATCCCGACGATGGCCAGCACCACGTCGCCCCAGGGGTCGGTACCCCAGACCTTGCCGTAGTTGTGGCCGTAGGCGATGATGGGCGCGTGCCAGAGGCCCCAGATGAGGCCCACGAGAATGGACGTGCTCACGAACGAGCGGCCTTCACGCATTTTCGGGAAGAGGAATCCCCGCCAGCCCCACTCCTCGCCGAAGCAGTTGACGAGGTTCATCAGCGGGGCAACAAGCACAAGGAGCACGCCCCAGGGCTTCTCCATGAAGGTGGCCGTCGTGAACAGCTGGGGATAGAAGGCGAAGAAAATGGCTGCGCCGATGAGGGTGAGCACCAGCGGCCCAAACCACCCGATGAGATAGGGCGCAGCATTACCCTTGAAGTGGGGCATCAGTTTGCAGTCGGTCCAATCGCGTGTTATCAGGCGCGTCAGCAGCACGCCAATCGTGGGGAAGAACATCACCAGCGCCAATAACGACACGGCTATGGCCTGCACCACCTTGGAGGATTCGGGGGTGACCTGACGCATGGCTGGGATGGCAGCCACGAACATGAACGCCCAGCTGAGCACGAACGTCAGCACAAGAAAGAGGGCGATTTGCTTCTTGGTTTTTGACTTGAACATGGTTTTTCGGTTTTATTTCTCAGTTTTTTTCTTTTTTATTCCAAACACACACCAGCGCACGAAGGGGATGCGGCGGAGGGTTTCGTAGATGGCTACGCTGACGGGGAATGCGGCCACGAGCATGACGGCATAGACGGCCCACGCGGGCAGCGCGGTGTGGTTCTTCAGGGTGCAGGCGAGGAACAGCAGCGGCAAGTAGTGGACGATGTAGATGCCGTATGAGCTGCGCGTCATGTAACGGCCGAACGTCGACATGCGGCCTGCCCACGCTTTGAAGCACCCCAGCATCGCCAGCACAGCCCACCAGGCGAAGATGTTCGTCAGACGGGCGGTGGTGAGCATCGCATAGTCGGCACCGAAGTTGGTGACGGTGAACACCACCGCGCACGTGACGCCGATGAGGAGCAGTGCCCAGCGCTGGGCGGCAAGGGCGTCGGTGACCTTCTCGTGCGACAGCACGAAATAGCCCGTCAGGAACCCGACGAGGTAGAACAGCGGACGGTAGAGGTTGAGCAGCCCTGCGAGGGAGCCCTGCGTCTGGTCGGGCTCGACATACACCTGCGCCACGCCCCAGAAGAGCGCCGCCAGCGCCATCAGCACCACCGTCACCGTGATGGCCGAGAGCCCTCCCAACCGTCCGCACAGCGCGTAGGCGCGGTCCTTACGGTCAAGCAGACGCACGACGACAAGCAGCAGCGAGAAGACCCACAGGTCCTGCACGAACCACAGCGGTCCGATGCCGGTGAGGGCAAAGATGAAGTAGCGCACCAGTGCAGGCAGCCCCTCGGGCATGTAGCCGCCCGTAGCCACCATGTTCAGGTAGCCCGTCATCCAGTGATAGACGAACAGGCCGATGGTCGAGGGCACCAGTAGCTTCAGCGTCCGCTGACGGACGAACTGACGGTGTGCCGCACGACGGTCGGGCAACTTGGCCTCCAACGCCTCAAGCGCATAGCGCGAGCTCATGCCTGCCACCACGAACAACAGCAGCATGAACCAGGGGTAGAGCACATACAGCACGACGTCCTGATACTGCACGGGGGCGAAGCTGCCTATGCCGCCGAAGGTGCCCTCGGCATTGAACAGGTAGAGCACGTGGTATAGCGCGACCAGCAGCACCGTCACCCAGCGCAGGTTGTCAATCCAAACTTTTCTCTCCATTTTCGTTCTCCTTTCTCTTGCCCTTCGGACTTTTCAGCCGTCCACTTTTGCGCAGCGCCTCGCTGATGATCCACTGCAACTGGCCGTTGGTGCTGCGGAACTCGTCGGCAGCCCACTGCTCAATCGCCGTCATCGTCTCGGCATCAATGCGCAGAATGAAACTTTTTGTATCCTTTGCAGGCATGATTAATCATCTTTTTTAATGAAAAATGAAGAATGAAGAATAAATAGCTTCGTGAGCGGTTCACATCATGCGGAACATTTTATTTTTCATTTTTCATTCTTCATTTTTCATTATTATAAATCAATTGTACAGCGTTCCGCTGTTTACGACCGGCTGGGCAGGTTCGTCGCCGCAGAGGACGACCAACAGGTTGCTCACCATAGCGGCCTTCTTATCCTCGTCGAGGTCAACGACACCCTCCGACTTCAGCTTCTCCAGTGCCATTTTCACCATGCTGACGGCCCCTTCGACAATCTTTTCGCGGGCGGTGATGATGGCGTCGGCCTGCTGACGGCGCAGCATGACGGCAGCAATCTCAGGGGCGTAGGCGAGGTAGTTGATGCGGGCCTCCATGATATGGATACCAGCGATGGACAGACGCTCGTTGAGTTTCTCCACCAGTTCCTCATTGATTTGTTCGGCATTGGAGCGCAGCGTCAGCTCGTCTTCGCTGGCAGCATTGTCATAGGCATAGTTGCCTGCCACCTGACGGAGGGCGGCATCACTCTGCACGCGCACGAAGTTTTCCAATACATTCATGATGTACGTCTTTGCGTTGGCATTCACGGAACTCACTTGCGAGTCAATCTCAAACAAGGCTTTGTAGGTGTCCTCCAACTTCCAAACCAGCACCATGCCGATGAGCACGGGGTTGCCCATTTTGTCGTTCACCTTGATGGGTTCGGGGTTAAGGTTGCGCGCACGCAGCGACACAGCCTTACGGCTCATGAAGGGGTTGACGAAGAAGAATCCGTCCTTAGCAAACGTACCACGATACTTGCCGAAGAACACCATCGCTTTCGCCTCATTGGGTTCCTGCTTGAAAATGCCGCCGAACACCAGACAGCCCAGTAGGACACACAGCGCGCCGAGCAATCCCGTAAATCCATGTTTACCGATTGTGAAGAACCATGCGCCTCCGCACAGCAGCACCAAACCCAGCAGCAAGGCCACAAAACCGTTCATGACCAATCCTTTGTAATCAAACTCTTTCTTTTCCATAACTTTTTTGTTTTTAATGGGTTGTTGAATGATAATTAAAATAAATTCTATTTGATATCATTTTGATATCGCAAAGATTCAAAAAAAGTTCCTATCCAGCCAAATTTTTCTTTGTTTTTTAATATAATTTCACATTCGCCCTCAAAAGACCGATAAAAGCAGCAATCCCACCACACACGCCAGTGCCCACACCGCACTCGGCGTGTGCTTCTTTATTAAATAACGAAGGAGAAAGAAGAACAACATCCACAGCAGGACGACATCGAGGAAGGTAAAATCGTGGACATGCATAACACTCCCAGGCCAATGGGCAACAGCCGCCAGCAAGGCGTTCATCAGACGTACAGCGTGGGTAAGTGCCCAACCGAGTGCTGGCGCAAAGGGTGTCCACGAGAGAGCTATCCACAAAACCATCAGTACCATCACGGCATAGACAAACGGCTGTACCACAATATTCGTCACCAGAAAGTAGGTGGGGAAATAACCGAAGTGATGAAGCACCAGAGGAGCGACACCTACCTGTGCTGCCACCGAGATTGCTGCCACACCGAAGATGGCTGTCAGTAATCGCGAGTGGGAGAAAAGGTGGATGCGATAACGCCACTTCTCCATATTAGGCATCAGCATCAAAATGGTCAGCATGGACGCAAAGGAAAGCTGAAATCCGACGCTGAACAGGTTGAAAGGCTGTGCACCTAGCATTATCAAAGCCGTAAGACTCAATGCGTTGAGAGGTGACTGGTCGCCGCTCAAGAACGATACAATGGCGTAGATGGTAAACATCGTCACTGCTCGCACCAACGATGGCGAAAAGCCTGTCAGCAACGCAAAACCCCACAGGAGGACAACTGCCAAGAGGCCACACAAGCGCTTCCCCACCCTGCTGCGGAAAATCAATCCCAGTGTCAGCGTCAGCAGCATATAGAGCACACCCACGTGAAGTCCTGAGAGCGAAAGCAGGTGACTGGCTCCAGCATCGGTGTACGCATCGCGCACATCGTCGCTCATGCGGCTTTTGTCGCCTAAAGACAGAGCCTCCACCACACCAAGCACATCATCGGGCAGCATCGCTTCATCATAGAAGTCTCTCAGCCAAGTCACCACCCGAATCCTCACACCCATCATCTTGCCCCATAGGCCAGACACCCCTTCCTGCAGTTGGAGGGGGCAAAGCGTAGCCTTTGTGGCGGGAATCATCACCGTACCGCTTATCCGACGGCAATAGAGTACGCGCGAATAATCAAATGTAAGCGAATCGCTGAAGTTCTGCGGAGGGCGGATGACCACGCCCTTCAGCAGTAACGTATCTCCCCACGCGGCCGTCGCTTCAGTGCCAAAGACATAGCCATAGAGACGATGCCCGGAGACATCAAGTGTATAGCGTATCGAGCGATTGCGCGCCACAGGACTGCTGCGTACGACAGCGCGACAATCAACAGCCTCTGTTGGCCACTGCGCCATCACATTGTCGCGAACACGTTGATAGCGCCAAGCGCCCAGCACGCTTACAGAGAACAGCAACAGCACGCTGACCAACGTAGGCATACGAAGCAGGTAGTTGCGTTTCGTTTGCAGGAGAGGAAACGAATTGGGTTTATGAACAGCAAGTTCTATCCCTCCGGCGAGCAACAGGAAGATCACAGCAAGCAGGAGGTAGCCGTTTGCAGAAAGGAACAAGGAATGGCGACAAAGAACATCGGCCAAGCCTATTCCCGCAACCCAACAAACCGCGACCCGCAACAAAGGGATATTGCGGAGCGCAGACATAAGAGAAATTAGGAATTAGGAATTAAGAATCAAGAAATCCTTATATTCTTCAGTTCGCAAATCATTGCGGAAGAATCGAGAGCGTGGAATACGGTTGAACCTGTAACGAGGACATCGACGCCAGCAGCGATGAGCCCTGGGGCTGTATTAAGGGTAACACCGCCATCGACCTCCACAAGAGCACGGGATCCGGAGGATTCGATGAGCGTGCGCGCCTCGCGAACCTTACTGAGCGAATGTTCTATGAAGGGCTGTCCGCCAAAGCCAGGGTTGACCGTCATTACAAGCACCATATCAATATCGCGAATGATGTCCGCAAGAAGGCTAACAGGAGTCGAAGGATTTAGTGCAACGCCACACTTCATGCCGGCTTCGTGAATCTCATAAACCGTGCGGTGGAGATGAGTGCAGGCCTCGTAATGAACCGTCATCATATAAGTGCCCAACGCCGCAACCTGTTTGATGTAACGTTCAGGGTGAACTATCATCAGATGAACGTCGAGTGGCTTACGACAAGCGCCAGCCACTGCCTCAAGGACAGGAAAGCCGAAGGAAATATTGGGAACGAAGACGCCGTCCATAACATCAAGATGAAGCCAATCGGCAGAGGAAGTGTTAATCATCTCCAAATCCTCGGCCAAATGGAGGAAATCGGCAGCCAGCAGCGAAGGAGCAATAAGCATTATCTTGATTCTTTACTCAATTCACACCTGCAGCAGCGCGAATAGCGTCGAGTACGGAAGCCGACGGCTGGATGGGACGTAAGTCGCGCAGCGCAAGACGGATGAGGGTTCGTAACTGGAGATTGGAAGGAGTAGAAGTTTGAGGCATAGGCGGGATTAAATGAGGGATTAAAAATCAGATATTGTACTTTGGCAAATGTTAATCGTGAATTTTCATAATAAGAACGAAGGAGAGGTTAGATTTCGTATAAACGGACGATATTTTTTTTGAAAATGTTTTTTCAAGATTTTTTACGTAAAAAAACCGCAATTTGTTTGGTATGGTCGGGAAAAATGTCTACTTTTGCAACGCTTTTCGGAGTTAAGGCTCGCAGAAAGGCATACATGGTGGCTATAGTTCAGTTGGTTAGAGCGTCAGATTGTGGTTCTGAATGTCGTGGGTTCGAGTCCCACTAGCCACCCCAAAGGAAGAGAAGCGGAGCATCAAAATGCCCCGCTTTTTTCATTAATCACTCTCCTTCCCTACAAAAAAGTAGTTTGGAAACCTCAAAGTATTTCCTCGATAGATTCAAACCGTAAACGCAGCCTCTTCCCGCTTTGTGCGTGACTGGTTCTGCAGGGACGATTCCACTATAGATTGCTGTCCTAACGGGACGAAGTTACGAATTGTAAGCTGAGAGAGGGTGGCGTATAACGTTTAAGGTTTAACGTTTGACGAGGCTCGCTTGGGAAAGCCTAAGGACGTGTTCGTTAAACGTTAAACACTAAGTGAGGAGCTCCCAACTCCACAGAATCGAACGCTGTGATGCCAGCCCTTTGCTCTGAGCGCTTCGTGCACCGCGTTGCGGACACGAAGCAGTCCGTCCACAGACGGACGTAGTGTCCGTCACACGTCAGAAACCCATCAGACGCCCAAGCCTAAGTAATTAGTAAAAAAAAGCCTTTTTTTTGCTTTTTCGTTTGTATCACCCTATCTTTGCACACAGAAACAGAATGCAATGGAACGAGCGCAGGTTATCGAAAACATCAAGCAGGTGGCCGGCAACGTACTGCCAAAGGGTAGTTCGCTCCACCTCTACGGCTCGCGTGCCCGTAGCGATTTCCACAAGGATTCTGATTGGGATTTGCTCATCTTGCTTGACAAACCAGAACGCAACCGCAAAGACTGGGAGAACTACGAGTGGCCTTTCACAGACATGGGATGGGATAACGGTAAGGATATATGCGCACGGGCATATACAAAAGCCCAATCGAATAAAACTTAATTGTATGACTAAATCAACCACCTCGCAGATTAGAAGAGTATTACTATCGTTAACGATTGCTTTTATGGCCATTCCCAATGCCTGGGCAATAGATGCCGACAGTATCAGGAAGAATATGGCCGACCTGGACTCTTTGATACATATGGTAGAAACAAATTATGCCGGTTTCCCCATTATTCAGCAAAAGGGTTACGTCAGAGAATACCAGATAATGAAAGCGGATGTTTGTAAGCAGACATCTGACGGGAAAATAGGTATAGAACAAGCGGTATGCGAAACCACATTTTATACCGAATCCACATTACGAGGGGATGGAAAGTAAGGAGTTGTTATCGCGTATTTCACATAATTCGTGTTTTTCGATGTTTTTCGCAAAAACAGGCCAACACTTACCTTTTCATTCTTAACATACAGGCGAATAGTGCGTTAAATAAGGTAGGTGTTGCTTGAACACTTACCTAACACTTACCTAGCACCTACCTCAACACCTCATTTTTGTAGATTATAGAGCAGAAGTTTTCGCGGTAAGAGTACAAAAAGGAGTAAGTTCCATTCTTTTTGTCCAACTTTTGGGGTGCAACTCAAGGTGTCAGGTAGGTGTCAGGTAAGTGTTCCACAAACACCTACCTGCCCTAATACATTAATAGAAAACCATTTGCAACGGAAAAGGTAAGTGTTTGGGGTGTTTGTGCAAAAAAGACTCAGATCATGTCACAATGGATGGAACAGAGGTTTCGGACGAGGTCGAAAATGTCGCATTTGAAGCTATCGGCACAACGTCTGATTCTATCGGCGTAGCGTTTGATTCTGGCAGCGTAGCGTTTGACGCTGTGACGTCGTTTAACGCTTAAGGTTTAATCCTTCGATCCTCGTCGCGCTGCTTCGTTAAACGAGTCAAAGGGACAGAAAAAGCGCCCCGTTGGGGGGCGCTTGAGGGGAGGATGGTTTCGTCGGTTTCCCGTTTCGTTGTCGGGGCTGCGCTCAGCCTAGGCCGAGCTGCCTCATTTACGGAAGAGCAGCGGAGCCATCTGGTAGAGGCTGCGGCGCCAGGTGAGGAACTCGTGGGCGGTGCCGGGCGAGACGTAGCCCACGGCATTGAAGCCTGCGGCCTGCAGGTCGGCGGTAGCCTTGTTGATGCCGTCGGGGTTCTCCTTGCTGCCACAGCTCATGAAGACGAGACGCGGCTTGGCCTCGGGCTTGATGTCGGCAGGGCTGTAGGTGCCGCCGGAGAGGAGGCCGTAGGAGCCGAACACCTCGGGACGGCGAAGGGTGATGAGACGTGTCTCGAAGCCGCCCATCGAGAGGCCTGCCATAGCACGGTTATACTTGTCGGCTTTGGTCTTGAAATGGCTGTCGATGTAGGGAACGAGCTCGTCAACAAGCACCTTCTCGAAGTCCTCGGCCGTGAAGCCACGCAGGCCGCCCATGCGGGTTTCGTTGGTCATGCCGTAGGTCATCACGATGATGAACGGTACCGTCTTGCCCTCGGCCAGGAGGTTGTCCATGATGAGCCCGGCCTTGCCCTGACGGAACCACGAGGTTTCGTTCTCGCCCCATCCGTGCTGGAGGTAAAGGACGGGGAAGCGCTCTTTGGCCTTCGCATCGTAGGTGGGAGGCGTATAAACCCATGCCGTGCGGACACTCTGTGTGCTCTCGGACCAGAATAGGACCTCCTGCACACGTCCGTGCGGGACGTTCTTTAAGGCATAGAAATCCTCATCGGGAGCAGGCACTTCAAGGCCGCTCTCCCAGCGGGTGCCGCCGAAGAAGTTCTGTGCGCCGGGGTCGTTGAAGTTACCACCGTCGATGATGAGGTGGTAGTAATGGAAACCCGGGTCCTCGGGTGCAGCGGTGGTGCCCATCCAGACGCCATCGGCATTCTTGCGGAGGACGGTACCGCCACGTCCGATGGTGGTGATGACGGACTTGGCCTGCGGAGCGACGACGCGGAAACGGGCATAACCCTGAGAATTAACCTGCGGATACTCCTGACCGGGCTGGTTGTAAGCCGAGGGCTTGAAGTCCTCCTTGATGACGACATTGTCAAGAGCGGGGTCGAAGTTCACAACGCGGTCGTAGGCTGCCTTGGGCTTGTACTCAGAGTCGAAGAGCAGGGGGTAGTTGGCTGCGCCGAGCCACGAGTCGCGGTCGCCGAGGTTCCAGAAGGTGACGCAGTCCAGATCCTTGGCGTGACGACGGAATACGCGGAAGATGCGGTTATACTGGTCTGCAAGAAGCGTCTTCTGCCAGTCGGCAATGTTGCCTGCGCCACGACTGAAGCGGAGCCCGCCACCCATCTCCTCGTTCACACGGACGTCGAGCTCGGTGACGTGGATGTGGGGGACGATGGCAGCATAGGCCGTGATGGCCGCATCGATGTCCTCCTCGCTGGGACCATACACGTTATAGTGGCCCTGCATGCCGAAGCCGTCGATGGGCACACCATCGGCTTTCATGGTGCGCAGCATCTGGCAGATGCGCTCGCGCTTACCCGGGTCGCACTCGTTATAGTCGTTGTAGAAGAGCAGGGCGTTCGGGTCGGCCTCGCGGGCATACTCGAAGGCCTTGCGGATGAATTCGTCGCCGGCAATCTGGTACATGGGCGACTGGCGATAGATGGGGTCGCCCGGGCGCTGGTTGTCGGCGATGGCCTCGTTGACGACATCCCAGCAATAGACGATGTCCTTGTAGCGACCAACGACAGCCTGGATGTGGCTCTTCATGTTCTTGAAGAACACGTCCTTGGAGACGAGGTTGCCCTTCTTGTCCTTGTACATCCACTCGCCGATCTGGCTGTGCCACATCAGGCAATGGCCACGCAGTTTGATGCCGTTGCGACGGCAGAAGTCGGCAATACTGTCGGCTCTCATCCAGTTGAACTGGCCCTGCTGAGGCTCGGTGGATTCGGGCTTCATGTCGTTTTCGGCCGTGATGCTGTTGAACTCGCGCAGGATGATGGCCTGCTGCTCGGGGACGGTAACGTTCCGGAAGTTAACGGCGACGCCTACCTTGAAGTAGTCCTTGTAGGCTTCCTTGAGGGGTTTCGTGTTAGCTCTGGGCTGCGCAGAGGCGGCAGTAGCCACAACCAACATGGCTAAGAGAAGGAGTTGATGTGGTGAACGTTTCATAGAACTGTTGATTTGAAATTGATTGATTATTTGGATGATTTATGAATGTCGGGGGCAAAGATAGATATAAAATTTGTTAATTCCACTTTTTTGTGCAACAATTTGCAAATTCTTTTCGTCTAATTAGCGTTATGCAAATCGAACTCCACAACGTACACAAGACCTACGAGGGCGCTCAGCCGCTCCACGTGCTGAAAGGCATCGACCTGAGCATCGAGAAGGGCGAGTTTGTCTCCATCATGGGCGCCTCGGGGTCGGGAAAATCTACCTTATTAAATATACTGGGCATCCTCGACAGTTACGACGAGGGTGAGTACATCATCGACGGGCGGCTCATCAAGGGACTGAGCGAACGCCAGGCAGCGGGCTACAGGAACCGCACCATCGGCTTCATCTTCCAGTCGTTCAACCTCATCTCGTTCAAGACCGCCGTCGAGAACGTCGAGCTCCCGCTGTTCTACCAGGGCGTCAGCCGTCGCCGTCGGCACGAGCTGGCCATGGAGTATCTGGACCGCCTGGGACTGAAGGACTGGGCCGGACACTACCCCAACGAGATGTCGGGCGGACAGAAACAACGCGTGGCCATCGCACGGGCGCTCATCACCCATCCGCAGATCATCCTTGCCGACGAACCGACGGGTGCCCTCGACTCGAAGACCTCGGTGGAGGTGATGGAGCTGCTGGGACAGCTGAACCGCGAGGAGGGTGTGACCATCATCGTTGTCACCCACGAGAGCGGCGTGGCCAACTGCACGAACCGCATCATCCACATTAAGGACGGCATAATTGGTGAGATAGAAGAGAACTCACGGCATAACGCTTCGGCCTTCGGCACTACGACGATTATGAAGTAAGGTTAGAAGTTAGTGGTTAGAGATTAGCGTTATGAATGATTTGTTTACAGAGGTTTGGGAGAGCGTCCGCCGCAACAAGCTGCGCACCTGCCTGACGGGATTTGCCGTAGCGTGGGGCATCTTCATGATCATCGTCCTGCTGGGCGCCGGCAACGGACTGATGGGTGCCTTCAACCAGGGCGGAAACGAATTCGTCTCAAACTCCATGATGATAGGCGGAGGCTCCACGTCGAAACCCTACAAGGGACTGAAGGAGGGACGGCGCATCCGGCTGGATATGTCGGACATGGACCTGATGAAGCAGGAGCCCTTCTCGGAAAACATCGACCAGGTGACCACCAGCCACTCGCAAAGCGGCTACGCCCTGACCTACGGCAAGACCCACCTGAACAACGTGTCGCTCAACGGCACCTTCCCGGGCTATGCCGACATGAACCGCATCGTGATGCTGGCCGGACGCTTCATCAACGAAAAGGACATTCAGGACAAACGCAAGGTCATCGTTCTGGGCCATCTGACGGCGAAGAACCTCCTCAAGGGAGGGACGGACTACGAGCGGCTGCTGGGCGAGCAGGTGAAGGTGGGGCCGTTTGTCTTCAGGGTGATAGGCATCCGCAAGGCAGAGGAGAACCGCGACGACCGAGACCTCAACGTCCCCTACTCGACCATCAAGACCATCTTCGGCCTCGACAACCATATCGACGACATCACCTTCACGTTCCACGGGCTCCCGACGGAGGAGGCCAACGACGCCTTCGAGAAAGAGCTGAAGGCCGCCATCAACACGGCCCACGACGCAGCCCCCGACGATGCGAGCGCCACCTGGGTGTGGAACCGCTTCACACAGAACCTCCAGATGGAAAAGGGCTCGAAGATTCTCCACACGGCGTTGTGGATTATCGGCCTGTTCACCCTTCTGGGAGGCATCGTGGGCGTGTCGAACATCATGCTCATCACCGTCAAGGAACGCACGCACGAGTTCGGCATCCGCAAGGCCATCGGCGCCAAGCCCTGGAGCATCATGAAGCTGATTGTGGCGGAGAGCGTCACCATCACGGCCTTCTTCGGCTATATCGGCATGGTGCTCGGGATGCTGGCGTGCTTCCTGATGGACAAGACGCTGGGACAGTCGAGCATGGAGGTGTTCGGCGAAAGCATCCGCCTGCTGGTGAACCCCACCGTGGGCATGGACGTGGCCATCGAGGCTACATTAGTGTTGATTATCGCCGGTACACTGGCAGGAATGGCTCCTGCCCGCAAGGCCGCAAAGGTACGACCCATTGAAGCTTTGAGAGACGAATGAGACTGGATACCGATACTTTCCGCGAGATTGCCGACTCGCTCGTTCGCAACAAGCGACGCAGCTTGCTGACGGGGTTCGGCGTGTTCTGGGGCCTGTTCATGCTGCTCTTCCTCATCGGAGGCGGTGCAGGGCTGAAGGAGATGATTTCGAAGAACTTTTCCGGCTTTGCCAACAATACCGTCGTCCTCATCAGTTCCAACACCTCCAAGCCCTACAAGGGCCTGCAGGAGGGACGCTACTGGAGATTCGAATATAAAGACGTGGAGCGTCTGCGCCAAATGGTGCCCGAGCTCGACGTGGTGGCGCCGATGATCAGCGCCTGGAGCGGCAACGTGGTTTACGGTTCACACAGCTCATCGGCAAGTGTCAAAGGAATAACGGCCGACTACGACAAGGTGGAAACAAGTCAGATCAAATACGGCCGCTTCATCAACGAGATGGACGTGGAGCAGGAGCGCAAGGTCTGCGTCATCGGCAAGGACATCTACAACGAGCTCTTCCCCGACGGCGGCGACCCCTGCGGCAACTACGTCGAGGTGGGAGGCATCCACCTGCGGGTCGTCGGCGTCGATTTCAACTCGGGCAACATGAGCATCAACGGTCGTGCGTCGCGTACGGTCACCATTCCCATCACCGTTGCATCCAAGATCTATCATCGGGGCAACACGGTCGATATCATCTGCATTACGGGCAAGAGCGGCGTGAAGATGACGTCGCTGGAGGGACGCCTGCGCTCCGTCATGGGACGTCAGCACAGCTTCGACCCTACCGACGAACAGGCCATGGTGATACTGAACACCCAGCAGATATTCTCCATCGTGGATAACCTGTTCCGCGGACTTAACTTCCTCATTTGGCTGGTAGGCCTCGGCACCCTGCTCGCAGGCGCCATCGGCGTGAGCAACATCATGATGGTGACCGTCAAGGAGCGTACCGTCGAAATCGGCATCCGCCGCGCCATAGGCGCCCTACCCGGCGAAATACTGTCACAGATTCTCATGGAGAGCGTTTCGCTCACCCTGTTGGCCGGCAGTTTCGGCATCGTATTCTCCGTGATGATGCTGAGCGGACTGGAGGCCATCACCAAGCATGAGGCGGTCTTCCAGATTGGCTTCGGCACGGCCATCGTGGCCGCCCTGCTGCTGGCGTTCCTCGGAGCAATAGCCGGACTGGCCCCCGCTCTCCGCGCCATGAACGTCAAGCCCGTGGAAGCCATGCACGACGAGTAGATTTAAGAATTGATAATGGATAATTGGTAATTGATAATTAAAAATAAAGATTGAGAATCAAGAATTAAGGATTCGGCAGTTGAAACAAAATAAACACCCAATAACATGAAACGATTTTTCAGGTACATCCTCTTTGCCCTCATCGGAGTGGTCATCATCGGAACGTTTGTGTTCCTCTACAACAACTCCCGCCCCAAGGCGGAACAGTACAGCGAACTGACAGCCGTCCGCGGCGACATCAGCAAGTCAACCGTCATCACCGGCAAGATCACGCCGCGCAACGAAGTGAACATCAAGCCGCAGATCAACGGCATCATTGCCGAACTGCTCAAGGAGGCCGGCCAGCAGGTGCAGAAGGATGAAGTCATCGCCCGCCTGAAGGTCATCCCCGACATGAATTCGCTCAGCTCAGCCCAGAGCCGTGTGCGCCTTTCGGAAATCAACCTCAAACAGGCCCAGGTGAACTACGACCGCGAGAAGGCACTCTTCGACAAGAACCTGGTCAGCGCCGAGGAGATGGACCAGGTGACGCAGAAGCTGGCCCAGGCCAAGGAGGAACGCGCCGCGGCGCAGGATGCCCTCGAGGTTATCCGCGACGGCGTGTCGCAGTCAAACGCCACCTCATCCAGCACGCTGGTACGTTCCACCATCACCGGCCTCATCCTCAATGTCCCCGTCAAGGTGGGTAACTCGGTCATCCAGGCTAACACCATGAACGACGGCACTACGGTAGCCACCGTAGCCGACATGAACGACCTTATCTTCGACGGCAACATCGACGAGACCGAGGTGGGCTCGCTCGTCGAGGGCATGCCGCTCGTCATCACCATCGGAGCCCTCAGCGACTACCGCTTCGACGCTACGCTCGAATACATCTCGCCCAAAGCGGTAGAGAATAACGGCGCCAACCAGTTTGAAGTGAAAGCAGCCGTCAAGGTCACGTCGGACCGCATGATACGCTCGGGCTATAGCGCCAATGCCGAAATCATCCTGGAACAAGCGAAGCAGGTCATCACCCTGCCCGAGAGCGCGCTTGAGTTCAGCGGCGACAGCACCTTCGTCTATCTCAAGATGGCCGACAACACCTACCAGCGCCGTCAGGTCACCACAGGAATCAGCAACGGACTGGACATTCAGATTCTCTCCGGCATCGAAGAGGGCGACATCGTCCGGGGCCCGAAGATTATCAACACTCCTGACAAGACTGTTGAAAATTAGGAATTAGGAATTAGAAATGAGCATTGACATGAGAAGCAAGGCTGATAATTTCATTGACAAAATGTTTATACAACGCGACTTGACAAGACAAGCATGCTCCATCGCTCTCGTGGCGCTGTTTATCCTTCTTCATTCACTCTCTGCCGCTGCTCAGAGCGAGCATAGCGGTCCGTGGTCGTTGCAGGACTGTACCAACTATGCCCTTGAGCACAACATCACCCTTCAGCAGAGCAACCTTAGCGTGCAGCAGCGCGAGACGCAGCTGGCAGGAGCCAAAGCGCGCATGCTGCCGGGCGTCAGCGCCAGCGCAGGCGAGTCGTTTTCGTTCGGTCGAGGCTTACGCTCCGACAACACGTATGCCGACCACTCAAACACGACAAACACCTCTTTCAGCGTCGGCGCCCAGATGCC
The DNA here is from genome assembly GCA_017542145.1 of Bacteroidaceae bacterium. GTDB lineage: Bacteria > Bacteroidota > Bacteroidia > Bacteroidales > Bacteroidaceae > UBA1189. The sequence continues at coordinate 21,721 of JAFXXQ010000037.1, read as the reverse complement.
CATCTTCGAAGGCTTCACCATCAAGAACAACATCGAGTTGAGCCGTCTGAACCTCGAAGCTGCCACCGTCGATCTGGAGAAGGCACGCGACGACATCCGCACCCGCGTAGCGCAGGCGTATGTGCAGATACTTTATAGCAAGGAGATCCTCGGCGTTGCCAAGAGCCAAATTGCCGTTGATTCGATGCAAGTTGAACGCCTCACCACCATGCTTCGCACGGGTAAGGCGTCGTCGGCAGAGGTGAGCGCTGCCGAAGCCACGCTGGCCCAGAGCCGCCTCTCAATGGCTCAGGCTGAGGGTAACCTCCGCATCGCCATCCTCGACCTGACGCAGCTGCTCGAGCTGCCGTCGCCCGAAGGGTTCGATGTCGTCATCCCCGACGTCAGCACCCTGCCCGACGAAACACTCACTCCGCCCGAGATCATCTACGAGGAAGCCCTGCAGGTGAAGCCCGCCATCCGTGGCGAGCAGCTGCGCCTCCAGGCTGCTGAGAAGAACATCGACATTGCCCGTGGCGGCTACTACCCCAACATCTCCCTGAACGGGGGCGTCGGCACCAACTACTACTCCATCATGGGCGTCCAAGGACCGTCGTTCGGTACGCAGCTGAGGGATAACTTCAGCCCTGCACTCTCCCTGTCGTTCTCTGTCCCCATCTTCGACCGTTTCTCCACGCGCACCAACGTCCGCACGGCGAAGCTCTCCCACCTCAACCAGCAACTGCAACTGGAGAATGTCAGCAAGACGCTCTACAAGGAGATTCAGCAGGCTTACTACAACGCCCTCACCGCCCGCAAGAAGTACGAGGGTAGCCTCGCTGCTGAAAAGAGCGCCTCGCAGGCTTTCGAAATCATGAGCGCCAAGTTCGAGAACAGCAAGGCCAGCATCACCGAGTTCAACGAAGCCAAGAACCGTCTCGTCAGCGCACAGTCCGACCTGGCTCAGGCACGTTACCAATTCCTTTATCAAGCCCGCTTGCTTGACTTTTACCGCGGGAACGAAATCATTTTCTGAAAAATTTCCCTTCCCGATGTATGAAATATGAAAGAAAGTGCGTATCTTCGCACTTTCTTTTTATATCATTATTTGTATGAAAAAGCTATTCTTCCTTCTCCCACTGCTAACGCTCTGCGTTACCCTCAGCGCTCAGACCGACTACACCACCGAGCGCGACATTCCCTACCATGCCGATGCCGGCGACTATGCCGCCGAGCGTTGCTTCCTTGACTTCTACTACCCGACAAACATCAGCGACTTCCCTACCGTCGTCTGGTTCCACGGCGGCGGACTTGAAGGCGGCGGCAAGGAGATTCCCCGCGAACTGCGTAACGCCGGCATTGGCGTCATCGGCGTCAACTACCGCCTGCTGCCCCGCGCCAAGGTCGAGGAGACCATCGACGATGCCGCAGCAGCCGTTGCCTGGGCTTTCCGTGAGGTAGCCAAGCGTGGTGGAAGCCCCCGTCGCATCTTCGTTGCCGGCCACTCCGCCGGAGGCTATCTGACGGACATGGTGGTGCTCGACAAGCATTGGCTGGCCCGCTACGGAATTGATGCCGACAGCATAGCCGGTGCCTTCCCCTACAGCGCTCAGGTCATCACCCACTACAACGTCCGCAAGCAGACGGGCGTCGGCCCCCTCACCCCTCGGCTCGACCAAACGGCCCCCCTCTGGCATGTTCGTCCCCTCCCCATGCCCATGCTGGTACTCTCGGGCGACCGTGAGATGGAACTCTACGGACGCTACGAGGAGCAGGCTTACTTCTGGCGCATGATGCGGCTTGTGGGCAACGAGCACACCCTGCTCTACGAGTTCGACGGCTACGACCACGGTTCCATGGCCGCCCCTGCCCACAGCGTTGTCAAGCGGTGCATCCGCGCCGTCTGCAATGGCGAAGAGTTCAAACGATGAAAAGCACCCGTTTCCTGCCCCTCTTGCTGCTGTTAGTCTTTGCCCCGTCGGAAATGCGAGCCAAGGATGCCATACCCTATTGTCGTGTCAACCGCCAGGCCCTGCGCGAATACCAGCAGCCCGTCCGCCCCGGCACCGACGGCAGTCATCCCTTCTGGAATGCCTTTGCGCCGAAGTTCCTCTTTGCTCCGGCTTTTGACTTTCCCGATGCCCCAGGCGCAGGCGGCTATCTCTTTCAGGCCTCCGACGGCAAGGGCGGCCTGTGGCAGATGCGTGCCCGTACGCCGCGCGCCGACCTTGCGCCCATCTGGAAGGAACTGCCTGCGGGGAGCCACATCTCGCTGACCGTCATCGCCCTCGATGCCAAGGGACGTCAGACCGCCGACACCGTGGGGCGCCGCCAGTTTCTCAGGGACTACCCTTTCTGCGGCCCTTATAACATGCCCGCCCGCCCCTACAAGGAGGCCGCCCTCAAGGCTATGCTTTACGTCCATTTCCTGCCAGCCATCCATGCTTGGGTGGACCACACCGAGCCCGACATGGGCTATCCCCACAACACCTATGCCTGCAAGATTATGGGCTCGACGCTGCGCAACGAAGCCCTCGTGGCTCGTTTCTTCCCTGAGCTGCGCGACGAGGCCCTGACGATGGCGCGCCACGTGGCCGTCTTCCTCCGCACCATCAGCCAACCGCCTGGGACGCCCCTCGCTTACTTCCCGCCCACCTACTACGGCGGACTCATCGCCTCCTCGCTGGCCGAGAACCAGAACAAGACCATGTGCATGGAGGCCATCACCGTTGCCCAGGGACTGCTCGACCTCTACCGCGAGAGCGGCGAGCGCGAATACTACGACTGGGCGCTGGGCATCGCCGACACCTATCTGCGCCTCCAGCGCCCCGACGGCAGCCTGCCCATCAAACTCGACCTGACCACCGGCGAGCCCGTCAACGATGCCTGCGCCATGCTGCATCCCCTGCTCCGGTTCTTCGAGCGGCTGCACGACGAGTTCGGCCTCACCGCCTACGAGGAAGGACGTCTCCGCGCCCAGCGCTGGATGAGCGACGTCTGTGTGCCTCGCTTCGACATGACCGGACAATTCGAGGACTGCTCCGTGCTGGGCCTGCAGCCCTACGAGAACCTCACCAACTGCACGGCAGCGCCTTACGCCAGCTACCTCTTCGAACGCCCCGAAGCGACGCAGGCCGACCTCCGCGATGCCGAGGACCTGCTGCGGCTCAGTGAGGATCAGTTCGTCCATTGGGACGTCAACCCCCGTTCCGACGGCATACGCCCCCACGCCACACCCTGTGTGTTCGAGCAGTACAAATACCAGATGTCCGTTGACAACAGCGCCGCCAATGTCGCCGCCGCGTTCCTCGCTAAGCATCAGCGCACAGGCGACCGTCTTGCTTTGGCCAAAGCCATCGCGCTCACGAACACCATCACCCTCGTGCAGAACGCCAACAACGGCCTCATCCCCACCACCTGGGAGAACCGCCGTAACGTCGCTTCCCCCATGAGCTTCTGGCTGAACTGCTCCGTCAGCTCCACCCTTATCCTCCTCCGCATGTCCGACGCCATCGACCACACCCACCTCACCGCCGGCCTCCACCTAAAGGAATAGCTGACTTTTCTAGCATATTTATTTGCTTTATCTTTCCCTAAATATTATCTTTAATCCCTTTTAGGGCTTTTAGACAGGCTGCGGCTCGGATAATTGAAAATAAATTTTCATTATCTCTCGCCTTGACCTTCGGTCTAAAATGCTCACGTTCGGCAAAAAGCAAAAAAATTTTTCTCTTTGCTCTCGCTTAATCGCATTTTTGTCACTATCTTTGCAGAAACAAATGGATATGAAACGTAGCATACTCCTGTTTCCTGTGGCGGCCATCCTGCTAGTGCTCTCCGTCAGCTCGTGCCGCGATGCCGGCGTCCGCGAGGCCCTCGTCCGTGCCGAAGCCCTCATGGAATCCGACCCCCACGCCGCCCGCGCAATCTTGGACAGTATAGCCTCACCCAACCCTCCCCTAAAGGGAAGGGCTTCCGAGTCCACTGGTCTCCCCTCCTTCAGGAGGGGTAAGGGGGAGGCTGCCCTTTACGCCCTCCTGCGCACGCAGGCCGACTACAAATGCCGTGTCCGGCTTACTTCCGACTCCCTCCCCCTTATCGCCACGAACTACTACGGCACCCGTCGCAAGACGCAGCGTGCCGCCCTTGCGCAGTACTATCTTGGCTGCGCCTACAGCGACATGGGCCGCGACCTTGATGCCATCGATGCCCTGCTCCGTGCCACCACGCTCTTCCCCGACACCACCAACAAGTACTATGCAAATAGCCTATTTGAATTAGGGAAAAAGTACATGGGACATGAAATGAATGACAAAGCAATCGCAACTTTCAGACGATTCCGGAATTTGACAATATGTGAAGAGGATTCTGTGAATATTGGATATGCAGATTATTATATGGGAGAAACATCTTTGCATAATGGCGATGATCTTCTTGCTGATAGTTTATTTCATTGTGTTATTGTTAATACAAAATTCCCTGAAGAATATCGCTGTATCGCCTACCATCATTTGGCTAAGCTATATTATTATCGTTGGAATGATGCCCAGTCCGCATTGAAGTGCTTGGAAAAATATAATAACTACTATAACGAAGATAAGCATAATGGAGCATCATTTCTTTTGAAGGCAGATATATATATTGCAGAAAACGAACCCTCAAAAGCCATTGAGAATTACAAAAAAACATTACAAAACAGCATAGACCTGTATACACATTGCAGCGCATATAAAGGATTGGCGCAAGCTGCCTCTTTACTTAATATGCCAGATTCTGCTAAATACTATGTTGACCAATACACCCTTCTACTTGACTCTATCTATACTCTCAATCGAAAGAAAGAGATTGCAGATATTGAAAATAATCACGTCATTGAACTTCATGACCAGCAACTTAGAGCCCGCCATGCGCGGTTTATGCTTTGGATGGGGATTTTGGCAGTCGCGCTCCTCTCAGGGACGGCTATCACCTTCCTGCTCATCGACCGTAAGCGCAAGAAGCGTTACTTGCAGGCGCAGGAGGAGTTGCGGCAGGCCAATGTGGAAGTGCTGCGGGCTCAGGTGGACGAACAGCCCGCCGACCTGGACGCGCTCTATCGGAAAAAGCTCGCCGCCTGTCAGAACCTGTTCCGCCGGACGCCTTCGGCCCGTCTGCTGCTGGTGCCGCCCGCATCGCTGACGGCCGCGCAGAGGCAGACGCTCATGGACGACCTCACCCGCTCGTTTGTCGATGTCATGCTCGACGTGAAGAACGCCTCGAATGCCGTCAATGACCAGGAACTGATGTACTGCATCCTCTCCTCCCTCCAATGCTCAACCGCCCAAATGGCAGAACTTTTGAACACCACCGATAGCACCTTGCGCAAGCGGAAAGCCCGTTTGAAGGAGAAAATGCCTGAAAATCTCTATTCCCTTTTCTTTTCATAACCAGCCATTTACTCCTTCTGGCAGCAAATGTCACGTTTTTGTCACGCAAAAAATTTGCATCTTTTCGCCCCATTCCCGAACTTTGCCGCGAAATCAACAACCGATTCGCTATGGACAAAGCAAATTATTCATTCTTCGTCACATTCGTTCAGGCGGATTTGCAACCGACGAACGAAGCAAGAGCAAAGCAAATTCATTTGCTCTGCCTTGCAAGGAGGAGGAAGAGCGTAGCTCAACCGACGAACGAAGCAAGAGCAAAGCAAAGCCATTTGTTCTGCCTTGCAAGGAGAAGGAAGAGCGTAGCTCAACCGACGAACGAAGCAAGAGCAGAGCAAAACTTGTTTGAGCTATGCCTTGCGAGGAGGAAGGCCGAAGGCCAATACGACTGCACAGAGAAGGGGAATTGTAATCCCCAGTTAAAGGACAGAGCTAACGGTGAGGGATTGCAAATCCCTCTATTCAACGCGGCCGGATTGCAAATCCGCCCGAACGGGTTTTTTAGAAATTACAGCGACAAAGGAATAATGTTATGGGCAAAAAGAAGAAGATAGTATTGTTATTAATAACGTTTTCAACTCTTAGTTCTTATTCTCAAAGCTTGGAATGGCCTGAAAAGAATCAGGTGAATGACTCTATTTATTTATCCTTGGATAAAATCTTACAGTCTGAACCTGCTGTTCTTAAATGGCCCAACATATTTGAAGAAGAAGGTCTTGTTAATTACATTGAAGCATTACGTTCCAAAAAGAGAAGAGAAAAAGAACTTAACGAAAACCTGCAACAACAAAAAGAGGCTGTCAGGAAGTTTATGCAAGAGCATTTCGTTCTCCATGATGAAACGCCCATCCTTACGTTCTCGAATGAAAATGAAATCTTGGAGTGGGGCGCAAGAACAGAGGGAAAGCCCGAAATACATAGCTTCAATTTGAAAGGAAAAGATGTGTTAGTCTTGTCGTACCTTTGGGGAAGTGGCATGGTACGAACCACGTTTGATGTGTTTGAAAAAAACGACAAATCATGGGAACTGTTCACCTCCTCAACACTTTATCACTTAAAAAGAGTTACACATGTAACGATAAAGATTTCTGAAGATTCAACAACCTTGTTGTTTTCATCTCCAACGGAAATAATTAGAAAACTGAAAATAGCTGATTAAATCGTTTAGGCGGATTTGCCATCCGGCTGCAATGAGAAGGGGATTTATAATCCCCAGCCTGTTATAAATGAAAAAGATGGTATTGTTTTGGATTCCGAACTATTTATCATTATCTTTGACGCGAAATAAGATGAAATCAAAAAGAACAGTTATGGAAATATCGGACAGAGCAAAAGGTGAGGGATTGCAAATCCCTCTATTCAACGCGGCCGGATTGCAAATCCGCCCGAACGGGGAGTTGTATTTCACCCCCGATCATTATAAATCATTTTTAAGAATTCGCTAAATATTTTTCTATGAAAAGAGTACTAATAGATAAGGTTGTTTCAAAAGAGGATTTAATAACTCGTGTTTATAATGGAATTTCAGAAGAATTAAATAATTGGGCTGAGAAAAATTGGGATGCTTTTGAAGAGATTATTAGAAGTTTGAATGATTATTTACCAAATGAAAAAATTGTAATCCTCAACAAAGATTTATCCCTACTTTCAAAACAAGATTTATTTCTATATGAGGATATCCTTTTTAATGCCATACAATACTATAAACAGAAAGGTATGCCAGATAAAGTATCTGTATATATAATATAATAAACCCGTTCAGTCGGATTTGCAATCATTAGTGGTCGAAAGATTCTTGCCATCCGGCTGCAATGAGAAGGGGATTTATAACCTCCAAAACTCGGGTGTTTTGAACAACAAATAACGACTTAATAAAGATAGAACGATGAAAAAATCAATCTTAACAATGGCTTTCCTGTTGTGTGCCGTGGCCGTGATGGGCCAGAACAAGCAGGAGGTGATACGCCTGAAGAACGGCTCCACGGTGAAGGGGGCGGTTGTTGGCGAAGTGGGTGACTCCATTGCCGTGAAATCGACTGACGGGTCGTTATTCATTTTCGCCACGAGCGACATCACCGAACGGAAGGCAGAGGACATGCCGCTGGACGTGGGGCAGGTTGAGTTTACTGCTGAAATACAGACGAACACCCAGCCGCAGGTCATTTACGTCAAGCAGGAGAAATCGCCAGCCCTGGCTGGATTCCTGTCTTTCCTGATTCCTGGCATTGGGCAGTTCTACTATGGCAACAATGAAGGCGGATTGATTGACCTTGGGGAAGCATTGGCTGCTGATGCCATGATGATTGGAGGATATTTGACAGCGGGAATCAATGCCGTACGGTTTAACGAGACAGGTCGTTTGGCTTATCGAAGTAAAGCGGAAAAAGGATTGGCTTTCTTCTGGATAGGTACGGCATGGAGTGCAGCAAACGGTATCTGGTCCATCGTGGATGCCGTGAAGGGGACAAAGCGCGTCAACCGCGAGAACGGCTATGCCATGTTCGACGTGGGCGACGGCGTTTCCGTCGGCGCCCGTCCGCAGCTCACCTACGAGCGTCCCGAATACGCCATGCAAGTGCCGGGCACGCTGAATGCCGGCATGGGCTTCCGCATCACATTCTAAAACGAAACAGACCGGTTCTGCATTAGCTTACTTTTTTCAAATGATGCATCAATCGTTCCCGTTGCCCGTGATGGGTGGCGGGAACTATTTATGGTTAAGGGTTAAGGGTTCATGGTTAGTGGTTAAGGGTTAGAAGGAAGAAGGAAGAAGGAAGTAAGTAAGGAAGTAAGAGGTCTGAGGTCTGAGGTCTGAGGACGTGTTCGTTAAACGTTAAACCTTGAACTGAAGTGTACTGATTTTGGGGTTCACTTGCAGAAACCTGTGTTTCCATGAACCAAAACCAGCAAAACCCTTTTGCTCTGTTCAGAGACGTTGTCTCAGATATTATGTCTATAGGCTTTTCCTTGTAAGCCAGCTTACAGATAAAAGCCTACAGCCATAACATCATCCATACTGGATGATACCAGAGCAAAAGAAAAACCCCGCTATCGCTAAAAAAACGTTAGCACACAGGACGGATTTGCAAAGCAGGATGCAGCTCAGCATAGTTGAGCTTCGCTCTTCCTCCTTCGCACCTCGGCCATTCAAGCAAGCTTGATGGCTCTCGGTTTGGCGTCGGTTCAAACAAGCTCGACTCTGCTCTCGCTGCTCCTTCGGTTGAGCTTCTCTCTTCCTCCGTCGCGACTCGGCAGAGTTCAAACAAGCTCGACTCTGCTCTCGCTGCTCCTTCGGTTGAGCTTCTCTCTTCCTCCGTCGCGACTCGGCAGAGTTCAAACAAGTTTGACTCTGCTCTCGCTGCTCCTTCGGTTTTCACGGTTTTTCTTGGTTGTACTGCCAAGCCGTAGGTTGCCTGTGGTTTCAGGCAAGAAATGGTTATGCTTGCATAAACAGGGCTTGCTTGAAACTACAGACAAATGCTCGCAAGAGCATGCGGTACAAACAAGGGTTTTGTAGGTTTTGGTTCATGCTAACACAGGAATTTACAGGTGACCCGATTTTGGTTGACAGTTTACAACTATATTTTAAACATTCCCTACATCCCTACATTTTCGCCAATAAATAGCTCTTTGATAGAGAGTTGAACCATGTAGGGGGTGGAAATCCCTACATGCCTTAAATGCCTTTATTTCTGAACGTAAGGACAAAAATGTAGGGATGTAGGGAAAAACATAAAACGTAGTAGGGAAAACAGATCTCCATAACCCGCTTTTCGCACCATTGTCATCGGCAGCAAGCGAACAGGAGGGATTCGATTAGCTCTATTTTCTTCCATAGTCTTGTCATTTTTTCCGCGAGTAGGAGGCGGTTTATAAACACGGGCCGCGTTTATATAAACAGGGGCCGTGTTTATATAAACAGGGGCGCTGTTTATAAATATACTCAAACAATAGGAAAATGACAATTAGAAATTAGGAATTAGGAATTGGGTTAACGATAACGTTAACGATAACTCTGAACTATTTTTCTTAACTCTTAACTCTTAATTCTTAACTAAATTGACCCCGTTCAGGCGGATAGCATCAAACGCTGGCGTTACAACGTTAAACTCTGGCGGTGGGACGCACTACGTTGGCGTGCTTGAAGAATACGCCGTAAGTGGTATTTCGGGACGGAAATCCATCTTTAGTTGAACAGTAGTACAATACATCCTGACGGCTGACAACCGATTTGACAAAGTCTTCGTCCGTCGCGACTCGGCAGAGTTCAAGCAAGCTTGACTCTGCTCTCGCTGCTCCGTCCGTCCTAAAAGTAATTTGGGGACGGAAATATTTACGAACATTCTTTCTTAACTCTTAACTCTTAATTCTTAACTAAATTAAAGTCTCATCTTGCGGGTGAGGGCCTCGAGGAAGTAGTAGTCGGCATAGTTGAGGGGGACGTTGACCTCGGCGTGATGGGGCTTGGAGCCTACGCTGTGCTTGAGCAGGAATCCGCCGTTGGTGCCCACCTCGGCGCGGTAGGCGGGTGAGGCCAGGGCCGTCAGGAGGCCGTCGGCATAGGCGCGGAGCTCCTTGCGCTGGCGGGGGCTGACGTAGGTGGCCAGTTCATAGAGGGCAGAGGAGAGGACGGCGGCAGACGAGGCATCGCGTTCCTCGGTACGGGAACCTGTGCCCGCAGGGGCGTCCATGTCCCACCAGGGGACGAGGTCGTCGGTGCGGTCGGGGTGGTCGCGCAGGAAGGCAAACGTGCGCAGAGCCTGGTCGAGGTACTTCTTGTCGCGGGTGTAGCGGTACATCAGCGTGAAGCCATAGACGGCCCACGACTGTCCGCGCGACCAGGCGCTCTCGTCGGCGAAGCCCTGGTTGGTGTGCTTGCTGAGGACGCGGCCCGTGGCGGCATCGTACTCGAGGACGTGGTAGCACGAGCCGTTGGGGCGGAAGTGGTTCTTCAGCGTGTTGTCGGCATGGGTGATGGCAATCTGGCGGAATGAGTCGTCGCCGCTCAGACGGCTGGCCTCGAAGAGGAGCTCGAGGTTCATCATGTTGTCGATGATGACGCTGACCTGCTTGCCGCCGATGCGTCCCCACGAGCGTATGACGCCCGCCTCGGGCACATAGCGCTTGCAGAGGCTGCGGGCGGTGTTGATGAGTACGGTCTTATAGGCGTCGTCGCCCTGCGGGCCGTAGCCGAAGCCTTTGTCGCCGGCAAGGATGCGTCGTCCCTGACCGTAGCTGTCGCCCATCATGAAGCCGACGTCGTGGTTGTCGGTATAGTACTGGACGCGGTCGAGGGCCTCGGTGTAACGTTCGGCGATGGGGCGCCACTTCTCGTCGCCCGTCAGCTCATAGAGTTCCCAAAGGGTGCCGGCGAAGAAGCCGCTGCACCAGTCGTAGATGCCGATGCCGCGGACGCTGCCGTCGGCATTGAGCGTGCGGGGGTTGATGAACGTGTCGGGGGTGCAGACTTGCGAGAGCATGTACTCCGTCTGCTGGGCGGCGAAGCGGATGTTGTCGTCGAAGAAGGCCTGGTCGTTCTTGGAGGAGGGGGTGCAGGCCGCCAGCAATAATAATGAAAAATGAAAAATGAAAAATGAAGAATAAATAGCTTTGTTTCGCATGGTTAATGGAAGAATGGAGATGGATGATAGAGTTAAGAATTACACTTAGTCGAGCTTTAGGACGGCGAGGAAGGCCTTCTGGGGGACTTCGACGTTGCCTATCTGCTTCATACGCTTCTTGCCACGCTTCTGCTTCTCGAGCAGCTTGCGCTTACGGCTGACGTCGCCGCCGTAGCATTTGGCTGTGACGTCCTTGCGCACCTGCTTCACCGTCTCGCGGGCGATGATCTTGCCTCCGATGGCAGCCTGAATGGCGATGTCGAACTGCTGACGGGGGATGAGGTCCTTGAGCTTCTCGCACATGCGGCGGCCGAGGTCGTAGGCGTTATCGACGTGGGTGAGGGTGCTGAGGGCATCGACGGGCTCGCCGTTGAGCAGGATGTCGAGCTTGATGAGCCGCGAGGGGCGGTAGCCCGCAGGGTGGTAGTCGAACGAGGCGTAGCCCTTGGAGATGGACTTCAGCTTGTCGTAGAAGTCGATGACAATCTCGCCGAGGGGGAGGTTGTAGTAGATTTCGACGCGGTTGCCGCTGATGTACTCCTGCTTCACCAGCTCGCCGCGCTTGCCGAGGCAGAGCGTCATGATGGGGCCGATGTAGTCCGTAGCCGTGATGATGCTGGCGCGGATGTAGGGCTCCTCGATGTGGTCGATGAGCGTGGGGTCGGGCATGCCGCCCGGGTTGTGGACCTCGGTCATGTGGCCCTGCTTGTCGTAGACGTTGTAGGAGACGTTGGGCACGGTGGTGATGACGGCCATGTCGAACTCGCGGTCGAGGCGCTCCTGCACAATCTCCATGTGGAGCAGGCCGAGGAAGCCGCAGCGGAAGCCGAAGCCGAGGGCTACGGACGACTCGGGGGTGAACGTCAGCGAGGCATCGTTGAGTTGCAGCTTCTCCAGCGAGGCGCGGAGGTCCTCGTAGTCCTCGGCCTCGATGGGATAGACGCCGGCGAAGACCATCGGTTTGCTCTCTTCGAAGCCCGCGATGGCTTCGGAGCAGGGACGGGCGGTGTGGGTGATGGTGTCGCCCACCTTCACCTCGGTGCTCGTCTTGATGCCGCTGATGATATAGCCTACATCGCCTGTGCGCAGCTCCTTGCGGGGTATCATGTCCATCTTGAGGATGCCCACCTCGTCGGCGTCGTACTCCTTGCCCGTGTTGAAGAACTTCACCTTGTCGCCGGTGTGGATGACGCCGTTGACGACCTTGAAGTAGGCGATGATGCCGCGGAACGAGTTGAACACCGAGTCGAAGATGAGGCATTGCAGAGGCGCCTCCTCGTCGCCCACAGGGCAGGGGATACGCTCGACGACGGCGTCGAGGATGTCGAGCACGCCTTCGCCCGTCTTGGCGCTGCAGCGGATGATCTCCTCGCGCTTGCAGCCCAGCAGGTCGATGATTTCGTCCTCGACGGCGTCGGGGTTGGCGCTGGGCATGTCGCACTTGTTAATGACGGGGATGATCTCGAGGTCGTGCTCGATGGCCATGTAGAGGTTGCTGATGGTCTGCGCCTGCACGCCCTGGCTGGCATCGACCACCAGCACGGCGCCCTCGCAGGCGGCAATGCTGCGCGACACCTCGTACGAGAAATCGACGTGACCCGGAGTGTCGATGAGGTTGAGGGTGAATTTCTCACCCCCGTGCTCATACTCCATCTGGATGGCGTGGCTCTTGATGGTGATGCCGCGCTCGCGCTCCAGGTCCATGTCGTCGAGCATCTGCCCTTCGGTCACCTGGATGGTGTGGGTATATTCCAGCATGCGGTCGGCCAGGGTGGACTTGCCGTGGTCGATGTGGGCAATGATGCAAAAGTTACGGATATGCTTCATTCCATCAGATTCCAAGCGATTTCTTCATGGCGGCAATCTTCACCATAGCGGCATCGACGGCAGCCTCATAGTCGGCAGGAGTTTTCATCACGCCCTTGGCCTCCATGTAGAACTTGATTTTCGGCTCGGTGCCCGAGGGACGGACGCTGACCTTGTCGCCGTTGGCGTTGAAGTACTGCAGGACGTTCGACGGCTCCGGCATGTCGATGGGCGTCACCTTGCCTTCGGCATCGGTCTGCTGCAGCAACTTGAAGTCCTTGGTGAGCACCACGGGAGCTCCGGCAAGTTCCTTCAGCGGATGGGCACGGAAGTTCTCCATCATGGCCTTGATTTCGTCGGCTCCGCTCTTACCCGGACGGACGACGTTGACCGTCACCTCGTGCGAGAAGCCATACTCGATATAGATTTGCATGAGGAGGTCGTAGAGCGTCATGCCGTTGTCGCGTGCCCAGGCTGCAATCTCGCAGATGAGGCAGATGGAGGCAGGGGCGTCCTTGTCGCGCACCTTGTCGAAGGGCAGGAAGCCGAAGCTCTCTTCGCCGCCGCCGATATACTTCTGCTTGCCTTCGCTGATGGCAATCTCGCGGGCAATCCACTTGAAGCCGGTGTAGCAGTCGCGCAGCTCGATGTTGTTCTTCTCGGCCATGCGGGTGATGACCTCGGTGGTGACGATGGTCTTCACGAGGAAGTCGGTGGGCTTGAGCTGACCCAGGGCAATCTTATTCTTTATGATGTAGTAGCAGAACATCATGGCGGTCTGGTTGCCGTTGATGATGGTCCACTCGCCCTTGCTGTTGCGGCAGACGATGGCAAGACGGTCGGCGTCGGGGTCGGTGGCTACCACCAGGTCGGCGTTGAGCTTTGTGCCGAGCTTTATGCCGAGGGTCATGGCCTCGGGGTTCTCGGGGTTGGGGCTGACGACGGTGGGGAAATTGCCGTCCACCACCATCTGCTCGGGCACGAGGTGGATGTTCTCGAAGCCCCAGCTGCGCAGGCAGAGGGGGACGATGACGCGGCCCGTGCCGTGCATGGCGCTATAGACGATGTTGAGGTCTTTCTGGCGCAGGATGACGTCCTGGTCAATCATGGCCTCCTTGACGGCGGTCATGTAGTCGAAGTCCATCTGGCCACCGATGATTTCGATGAGGTCGGGGTTGCCCTTGAACTTCACGTCCTCGACACAGACCTTGCCCACCTCGTCGATGATGCCCTTGTCGTGCGGAGCAAGCACCTGGGCGCCGTCGTTCCAGTAGGCCTTGTAGCCGTTGTATTCGCGGGGGTTATGGCTGGCGGTGATGTTGACGCCGCTCTGGCAGCCCAGTTGGCGGATGGCGAAGGAGCACTCGGGCGTCGGACGGAGGTCGTCGAAGAGATAGACCTTGATGTCGTTGGCGGAGAAGATGTTAGCGCACGTTTCAGCAAACAGGCGGCTGTTGTTGCGGCAGTCGTGGCAGACGACGACGCTAATCTGCTTCAGCGTAGGAAAAGCCTTGTGGAGGTAGTTGGCGAGGCCCTGTGTAGCCATGCCCACGGTATAGATGTTCATGCGGTTGGTGCCGGCGCCCATGATGCCGCGCAGGCCACCCGTGCCGAATTCGAGGTCGCGGTAGAATGCATCGACGAGCGCCGCCGAGTCCTCAGCCTCCAGCATATTCTTGACTTCAGCCTGAGTGGCTGCATCGTATGCGGGTGTCAGCCATTGGGCCGCACGCTCACGCACTTGTTTCAGTAATTCGTTGTCCATGATGGTTATTGTTTTTCGTATTAAAGTATTATTCCGGCGCGAAGATAGCTAAAAAAACGGAATCAAAAAAGAAAACTCACTTTTTCTGCTTCGGGACAAGGTAGCGTTTGCCGGTTTCCTTGATGACGCGGCGGTTGAACTCCTCGGGATAACCTGGGGTGATGACGCGGTCGCCAAGTCCTTCGGGGGTGCGGCGGAAGGTGCCGTCCTCATTCTCGGGCTTGATGACGCAGTCGTTGTACTTCACGATGAGCTTCTGCGCCAGCTGCATCCATTCTTTCATCGTTTTGTCGGCAGTACTGGCGCTATATTTTGTCAGGTAGGCGACGGCGCTGGCGGGGCTTGCCTTGTAAATAGCCTGCGCCTCCTTCTCCACTTCTTCCTGGCCGAGGAAGAAGCTGACTTCGAGGGCGCTCTGCACCTTACGCAGGTCGTCAATCAGCAGCGAATAGCGGGGATAAACCATGTTGCTCACCCAGTTGAACATCCAGAAGGCACTTTCGAACGAGAAGGTGACGGCATCGCCAGCCTTGTCGCTATAACAGAAGGGGGCTTCGGTGATGGAGCAGTACATGGGGGTATAGACGGCGGTGTTGGCATCGTCGTTGCCAAACCATAGGATGCCGCCAATCTCGCGCGGCAGCCAGCTACGCATCTGCGACACGAAGGTGAAGCCCGTCTGGAAGGTGCTGATGGTGCGCTCGTTGAAGCACTCCTTGCCATCGACCTTGTAGGAAAGCGGACGCAGACGATAGGGCATCGACCAAGGGCCGGCACCGACGTCGCCCGTCATGTCAAGAGGAGTACCTTCGTAATGGTCGCGCATGGCAGCCTCAACGTCGGCCACGCTCAGCTTGTGCTTGGGCTTGAAGTAGAGGGGGATGGGCTCAGCCTTTACGTTGCCTTGTGCGCTGGGCAGCCAGCGGCTCATGTCGGCATCGGCATAGAGGTTGAAGAAACTCCATACGCGGGCATCGCAGAAGCGCAGGCCGTCGAAGGTGAGGGGGTTGTAGGTGTCGGCGAAACTGAAGTCCTTGTCCTCGCCCTTGTACCAACCTTTCGAACGAGCGAATGTGATGACATCGGGGCTGTAGAGGCAGTTTTTCGGGTCGTCGAGGGGGAACTGACGGACACGTGCCTGGTTTGCATGGGCGCAGATGACATCGTCGGGCAGTCGGAGGGCTACCCACACGGCACCCTTCTCGTCCTTGCCCTTGCCAATCATCTCCATAATCCATGCCTCGTTGGGGTCGCCGATGCTGAAGGTCTCGCCTTCGCTGACGTAGCCGTACTCTTTCACCAGCGCACCCATGATCTCCACAGCCTCGCGGGCAGTACGGGCACGCTGCAGGGTGATGTAGATAAGGCTGCCGTAGTCGATGACGCCCGGGCCATGCCAGCACTCCTCGCGTCCGCCGTTGGTGGTCTCGCCGATGGTGACCTGCCATTCGTTCATGTTACCTACGACATTGTAGGTGACGGGGGCTTCGGGAATCTGGCCGAGGTACTTGTTGGTGTCCCATTCATAGACATCGCGCATGGCACCCTGGGGATGGACGGCGGCAGGGAAATGGGCAAGGTAGCCGTACATGCCGTAGGAGTCGGCGCTGTAGGAGACGATGACGGAACCGTCGGCGCTGGCAGCTTTGCCGACAATGAAGTTTGTGCAGGCAAAACCTGCGCTGACAGCCAGCAACGCGGCTGCGAGGGAAAGGAGGATTCTCTTTTTCATAACATTATACTATTTACAATTTTACAATATGCAGGGGTATCATTAGTAATCAAACTCGAGGGTGCAGGTGGAGACGTTGCCACAGAGGTCGGTGACGGTGATTTCGGCCGTGTGATGGCCGCGGGGGACATTCTCCTCCTGCAAGTTGCACCAGAGGAGCATGTCCTTCGAGCTGAACTTGAACAGCCGCCACTCGCCGTCGATGGTACCCCGATAGTCGGTAAAGCCGCTTCCGGCATCGCCCAGCTTGAAGGAAATCATCGGGCCCTTTCCCTCAGGAGAGTCTTGGGGAGAGGGTTGCTGGGGTACGATGCGGGGGGGTATGGTATCCACCATGACGGTGTAGGTGCCCAGCCGACTGACATTCGTCTTTATCCAGCCGTATTCGTAGGTGCCGCCACGGCAAATCGAGCTGCCGTCATAGACCTCGGCAATATAATACTTCGATTTATCGGCCACCAGGGGCTGGGGTGCCTGCAGGCGCAGTTCGGCACTGGCTTTCAGCGGAACAGGTACGCGGCAGAACTGCCATACACCGTCTTTTTCCTCGAAGTCCAGCTGCAGATCCTCGTAGAGGGCATCGTCGGGGAGCCACAGCGTGAGGTCGCGCCACGAAAGGATGTGGGGGGTATCGGCAGTCATGAAATACAGGTAATTGGGCAAAACGGCAGGGAGGTCGTTGCGCTCGCCCCGCACGGTGAAGCGATAGACGGCGCGGTTGCCGTAGTAGTCCGTGAGCTCATAGCGGAAGCGGTAGTCGCGCTCCTCGTTGATGGTGACCCAGCCATAGTCGCCGTTAGAAGCCTTCAGCATCCGCAGCGAGTTGCCCGGGGCGAAGGTGGAGCGCATATACCAGGCACCGGTGCGGAGGCGCTCCTCATAGTCCGTCCACGAGTCCAGCATGGGGTTCTCGTCGAAGGAGAAGCGGTTGACCTCGCTCTCGCTGACCAGGGCATCGTCGACGAACAGCTTGACGTAGCGCACGCCGTAGTAGTTCGTCGTGCCGGTCATGTAGTCGTGTGCAGCGATGGCAGTGCCCACTTTGCCCCATGCCTTCACGACCGCCGGCTGTTGCACGAGGCCGTTCTTGATATCCATGTAGAATTTATCGTCGGCGCCGTTCACCACTCCCCTGCCCTTCTTCGGATAGAGCATGACGGAGGTGGCACGGGGCGGCACGTCGTCGGTAATGCGGTCGGCATAGAACTGCAGGGGGTCAACGGGTTCATCCGTTGCCGTCAGGCGCACCTCGAAGTGGAGGTGCGGCCCGAAGGAGTATCCCGTGTTGCCGCTCAGCGCCACCACCTCGCCCTCCTTCACCGGAAATTCGTCGGGTGAGAAGCTGAGGTCGGTGACGTAGGCTTCGTTTTCGTACTGGTATCGGCGGATACGCTCAGCCACGCCCTTTGAGAAGGCATCGAGGTGTCCATAGACGGTTGTATAGCCGTTGGGGTGGGTGATGTAGAGGCCGTTGCCGTAGCCGCCGGCGCTGACGGTAGCGCGGCTGATGTAGCCGTCTGCCACGCTGTGAACGGGCCAGCCGATGGTGCTCTGCGTCTTGATGTCGATGCCGCCGTGGAAATGCCCGGCACGCAGTTCGCCGAAGTTGGCACTCAGCAGCAGCGGGAAATCAAATGGCGAACTGAAACGCACAGCCTCCTGCGCCGAGAATGAGAGCGCCGTCAGCAGCGCAACTATTGTAAAGACAGCTCTTTTCATATCATCTATCACTCTTTTCAGAGTTTGATTGTAAATCTGTTGTGATGTTGTTATCATTTCTTGGGACAAAGGTAGTAAAACTTCCGCATTTTGCAGGGCTATATCCGCCTTTTTTTGTATGGAAAAAAGTTTTTTCCGATGACATCCGCTCCTTTTCCGTTCATTTAAGACAAATTAACGTTTCGGCGTGCAGTATTTTCGGTTTTTGCTGTTTATAATGACAGAAGTGTTCTAATTTTGCATCAAATAATGAAAATCATGAAGAAGAGTCTCTTTATGGCAGCCATCGCCACGATGATGGCAATGACAGGGTGTACGGGTGGTGAGATTTTCACTCCCGACGACCCGCTCAACAACGACCACAACGAGCTGAGGGCTATCTCCCTCACGCGTGCCGAAGAGGAGTTGGTAAACAGCAACAACGAGTTTGCCTTCAATCTGTTCCGTATCGCCGGGCCGCGTAATCCTGCTGCCCGCGACGGAAGTCCCGAGAAGAGTGTCATCCTCTCGCCCATCAGCATCACCTACGCCCTGGGTATGCTGAACAATGGGGCAACCGGTGAGACACAGAAGGAAATCAACACGGTGCTGGGCTTCGGCAACACGGGTGCCGACGGCATCAACGCCTTCTGCCGCAAGATGCTCACCGAGGCTCCCACCCTCGACAAGCTCACGAAGGTGATGATAGCCAACACCATCTACATGAACAAGGGCTACGAGCTGAAGAAGGCGTTCGTGGACAAGGCCAAGACCTACTACGACGCAGAACCCGAGACACGCGACTTCGCCGACGGCAAGACACTCGATGTCATCAACAAGTGGGGCAGCGACCACACGGAGAAGATGATTGAGAAGGTGCTGAGCAAGGACGAGTTCGACCCCACGGCGGTGAGCTACCTGCTGAACGCCATATACTTCAAGGGTGCCTGGGCGGAGAAGTTCGACAAGAGCAACACGAAGGACGAGACGTTCAAAGGCTACGCCAAGGAGAAGAAGGTGCCGATGATGCATCAGGAGCATGAGTTCGGCTACGGGGAGACGGACGACTGCCAGGCCCTATGCCTGCCCTATGGTAACAAAGCCTACCGCATGACCATACTTCTGCCCAAGGAGGGCAAGACGGTGTACGATGTGGCGCAGACGCTGAATGGCGACACGTGGCAACGGCTCCAGTGGATGGGCGAAAACGCCATCGTCGACGTGAAGCTGCCACGCTTTGAGTCGCAGACGAACATCGGCCTCGAGGAGGTGATGTCGGCACTGGGCATGCCCAAGGCCTTCACTTCCGCAGCTGAGTTCTCCGAATTCTGCAACGTCCCCACCTTCATCGGCATAATGAAGCAAGTGGCCAAAATCAAGCTCAACGAAGAGGGCACGGAGGCTGCAGCCATCACCGTGATTGGAATGAGGGAAACGGCTGTGGGGCCCTCAGAGCCCCTAAAGCGCGTCACGTTCCACGCCACCCGTCCGTTCCTCTACGTCATCAGCGAGCAATCGACAGGTGCCATCTTCTTCATCGGACAGTACATGGGCGACTGACCGTCGGCTACTTGTCCGACAAGTGGAGTCTGGCAGCCAGTTTCTGGAGGATGTTCGTCTCCTTATATAAATAACGGAGGGAGACGGCAGCGGAGAGCAGCATCACGGCCGTCCCTGCCACCCAGGTAACCCACCCCTGTGTGAGGCGGAAGATGAGCATCGCCGCCACAAGCAGCAGGAGATGTATCCCTGCGAACAGCCGCACCTTGCCGCTGGTGCGGAAACCGTAGCGGACGGAGGTGATGACGTAGTTGAGCAGCCAGTCGAACACAGCCGCAGCAAACAGTCCGATACCTGCCCACGAAACGCCTCCGTAGCGGTAGCCCAGCACCACGGCAGCGGCCATGAAGAGGTCGTAGAACAGCTCCTGCAGGAGATAGGTGAACGAGTCGCCCTTCGACAACGACATGAATGACATGGGCCTCGTCAATGCCGTGAAGAACAGGGCCAATGCCGCCCACTGCGTCACCTCGAGCATCGGCATGAAACTGCGTTTCAGCAACAAGGGAATGATGATGGGCAGAAAGAGCAGAAAGGCCAGAATCAGCGGGGCAATCAGCAGCACCAGCACTTCAATCTGCTCGTTCACCAGACGGTTGGACTCTATTCGGTCCTTGTTCACCACCGACAGACGGGGAAAGAAATCGGTCTCCACCGCCGATAGCACCAGCATACTGAGGTACGACGACAGGACAATGGCATTGCTGTAGAACCCCACGTCCTCGGCCGTGCCATGTTCCATCATATAGGATGAAACGAAAAAGAGCACGCCCGTGCCGAGGAATCCGGCAATCGTGTAGTTGATGCCCAGGCGCACGATGTAGCCGCCCTCATGGAAGACGGACTTCGAGAACAGCGCCACCCGGTAGGGCCAGGCACGGAAGGAGTACCAGCAGGTGAGCGCCATCGTGCTGATGGCGGTCAGCACCAGCACGGGCACGATGCCCCGCATCCCCAGCCACATATAGACGGGCGCTGCCACCACCAGCGTAGCCACCACCACCCATACCTGGTTGGCTGCCAGCTGCCTGAGCAGATGGGTTCCCTTCATGATGGCCCGCTCGCCGTTGGTGATGGACGTACATCCCACCACCAGCGAGAGCAGCTGGAACGACAGCGTGTAGCTGTAGTCGCCGTCGAAGCTCAGGCGGCTGAACAGGGGTGCCAGCAGGAAACAGGCGATGGTGCCGATAATACCCAGCCACAGGCTCCACGAGCGGACGATGAGCAGCTGGCGCCGGCGAGCCTCCTCGGCCGTGCTCTCCGAGATGGTCTTCACGGCGCTGAAGCTGATGCCGAGGTCGGTGGTCTTGCTCACCAGGTCGATGGTGCGGTTGAAGGCGTAGGCAATGCCCATGCCGGCAGGGCCGATGAAGTGGGCCACCAGCTTGCCTTTCACCACCGTAATCAGGTTGGCAAGCGTCTGCACGCCGCCGAACACGCCCGTATATTTGATGATGCGGTCGTAGCCCGATTCGTTCTTTCTGCCCTCGTCCTTCACGTCTTTCTGCGCCGGTTCCTTCTTTGTTTTTCTGACTGACTGCCGCCAGAGGCGGTTTCAGTGCCTTGTCATCAAAAATCTTGCAAATATAGCGCTTTTTTCTGAAATAGCAAAACGAAGGCTGAAAAATGAAAAACACGATTGCTTTTACATCTTTATGCTTTAACGCAGCCCCATCAGCAGACGACGGAAAATGAGGCTGCACTCGCCTGTTTCTCGTTCCGTTGCGTTTGCCGGATGCGGATTTCGTGGAGCGTTGTCGGATTTTCGGGGGGTGAAGAAGGGGATTTTTCGGCAGAAATGGATAACGTAACGGCATTTTTTTGCCGTTTTTCCCCGTTTTTTTTTACACGGAACTACCCCGTTTTTAAGACGGATTTACGTGCGGAAGGCACCTTTCCGTGCGCCGGAAGAGCCGTATTTTGCAAAGTCCGCTTTGCAAAAATAACGTTTTTCGGCTTCGATAAACTGCGTAGCCCCTTGGATAAATAGAACAGTCCCAGCGAAATATCGCGCGTTTGCTGCGTGCGGTGATGTGGTGATGTGGTGATGTGGTGATGTGGGGCTTCCTGCGTGCGCGCGCAGTATATATATTGGAAAGAGAATTAGATAATATATTATATATATAATATATAT
>JAFXXQ010000036.1 GCA_017542145.1 Bacteroidaceae bacterium | reverse complement strand
TACGCCGGCGTCCAGGCGGGATGCTCAAGACTCCTCGCCTTCCATTACGACGCCTCTGGCAATAAATATGAGACGACGGATAATAACGGCCATTTCAGCGGCTGGCAGTTCATGGGCGGCGCCTTTACAGGCATCGATGTCTATCTCTGGAAGGGGCTCTACTGCGGTGCCGAGATGGGACTGATGATGGAACGGACAAGGGAAAGCCAAAGTTCGTACACCTTTGCCCCCATCGCGCACACCTACACCACAGCCGGCTTCTACTGCGAGCCCGCCATCCGCCTCGGCTGGGCGTTCTAACGGTATTTTCCTCTAATCATAAAACCTTTTTAAGTTCGCTCTTTATTCGATGAAGCACTTGTCCCCGTTGCCTGCGAAGGTAACGGGGATTTCTTAAGAAAAAAACACCTGAAAACAGCTCCTTTCCGCTGCTGACAAAAGGCTCTTTTTCAATGGGAATTAAAGAGAATGAGTTTTTCATCGCGATGAAAGATTGTTTTCATTGCAATGGAAGATTGTTTTCATCGCAATGAAAGATTATTTTCATCGCGATGAAAGAACGTAATCATTGCGATGAAAAAAAACTATTCTTTGGAGTAGCCTTGCTAACGAAAGGGTTTTTTCAGACAGGGAACGAAAAAACGAGGTGGGGATGATGGTATTTCGCGCGATTCGGAGTAACTTTGCAGCCGAAAGGTAAAAGAACGTATGGATACCACATCGAAACGTCATTTGGCAGGGCATCTGGCCTGCGCAGGGGCTTACATCATATTCGGACTGAACATTGTAATGTGCAAGGAGATTGCCAACTCCGATGCCATCACGCCTACTATGCTCTTCACGATGCGGGCAGCGGGGGCGACGGCTCTGTTCTGGCTGCTGTCGGCCTTCATGCCCCATGAGGAGGTGGCCCGCAGGGACTGGATTCGCATTGTGGCGGCATCGCTGCTGGGATTGTTCGCGCCACAGATGACGTTCCTCGTCGCCATAACTATGACAACAAGTATCGACACCTCCATCCTCTCGTCCTTCAGCCCCATCATGACGATGTGCATAGCCGCGCTGTTCCTCCATGAGCCCATCACGCTAAAGAAGGCAAGCGGCGTAGCCATGAGTTTCGCAGGGGTGATGCTGCTTATCTTCAACTCGTTCCATGCCACAGGCGGCGTGGAGCAGACGAAGCCGCTGGGCGTGGTGCTCATCCTGATGAACTGCCTGACCTTCGCACTCTATCTGGGCGCATTCCGTCCTCTCATCGCCCGCTACAGCGTGGTGACGTTCATGAAGTGGAGTTTTCTGGTGTCGCTGCTGGTGTCGCTACCCTTCTCAACAAAAGACTTCGCAACGGCACAATGGTCCGACATCCCCTCCAACGTCGTCTGGGAGGTTGCCTACGTCATCTTCTTCGCCACGTTTGTGGCATACTTCCTCATCCCCTTCGGGCAGAAGCGCATCCGCCCCACGCTGGTGAGCATGTACTCCTACATCCAGCCCATGCTGGCAGCCGTCGTAAGCATATGCATCGGGCAGGACACCGTCACGTGGCAAAAAATCACCGCCGCGTTGCTGGTGTTCAGCGGCGTAGCGGTGGTAAACCGCAGCCGGGCGGCAAAGCCGAATTGACGGCCTCAATAATGAAGAATGAACTAAATTCTACTTCACGCTCATGCTTTTGATTTCCCACGTGGGGGCGGTGGTGGAGGTGGAGGTGTAGCGGAAGGCGATATAAATCTTCTGCCCGACGTAGCCTGCAAGGCTGATGTCGCCCGAATCAACATAATTCCAATCAGCACCTGAGGGCCACGTGGGCACATTGAGCGTCACCCAGCTGGCCTTCGTCACATCGCCGTCGAAGCTGGTGCAGACAAGCACAGAGAGCAAGTCGGTAGGAGAATCACCAAAAAACCGCGCGGCATGACTGAACGTCAACGCGGCAGACGAGGCGGAAGTCAAGTCTATCGCAGGGCTGACGATATAGCTATCCGAGACGTATCGCACATTGTCCTTGAAAGCGCTAGCCTTCCAACCGTACTTGGAATCGACGGCCCAGACATAGTCGAGGTTTTCATCAATTGCCACATTGTAGATGGTGAAGCCACTCTCACCACTAGTAAAGTCGGCGCTGAAGAGGGCATCTTCCGGGTTGGGGCCTGGGCCGGGATTGTCACCACCGTTTCCATCCCAGCTGTACTTGCTGGCGGACTTCAAGCCTGGCTGGCCGAAGTATTTTTCCAAGTTGGCGTAGATGGAGACGGCTTTGCCGAGATTCTCGGGATGCTGCTTGAGGCTGAGGGCATCGCGGACGTCGCCCGCAGGAAGCTGAACGGGGATACAGAGCGAAGCATCGGCGCAGTCGGCAGCATCAGCAAGCAGGATGTTGGTGTTGCTGGCGTCCGCGGTTCCGAAGACGGCATCGTCGAAACTCTGGCTGCCGTCCTTGACGGTGCCGACGATGTAGCCCCTCACCCAAGCCGTAGTGCCCGGGTTGCCCGCACTAAGCACATAGGCTACGTTGAAGGGCGAGCTCTCCGAGCCGTCGCCATCACCTTCCGGGTTGGGGCCTGGGCCGGGGGTATCGCCACCCTTCTCGACGATTTCGACAAGATAGGCGTTGAGAACTTCTATCTTGCCGTTGTAGTCACCACGCTGTCCGTGAATCTTTATCTTATCGCCGTTGGCAAGACCCGTCTTAGCCACAAGGTCTTGGAATGCTTTCTTTTCGCCGCCCTTCTCGGCCAGCAGGCCATAGACATAGACGGTGCCCGTCTCGTCGGTAAGGTCGAAGTTGCCATACTGGTCGCCGTCCTTGATGCCGGAGGCCGTACCCACCAACTCGTACCACACTTCGGTGCTGACAGCAGCGGCGTTGAACTCGGCGATGGTGACAGCCGTCACGTCGGAAGGCGTTGGTATGGGGTCGGGCGTCATGCCCTCCTGGATGACGAAGTTCTTCAGCTCCCACGTAGTGGAGTTGGTGCCGTCGCATTGGAAGTAGAAAGCGATAAAGACTTTCTCTTCGTTCAGCAGTTCAGCGGGCAGCTGGACAGGTTTGGCGGCATAGAAATCCCACGTCTGTGTGGCAGACTCCACAGGCTGGAAGTTGAGGTCTATCCACGTAGCGGTGGTGACGTCACCGGCATAGTCCTTGCTAGCTAACACCTTGTGCCAACCCTTCAGGTCGGTGGTCGGTTTCACGTAGCGGAGCACGTTGTCGAAGGCGATGGAAACACCATCGTCACTCGTAATGGTGGTGTTGATGGCAGGGCTGACGAGCCACGTCTTGGTAGCCGTAGTAACGTTGTTAGCGTAGCCTGTAGCCTTGGCATACGACGAGCCGAGGCTCCAGTCAACACCCTCAACGGTCTTCACCTCAAAGTCGTTCAGGCTGGCGCTGGTGAAGGGAAGGCCGCTGCCAGTAGTGCCACCGCCTCCGCCGCCGTTCGGGTCAGGGAAGGGATAAGGAAGTTCAGGTACATCGGCGCAGGAGGCGATGCCCAACAGGCAGACAGCTGCCAAAAGGAAACGGAATGTCTTTTTCATATCTGTAGTTTTTTAGTTTTTTTCTATTTAACATCTTCGCGGACGCGGACGAGGAGCTGCTTGGTGGAGCCGTAGAGGGTGAGGAGCCCCGTGACGCTGACCTTGCCGCGGGGAATGGTGTCAAGCGCAAAGTTAGAGTAGCTGCTCATACGGCAGTCAATTTTCTGCGATCCGACGTTGACGTAGCGGTCTTCGGTGGTGTTGTCCACAGGGGCGTACTGCCGTCCAGCGTCGGCAAAAATGACGTCCTTGAAGACGACGTAGCGGGGATAGTCCGTTGCCTTGAGGTTTTTCAGCTTGGCCTCCGTCATCTCCTCGGGCACGATGGCCGTGGGCTCGGGCTTGCCGATGAGACGGACGTGCTGCTCAAAGTCTTTCTGGCTGATACGCCCCAGCTGGAGGCCATACTTGTCGGACATGAAGGCCTTGCCGACCTCGGGCATGTTAGAGTAGGCACCGAAGTCGAGCCCCTTAAGGCTGACTATAACCTTCTGCCCCATGGGAAGGAAGCTGTAGAGGCCGGTGGCGTTGACGCCGATGACGACAGCACCCGTCTCGTCGGCGATAGCAATGGTCTTATAGACATTACCGCTCTCGTCGTTGCTGACGATTCGCCCGCTGATATAGAGGTCTTCCTCTACGGTGGTGTACTGATAGTTGTAGAGTGATGACGACTGAAAGAGCTGCGGATACTTCTCGGTCTTGAGAGCCTGAATGGTGGTGATGGGAGCATCGGCAGGAATGGCGTTGTTGCCGTAGGGGTAGTTGCCGTCCGTAAAGGTCAGGTCGTCAAACTGATTCATGCTGCACGCGACGAACAGCAATCCTGTCATCAGGAGAGATAAAAGGAAAAATGTATGTTTTTTCATAGGAATGTGCATTTTATTGTTCATTCTTCATCTTTCTTTCTTCATTATTCAGAACTTAAAGCCTACGTTGAGGAAGGCGTTGAGTGCGTTGGCGTAGTAGAGCTTGGGATTCTTGGAGAAGACGTAGGTGCGGGCGTCGCCGGCGGTGCCGTTCTCGTAGTAGAGGTCATCGCGGCTCTGCTCGTATCCACCCGTACACATGTTGGTGTTGTTGAGCAAGTTGTTGACCGTGAGGTTGATGCTGACGCTACGGCCCTTCTTCAGACGAATGTTGTGTCCGATATTGGCATCGACCATGAAGCCGCCCTTGCATTGGCGCTGGCGGACGCTGTAGGTCTTGTAGATGCTGCCATCGGCATTATAGAGGATGCCGCCATTCTCCAGCAGCGTGGCCTCATCGACGCCGAAGGAGGGATTGCCGTTCTCATCGACGCTGCCGTCAGAGATGTAGCACTTCTGATTGGCCTGATAGATATTGGTCAAGCGGTTATAGGGCGAGAAGCCGATGAATACGCGGTCGTAGTAGTTGACGTTGGCGCCGAGGTACCAGCCGTTAACGTTGTAATCGACGCCGAGGCTGAGGGCGGTGAGGGGCGTACTACCCACGCGGCAACCTTCGGCGATGACGCGCAGCTGCTCCTCCTGTCCCGTAACGGGATTCTTGGGCGAGGCAATATAAGCGCTGGCATCTTCGTAGGTGAGGACGGCGTTAGGGTTGTTCGTATAGAGCGCCTCGCCCACGTTGCCGATGAAGGTGAAGTAGAACGAATTGGTCACGTGCATGATGGCTGCTGCCTCCACGCCGTAATGGGTACGCTCGATGCCGTTCATGGTGAGGTAGGTGAAGTGGCTCTGCGAGTCGTTGTAGAACGCGGTCTGTTCAACGGCATTGTCGAAGCGGATGTAGTAGCCCGCAAGACGTCCCTGGAACGGGCCGGCGGTGAGGGCGTAGGAGGCCTCGGCGCTGAGGATACCCTCGAGCTTGAGGTCGTGGACGAAATCGCTGCGGGTACGGTTGGCGATGAAGGCGTTGTAAGCCAACGGAGCGTCCTTCTGGTAACCGGCGTTGAGGCTGATGACGTTGAGGGCATTGGGACGCCAGGTGAACGAGGCCTTACCGCCACCGCCGAGGAACTTGGCCACGCCGCTGGAACCATAGCTGCGGTCGGCGGCACGGCCGTTTTGCATGAAGCCGAAGCGCTCCAGCGTGGTGCCGTTGAGCTGACCGGAGAGGACGAGGTTGACAGGGCCGTTGTTGAAAGCGTACTGTCCCCATGCGCGGGCCTTGTTAACATATATATTATAATTGTACCCGAAGACGTCGCCCTCGGCAATCCGGCGGTTGGGGTTGCGGAGGTCGTTCTGCGCCAGCTGGCTGCCGCGGCCGTAGTCGCGGGCGGCAAACTTATCCACGTCGATGTAGGTGTTGGCGCCAAGCAGGTCGCTCATGGTCTTATAGTGCATGCCCTGTGTGGCAGAGAGCGCGACGCCGCCCACAAGGCGGTTGAAACGGTTGAGCGTACGGTTGAAGGTACTGGTGAGGTTGAGCGCCATCTGGTCGTTGTGGCGTTCCTCCACATAGTAGAGAGCCTCGCCGCCCACGGCATTGGCCTGCTGATTGGCAAAGTAGAGCTGGTCCCAGTTGATCTGGCGTCCGGCGGGCGAGCCGGTGAACGTGTCGTAGAGCGACTGCCAGGCGGCATAGTCGTCAGCCGTCACGCGATAGGTGGCATCCCAGACGTTATAGGCCGAGCTAGGGAGCTTCTTATAGTAGTCGGGACGCGGGTCAGCGGCGTTGCCGTTCCAGCCGAGGGCGGTAGTGCCGTAGTTGCTGTACTTGAACGAGGCGCTGGTGACGAGACGGCTGTCTTCGTTAATGTTGAAGTCCCATGTGGCGACGGCCGTCGGCTCGAACGAGGTGACGACGCGGGCGTTGCGCTTCACGCCGTTCTGATAGCCCCAGTAGGGGTTGTAGTAGTGCGAGCCTGCCAACGCGAAGGCTTCCTCGGTAGCCGCGCTCTGCTGGGCACGCTCGGTGGGGGCGCCCCATGTGGAGAGGCTGAGGCTGTGGCGGTCGCCCCACTTCTTCTGCGCCGCAAGGAAGTAGCCGAAGGCGTTGTAGAACGTACCTTCAATGACACCCTCGTTGGCCCAGCGGTAGGAGGCACTCACGGTAAAAGCCCAGCCGTTGCGCATCAAGCCTGTGCTATGGGTGAACATAGCGCGGGCAAGGTAGTTGCGGTTGCAGAGGCTGATGGTAGCCTTCGAGCCTGTGGCATACTGCGAGGCACGCATGTTGATGTTGCTGGCTCCGCCCACGGGAATGAAGGCGAAGCGGTTGGTCTCGAACGAGCCGACGCCCTCCTGGTTGCGGGTAGCCTCGTTCAGGCCGCCTATCATGCCGTAGGAGAAGCGGCCCGTCTCGGCGTCATTCATCAGCACGCCGTTGACCAGCACATCGTTGTACTTCGAGTCAAGAGCACGCACCTTGAAGCGCATGGGACTGAACAAGAATCCTACCTCGCGCAGAAAGATATCGTTAGTCGACGACACAAGCGCCGAGACGCTCTGGATGGCGTCATCGTCCTCGCCCAACTGCGACTCGGTGAACGTGAATGCCGACTCGTCGGTTTCCGAGGCGGCCTGATTGCCTGTCGTCACCACCTGTGCACGCATCACGCACACAGCCGCCAGCAGCAGACAAACCATGAGAATTCTGTTTTTCATATCGTATTAATCTAATAAAATGTCAACTCAATCTTCGCTAAACGTGACACGTTATCCGTCAAGCGTCTTTTTTCGTGGCGAAGATACAAAGAAATCCCGTTTTTCAATACGATTTGCCGTTTTTTTCAGGAAAAATGGGGATAAATTCATTTTTTGGACTTATATTTGTACCGCAAATTACAGATTAAAGGTTAGCCCCATGAAAAGAACGACTTCCTACTCTTCATTTTTCATTTTTCATTTATCAATCCTCCTTCTGCTCTGCAGCTGCGGCACAGCCAATAAAACAGCGACGTCCGTCGGCGCTGATGCTGAAAAGCGCTATAGCCTCTACGGCATCGGCTTCTATAACCTGGAGAACCTCTTCGACACCGTCCACACGCTGGCGCCAGACGGAACGGACAAGAATGACTATGAGTACACCCCCGAAGGCACCATGAAATGGAGCACTATGAAATACGAAGCCAAGTTGAAGAACATGGCGCAGGTGCTGAGCCAAATGGCTACGGACCGCATCCCAGGTGGTGCCACGCTCATCGGCGTCAGCGAGATTGAGAATCGTGCCGTGCTGGAAGACCTGCTGAAGCAGCCCGCCTTGCGCGACCGCGGCTGGGAGATTGCCCACGCCGAGAGTCCCGACCAACGCGGCGTCGATTGTGCCTTCCTCTACAACCCCAAGCAATTCAAGCTGGAGACCATCGCCTATCCTCTTTATTATAATGAGGATGGCAGCCTCTACTACACGCGTGGCTTCCTCACCATAGGCGGCACGCTGGCAGGCGAACGTGTCCACGCCATCGTCTGCCATTGGCCAAGCCGTTTCTCCGAATCCCCAGCCCGTGAACGAGCCGGCGAACTGGTACGCGCCATCAAGGACTCCATCATCGCCCAGTACCCAGGCTCGTCCGTCATCATCATGGGCGACCTCAACGATGACCCTGACGACAAGAGCCTCGTCAAAGGCCTCGGCGCCAAGCGAACCAAGGAGGAATGCACAGCCGACGGAGACCTCTATAACCCCTGGTGGAAGACGCTGCGCGACGATGGCGTAGGCACGCTGAAATACGACGGCAAGTGGAACCTCTTCGACCAGATTATCGTCTCAGGCCACCTTGTCGATGGCGACCGCAGCCACCTGCAGTATTTCAAGAACGAGATTTTCGTCCGCGACTACCTCATCCAGCAGGAAGGGCGCTACAAAGGCAACCCCCTCCGCACCCACGCCTCAGGCACCTGGCTCAACGGCTACTCTGACCACCTCCCCACCACCATCTACCTGGTCAAAGAGGTGAAATAAGAATTGATTACAGGCTTTCGCTATCGTACATAACGCGTTGGTACACGTGTATCAACGCGTTGGGTCACGTGTATCAACGTGTTGAGCCACGTGTATCAACGCGTTGATACACCCCTATTCCAGTATAATAGACAAGATACGCCTGCGTTATTCCAACTGATAAAGGGGATTGCCGAAAGCATCGTTGCTATTGCTGACGCCGAGGACGTCGCGTACAGCGGGGAGGTTGTTGTAAGGACGAAGGGAGCCGTTGACGGTAAGGCGACGGAAGAGATTCTCAGGATGTTCCACCATGTTGACATCGCTGCGGATGCAGCCCTTGGGTAATTGTACGACAAGGGTTTTGCCCGTTTCGTTCTCCCCGATTGAATCTGCCAGCACCACGTTTTCAACGGTTGTGATGGCGCTGATGGAGAGGGAGTCGGCAAACATCACCTTTCCCTTGCCCGTGCTGACGCCCACGATGTAGCCTCGCACCCATTTCCTTTCGGAATACTCGTCTGTACCCTGCGCGGCAATCCCTTCTGCAACAGACAGTGGGTCGGCAAGGCACTCACCATGAATGGAATCGCCCGTCCCGCCCTGAGGGTCATCCTCATCGGGATGATAAGCAGCCACGATGGTGACAGCGCGAATGCCAGGCACATAAAAATAGGTGGATATGGTGCCACGGATACGCCGTATCTCATGACAGACATCGGGATTCTCCACCAAGCTAAGCGCGTACTGATACATGGAGCCCGACGGGAGTTCCACAGGCATACAATGCCACCAATCCGTGGGAAAGGTATCAGCCAAAAGTACGTTCGACTCCACGCTGAACGGCGGATCGAACTGACAGCCACTCTTCATGCTCCCCTTTACCGTACCAACGACATAGCCCTTCACCCAGACGTTTTCAGCATAGCCGACGGCCTGAGCCTCAGCTACGGTATATTCGTCGCGCGCCGTACCTGTGTGGATAATGGTGATTGTATCAGGGACAAAAACCAACGTATCACCCGCATGCTGTTCCTCATCCTTCTCATCGTCAGGAATAAGGGGAGAGAGGCAGGAGGCGAAGAGAAATAGAAGTATGAGTAATGAAATAGGGAAGCGGGCTTTCATGAGGGCTTTTGTCGAATTCGTTTTGCAAAATAACAGCATCCCAAGCGAAAAAACAAGCGTTTTTCACATTCTTTACACATCACAACGAAAAAAGTCCCGCAAAACAAGCAAAATCTCCCAATTATTCCGTACCTTCGCGGACGGAAAAAAGCATGTATCACTAATAACAAAAACAAAAATGGTTAGTTACAAAGAATTAGGCCTTGTGAACACCCGCGAGATGTTTGCCAAGGCAGTCAAGGGCGGCTATGCCATCCCCGCTTTCAACTTCAACAACATGGAACAGCTTCAGGCCATCATCATGGCTGCTGCCGAGACCAAGTCCCCCGTCATCCTTCAGGTGTCGAAAGGTGCCCGCAACTACGCCAACCAGACGCTGCTGCGCTACATGGCTGAAGGTGCTGTGGCTTACGCCAAGGAACTAGGCTGGGAGAAACCTGAAATCGTGCTCCACCTCGATCATGGCGACAGCTTCGAGCTTTGCAAGAGCTGCGTTGACATGGGCTTCTCAAGCGTGATGATTGACGCTTCGTCGCTACCCTACGAGGAGAATATCGCCCTCACCAAGAAGGTCGTTGACTATGCTCACCAGTACGACGTGACCGTTGAGGCTGAGCTGGGCGTTCTGGCCGGTGTTGAGGATGAGGTTTGTGCAGCTGAGTCGCACTACACCAAGCCTGAGGAGGTCATCGACTTCGCTACCCGTTCGGGCTGCGACAGCCTCGCCATCTCCATCGGTACGAGCCACGGTGCCTACAAGTTCACCCCCGAGCAATGCACCGTTGACCCCGCCACTGGCCGTCTCGTTCCTCCTCCCCTCGCCTTCGACGTACTCCACGAAGTGGAGAAGAAGCTCCCCGGCTTCCCCATCGTGCTCCACGGCTCGTCCAGCGTTCCCCAGGAAGAGGTTGACACCATCAACAAGTATGGCGGTGCTTTGAAGGCTGCCGTCGGCATCCCCGAGGAACAGCTCCGCAAAGCTGCCAAGAGCGCTGTCTGCAAAATCAACATTGACTCCGACAGCCGTCTGGCCATGACCGCCGCCGTCCGCAAGGTGTTTGCAGAGAAACCCGCTGAGTTTGACCCGCGCAAGTATCTCGGCCCCGCTCGCGACAACATGAAGAAACTCTACATCCACAAGATTGTGAATGTGCTGGGTTCTGATGGCAAGGCCTGCTGATTCTGAAAGGTTAACAATCCCCAAAGTCAACAAGTCAACAGACTGTTTGATTAAAAAAAGTAATCGCCGCTGCATGAGCAGCGGCGATTCTTATTATGATTTATCCGCAAAGGACTTACTCTTCCTCAAAGCCTTCCTCTATGAAGCCTGATACCTGCTCGGCATATTTCTGGGCAGCCTCAGACTCTGCCTTGGCAATCTCGAAGGCACGGAGACGAGCGCGGGAGGCGGCATTCTCATCAATAATGAAGAAGGACTGCATCTCATACATTACCTTACCGCTATTCTTGTCCTTGCCAACCTCACGGATAATGGAAAAACTTTCGCTCATTTCGCCCTTGATTTCCTTCTCGACGGTGGATTCGTAGGCCGCATAGAACTTGTCAAACTCCGTATCAATATTATCGGCATCGGCAGTAATGTCGCTAACTATGCGTCCACGAACGGTGCTACCCGCACGACGGGCGTAATTGTTGCAAGCATTGTTGACAGACATCTGGTGGCCAATATTCTTCGAGTTGAAGTTCGAGGCAAAGCCCTGCACTTCACTCACGCCTTCACCACCAGCGAGCAGCTTCTCGTAGTGACGCTGCAAAGCTGTCTCAAGGCTGAAAGACGAGCCATAAATCTCCCATTTTCCCTTTTTAAGCTCTTTCTTTTTCTGTTTGAACTCCTTCTTCAATACCTTGCTGAGGGCACGATTATTCTGGGCATCAGCCGATACTGGTGCCAACAGGCACAAGGTCATTAGCGCAATAAATAACTTTTTCATACGACGATTTTTAAAAATTGACGGTGCAAATATAGTTGTTTTTTCAGTATGGCACTACTTTATGAGCATTTTTTTACCGTTGACAATGTAAATTCCCTCCTCAGGCACTATCCGACGACGGCCCGAAAAGTCAAAAATGGTGTTTCTTGACGATTCGTCCTCTACTATTTCCTCAATATATGCAGGAATAAAAGACGTTGCCTCAATATACCATCGCGACACTTCGCTTCGCGCTGCTGGTACCACTTTATCGTAGTTCTCGTTGAGCGAAAGACAAGCATGATGCCCGATGGGATTCTGGCAGACGATGAACGACTGCCCGCGCAGGTTGCTGCTGACAGAGAAAATACCAGCATCGGATTTATCGGCAACTAACGTCAGTTGCTGACTGTCGCTGCCTGTTGGAGCCAGATAGCCCATATCTTTTGCACATTGCACATAATAACATCCGTTGCCATCGGCACTGACAAAGCGAAAGTACTGACCCGCTCCTGAAGAAATCAAAGATGTGCTGGACGTAAGCTTTGAGGAGATATTCTTCATATAGCGTTTACTTTGCCCTGAATATCGGAAAGCATACCAGCAGTCATCCATCTGAAGCGGAACGACAGTAGCCTCCATGGCAGCAAACACCGCTTCATGCGTTTGCTCATTAGGTTCAGCTTTGAAACGAGCAATGGCGACATCCACCTCATCGCGTCTTGCGGGGTCAGGCGCTCCTACCACGCGGACATCGCCATTGTAAAAGGGCTGACCTCCTCGTCGATATATCGACTTATAAAGGCATAGCGCTGTGGATTGGCATCAAGAGAGTAAAGTCCACCTGTGATGTCCTCCAACGAATAAGCTTTGTAAATGATGGAAAAATCGTAATTGCGAGTGCTCTCCTCATAGAGAAAAGCCACACGCCCATCAGCCTGCATGCACATAGTGCTATAGGCTGAACGAAGGTAGGTGGCCTGATGGCGTCCGTCCCAATCGCGGGCGAGATCAGCAGGAGTGCCGAAGTCGGACTTGT
Organism: Bacteroidaceae bacterium; assembly: GCA_017542145.1. Lineage (GTDB taxonomy): Bacteria > Bacteroidota > Bacteroidia > Bacteroidales > Bacteroidaceae > UBA1189. The sequence goes on along the minus strand of JAFXXQ010000036.1, from coordinate 49,136 downwards.
TGGACAACTCCTTATAATAGATTCCCACATTGTCACGCCCATCGTTGGACTTGCCATAGCCAAAGGGTACGGATTGTAAAGCCACGTAAAGTTTCTCACCATCAACGCTGCGGATGGCCGGAACTACCATGATTTCACCATTGCAGGAATTGCCAGCGGCAATGACACCATTATTGGACGCATTGGAGGTGGCGCAGGTACCCCATGAGCCTTCGCCGGCAACGACATCGCTGAACGTGAAGATATTGTACTTACGCCCTCCCGTCACACGGCTACTGCAAATGACGCTGCCATCGGGGAGTTCCTCGGCCTTCGGTTCATCACCGGAAGGAATGGGAGGCGTATCGGCATCGCCGAGAAGTTTCCACGTACTACCGAAGTCATCGCTGTAGATAACATAGTCGCAGTTCACGCCACTTTTGTCCTTGACGATGATAGAACAGTATAGACGGTAAAACTTCCCGACCTTGACGTAACGACTCTGATGGATTTTGCCGGAACCAATGAACAACGAGCGGACAGGACCATGGCTACTTTTATCAAAGAGCGCATACACAGGTTCCTGAATATAGTCCGGATCACTCCAAGACTCGCCCTCGTCGGTGCTATAGAAACGTGCAATGCCCTGATGCACCTCACGCGTACCATTCGGGAAGCCCGTATTGCCTGAGCAACTTAATATCAGGATGCTGTCGCTTGTACGGTCGGCCACGATGCAAGGGTCACCATATGCTGCGTCAAACTTTGGTTTGGGCGATGTAGCATACTTGCCCTTGGTAAACTCCACGATATCGCCCCACGTGGCGCCATTGTCACGACTAAGGCGGTAGCGAAGCTCCACCGAACCATAGCCGATGTCGTTGCCGCCATAGCGGTAGTCAGCAACAGCCACTAACGTGCCCTTCCGTGTGCAGGTAATAGCCGGGATGCGATAATTGGGCAGGCCTGTCGTCACAAAGAGTTCTTCAGAAGGCTCGTCGGACGAATCGCCAGCTTGTATCGGAGCAGCAAACAGCAGAAGGAGGCAAAACGCCCATAATAACGGAGGAAAATAAACAGCATTTTTCATGTCTCTCGGTTTTTGTTATCGCTGCAAATATAGAAATTTTCCTTTACAACTCAAAATAAAACTTCGAAAAAAGAAAAAAGCACCATTTTTCAGGTGCTTTGCAAGCATAGAGTCTCAGAACAAGAAAGACGATTACTGCTTGTCCTCGACACCGTATAAATGCCAGTCAGCCTTATCAAACTCTGTTTTGATAATTCGCTTCAGGCTCTGCAGGTCTTCATAGAGCGTCAATCGTGCTTCGGCATTGACTTCGCGTTTCTGGTTCAATATGGCCAGTTGCGCCTCAGTCTCGGCATCGGTCTGGCGTAGGCGTTCTATCTCGGTTTCCAATCGTTCCACCACAGCAGCATCAATGCCGTATGACGTCAGTTCATTGACTTTCTTCTTCAATCCATTGACAAGCACTTCGGCTTTGCCAATCAACACATCAGCTCCTTTTGACATTATGGTTAGTTTATTTGATAAGAATTATTGACGTTAGTATTTAGAAGAACATTCCCGGGCCGCCACGCATACCACCACGCATGCCACCACCCATACCACCTTCCGAGCCAGAGGTATTAATTCCCTTGAACGAACGGAGGTTATAGACGATTGTCAGCATCGCATAACGAGGCATTACGTTGTAGTAGCTGTTGGTGATTGCCATATCGCTGACGCTACGGGTATAAGAACGCTGTGTACCGAGGATATCGTAGCCGGAGATTTTCACTTCAAGGGCATTGTTCAGGAACTTCTTGCCCAGCGAAGCGTTCCAAAGAAGCGTTGAGATATCCTGTTCCTCCATCGCGCTACCGGTGTAATAAGTGTAGTTGGCGCTATGTTCCATGGTGATACCCTTCCAGATAACCCATTGGAACGTGCCGCTAGCGCTATGAGTAAGGTAGTTGCGCGGATTGGTGTTGCTCTGCACATCGCTGAATGCCAAGTCGTAGTGGAGCGAGAAGTCCAGATTCTGGCTGATGTTCGAGGTGATTTCCAAGCCCGGCGCGATGCTACGGCTGATGCTCTTTGTCTTGAGTTCATCACACTTCAGCTTACCGTTCTCATCGGCCGTCACGACCTCCTGTACGCCAGTATAGACATTGTATCCTCCATCGAGATTAATGTTTACGTTACTCATGATAAGGTCAAAGGGCAAGCCGTAGGTCAGTCCTGCAAACAGGTTGTAGGTATTGTCGCTGAGGTTCATCGGGCGGGTAATCTGCGCACCTCTCACCAGCTCAAGGCCCTTGAACTGGTCGCCGCCCTGCTGGTAGAAGGCGATGGGAAGTGCGTCCACCGTAGTGCGCGTGTTGACAATGGTAGTCACCGTACCGATGGGGTTGTTCACCATTCCGCCACCCAGATGGAACTGCAGGTTGGTAGCTTTTTCCATATTGCTATGAATGAAACGGGCATTGATGTTGTGGCTCTGTTGCTGGCCGAGGTCGGGATTACCCGTAGAAAGCGCCAGAGGATTGGTGTTGTTTACGCTTTGCTGCAACTGGTTGATGCCTGGAGCCGATGAACTGCTGCGATAGAATATGTTCAGGCTGTTACCGCTATTGACCGTCCATTCGAACATTGCCATCGGCATAACATTGTAGTAAATCTTCGAGTCGATAACGTACGAAGGGTCACTCCCTGGAGCCCCACGATAGTAGTCGTAGGTCTGACGGCCGGAAAGGTCGGCACGCTGCAGTTCCATGCGGGCCATCACATTCAGCTTATCGTTGTGGAAGCGATAACCGACGTTAGCGCCCTGCGTCTTATAGTCGCTGATGAACGTGTTGGAGAGGTTGGCGTCGATGGAGTCGCGGACGATGGGGTCAAGTCTCCTGCCATTCACCATGTCGCCCATTTGGTCGTACGTCGTCACGCGTTCGCTTTCTGAATGGTTGTTGCGCATGTTCAACGAAGCCGTCAACTGCATATTCTCGTTGATGGGCTCCGTCCAAGTCACGTCGGCACCATAATTGTAGTTGTTCGTTTCGTTTGTGGCATTCTGGTCAACGTATGTGGCGTTGATGGTACGCATGGCATCAGAATTACTGTCACTACCTGAAAGGGTGCCGTTGAATCCCAACGAAAGCACACGCCCTTTGTCATTCAGCTTGTGCAGCCACGTCAGGTTACCGCCTACGTTGTAGCCGTCACCTCGTGAAATCGTCTCGTTGGAGGTTGAAGCGGTATCGCGGGCCAACGGAGAGATGGTGTAGTTGCGGGAGGAGCTCGTTGAGCTGTTGCGCTGGGCGCTGAAGCGGGGGCGGAACACTATCTGGTCGTTATCGCCGGGCGTAAAGCGGATGAGCATGTTCATCGAGTGATTCAGGTTCTTCGTATCGCTGCGCGAGTAGGCCTCCGTACGGCGGTCGATAGTCAGGTAGTCGCTAAAGGTAGAATCCTCCTGATGGGTATCGGTAGAGTTGAAGAAATAGCTGCCCTGGATCTCCAGCCTGTCATCAAAAAGTGCATCGTTGTAGTTGACGCCCAGACCGTTGGACTTGGCTACGCCGTTTTGTGCGCCACGCATACGTCCGCCCATGCCGCCCATCATTCCGGCGCCCATCAGGTCATCGAACGAGAAATTACGCTGGTTGACGTTGTTTGAGAGTCCCATCAGCGTCACGCGGCGGTCGCCGTTGAAAATGTTCAGATTGAAGTTGAAGTTATAACGGGGCGTCAGGCTCTCCTCGGGGGTGTATTTCGTTGGCACGTCGGCACCACCCTGAGCGGTAATCTTTCCAAACACACCATTACGCTTATAGGAACGGGTGCGGACGTCAAGCGCCTTGAATCGCTCGCCGTCGTCGAAGCCTGTGAACTCGGCCTGATCGGATTTCTTGTCAAACACAGCCACGCTCTGCACCACCTCGGCGGGGAGGGTCTTCAGCGCCAGCTTCGGGTCATTCTCAAAGAATTCCTTGCCATCCACAAGCACCTTTTCGACGGTTTCGCCCTGGGCTTCCACACCACTCTCGGTAATGCGCATACCCGGCATCTTGGCAATGAGGTCCTCAGCCGAGGCTCCCTCCATCACCTTATAGCCATCGGCATTGATGATAGTGGTGTCGGCAGTCTGCTTCACACGCATATTCTTACCAATGACCTGCGCCTCCTTCAACGCCACGGCATCTTCCTCCATCTTGATCCGGCCAATGTTGTTCGCCTGGCCAGGACGGATATTATAATCCTTCGAAAAGGTCTTATAACCCAGATAGGAGAATTCCAAGGTATACTTTCCAGGGCGGCTGAGGGTCAGTTCAAACGTTCCTTTCTCGCCTGTAATGGCAAATGTGCCCTCGCCTCCGTTGGACGACGTGGCCTTCACCACGGCAGCCACTAACGGCTCGGAGGTCTTACTGTCCATGACGGTTCCCGTCACCTTCATCTCAAAACGCGGCTGTGCCGACGCTATCACCACGCCCATCATCAGCAGGGCAACGGCTGAAAACAATCTTAATGAATGCTTCATTTTTCTTTCCTTATTATATATTCTTTCTATCCGACTCAAAAAACGGCGCAAAGTTACTTCGTTTTTTTCTATTTTAACATTTCTCCCTGTTAAGAAAATTGAACAGAATGAAAATAATTTTCCCCTTCAGCGAATACCATGTTTGTTTTTTTCCTATCTTTGCGCTCGGAAAGAAATAAACATTCATTATTCACCCCTTAAAAGTAAATATCATGAACGAAAAACCTTATGTAGTAGGAATGGACATCGGTGGTACGAACAGCGTCTTTGGCATCGTTGATGCGGATGGCCACATCCTGAAGACCGGCTCGGTCAAGACCCAGCAGTACACCGTTTTCGAAGATTATGTGAATGCCATCTGTACGGCACTCTTCCCCCTCATCCTCGAGGTGGGCGGCATCGACAAGATTCGCGGCTTCGGCATTGGCGCCCCCAATGGCAATTACTATAAGGGCACCATCGAGTTTGCCCCCAACCTCCCGTGGAAGGACGTCCTCCCTCTGGCCAGAGCTTTCAGCGAGCGTCTCGGCATCCCCGTTGCCGTTACCAACGACGCTAATGCTGCCGCTATCGGCGAAATGACCTACGGCGCTGCCCGCGGCATGAAGAACTTCATCGAAATCACCCTCGGCACGGGCGTCGGCTCGGGCATCGTCATCAACGGACAGCTCGTCTATGGCCACGACGGCTTTGCCGGAGAGCTCGGCCACGTCATCGTCGAACGCGACGGACGTCTCTGTGGCTGCGGACGTAAGGGCTGCCTCGAAGCCTATTGTTCGGCTACCGGCGTCGCCCGCACGGCAAAGGAGCGTCTTGAGCAGAGCAAGGAGCCCAGCCTCCTGCGCGCCATCACCGACCGTCCCATCGAGTCGAAGGATGTCTATGACGCAGCCGTCAAGGGCGACAAGATTGCGCTCGAAATCTTCGAGTTCACGGGCAAGCTGCTCGGCGAGGCTCTCGCAGACTTCGTCGCCTTCTCCGCCCCCGAGGCCATCATCCTCTTCGGCGGTCTCACCAAGTCTGGCGAATACATCATGAAGCCCGTCCGCGAAGCCCTCGACACCACCGTCCTCCGCATTTGGAAGGGCAAGGTCAAGGTACTCGTCAGCGAGCTCAAGGACTCCGATGCAGCCGTCCTCGGTGCCTCTGCCCTCGGTTGGGAAGCCTAATCAAACGAACAACCTTTATTAACCCATTAATTTTATTGATTTACTATGAAGAAATTCCGTTTTCTTTTGATTCTGGCCGTAGCCATACTGGCCTTCTCCAGTTGTACGACCCTATCACGCAGTATGCGCGAGCCCAATGTGCGCCTTGAACTGAATGCCGACGACATCGAACTCTCCGAGCCCGTCAGCGGCACAGCTACCGTCGTCCGTGTATTCGGCATCGACTGGAAACGCCTGTTCAAGGGCGAGTATGCCTCCGTCACCGCCCCCATCATGGGCCTTACCCCTGAGCTGCTGCCCGACGGCTCCAGCCAGGCCATCTACGACATGTTGGAGAAAAACCCCGGCTGGGATTTCGTGATGTACCCCCAGACCAAATCTGAGAAATACAGCGTCCTTGGCCTTGGTTTGCTATACAGCGAGACGGAAACAACCGTTACCGCCCGCCTCGGCAAGCTGAAGAAATGACCTCCACGGCCTAAGAACTACAAAGAGACAGTCAGAATTTGATGTTTTAGGTGGCCCAACGCGTTGTGCAACGTGTATCAACGCGTTGGGTCACGTGTATCAACGCGTTGAGCCACGTGTATCAACGCGTTTTCCAACCCCACTTACAGAACTTCTATCCCCATAATATAGTCGTTCATATAGAAGCCGTGACCAATGGGGAAATCTCCTTGCCTCATCCTGTGCATGCCCAGGTGCTCATAAAACCCCACCGCCCGGTTATTCCGATTGACATTCAACTCTACGCGGCACGGTCCCCCCGCCTGCTGCCTCACATACGCTATCGCATGGAGGAACATCTGCTTCCCCACTCCGCCAGCTTGGCAGTCGGGCAGCACGTAAATCTTCTGCAGATGCCACAACGGTAGTCCGTCCTCCGCCGTCCCCTCCGGCTGCACAGACACATATCCCACGGCCTCACCATCAGCCTCAGCAAGAAAATAGACGTGCCCCTCCTCCGTCATCTGCCTGTGTAGGCTCTCGGCCGAGTACATCCAGTCCATCATATACTCCATTTGCTCCGTGCTGAGGATATCCCTGTACGTATGGCGGAAACACACGTCAGCCAATCGCCCTATCAGCGAAATGTCAGCCAATGAAGCTGTTCGAATTACTACTTTCATCGTCTGAAGATTAGAAAAAGGCAAGCGGGAGAACCCGCTTGCCCTCGTTTTTGCCTTCGATAGTGTCCGTTAGAAGCAGAACTTCAGACCGAAGCCCACATCACCATAGCCAACGCCCACACTCGGCAGGACGTTCACACCAGGACGATAGTCCAGCGAAATGGCGATAGGCAGGCTCGGGAACTTGAACTCCAAGCCCAGCACGGCATCAACGCCAACCCAGAAGGCTCCGTTGTTGTGTTCGTCGCCCCAAAGACCGACGTGAGCGCCCAGGCCATAGTACCAATCCAGTCCGTCTGCAAGCGGCTGCTGCCACTCGTAGAGTCCCTGCACTTTCAGGCGCGTGAAGTCAGAACGGAAATCCCACGTGCCCGTAAAATCCAGAGCCGTGCCGCCCATACCCTTCTTCAGCGTGAGACCGGCATTTTCCCAGCCACCACGTACACCAATTGCCCAGTTGTAGTCCTGAGCGTTAACAGCCAGTGCAGACACCATCAGCACGGCAATTACCATCAGTTTTTTCATTTGCTTAAACAGTTTAAAGAATTAATACGACGACAAAGATACAACACCTCATGCAAAAATCCAAATTATTTTTCAAAAAAACCTGCCCTCTAAAGAGGACAGGCCTTTTCTCGTTTCTGAAATCAAGTTTCTAACCGTTAAGCCTTGACAACGTTGACCCTCTTCTCTTTGATACGGGCCTTCTTGCCAGTAAGCGCACGCAGGTAGTACAGCTTGGCACGACGGACCTTACCGATCTTGTTGACGGTAATGCTCTCGATAGCCGGTGAGCTGATGGGGAAGATGCGCTCCACACCCACGGTGCCCGACATCTTGCGGACGGTGAAACGCTTGTTGTAGCCATGGCCTGCAATCTTAATGACCACGCCACGATACAGCTGGACACGCTCCTTGTTTCCTTCGATGATACGATAAGCCACGGTCACGGTGTCGCCCGACTTGAATTTCGGAGCTGTACCCTCTTTACCGGTGGCAAACGCCTCTTCTGCAACTTTAATTAAATCCATACTTTCAATACTTTATTGGTTCATTTTTGTCCTTACGCAACATATCAGGTCACACTTCCTCTGACAGCGATTGCGCGAAAGCGGCTGCAAAATTACTACACTTTGCACAAAAAAACAAACAAACCTGTAACTTTTTTCAAATAATTGCATTTTCACTTGTTTTATCCTGCGCTTGTTCGTACCTTTGTTTCGGCAAAAAACCTATTATTCCCAGAACTCCCATCATTCCCCCTTATCACCTTTTCCCATGAAGTCCTACTACAGATTCTCACTCTTTTTTTCATTCATCATCCTTCCTTTTTCATTCTTTTCTTGCACCCCCACCCCCTCCAAGGTTTCTGTCAACGGCACTTTCCTTGAAATCACTTCTGCTGCCGATTCCCTGCCCCAGAACGCCGAAGCCGTTGCCATCCTCGCCGAATACCGCCAGCGCGTTATCGACGTCCAGGCTCCCGTCCTCGGCATCGCCTCTTGCGACATTGACCGCGGCCGCCCCGAGGGTCTAATGAACAACTTCGAGGCCGATGTCCTCCGCGCAGCCGGTGATGCAGCCAATGGCAAACCCGTCGATGTAGCCATTGCCAACTATGGTGGCATCCGCAACCTTTGGCAAAAAGGCAACATAACCGTGGGCGACGTCTATCGCGTCTTTCCCTTCGAAAATTGCCTCGCCCTCGCCACCCTCACCGGCGAGCAACTTACCAGTCTCTTCCAATCTATCGCTCGGGCAGGCGGACATCCCATCAGCGGCGCCACCCTTGTCATCACCCCCGACGGCGAACTCGTCACCTGCGACGTACAGGGGCATCCCATAGACCCTGCCGCCTGCTACCGCATCGCCACGCTCGACTACCTTGTCGAAGGCAACGACGGTATGGACGCCTTCCGCGAAGCCAAGGATGTCATCATCCATCCCGAGCTCACCATCCGCTCGCTTGTTACCACTCACATCGAAGCCCTCACCGCTGCCGGAAGGCCTGTTGCCCCTATCCTTGACGGCCGTATAACCCTCATTGACCTCCCATAGTTCCCATCACTTTCATAATCCCCCATCTCCCATGAAATCCAAATCCCATTCCTTCTTTTATCTTTCACTCTTCATTCTTCTTTTTTCATTCATCTCTTGCTCCCCTACCCCTCCGACGACGACCACCCTCCTTGTCCTCCACACCTCCGACACCCATAGCTGCATTGAGCCCGACAGCAAGACGAATACCGGCGGCTACGTCCGTCGTGCCGCTGTTATCGACAGTCTCCGCACCCATGTCGATTCTGACCTCATACTCCTCGACTGCGGCGATTATTCCCAGGGCTCACTCTACTACAACCTCTTCCGCGGAGAAGCCGAAGTGCGTCTTATGAACGCCATGCACTACGATGCCGCCACCATTGGCAACCACGAGTTTGATTTTGGCGAAGATAACATGCTACGCCTCTTCCAACTCGCCACCTTCCCTACCGTCTGCTGCAACTACGACGTCAGCGCCACCCCGCTGAAAGACGTTGTCCACCCCTATACCGTCATCGAACGTAAGGGTTTCCGCATCGGCATCTTTGGCGTCAGCCCTCCTATGGAAGGTCTCGTGGCCGACAAGAACTGCGAAGGCATCCGTTATCTCGATCCCATCGCCGAAGCCAACCGCATCGTCCCCATCCTACGTGAACACGAACGCTGCGACATCGTCATCTGCCTCAGCCACCTCGGCTGGCAGATTGAAGGCCTCATCGATGACGTCGAGTTCATTGCCGGTACGCGCGGCATCGATCTTGTCCTCGGCGGACATACCCACAGCTATTTCGATACCCCTATCCTCTACCCCAATCTCGACGGCGACTCCATCCCCCTCATGCACAACGGCAAAAACGCCTCCCACGTCGGCCTCTACACACTCGCCGTCACCAAATAGGGTCACCGCCTACTAAAATCCTATGTTGATTTTTAAAAATAATTCAAAAAGGGATGCTCCATACGAAGCATCCCTTTTTTTCAGTACTTTGAAATGATTACATCATGCCGTCCATGCCCATGCCAGGGTTGGCGGGAAGTGGGGGCTGCGGCTCCTTTTTCTCGACAATGACGCACTCGGTGGTGAGGAACATTCCTGCAATGGAAGCGGCATTCTCAAGAGCTACGCGGGCAACCTTAGCGGGATCAACTACACCAGCAGCCTTCAGCGGCTCATAGACATCCGTACGGGCATTGTAACCAAAGTCACCCTTGCCCTCGCGCACTTTCTGGACAACCACAGCGCCTTCCTTGCCGGCGTTGGCGACAATCTGACGCAAAGGTTCCTCAACAGCACGCTTGATAATTTCAATACCAGTGGTTTCGTCAGCATTCTCACCTTTCATTCCTTCCAGAGCATCGATGGCGCGAATGTAAGCAACTCCACCGCCAGGAACAATACCCTCTTCGATAGCAGCACGCGTAGCGCACAGGGCATCATCGACGCGGTCTTTCTTCTCCTTCATCTCCACCTCGCTGGCAGCTCCGACATAAAGGACAGCCACGCCGCCTGACAATTTGGCAAGACGCTCCTGCAGTTTCTCCTTGTCATAGTCGCTCTTGGTAGTGCCAATCTGTGCCTTAATCTGAGCCACGCGGTCGGCAATTTGCTTGGAGTCACCATGTCCGCTGACAATGGTTGTATTGTCCTTGTTGACGGTAATCTTGTCGCACGTACCAAGCATCTCGAGCGTAGCTTGTTCCAGTTTAACGCCTTTCTCTTCACTGATAACAAAGCCACCAGTGAGGATAGCAATATCCTCGAGCATCTCCTTGCGACGATCGCCGAAGCCAGGAGCCTTGACAGCACAAATCTTCAACTGAGCACGCAGACGGTTGACGACAAGCGTTGTGAGAGCTTCGCTATCAACATCCTCGGCAACGATGAGCAGCGGGCGGCCTGTCTGAACAGCGGGTTCAAGAATGGGAAGGAGATCCTTGAGGTTAGAGATCTTCTTGTCATAGATAAGGACATAGGGATTGTCCATGACGCACTCCATTTTCTCCGTATCGGTAACGAAGTAGGGGCTGAGGTAACCGCGGTCAAACTGCATACCTTCGACAACGCCAATGCTGGTGTCCGTGCCCTTGGCTTCCTCGATGGTGATGACTCCGTCCTTGCTGACCTTGCGCATGGCATCGGCGATGAGCTTACCTATTTCGGCATCGTTATTGGCGCTGACAGAAGCCACCTGTTCAATCTTATTATAGTCCGTGCCGACCTCCTCTGCCTGCTCGCGAAGGCTCTCGACAACCTTAGCGACGGCCTTGTCAATACCGCGCTTCAAATCCATAGGATTAGCGCCAGCGGTGACGTTCTTAATACCGACGTTGACAATGCTCTGAGCGAGTACAGTAGCTGTGGTGGTACCGTCGCCTGCATCGTCGCCCGTTTTGCTGGCAACTGACTTCACAAGCTGAGCACCTGTATTGGCAAAGGCATCTGCCAACTCCACTTCCTTGGCAACGGTGACACCGTCCTTCGTAATCTGGGGAGCGCCAAACTTTTTCTCAATAATTACATTGCGACCTTTCGGGCCGAGAGTTACCTTCACAGCATTTGCCAACTCGTCCACGCCCTTCTTCAGTTGGTCGCGGGCATCCATATTGAATAAAATCTCTTTTGCCATATTATTAAAATTTACGAATTAACCATTTGTAAATGAATTAAGCGAGAACGGCGAGGACATCGCTCTGACGCATGATAAGGTATTTTTCTCCTTCGACCTCGAGCTCCGTACCGGCATACTTGCCATAGAGCACCGTGTCACCAACCTTGAGGACCATTTCCTCGTCTTTCGTACCGTTTCCAACGGCCACAACTTGACCTTTAAGGGGTTTTTCCTTAGCCGTATCGGGAATAATGATACCGCCAACTGTTTTCTCCTCTGCTGCTGCGGGAGCAATGAGAACGCGATCTGATAATGGTTTAATGTTCATAACTTTTCTTTTAATTAAGTAAAACATATTTTCTGCAAACCCCTTCTGCGAAAAGCATGCCACGAAGAAGAGAGGACCTTCAGACGACAGAAAAATGCCATTCCGTCCGAAGGCTGACGTTTGCTGTGACAGATTGTCACTCTTCGGACTTCGAAAGCATGGCTTCCAATTCCTCGGGCGAAAGGTTAAGACGAAATTCGCCGTTCTGGGCTATAGAAATATGGCCTGTCTCTTCGGAAACGATGACAACCAGAGCATCTGAAACTTCCGATATGCCAAGGGCAGCACGATGGCGTAGGCCCAACTGCTTGGGAATGTCCTCACGGTGCGAAACAGGCAACACACATCCAGCTGCCACTATTCGATTGCCGTTAATGATGACTGCGCCGTCATGGAGAGGGCTATTCTTGAAAAAGAGATTCTCTATCAACATACGGTTAAGGTTGGCATCAATACGCTCTCCCGTCTCAATGTAATCGCCCAGATGCTGATCACGCTCAATGACAATCAAAGCTCCGACCTTGCCGTCCGACATATTCTGGCAGGCACGAACCAACGGGAGCCAGTCCTGATTCTGCGTGTTCTTACTCTTTCCACGAAGAAAACGGAAGAATTTCTTAAATCGCTTTTGAGAACCTAATTCGCGGAAGAAATGGCGGATTTCATTTTGGAAGATAACAATGAGAGCCAGAATTCCCACATTGGCCAAAGCATTGAAGATGGAACCCAACAGAGGCATCTCCAAGACCTGAGAAACCAGCATCCACACCACGACGAAAATAAGGATACCCAGGAAAAGGTTCAACGAGCCCGACTCGCGCATCATCTTATAAAGATAGAAGAGCAGCAAGGCTACCAAGAAGATATCAACGAGATTGAGAATACTGAATCCGAGAAGCATAGGAGTATTTATGATTTGACAATTTACAATTTATAAAGTGTTATGTTTTATTAAGCATATCCAGCAATCGGACACATTGGGCGGCTTCGCGAACATCGTGGACGCGGAGGATAGATGCGCCTTGCTGGAGGGCAATGGTATGAAGTACTGACGTGCCGTTGAGAGCCTCGTCAGGCGTGATGCCAAGCGGTTTATAAATCATCGACTTGCGAGAAACACCTACCAGCAAGGGAAGGCCGAAACGACGAAGGCCGGAGAGATGGGAAAGGATGCGGTAGTTGTCCTCCAACGTCTTGCCAAAGCCAAAGCCTGGGTCAAGAATCACGTCAGTCACTCCCTTTTGAGCCAATAGCGGTAATTGCTCATCAAAGAATGCTTTTGGATCAGCCGTTGGACACGTCAGAATATAAGGCACACCCGGCAATGCGGCCTCGCCTCCCGACACGTCATTTATAATAAGGAAAGGACCAAAGCGACGTACGCACTCCCTAGCCACAGAAGGACGGAAAGTGTCAACCGACAACGGCACATCAGGCAACGCTGCGTGGATGCCCTCTAAAGCTGGAAACAAGCGTCTTCTTTCTTCCATTTCATCAACAGGTGTAGATTGCGGACGAGTAGAACAGGCACCCACATCCAGAATAACCGCACCTTCAGCTACCATTTGTCGAGCGCGCTCTACTACCCCCTCCACCGATGAGTTGCGAGAGGCTGCATAGAACGAATCGGGCGTCACATTCAAGATGCCCATAATGATAGGACTATGGCCGTCAAGCAGGTTTTTTATCGTCTTTTTCTCCATTTTGACCACAAATATACGTTCTTTTTTTGTTTTGATAATGAAATTCGATATTTTTTCGTACTTTTGCAGCACAAAAAGACAATGAAGATCGAAGAACTCTATTCCTATTATCAGAAATGCAACGGCGTAACCACCGACACGCGTTCGTGCAGCGAAGGCGCATTGTTCTTTGCCCTACGGGGTGAACGCTTCAATGGCAACCATTATGCAAAGGCTGCCTTGGAGGCAGGATGCGCCTATGCAGTCATCGATGACAAAGCCTGCTATGACGCTTCGGATCCCCGTCTGTTGCTTGTTGATGATAGTCTGAAAGCATTGCAGACTTTGGCTCGCTTCCATCGTCGGCAACTCGGTCTGCCGATAATCGGCATTACTGGCACCAACGGCAAAACTACGACTAAGGAACTGATTGCAGCCATATTGAATCGCAAATACCGCACCCACTATACACACGGAAATCTCAACAACGCCATCGGCGTCCCCCTCACTCTGCTCCAGCTGAACCGTGAGCATGAACTTGCCGTCGTTGAAATGGGTGCCAGCCACCCTGGTGACATCCGCGAACTGGTTGAAATTGCTGAGCCTGATTGCGGTCTCATCACCAACGTAGGGCGTGCCCATCTACAAGGCTTTGGTTCATTCGAAGGTGTTGTCCGCACAAAAGGAGAACTCTACGACTTTCTGAGGGAACGTGAAGGCGGGTTTATCTTCCTCAACGACAACGACCCTAATCTGGAAACTATAGCAAAAGGTCTCAAAGCCCTCCGCTATGGAACAGGTGAGCGACAAGAGGACAGGCTTGTACAAGGCGAAGTCTTAGCCTGTAATCCCTTCCTTGCATTCCGCTGGAAAACGGCTGACGGCCATTGTCAGGACGTTCAGACGCGATTGGTAGGACGTTATAACATCGACAATGTTCTCTGTGCTGCTGCCGTCGGCATCCATTTTGGTGTGACTCCCGAAGATATCAGCGATGCCATACGTTCATACGAGCCCACGAACAGCCGTTCGCAGCTACTGAAGACTGCTCACAACACACTCATCGTGGATGCCTACAACGCTAACCCGACCAGTATGCAAGCCGCATTGGAAAACTTCGAGCTGATGGAAGCGCAAAAGAAAATGATTATCCTCGGCGAGATGAGGGAATTGGGCGAAGCAAGCAAGGAAGAGCACCTGAACATCCTCAAGCGCTTGTCTTCCATGAATGTCCAAACCATCTGGACTATCGGCGACAACTTTGCTAACCCTTCGTTCTCCTTTAGAAACTTCAAAGATGTGGATGCAGCCATCGAAATCCTTCAAGCGGAACGTCCCGAGGGTATGACCATCCTCATCAAAGGCTCAAACAGTGTCCATTTATCCCACTTAATCCCTTACCTTTAAATGACTATGCGTACCAATTACTATAAAGTAGCTGAACAAGTGTTTGCTTTCCGCACGCAGGATGACGATAAGCAAAACTATATTCCCTCCTGTGAGCCCTTCGTCTATACCCCAGCGGAAGGAGAGGCGATACTTTTCACACTTACCGTTGACGACAGCTTCTCCCCTGCCCAGAAAGGAGAGCTTATCGGCGAATTTCCGTGCGGAGGAGCAGACTTCAACGTCTATCGCCTTGCTGATGGCAGTTATCAGTTCCTCATTGCTCCTCCTGGAGGAGATTTCTGCGGCTTATTGCAAGCCAATGCACAGTTTAGCGAAGCCACATTGGCTCTGCATGGCAACCAGTGGGCACGCGCCTTTGCTGCCAACAACAGTATAATGCTGTTGTATGCCTTTGCTGCGGCTGACAAGAACACGCTGCTGTTTCATGCCTCCGTCATTGAGAACGACGGATATGGTTACCTCTTCTTGGGCAAGAGCGGCACAGGCAAGAGCACTCACAGCAGCCTTTGGCTCAAACATATTGCGGGAAGCGAATTGATGAACGACGATAACCCTGTGGTCGTAGCCACCGAACAAGGAGCCATTATCTATGGTTCACCCTGGAGTGGCAAGACACCCTGCTATCGCAACATCAGTGCCCCTGTAGGTGCCTTTGTCCGTATCCGTCAGGAGAAAGTCAACCACATCACAAGGGACAAGACGCTGGAAGCCCTCTCTGCCCTGCTCCCCTCCGTATCTTCCATGAAATGGGACGACCGAGTCTATAACGGCATTTACGACAGCATCAGTTTATTAATTGCCCATGTACCTTGCTACACACTCGGTTGCCGCCCTGATCAGGAGGCGGCTGAAGTGTGCTACAATGCCGTAAAGGTTAACAAATAAACAGATTTATGAGTCAACAAGCGAACGAGAATATAATCGAGCTGCCCAATGATATCTTCTTGAAAGGCATCAGGGAGTTGATTGAAGAAGGACATACGGCCACGCTGCGTGTACGAGGGAACAGTATGCGTCCCTTCTTAGAAGATCGCCGCGATAGCATTGTCCTCACCGCTGTGACACACATCGAGGTGGGCGATGCCGTATTGGCTGAAATCACCCCTGGGAAATACGTCTTTCACCGTATCATTGCCATCGATGGCGAGAATGTAACACTCAAGGGCGACGGCAATGTTCACGGCACGGAACATTGCAAAAAAGCCGATGTCAAAGCCAATGCTCTGTCCGTCATCCGAAAAGGAAAGGAATACAGCACTACGGGTAAGCGATGGCTGCGCTACTCCAAACATTGGATGCGGTTGGCACCTGTTCGCCGTTGGCTGTTAGCCATTCACCGACGCCTGCCAAAGGGATGGAGATGAGGGATTGAGTGAAGGATTTGAGATTAGAAGTATAAATACAAAAAATAAGACAATGAAAATCAAGGAAGGATTTGAACTCAGAGAAATGTGTGGCGAGAATATCATCGTCGCAAAAGGTGTTCAGAACATCGATTTCAATAAAATCATCAGCCTCAACGAAAGTGCTGCCTACCTCTGGAAAGCGTTCGTCGGAAAAGAATTTACGCCAGAATCCATGGCAAATCTGCTTCGTTTGGAATATGAGGTAAGCGAGGCTACCGCTTTAGCTGATGCCAAAGAACTAGCCAAGTCCTGGCAGGAAGCTGGACTCTGCGAGTAAATCAGAACTGGAAATAGATGAATGCCTGGAGGCCGGAGGTGATGAATTGATAGACCACAAAGACCACCACGACCATCAGCAGGACAAGCACAGGCATGGGTAGCAGAGCGATATTGAGTCGGTACCAGCGTTTCCAACGAGCGGGCAGCCAGTGAATGGCCATGCCGAGTGCAAAAAGAGTGAAGACCTTCCAATAAGCGCTGACAATAGTCCACACATCTATTCCACCCCATGCTGAGCCAATCTGATTAATCATGCTCTTCGCTGTGCTCCATGCCTCCTGATTGGCAACGGCAGGGTCGAGGTTAGAGCCAGAACGGAAGAAAAGACGAGTAAAAGTAATGAAGGTGAATGTCTGAAGGATTGCCCAGGCATTCGCCAATTTGTTTGTCGTGCCAGTAAGTGAGGAGGGAATCGTCTTCATCGCCTTCTCCATAAAATGATAGATATATCGGACGAGTGTGCCGATTGTCACTACCGACATCCACACGAAGAAGACGTTGAACACGGGCCGTGGTACCCACTGAGTAAGACCATACAGGAGCAGAGTGACGCCAAGCACCAGGGCCATACGGACATGCCACGACATCTCCTTCCAGAATTTGTAGATAATCATGCCGATGCCGTTCAGGCCACCCCAGATCATGAAGTTCCACGAAGCGCCATGCCACAGGCCACCCAGCAGCATGGTGATGAACGAGTTGAGGTTGCCCATCAGCAGTTTGCGGCGCTTAGGCTTCTCCTTTGTCACACGAATGGCAACGAGTACTCCCACAGCTGCTGCCAGGATGATAGCCGTCACTACCCAGCTGCCACTAAGGATAAGGACGATAAGGCTTATCAATCCCAACCAGAAATAGGTGCCGAACGTGGTATTGCGATTGCCGCCAAGGGGGATATAAAGATAGCTCTGTAGCCATCGGCTCAACGACATGTGCCAACGTTTCCAGAAGTTGGCGGGGTTAGGAGCTTTGTAAGGTGAATTAAAATTCTGCGGTAAATAAAAACCCATCAACATCGCCACTCCAATGGCAATGTCCGTATAGCCTGAGAAGTCAGCATAGACTTGCAATGAATAACAAAACAAGGCACTCAGATTTTCAAATCCACTGAAAAGCAGGGGATTTCCAAAAACACGATCGATAAAGTTGACAGCCAAATAATCCGAGAGTATCAACTTTTTCATCAGACCATTCATTATCCAGAATACTGCGACACCGAATTGTCGTCGCCCAAGAAAATAAGGTTTGTACAGCTGAGGAATAAACTCCGATGCTCTCACGATGGGTCCCGCCACCAACTGGGGAAAGAAACTGACGTAGAAACCGAAGTCAAGAATGTTCTTCACCGGTTCCACTTTGCGGCGATAGACATCGACGGTGTAGCTGATGACCTGGAACGTGAAGAACGAGATGCCCACTGGCAGCACAATCTTATCGACATTAAACAAATCCTTTCCACACAAGATATTGCCAACCCATGAGAAGACGTCGAACACGCGGAAATGGATATGGAAGAGCTGGTTAATGATGTCCGTAAAGAAATAGGCATATTTGAAATAGCAGAGCAGGGCCAAGTCAATGGTGACGCTCAGTACCAGCCAAGCCTTACGTTTCCCTTCTGATGGAGCTCGATGGATGTGCTTGGCTATGAAGAAATCGGAACAGGTCACAAACAGCAATATCAGCACAAACAGACCGCTCGTCTTGTAATAAAAGAACAGGCTGACGAAGAACAGGAACGCATTGCGCAACAACCGTTTGCTGTGTATCAGGCTGAAGATTGCAAAGACAACGGCAAAGAATGCCCAGAAATAGAACTGAGTGAAAAGCAGAGGCGAATTCTCCTGAAAAAGGAAAACATGTTTGAGGAAAGGTACCAGCTGC
Source organism: Bacteroidaceae bacterium (assembly GCA_017542145.1). Classification (GTDB taxonomy): domain Bacteria; phylum Bacteroidota; class Bacteroidia; order Bacteroidales; family Bacteroidaceae; genus UBA1189. The sequence continues at coordinate 30,673 of JAFXXQ010000036.1, read as the reverse complement.
TCCATAGTGCCTTATTGGGGGTCAACAAGTCCACGAACCAACGGGTCAACTGGGGCTGTTGACTCCATATAATCGTCAATCAGGGCGTTGTAGAGCAAGTCGCCCAACAGTTCATAGCCTGTGCGGGTAAAGTGGATGAGATCTGTAGCCATCAGTCCTGCATCGCGCCAACGGGGACTGCTGTCCAATCCGCCCATAAAGTCATAGACATCCCAGACTGCCCCACCATATTCCCTGGCCAGGTCAAAGAATGCTTTCTGCACCAATGGAGCGTTGCGGTTGGCACGCTTCACACGACGTGACTCACGGCGGTAGGTATCATTGTTGGTAATGAAGATATATGCACAGCCTGGCGACACTCTCTCCACCATTTGTATAAGACGCCGATAGCCAGCCTTGAACGACTCTGCATTGAAATCCCCATAGGGTACTGCTGCATCGTTGACCCCAATGGCAAAAATCACCAAGTCAGGACGAACAAGTCCAAGGTCACGAGGCAGACATGAGCAGCGAAGCCATGTCGGTACTGCTGCCCCGTTAATGCCTGAGGAGTAGTAATTGATACCCTTCAAGTCATTTTCAGGTATCAGCCCTGTCAAGGTAAACCGTTCACCAGAGGGGATACATAAACGTACCTGGACCGAGTCGCGCAACTCACCAAAAGGCAACAGCCATCCTCCATTGAGCGAGTCGGTAATGGCATACACCGTATCGCGAGTCTCGTCCATTCCTTCCACAGCGAAGGGACAGACCTTGTCAGACGAGGCGTAGCCCATCAGACGTAAACGGCTGAACTGCCAGGATGGTGTCATTCCCACATTCATCACCAACGTCAGTGTAGCGAGGCTGTCGGTTGTGGTAGCGGCTATGCCACTGATGCCAAAGTCGAAGTTTGTGTCACGCTGGATATTGCGTCCCGCTGTCCATGTGCCAGTATATTCCATTCGGTAGTTGTGGTTCCAATTGGTGTTTGCCATACCGAAAGGAAAGAGGATGCCTCGTACACCGATGTTTCCTGGCTGCATGTCTGAGAGATTGCTGCGCATTCGATGGGAGAAGAAATCGGCCTGGACATGACTGCCCCCTACATGCCAAATGTTTATGCTACGGCTATGGAAGAGCAACAGGCTGTCTAGCTTCTCATAAAAAGCGTCCTGAGATTTATGTCCTGCCGGGAAGTGGAGCCCCGTACGGTCGTAGTGCAGACAGTCGTAATAAGGCAAGGGGCTGAGCAAACGATTATTGCCTGGCAGCAGATGGCTAACGACGTTCTTCATCACAGAGTCCGTGATCATCGTACGGTTGGTCTGTGCCGGCAAGAGGAGCACGCCCAACAGAAGCATGAGGAATAAAGCGCTGCGTTTCATCAAAATCTCACTTCTAATTCTTGATTCTTCCCTTCCTCCTTGGGTTTACGCCAACGATAGTAATCGTAATAAAGCATGAGTGACTTACAGAAGAGGTCCGCCACACGCTCGCCACCCTTCATCGTGAAGTGTATATGGTCAGGACCAGCCAGGGGGGGATTCTGTCCACACCACTGTGCCATGCTATTGTGACCACCCATCACCTGATACATATCCCAATAAGCGGCTCCGGCCCGGTTGGCTGTCGTACGCAGCGAATCGATGATGGCAGGCAGCATGGGATAGGTCTGCCACGCCCCCCTGAGACGTGTGGACATATCTGAGGGACCGATGAACAGTATCTTGGCCTGGGGAGCCTGTTGCTGGAGGTAGCGAATCTGCCGTCCCATGGTCTCAGCGTAGGTGTGGATGTTCTTCTCCGTCTTCAGGTAAGGAACGGAGTTCCCGCCATATTCCAGCAGGATGAGACGCACGTTCTCCTTCTGGTAATAGTCGCTCAGGTGATTCCTGTTTATCGAGGTGAACATTGCCCCTGAGCAGCCACGCATGGCGATATTGTCCACCGAAACTCCACTCTCGCCATCTAGCATAATGCCATAGAGGTTGGCGTAGCCTGACATCGACAAGGACACCCGTTCTAAAGAATCGGGGAACTGGAACGTGATGCGCGTCATCTCCTTCGTCGGTTCAATGACACGCCGATCACCTTTACAGGTGACATAGAGTTTCGAGCTGATGTTGTCCGCCAACAAAGTCACACGGGTGAACTTCCGGCAATGCTTCTTCTCCTTGATGCGAGGCCACACGCTGACCACGGCGAACGTATCCAGATAGGCCACCTGTGCCATCGGCCCGTAGTTTCCCCCTCGGGCACGAGCTTCAGCGGGTCCGTATGCCAGAGCCCTGCGCAGCTCGGCACTGCATGCCAGCCCTGTATTGATGCTCCCCACCGTCTCGATGACGGGTAAGATGCCAGGACCGATGCCGCCGAAGGTTTCCTGCAGTTCCTCGCGTATGACGCCAGTGATGCGGTCGCCCTCAATCTGTGAATCGCCATAGTGAACGATGCGGACACGGCTGCTGTCGCTGTTCTCAAAGGCTTCAAAGAGGTCGTCAAACCAGGTAAAGTCGTCATTGGGCAGATTGAACCTGATGTTGCTCTCACGGAAATAGGTCAGGTACTGCTCACGTTCCTGCATCCTCATCTCCTCCAGCTGACGGGCCAACAGCTCCTCAGGGCTCTCCTCAGGCAGGGCTGCCTCTTCCGACTCTCCCGGGCTCAACACCTCGGCAAGTGTGGGGAAGTTCAGCGTCGTGCCCTTCACACGGATGCCATCCGTGGGGAAAACGGCACAGAGGATAGTCAGTACGGCTATCACGGAAAACAAGTATAGGGTTATCTTGTAGGGTTTCACTTCTTCTGTATCTTCAGTTTCTGTCCTTCACGGATAAAGTCGCCCCGAAGGTTGTTCCATCGCTTCAGCTGAGCCACGGTGACGTGGTGACGCTGGGCTATGCGCCCCAGATAGTCGCCCTTTCTTACCTTATATATTATATAGCTGCCAGACGATGCCTTTCCTACGGTGGGTTTTCGGGCAGCCAGCTCAGCCACGCGTCTTTCACGTTCGAGTTTCAGCAGCGAGTCCCGTCGCAGGGCATCCTCGTGCACTCTGTCCAGGGGAGCAAGGAAGCCTGAGCGCCGGTGTCCGTGCGAGTATTCCTCCCCTATCCGTTCCAGAGCCTGTAAGACGCTGTCCGCCGTTACACGCAACACAGGCATTGTCCGGACGTACTGCTGCAGGACAAGCGTATCATTCCCCTCGAAGTGGAGGCGGAGGTCGCTGAGGTAATGTGTAGCTGCCAGGGTGGATTTCTCCATGCAACGTCGTTCGTCGATGCTGTCGTTGATGGCCAGCCCATAGCGATGAGCTGCGGGGACCGACAATGCCCAGGCTCCTGAGGCGTACTGCCCCACGAACAGGCTGTCGCAGTCCGTCAGCAACAGGGGGATGTACCGATAGCAGTCGGGGAGGCTCACCTCCGAGACGGCTGCTGTCACCAGGCTGTCACAAGCCTCAAAGGGCGTGTAGTCAGCCCTCACCGGCTGTGAACAACTCATGAAGAATGAAAAATGAAGAATGAAAAATGAAAAATAAAAAGCTTTGCCAGCAGATGAGCTGACAGAAGAAAGGGAACGCTGCATACAGGACATTTTATTCTTCATTTTTCATTCCTAATTCTCACATTCCTTTCGCCTTTGCCTCGTCCCACAGGGCATCCATCTCAGCCAGTGTCATATCCTTCAGCCTGCGTCCCTGGGCAAGGGCACGTTCCTCCACGTAGTTGAAGCGGCGGGTGAACTTCTGGTTGGTGTGCTCCAGCGCCGAGTCAGGGTTGAGCCCCGACAGCCGCCCCACGTTGACAGCCGAGAAGAGCAGGTCGCCAAACTCGGCCTCCACCTCGTCATACTCAGCCACTTGGGGACGGTCGCCCGCCTCAGGAGCAGCCTCGTGCTTGAGAGCCTCACGCAGTTCGCCGAACTCCTCCTGCAGCTTGTCCCAGGCGCCCTCGGCCGTGTCCCAGTCGAAGCCCACGTTCTGGGCTTTCTCCTGAATACGGAAGGCTTTGATGAGCGAAGGCAGGCTGGCAGGCACACCGCTCAGGGTACGCTTGTTGCCACCCTTCTCCTTGAGCTTCAGCTCCTCCCAGTTCTTCAGCACCTGGTCGGTACCATTCACCTGCTGCTCGCCAAACACATGGGGATGGCGGAAGATGAGCTTGTCGCACAGGCGGTCGCAGACGTCCTTGATGTCGAACTGTTGCTTCTCGTCGCCAATCTTGGCATAGAATACCACGTGCAGCAGCACATCGCCCAGCTCCTTGCAGATGTTCTTGTCGTCTTCCTGAAGGAGGGCGTCGCTTAGCTCATACACCTCCTCGATGGTGTTCGGGCGCAGCGTCTCGTTGGTCTGCACACGGTCCCACGGGCATTTCACCCGCAGCTCATCCAGTATGTCCAACAGCCTTCCGAACGCTGCCATCTGTTCCTCTCTTGTATGATGCATAAACAACTATTTTTCTTAACTATGAACTATGAATTATTCACTATAAACCCCTAACTATCTCACTCAGCACCTCCACCAGGAAAGTGTGTTCCCTCTCCAGCACACGTGCTGCCAGCACCTCAGGCGTGTCGCCGTCCATGACGGGCACGCGCGTCTGCGCCACTATCTCGCCGCCGTCGATGACGTTACTGACGCGGTGTATGGTGACGCCCGTCTCCCTATCGCCGTCGCGGATGACGGCCTCATGCACATGGATACCGTACATGTCAGGCCCCCCGTGTCTGGGCAGCAGGGCGGGGTGGATGTTGTAGATGCGCCCCTCGTAGCGACGGATGACAGCCTCGGGCACCTTCTTCATGTAGCCGCACAGCATCACCATGTCTGCCCCCGCCTCGGCGAGTGCATCCAGCATGGCCTGTGCCAGGGTCTCTTCGTCGGGGTACCGCCGGCTGCTGATGTGGCGTGTGGGGATGCCCTCCTTGCGGGCACGCTCCAGGGCAAAAGACTTCGAGTTGTTGCTGATAACCAGGCACACCTCGGCCTCTATCCGCCCGCTCTTACAGCCGTCGATGACGGCCTGCAGATCACTCCCGTTGTGCGAGGCAAAAACTGCTATCCTCTTCATTTTTTCCTTAACTCTTAACTATGAACTATGAACTGAATTACAATCCGTGAATTTTGTCCGGATTCTTCTGCGCGTACGCCTTCCACGAGCTGGCGCCCTTCTCCACCTCGGGCCGTCCCATCTGCAGGTAGTGGCAGTAGGCGGCACCCAGGGCGTCCGTGGCATCGAGGTGATGGGGCATCTCCTCCGTGGGGATGGCGAGGATGCGGCGCAGCATGTCGGCCACCTGCTCCTTCGATGCCGAGCCGTTGCCCGTGATGGCCATCTTTATCTTCGTGGGGGCATATTCGCTGATGGGCACGTCGCGGCTGATGGCAGCCGCAATGGCCACCCCCTGCGCTCGGCCCAGCTTCAGCATGCTCTGCACGTTGGCACCGAAGAAGGGCGACTCGATGGCCATCTCGTCAGGCAGGAAGGCATCGATGACCCTCTGCACACGGCGGAAAATCTCGCCCAGCTTCAGGTAGACGTCGCCCACCTTGCGCAGGTCGATGACTCCCGAAGTCACGAGCTCCACCTTGGTGCCCACGACCTTCAGCACACCGTACCCCATGAGGTTCGTCCCCGGGTCGATGCCCAATATCACCTTCTCTACAACTGGTTTCAACATCCGCTTCTGAAATTTTTTGCAAAGGTACGAGTAAACGAGAGAAATCCCAAATATATTTGAGTATTTCCGAGCCGCAGCCTACCTAAAAACTCCCAACAACAACAATCTTCATCATTATTTCAAAAATTTTCACTTTTTTTCTTGGTTATTTCTCCGAGACGTGCTACCTTTGCACCGCAAAAAAGGAAAACAAGCGCGTTTTCCAATTACAAATTGGGGCATTAGCTCATCTGGCTAGAGCGTTTGACTGGCAGTCAAGAGGTGACGAGTTCGAGTCTCGTATGCTCCACGAGAGAAAGGCCAGTAGGCCTTTTTCTTTTTTTATTTGCCTGCGCTATCAGATTATTCCCCTACTCTGGCAAATTATTCCCCTACTCTAAAAATTTATTTGCCTGCGTTATTTTTCCATTCGCCTACTCTATCTATAAACAGCGCCCGTGTTTATATAAACGCCGCCCCTATTTATAAACGACATCAAACGCTACAAAAAGGAATAACGCGACTCGCTTCATTCGTCCAATTCGCTGACAAAAGTTTTTTTAAGAACGGCAAATTATCCAAACGAAACGAAATACTTTTTTTATAGTGCATTATCTGCAAAAATGCCGAAAAACCGTGTAGATTGTGTAGATAGTGTAGATAAAATGCCTCATCTACGCGCCTCAAACAGCAATAATTCAGCCCAATACCCCGTTCGTGTAGATTGTGTAGATGTTTTACAACTTTTTTGGAAAAAGAAGCAATCTCCCTACTTCAACTCCAACGGATGAGCTACTATTCTGACAGACTTCTATTCAAGTTTTGTAAAAAAACTGACGTTTTTCTTGCATATACGCTCCACACATACTACCTTTGCTGCCAACTTGAGCCATAAAAGGGCTCGAGTCATCATTATGGACAATGCGGCTGGACCTCGTGCAGATCCCTGGCCTAAAGAAAAGACGTATTCGACGTTATCTTCTACGCGCAAATCTGGTAAATTTGTTGTATCTATGTTAGAAGAGAATGCACGAAGCGGACACGCTTGTTATATTAGACTCGCATCTTTGCGATGCGTTGTGTTTGATATAATCTTTGCGTGGGCTGGCTGGGTGCGTATCCTAACATAGAGGTAACTACCAGAACCTGCGCGTGGGATAAGCAGACGGACTTTACCCACGCTCTTTTCTTTTTTAAAACTAAAATCAAATTCAGACTATAGGGTAAGTAGCCGGAAGACGGATTATTATGAATATAGAAATCACTACGAAAAAAAACTTATTGTTATTTGTCGCATTGTTTCTATTAAATATGATATTGGAATGCGTTAGTATAAGTGCAAAGGTAAACAGCAAAGCTATTAGCCAGACAGAGGATACTATGTGTTTTGATGTTTTTAATAACGATGAAATCATTAATTTAACAGATAGCATCCTATCTTTTGTATCAGAGCTTCTTGCCTCTGGTGTTGACAACATTGAGATGTCCAACGATCCAAAGATATTGGCAATGTTGAGCGATTTTTTCACAAGTAATACAATGACAATTAAAGGCTCAACTGAATATAAGTCAAATCTCCGGCCCATTATCAGTCTTATAGATGACGACACCATTGACAATCAAATTCCCGATTCAAAGGGAGCAACGACTCCCTCTGAAAATACTGGTGGCTATTTCTCCGTATTGTTTCCGATTACGCTTTCCCTTGCTACCAAACACCATAAAGATATTCCAGTTGGATTAGCATGTGAAGGTCATAGGGTTGGACTTACGACTTTTAAACAATCTAATGATGATTATTCAGCTTTAAATACTAATGGAAACGCTGTGAGGTGGTTGCATGACAAAATGGGCTGGAACGTGCTTAATCACTCCATGACTGCCCAACTTCCACAACGTTCCTATTACGTTGACGGTATTGATTCAGAACTTGCTGGAAAAATACTTACGCAAGGTTATTATAGTGGTTATTTGTCTTTCTCTAACACTTGCGTTTTAGATAGGCTTTCAGGTAAATGGTACGAAGTCAATTCAACAAAGACTGCGTGGGTTGAAAGAACACCCACAAAGAAATATGCACAACCATTCTATAGAGAATATACAAACGCAGATGATCCAAACGCATCTCATGCAGGACCCTAGTATTTTAATAGGGACTTTGATTTTGATTATAGTTGGGGGGAATGGGAAAGAAGAGCTACTGAGTTAGGCTTGCCCTATGAAAAAGTGATTGTTCATAATGGAGGAACATCTTCTGTGTGGACTGCTTCAGCAGGCAGAAAATATGCTTATTTCTCTGTCAGAACATCTGGCATCTATAATAACCCACCTATTGCAGCTACTGTAAATAGGGCTGATGCTGATCCCAGTGACTTTAATGGTCAAGGCTACAATGTATGGAATGATGCATGGGTTTTAAATAGGGAAAAAGTGTTGCAGAAATGTATTGAGGATAAATCATGGGTTGTTTTTATGTCTCATACTAATGATCAAGAATACTTTAGAAATTATTATCTTAATGGGCGTGATTATCCTTCTGCAGAAGCCGGCCAACCAGAACTACGAGGAAAGGATTCCAATTATCCTAACGAATGGATAGTTCCCTTGAAGTATAACGAGATAATGGATATTATTGGAGATAACGTTCACGATTATATAAACCATCCTCCTTCAAGGCTTGAAATTAGCTCATGGGATGAATGGCATCCAGCTCCTGGTACTCATCTTGCTGCATGGTATTATATCCTTGACAAAGCCCTTGATATGGGTATTGACATTGTTACACCTATGGATGGATGGAAGACACATGGTAATATCTTGAATCTTGGTGTAGATCGAAATGGTCAAAAATATACATATGATAGTGCTGAAAAACAGACACTATATACTAATGAAGAAATGTCGTATCTAACAATAGGTGCAGATATGAGTATTAGATATTCCTTCACCCCCACTTACTACACAGACATAAGTAATTCTGACATCACAGTTAGTGTTACTATTGATTCCCAACCCTATAACGGTTTCACCCAAACACCAGATATCATAGTAAAAGACGGAGGAATAACACTAGTTAATGGTATTCATTATACTGTATCATACAAAAATAACATTAATGCAGGAACGGCTATTGTAATAATAACAGGTAAAGGCCACTATACAGGAACGCAAATTGCCACATTCACCATTGAAAAAGCATATCAAGATTTGACTTGGGAACAAGAATTTGAAGGTGTTGTTGTTGAGGAGGAAATAGAACTACTTGCGAAAGTTAGTTCAGAACTGGATGTTGAGTATTCAGTCAGCGATGAGTCCATCGCGTCTATTGAAGTAATAGGAAAAAAAGCTTTTTTAATATGTAAAGCACCAGGAAGTGTAACGGTAAAAGCTACCAACAAAGGCAATGAGAACTACTACAAGTCCAACACCATCAGCAAAGTCATTAGAATACATAATACTCCAGATCAGTTTGTTCCAATTGAAATCAAATTGGGGGAACAGGGAGCAGTAAGTACTATGACAGAAATAGGGCTTGAACGAACATTTTTCTTCAGCGTTGAAACAGGCTGGAAGATTCATAGCGTATCATTTAATGGTATGGATGTCACTAGCGAGATACGAAACAACATCTATACAACTCCTGTTATTACGGAAGCATCCTCTTTGATTGTTGCATACGAAGATGATGGCTCATCAGTAAGCCCAAGAAGGAATAGCGAAATCCGCGTTACAGGTAATAACGAGGTAATACACATTACTGGAACTAAATTAGGTGATACTATTTCCATTTATGATGAAGACGGAAAGATTGTTGCCAAACAAACATCCACATCTTCGATAATAGATATTCCGTTAAATAAGGATAAGATGTATATTGTTAACGTAGGTGATTTGACCATAAAGATTCTTTTGTAATCACGTATTTCCATACTTTTTTCTCCCTCATCCTCATCTCACTTTTTTTGCTAAGATAAAGATGGGGTAAACATCTTTACCTATTTCCCCTCTGTTCTTTCAAAACAACTATCAATACCGGTCTTTCCAGAGAGCGTGGAGGCGGTCGGCAAGGCGGGCCTCGGCGGGGTTGTCCTGGGGATGCCAGAAGGAGGCCGAGGTCAGGCCGTCGGGAAGGAACTGCTGGAGGACAAAGTGGCCCTCGTAATCGTGGGCGTACTTGTAGCCCTCGCTATAGCCGAGGTCTTTCATCAGCTTCGTGGGGGCATTGCGGAGATGAAGGGGAACGCTCAGGTTCCCGGAACGCTGGACTTCCTCCAGGGCGGCGCCGATGCCCATATAAGCGGAATTGCTCTTGGGGCTGGAGGCGAGATAGACGGTAGCCTCAGCCAGGGGTATCCGTCCCTCAGGCCAGCCTATCTTCATGACGGCATCGAAGGCGGCATTGGCAATGAGCAGGGCATTGGGGTTGGCCAGGCCGATGTCCTCGGAGGCGGAGATGACGAGACGCCGGGCGATGAACTCGGGCTGCTCGCCCCCCTCAATCATGCGGGCCAGCCAGTAGAGGGCGCCGTCGGGGTCGCTGCCTCGGATGGACTTGATGAAGGCGGAGATGATGTCGTAGTGCATCTCACCGTCCTTGTCGTAGGCCAGAGGGTTCTGCTGCAGGCGGAGGTTGACGGTGGCGTTGTCAATCACCACCTTGTCGCCTGTCTCAGCCTCGACGACCAGCTCCAACACATTGAGCAGTTTGCGGGCGTCGCCCCCGCTATAGCGCAGGAGGGCCTCTGTCTCACGTACCTCGATGTCGCGCTGACGGAGATAGGTGTCCTTCGTAAGGGCGCGGTCCAAGAGCGCCAGCAGGTCGTCCTTTTCCAGCGACTTGAGCACATAGAGCTGGCAGCGGCTGAGCAGGGGACGGATGATTTCGAAGGAGGGGTTCTCCGTCGTGGCACCGATGAGGGTGATGATGCCGCGCTCGACAGCACCCAGCAGCGAGTCCTGCTGTGACTTGTTGAAGCGATGGATTTCGTCGATGAACAAAATGGGGTTGTTCTTGGTAAAGAGGCGGTTCTTCTGCGCCTTGTCGATGACGTCGCGCACGTCCTTCACGCCGCTGGTGACAGCGCTGAGGGTGTAGAACGGGCTCTCCAGCCGGTTAGCAATGATGTAGGCCAGCGTGGTCTTGCCCACTCCCGGAGGGCCCCAGAGGATGAAGGAGGAGACGCGCTCCGACTCAATCATCTGACGCAGGATTGCCCCCTCGCCCACCAAGTGCTGCTGACCGATATAGTCGTCCAGCGTGCGTGGTCTCATGCGTTCTGCCAGCGGTTCCATCGTTAAAATTGAGGATTGAAAATTGAAAATTGAATAAAACCTTGCAAAGATACGAAAAAAAATTCCTATCTTCGCACGATTTTAGAGGATTCTTTAAAAAATGGGCGATTTAAGCATACTGATTCCCGTCTATCGCTATGACTGCACGCAGCTGGTAGCCGACCTGCACACGCAGGGTGATGCCCTGGGCATCGACTACGAGGTGATTGTGGCTGATGACGAGAAGCTGGGATTGGGACGGGCCCGTGTGCGCAACTGGCTGGCGGATCAGTCACGGGGCAGGAAACTCCTCTTTATCGACTGTGACGCGGCTGTGGACAGCCCCCACTTCCTCGAGAACTACTGGAAGGCCTCGACGCTGGCGCCCGTGGTGTGTGGAGGGCAGCACAATGTCGATGTCCTCCCCTCGCCCGACGTCAGCCTGCGCTTCTATTACGAGGAGGCAGCCAAGCACCAGCGGCTGGCAGCGGAGCGGAACCGGCATCCCTATGAACGCTTCACCTCCTTCAGCTTCCTCATCGACCGGGCCACGTTCATGGACATCCGTTTCAATGAACAGTTTACGGAGTACGGGCACGAGGACACCCTGTTCGGCGCCGAGCTGGAACGCCGGGGAATCCCCGTCCTCCACATCGACAACCCCCTCCTCAACACCGATATTGAAACCAACGGCGTCTTCCTTGAAAAAAGCCGCACAGCCCTGCGCAGCCTGAAGAAGATGGAGCGCGAGCTGGAGGGCTACTCCACCCTGCTGAAAAGCTATCGGAAGGCACGCCGCATGGGGCTGACGGGGCTGCTGGCGTGGCTCTACAAACGCTGTGGCAGACGCTGGGAGAGGCGGCTCATACGGAGCGGGCGCCCCTCGCTCTTCCTTTTCAAACTCTACAAACTGGCCTATTATTGCACCCTATGATCATCACCTCCACCGACATAAGCCAAACCCTCAACGACCTCATCCGCGAAGCCAAGGCGGACCGCGTCTTTGTGCTCTGCGACGAAAACACGAAAGAGAAGTGCCTGCCGCTCGTCCTGTCGTCCGGAACTTCCGGATTTCCAGAATTTGCCGGACAGCCCATCACCGTTGCAGCAGGTGATGACAACAAGAACATCGACACGCTGACCCTCGTGTGGAGGGCGCTCTCGGAGCAGGGTGCCACACGCCACAGCCTGCTGGTGAATGTGGGCGGAGGTGTGGTGACGGACATCGGAGGCTTCGCAGCAGCCACATTCAAACGCGGCATCCGCTACATCAACGTCCCCACCACCCTGCTGGCCATGGTGGACGCTGCCACAGGAGGCAAGACGGGCATCAACTTCGGGGGGCTGAAGAACGAAATCGGGGCCTTCCACCAGCCTGAGCATGTGGTGCTCTACGGCGGATTCCTCGCCACACTCGACAAGGAAAACCTCCTGAGCGGCATGGCTGAGATGTTCAAGCACATCCTCATCGGCAGCCACGACAACGCCATAGCCCAAATGAACGAACTGGCTGACATCTTCAGCCAGGGAAAAGACGCTACAGCCCTTATCCGCCAGTCCGTAGGCATCAAGGAACGGATTGTGGCAGCCGACCCCACCGAGAAAGGGCTGCGCAAGGCTCTCAACTTCGGCCATACCATCGGCCACGCCATCGAATCGCTGTTGCTGGAGAAGCACACCCCCGTCCTCCACGGTTACGCTGTGGCATGGGGGATGATGGGTGAACTCTACCTCTCCCACATCGCCCACGAACCGACCTTCTCCATAGAGACCCTCCGCAGCACCACCCGTCTGCTGAGCGAACTCTATGGCCCCTGCCCCATCAGCTGCAAGGACTACGAACGACTCTACGCCCTGATGCTGCACGACAAGAAGAATCTTTCTGTCGACGTCGTACGGTTTGCCCTGCTGGCTGCCCCTGGCGACGTACGTCTCGACAGCACCGCCTCACGCGAGGAAATCCTGGAGGCATTAGACTTCATCCGAGAACGATAATCATCCATAAAGATAAAAGAACACCCTATCATCATGAAAAAGACACATTGGAACATCATACTGCTTGTTGCCCTTTGCCTCGCAGGAGGGGCAACGGCGATAGCCCAGAACAACCACAAGACAGAGAAGACTGTCGTCGGCAAGGACGTCATTTCTGTGGACCGCACACTCTTTCCCGACCTCAACCTCGAGCCCGTCCACCAGACGGACAATCCGGTCTACCAACGCTTCAAGGCACGCCAGCGTGCCGGCATCAAAGTGCAGTTGCCCGACCATGTCAACAATGGCGAAGACAAATACTTCTCCCCCATCTTCAATCAGGATGGCGGCTCCTGTGGCTCGGCACAGAACATCGCCTATATGTTCGGACATGAAATCAACGCCTGGCGCGGCCTTGACGGCTCGCTGCCCGAGAACATGTACCCCACCCACTTCACCTGGCTGCTCACCTACCAGAACAGCGACAAGGAGGTGATGGCCTGTACGAACGGCATCCCCAACATCGTCACCTACGGAGGACGAACCTATAGCCGGCTTTTCGGCGCCCAGACCCACGACGACAACGACTATGGCTGGATGCAGGGTTACGACAAATGGTTCAGCGCCATGTGGAACAGAGCCGAGTCGTCGTTCTCATTCCCTGCCACCAACACCCCCGAAGGACGCCAGATGCTGAAAGAATGGATTTACAACCACTGTGGCGATGAGAGCTATCACTCAGGTGGCGTAGCAGGTATCGGTGTGGCAGCCTACGGCACTTGGGCGGCTATCCCCAACACAAAGAACAACAAGGAAAACGGTGTGGCTGGCATGAAGTACGTCAAGGCCTGGGGCGACACCTACAACCACGCCCTCACCATCGTTGGCTATGACGACCGCATTGAGTTCGACCTCGACGGCGACGGCAATGTGGGCGAAGCGGACGAGGACGAAGTGGGAGCCTGGATCATCGCCAACTCGTGGGGTGACGGCTGGGAGAACAAGGGATTCATCTACTGCCCCTACAAGTATTGCTACGGCGTAGGTACCGATCAGGTAGTCTGGACACCTGGCTCGTATTACATCCGCAAGGTTTATCGCCCCCTGCGCACCATCAAACTGAAGATGGACTACTCACGCCGCAGCGAGATGCTGCTCTGCGCCGGCATCGCTACCGACCTCAACGCCACACGACCTGAGCAGACCATCAACATGGAGCACTTCAAGTATGCCGGCGACTCAAAAGCCAGCGTACCCGCCCCTGAGGTTCCCATGTTGGGACGCTGGGTCGACGGCATGCACTATGAACCCATGGAGTTTGGCTACGACCTCACCGACCTTACGCTCACCTTCGACCGCACGAAACCCCTCAAGTATTTCTTTATCGTCAAGACCAAGAGCACGGCTGTGGGCGAAGGACACATCTACGATGCCTCCATCATGAACTACGAAGTGGACCCGAACGGCATAGAGATTCCTTTCGACAAGCACAACGTCACCATACAGAACAAAGGAAAGGAGACCATCATCAGCGTCATTGTCCCCGGCGAACAAATCTATCCGCCACGCAACCTCCAGCTTACGGATGGCATTCTCGCCTGGACAGCCCCCCAGGCCTCGGGTATTGAGCTCTTGGGGTACAATCTTTACGAAGGCAGCCTGCTGATTGCCGAGATTCCTGCGGGTACAACCACCTATCAACCCGCTTCCGTCGGCAGTGACCCCTATACTGTCTGCGCTGTCTATGCCTGTGGTGACTATCGGCAGGAATCAGCAAAGTCCAATCCCGCCCTCGCCCTGGCACCACTGTCTGAAGACAACAACGTCCTCATCCTGAAGGAGAGCGGCATGGCTGTCCCTTCAGCTGTCACACAGCCGCTTGGTAAGGCTACCTTTGAATTCTGGATGCGCTCAGACCTCAACCGCAGCTACGTTGATCAGCTGGGCCCGGGCTGGGGAACCTTCCTCTTCCATACCGACAACAGCGGGCAGCTCTATGCCGGTTGGAACACCACCTCTGGCGACCGTATGGTGCTGGGGAACGCCTTCAAGACGGGCAAATGGACACACGTTGCCATTGTCATCGACCGCAACACCATGATAGCCTACGTCAACGGTGTCCGCAAAGGTGCCATCACCTCCGACACCTACTCAGGGCTGGGTGCCTTTGGCACGCTGAAATTCGGACACTCAGGCACCAATCAGTTTTGGAGCGCCGGGCTGGACGAGTTCCGCCTCTGGAAGAAGGTACGTACACAGGATGAAATCAAGGCTGACATGTACAGCCGCATTGCCAACCCTGCCGAACAAGAGGATTTATTGCTCTATCTGCCCATGGACACCATCCACGTGGGCGATGAGGTACGCATCCGCGAAATGGTCTCCGGCAAGCACGCCACCCTCTGGGCTACCGGCACATGGGAGACAGACATCAACAACGACCTCTGTAATTCCACTTCAGAGCCCTCGGTTGAAATGGTTACCGACGAACTTATCATAGCGGGTATCCCCACTACATTCCGCGCCATTACCTCTGTCGATGCTGTCAGCTGGCAGTGGCATGCCGATGGCGCCGAGATGCCCGATGTGAGCGGCAAGAATCCTACGTTCGTCTTCCCCGAAGCAGGCACCTTTACGATAAAGCTGGCTGCTACCTTCACGAATGGAGAGACGGCCTGGGGAAGTATGGATATAACCGTTCAGGAAGGCTCTGCGCCCATTGCTGCTTTTGAGGCCTCAGCTGAAGTACTGCCTGCTGGTGACAGATTCAGCTTCATCAACCGCACGGAGGGCGATGGTTGTACCTATGTCTGGGAGATGCCTGGCGCTGAAGTGGAGCGTATCACCACCACCAATGCCTCGGCCCTCTACACCTCTCTCGGCACTTTCCGCGTAACCCTTACCGCTACGAATGCCTATGGGTCATCATCCGTCAGCCAGGAGGTAACGGTAAGTGCTGCGGCTCCCGCTGCGTTCTTCGATGTCACACCTACAGCCGTCCTGTTGGGCGATACCGTTTGGCTGAAGGACAAGAGCCGCTATGAGCCCACAGCATGGACATGGGAACTTGTGAACCCCCGCCGAGGCTTCACTATCAGCGGCAAAAATCCTGTCATCGTCCCCGTTGCCCCTGGTATCTACGATGTATCTCTCATCGTCAGCAACACGGAGGGAACGAACAAATCCACCCAAGGCGGCCTGCTTACCGTCAGCAACGCCGATGCGGGTACCGCCCTCCACTTCACGGGGACTGAGTACTTGAAGTTCCACTCCCCCATCGCAGCCGAAACACCGGCCTTTACCATCGACTGGTGGATGCGTCCCTCGTCCTACACGGGCAGCGCCACCTTCTCCTCCAGCGTCTTCAGTACCTCATGTGCTGAGAATGGTGCCGTTACCGTTGTCCTTGACGGCAAGAAGGTTACCTCTGACACGGGATTCGTCATCCTCAACGAGTGGCATCACTACGCCATCACTTACAACGCTGGCGCCGTTACCTTCTGGCGCGATGCTATCGTCTTCAGCAGCCCAACCACAAAGCTCGGCACAACCTCGCCCGCGTGGGAAGGTGATGTCGTCATCGGCAGCGAGACAAACAGTTTCAATGGCCTGATGGATGAATTCCGCATCTGGAGCACCGCCTTCGACGAAGAGGCTATCTGTCGCTACTGCAACGCCCCCATCGCTGACGTCGCATCGGCTCAAGCTGACGACGGGCTCTGCGTCTATTACGACTTCAACCAAAATGGCGGCAATGTCATCGACCGTACATCCAATGGCCTCGATGCCCTCCGCGTCAACTTCGGTCCTGATGGCGATGCCTGGAACTCAGCCCTTGGCGTCTTCACCCTCGACCTCGAAGCCGAGCCTTCAGGCGATATCTCCGCACGCTATCTCACCAACTACCAGCGTCCCTATCGTACCGCCTCGGGTACTGTCAACCCCACGAACAGCAGTCGCTTCCTGCGTCTTGAAATGGGTACTGCACGCAGCGGTTGGAAAGAGGCAAATGCCATCAAGAGCGGCAGCATCGTCACAGGTGCCCACGTCGATACCGCTCATGGCAACGACATCACCATCGAAACCATCTGGAGCAACTTTGCCGACGAGCTGCACGACTACCGCCTCTGGCAGACCATCAACCTCCCTGCGGGTCATTACACCTTCTCGTGTACCCTCAGCGACGGCACCTCCACGCAGACCAGTCGCATCGTCGTCAACTACGGCTCGAAACTGGTGGGCGAGGACGACTGCGAGACGTCAGCCCTTGCCTGGGATATGCTCAACAACTGCACCGTCAGTTTCTCCCTGCTGCAACCCTCTGAGATTTCGCTGGGTATCATCGTTAACATGACAGGGCAGTCGTGCCTTAGCTTCAGTTCGTTCAAGCTCGAGGGCATTCCCTTCGAATACCTCAAGGGTGCCGATGAGACACCTGCCTACACCTCATTGGCAGCCTTGGTGGCTGAGTACACGGGCGACGGTATCAACTACCACAGCGCCATGTACGATCCCATTGGCGTCAAGGCCTACTTCGAAGCCCTTGAAGCAGCCCAATTGGCTCTTGCTGCCCGCACAGCTACCGATGAGGAGTATGCTGCCCTCGAAGCAGCCCTGCGTACTGCCCACGATAATATTTCCCTCCGGTTTGACCTTGCCGACGGACGCTATATCATCACCAGCAAAGCCTTCTCAGGCGGTGTTGTCAAGGCTCTCTATGCCTTTGGCGATAGCCTCGTGGCATGGAACAACGTTGATCCGGGCAACCCGAACTTTGTCTGGCAAGTATCCTACGTCAATGCCACCCGTAAGGGCTGTCGTTATTACATAAAGAACGAAGGTACAGGACGCTTCCTTTCCTACATCGATGCCGACTATGCCCGTCTGACGGCGGAAGGCCCAGCCCCCATCTATGTCTGCCCCTTGAGCGACAATCCCTATGAGACTCACATAGATGATCCTCACGCTATCCGCTGTGTACAGACAGAGCTCGACTGCGTCGCCGACTTTGAGATGAGTGGCTTTGGAGTAGGTGGACGCGTTGCCGGCGTTGCACCCAGCGAGGCCCCTGACGGTCCCTCCGCATGGGCATTCATCCCAGCTTCCAGTTTCGGCTCAGCCGATGAGACAACGATACGGATTGACGGCTCGAAGAATGCCCCCAGCGACGATTTCACCGACCTGTACCCACAGATTAACGAGGTCGCCCAACTCAGCACCAATAGTCCGGGAGCAGGGCGCAACGTACTCTCGTCGCTTATCGACGGAAAGTCTTCCACCGCCTACCAGACGAATCCCACCCTTCACACACCAGAGGAACTGGCAGCCCTCGACAAACCCTACATCGAAATTGCGCTGCCCAAGCCTGTGCAGTCCTTCTGGCTCTACACCCGTGCATATAGTTCCACGAAGACTTACCTACGCCCCATGCGCATTACCGTCAGCGCCTCTGTCGATGGCGAAGAGTGGCATGACTGCTGCACCATCCAGAACATAGGTAACGCTTACCCGCAGGACGGCGGTTTCGTTACCGAGAGGGAGGTTGACTGGTACTCTCCCCTGCTCGACCTCGGCAGTCCCTACAGCCACATCCGCATTATCGTTGATGACGTGAACTATCGTAACCACACGGCACAGGACAACAACCTCTTTACTGATTTTGGTCTCTCGGAACTCCAGCTCTACACCCCATTCGACACGGGCATCGATGCCATCGTAACAGGTGTGATGCCCAATAGTACACTCATTTACTCACCCGACGGACGTTGCGTTGGAACTGACATCCGCGCACTTCCCTCTGGTATTTACTTCCGCCAAGGACAAAAGATTATTATTCACTAATACTTTTTTAAAAAACAAAGTTTATGAAAAAAATCCTTCTCACCCTCGTTCTCGGCATAGTGTGCGTCGGAACAGCAATGGCTCAGGAAGCTCTCTGGAGCGGTAGCCAAGTCACTTCACCCGTCGTCAACCCTGACGGAACAGTTACGTTCAACCTTGTTGCCCCCAAAGCCGTCACGGTAGAGGTCACGGGCGATTTCCTTCCCCCGCAGAAGATTGACACCCCGCGCGGCAGCTACGAGGCACCCGGCGTGGCCAAGCTCGAAGAGAAAAACGGCGTTTGGACCTACACCTCCGCTCCTCTCGCTCCCGAGCTCTACTCCTACACCTTCCGCGTCAACGGCATGACAACCCTCGACCTCTCGAACGTTTATGTCAACCGCGATGTAGCTTCGCTCACCAGCATCTTCATTGTCTCCGCCAACAAGGGTGACAAGGGCGACCTCTATCAGGTCAACGAAGTACCCCACGGCGACGTGGCCAAGGTGTGGTACGACAGCCCCACGCTGAAGATGAAGCGTCGCATGACCGTCTATACCCCTGCCGGCTACGACAAGGGCAAGAACTACCCCGTACTCTATCTGCTGCATGGCGCAGGTGGTGACGAGGACGCATGGACAACCCTCGGCCGCACGGCCCAGATCATGGATAACCTCATCGCTACGGGCAAGGCCAAACCTATGATTGTCGTCATGCCTAACGGCAACCCAGGCAGTCAGGCTGCTCCAGGCGCATGGTCGCGTGGCATGTATTCACCTTCGATGCGTGGTGCAGGCGGACAGCCCGCAGCCTCCATGGACGAGAGCTTCCCCGACATCGTGAAGTACATCGAGAGCCACTACAAAGTGGCCAAGGGTAAAAAGAACCGTGCCATCTGCGGCCTCTCCATGGGCGGCGGACACTCCTTCGCTACCTCTAAGCGCTATCCTGACATGTTCAACTACATCGGCCTCTTCTCTGCCGGACTCGGCATCGGCGGCGGACAGCAGGGACAATCGTTCTACCAGCAGCTGAAGAACAGCACCGAGGTCAGCGGTCAGCTCGCCAAGCTCTTCGCAGGCAAGCCCGCCCTCTACTGGATTGCCATCGGCAAGACCGACTTCCTCTATCAGCAGAACGCCGACCTCCGCAAGTATTTCGACGAGATGAACTACCCCTACGAGTACCTCGAGACCGAGGGTGGACACATCTGGCGCAACTGGCGCATTTACCTCACCGAGTTTGCCCAGAAGGTTTTCAAGTAATGGTTTAGCCTCGCAAAAAACATTTTGTTTTTAATTTTTTAGCGCAGTACTCTGAGTTGCCAGAGTACTGCGCTAAAAAATTATTCCACTACGTTATCAACTGCCCGTTATAGGCGACGAAGCCAGTCGGAAAGTTCCATCGTCCAGCAGGGTTTGTAGATGAAGGAGTCGTTGTAGCCCCATCCATGTCCTCCTGTAGGATAGATGTGCATCTCCACGGGCACGCCGTTCTGAACGAGTGCCTGGAAGTAACGTATGCTATTCTCAGGCGGCACGACACGGTCGTCGGCAGAGTGCATCAGAAAGGCAGGAGGTGTCTGGGCATTGACCTTCTTTTCGTTGCAGAAGGCATCGACTTGCTTGGCGTTGGGATTCTTGCCGACGACGCCCTCGCGCGTGCCACGATGGGTAATGGCAGCATCTACGCTCACCACGGGATAGAACAGAATCTGGAAGTCAGGGCGCGGGCTGAGGTCGGGACGACGGATGCCGTAGGCAGAGGCATCGTAGGCTTGCCAGTGGTCATCCCAATGGGTGGAAGTCATGGCAGCAAGATGCCCGCCTGCCGACGAGCCCATGATGCCTACCATCTCACATCCCCATTCCTCGGCATGGCTGCGCATAATACGGATAGCCTCTTGTGTGTCGCTGAGGGGCACCTGCCACTTTCCGCACGGCATGCGGTATTTGAGGACGGCATAGGTGATGCCCTGCGCATTAAACCAATCAGCCATGTTGAATCCTTCGTGGTTCATGGCAAGATGGGTATAACCGCCTCCGGGGCATGCGACGATAGCCTTTCCTGTAGGGTTCTTGGCAGGAAAGACGGTAAGATGGGCGACACACGAGCCGCTGATGCTGCCGACGTTGGCACCACGCTCGTTTTCAGGCAACAGCCCGTTGTCGTTGGGGGCACCATTAGGCCAGACATCGATTTCGATACGCTGTGCCCACACAGGGAGGGCAAGGAGAAAGGAGAGGAGAAGAACTGCTTTTTTCATTTTTATAGATACTTAAAGGTTTTCGGAAAACAACGAGAAATGGACGCTGCCATAGGTACGCATCTGAAGAAAACGCGGATGCGCGGAGAAATCGTGATCAGCGCCGTGTTCGAGTATGAACAGACCACCAGGGGTTAACAGAGTGCTGCCCAAGATGAGGTCGGGCAATTCAGCCAAACGTTCCAGGGCGTATGGCGGGTCGGCAAAGATAAGGTCGTAGCACTCATTGGTCCTTCCAAGGAAGGTAAAGACATCAGCCTTGACAGGCTGCCAGGCTTCGTCGCCCAACTCGCGCTTTACCTTATTTATATATATATAGTGGGCATAGTCCTTTTCCACAGACACCACCCGGGCGCATCCGCGGGAGAGCAGCTCGAGGCTGATGCTGCCAGTCCCGGCAAACAGGTCGAGCGCCGTGTGGATATCTTCGAAATCGATATAATTGGAGAGGACATTGAAAAGGTTTTCCTTGGCAAAGTCAGTAGTGGGACGCGCCTTGAAGGTCTTGGGAACGTCGAACCGACGATGACGATATTTGCCGGCTATCACCCTCATGACTATCCGTTAACCAAAGACTGTACATCAAAGGGAACGGCAGCAAGGCGGGCAAGTTCCGTAGTATGGAAAAGTTCAGCCGGATTTGGCTCGACAACATGGCGAACAAACCGGCTGGCCTTAGCAGCCAACTCACGCTTGCAGGACGAACGTCCAACGAGCGTCAGCACGTCATCCTCCTGCGACAGTCCTAACGCTTGCCACGTGCCCAGCAAATAGTAAAGTCCATTCGCCGCGGTATCACTATCGAAGGTGTTGGCAAACAGCAGCCTTCCGTCTCGAACGCATAGCATGTCCATCCGCCTGCCATGAAGATGGCAAAGAGTCATGTTCTCTTCCTGAAGGGCGAAACGAAGCACGGGAAAGAGCCCTGGGACGATTTGCACATCCGGGTATGTCTCAGCCACCCATTTCATCAGCACCGCATCAGCCTGGAAGCGCAAAGCCAGAGCATACTCAGGCAGTCTCACCATCTGCTCGCCAAGTCCCAGAACGCCTATGTACTCTTCCGGTACGGCCTGGCAGGGAGCATCGGCAAGAAGCAAGTAAACCTTGCCGTAGCGATGTTGGAGCATGGGCAAGGCCTCCTGCGCCCGCTTCAGATTGGCCACAACGGGCAGCAGCGGGTCGGTATCATAGGGCATGAATGCAAACTCCTCTGCCCGTTCAGGATGATGGACTGCAAAACAAAATCCATCCGCACTCACGCGGATGGACAATGTGTATTGCTCGGCGTGGACGTAGTCAACCACAGGCGGATGATTACTCCCAGTTACCGGCGTTGTTGTTACCCATTTCGACGTCGCCGACCTTCAGACCGGGATAACGTCCCAGCTTCACCTGGTCGTCGATGATGTTGGCCAGCTCGGTCTTGTTGATGCCATCCAGATAAACGGTATAGGGCGTCTTGGCCTCGAAGAGGTAAATCTTTGTACCTGATTTGTTGCTGGAGTCGCAGCCGACAGCCATCTCAAACTGAGCGCCGTTGCCGAAGGGAACGTAGCGGAGCGAGTCGGCATTGAAGCCTTTCGGATAGAGTGTGTCAAGCACGGCTACCCATGAAGTATCACGGCTGTAGAGCAGCGTGGGGTTTCCATCAGCAGCAAGTGTAACGAATCCGGCTTCTTCCAGTTCCTTCCAGATTTTCTTTGCCACGGCAGGCTTGGTAGCCTTACGGGCTTCATCAATCATCGAGGTAACCTTTCTCTCCGTCCAACCATTCTCCAACTGCACATCCGTCAGCTCACCCACTTTCTTCACAAAAGGAAGGCTTCCCGTCTTGACGAAGTTAATCAGTTCATCGAAACTGTCGGTGTACTGGCCGCCATTCTGATTACGGAATTCGACCTGAGCCGAACGAATGTCAATAAGGCGTGCGATAATCTCTTTTTCGCGCGTTTTACGAACCTTATCAAAATTGATAGTTCCCATAATACTGCCTACGCAAATGTAAGCAAGACCCACGACACAAAGTGCTAAAAGCACGTTTAAGACTTTTTTCATTGTTATTATTTTTTTATTGTTTACTTTTGTAGCCGCAAAATTAAGACTTTTGTTTGAAAAAGAATAATGTTTTTCAAAAAAACTTTTAAAGTTTATGATAAATAACTTCATAGCAGACCAAATTCGGGCAAATTTTGGGTTTGAACCGACCTTTGAACAGTCTGCCGTCATTCATCAGTTGTCGGAATTCATTCTTTCCGGCAACGCCTCCGAGGTTTTTCTGCTACGCGGATTTGCCGGCACGGGAAAGACCTCCCTTGTGGCGGCATTGGTGAAGACGCTCGATGCCTTGAAGCAGCACGTGGTGCTGATGGCTCCCACGGGAAGGGCAGCCAAGGTGTTTGCCCTCTACAGCGGACACCCCGCCTATACCATCCACCGGCGCATCTACCGGCAGAAAAGCCTGACGGACGAAACCTCGTTCTCGCTATGTCCGAATCTGACCCACGACACCCTCTTCATTGTTGACGAAGCCTCCATGATTGGCGACGGAGTCAACGACACCTCTTTCGGCAGCGGTTGTCTCTTGGACGACCTTTTCCGATTTGTCTATTCGGGCGAGGGATGCCGGCTGCTGTTGTTGGGCGACACCGCACAGCTGCCTCCCGTCGGGCTGGACGAAAGCCCCGCACTCTCGCCCCAGCGCCTGAGCCATTATGGAACGGAAATCAAGACCATGGAACTGACGCGAGTCATGCGCCAGGATGAGATGTCGGGCATACTGGAGAACGCTACCGCCATACGTGAGCGCATCTGCCAGTTAGCCGACAGAGGAAAACACACCGGTCTCGCCAGCCTAAAAAAGCCTCTACGGCTGCGTTGCATGCCCGATGTCCAGTCAATTAACGGATCAGAACTCATCGAGAAAATCTCCGACAGTTATAGCGATGTAGGCGAGGACGAAACAATGATTATCTGCCGTTCAAATAAAAACGCCAACATCTACAATCGGGGCATCCGTGCCACCATTCTTTACCGCGAAGAGGAGCTTTGCTCGGGCGACCACATTATGATTGTGAAGAACAACTATTTCTGGATAAAGGAGAAAGCTGCAGGAGAGGAGACCTCTTCCCCCACCTTCCTTGCCAATGGCGATATGGCTGTTGTCCGACGGATACGAAGGACGCGGGAACTCTTTGGCTTCCGCTTTGCCGACGTGCAGCTCATCCTGCCCGACTACGACGACTATGAGTTTGAGGCTACCGTGTTGCTCGACACGCTGACATCAGAATCCCCATCGCTGACAAAAGAGGAACACCAGCGGCTCTTCGACGCGGTAATGGAAGACTATGCCGACCTTCCGAACAAGACCGACCGTTACAAGAAATTGCGTGAGGACATCTACTACAACGCCCTGCAAATCAAACATGCCTACGCCGTCACCTGCCACAAGGCACAAGGCGGACAATGGGACACCGTGTTCATCGACCAAGGCTGGCTTCCTCCTGAGGCAGTCGGCGATATCCAATACTACCGGTGGCTATACACCGCCTTCACCCGCGCCACGCACAGGGTTTATCTTGTCAATTGGCGCAAGGAGGAAATTGAAGAATTAGAGAATTAGGA
This sequence comes from Bacteroidaceae bacterium, assembly GCA_017542145.1. Classification (GTDB taxonomy): domain Bacteria; phylum Bacteroidota; class Bacteroidia; order Bacteroidales; family Bacteroidaceae; genus UBA1189. The sequence goes on along the minus strand of JAFXXQ010000036.1, from coordinate 6,072 downwards.
ATTTGAAAACAGGAATCCCTCTCCTTTAACCCCGTTATTCCTCTATAATAAAATAAGGTATATGATTAAAAACATCATTTTCGACTTTGGCGGCGTGCTCATCGACTGGAATCCGATGCACCTTTATGAACGCTACTTCCAAGGCGACAAGGAGAAAGCCCAATGGTTCATCGACAACATCTGCACAATGGATTGGAATGTGCAGATGGATGCCGGCAAGCCCTTCGCAGAGGGCATCGCCGAACTAACTGCCCGACACCCCGAGTGGGCTGACGCCATTGCCGCTTACCGCCAGCGCTGGCACGAGATGATTGGAGGCCCCATCCCCGGCATGCTGGCGTTTGTCAAGCAACTGAAAGCCGCTGGCTATCACGTCTATGGCCTCAGCAACTGGAGCTGGGAGACGCTCTCCACCATCATCGACGACTTCCCTGTTATCAAAGAGCTGGAAGGCATGGTAATCAGCGGACTCGAATACGTCATCAAACCTCAGCCAGAAATCTACCAGCTACTCCTCGAACGTTACCATCTGACAGCCGGCGAATGCCTGTTCGTCGACGACAACACCGCCAACGTCAACGCCGCTGAAATTGTCGGCATCCACGGCTTGCAGTTCACCGGCATCGGGCAATTGGAGAAAGACCTGCAAAAAATAGGCATCTTATGCCAATAAAGAAGGTCAGTTTGACTTAAAAAATGAAAAAACGGCTTTTTTCTGAAAAGATTTCCGATGATTTTTTGTGGCTACAAAAGTTTTTCCATATATTTGCATACTCAATTTACTCTAAAAATTCAAAAGCATGGAAAACGTATGTAATCCCAACAACGTGTCTGGTTTAAGACAAGCAGATTTTCAGAAAGATATCCAAGGGAAAAAGACCGACCTCTTCATCCTTACCAACAAGAATGGCTGTGAGGTAGCCTTCACCAACTATGGCGGTGCCCTCTGCGCCATCATGGTCCCCGACCGCAAGGGCAAGATGGGCAATGTCGTTCAGGGACACGACACCATCGACCACGTCGTCAATAGTCCGAACGAATTCCTCAGCACCCTCATAGGCCGCTATGGCAACCGCATCTGTAAGGGCCGTTTCACCCTCGACGGGAAGACCTACAGCCTCGCCATCAACAACGGTCCCAACGCCCTGCACGGAGGTCCTACGGGCTTCCATGCCCGCGTGTGGGATGCCGAGAAGCTGAGCGAGAACAGCGCACGTCTGCACTATGTCTCTGCCGACGGCGAGGAGGGATTCCCCGGCACGGTAGAAGTCACCGTCACCTACACCTTTACCGACGACAACGAATTTGTCATTGACTACGAGGCGACTACCGATCAGGACACCATCATCAACCTGACCCATCACGGTTTCTTCTGCCTTTGCGGCTCACAGAAAGACACGCCATCCTGCGAACGCTACCTGCTCACCATGAATGCCGACCATTACATCCCCATCGACGACACCTCCATTCCGCTGGGTACCGTCGATGCCGTCGAGGGCACACCCTTCGACTTCCGCACGGAGCATCTGGTGGGCGAGCGTATCGATGCCGACGATGTCCAGACCCGTAACGGTGCCGGCTACGACCATTGCTGGGTGCTCAACAAGCGCCAGCCTGGCGAACTGACCTTCGCCGCCAAATGCGTCGACCCTGTCACAGGACGCCGCATGGACGTCTATACCACCGAGCCCGGCGTACAGGTCTATACCAGCAACTGGCACGACGGCTTTGCGGGCAGCCACGGCGCTACCTACCCCAAGCGCAGCGCCATCTGCTTCGAGTGCCAGCACTTCCCCGACAGCCCCAACCGCGCCTACTTCCCCAGCGTGGTGCTGAAGCCGGGACAGATCTACACGCAGACCAGCATCTATAAATTTTCCGTAGAGTAATCATTTTCATTTCATTCACTTTAATAATTTCAAAAAAACAATGAGTACAGAAAAAAAGAAAAGTAACGTAGTAGCTATCGTTACGATGTGTTTCATCTTCGCGATGATTTCGTTTGTCACCAACATGGCTGCCCCCTTCGGCAACATTTGGGGCAACCAGTACGAGTGGTCCAAGATGGCTGGTAACCTGATGAACTTTGCCGCTTACCTGTTCATGGGTATCCCTGCCGGTAAGATGCTGATGAAGATTGGTTACAAGAAGACCACCCTCGCAGCCCTTGCCGTTGGTTTCATCGGCATCTGCATCCAGTACCTGTCGAGCTTCGACTTCCTGGGCGGTGCTGCCATCTACGTCTATCTGCTTGGTGCCTTCGTCTGCGGCTTCTGCGTCTGCATGCTCAACACCGTCGTCAACCCCATGCTGAACATCCTGGGTGGTGGCGGCAACCGTGGCAACCAGCTCATCCAGACGGGTGGTACGCTGAACAGCCTCACCGGCACCCTCACCCCGCTGCTCGTCGGCGCCCTCATCGGCACGGTCTCCAGCACCACCTCCATGAAGGACGTCACCCCGCTGCTCTTCATCGCCATGGGTGTCTTCGCCGTTGCCTTCATCATCATCAGCATGGTCAAGATTCCCGAGCCCGCCAAGGAGCGCAACGCCCATACCTATGAGCACAGCGCATGGAAGTTCCGTCACTTCGTCCTCGGTGCCATTGCCATCTTCTTCTATGTAGGTATCGAAATCGGCATCCCCGCCCAGGTCAACTTCTTCCTGGCTGATGCCTCCTCAAGGGGTGCCGGCATCGCCGTCAACGGTGCTGCCATCGGTGGTGCCATCGCAGCTGTTTACTGGCTCCTCATGATGATCGGCCGTGCCTGCAGCACCGCCATCAGCGGCAAGGTGAGCACCCGCACCCAGATGATTACCGTCAGCTCGGTAGCCATCCTGCTCATCCTCATCGCTATCTTCATCCCCAAGACCACCACGGTCAACATGCCCGGTTACAGCGCAGCCGACGGTTTCGCCATGTTCCAGGTTCCCCTGAGCTGTCTCTTCCTCGTCCTCTGCGGTCTCTGCACCAGCGTCATGTGGGGCGCCATCTACAACCTCGCTGTCGAAGGCCTCGGCAAGTACACCGAGCAGGCTTCCGGTATCTTCATGATGCTCGTCGTCGGTGGTGGTATCATGCCGTTCATCCAGAACCTCATCGCCAAGAACGCCGGCTACATGATCAGCTACTGGCTCGTCATCGCCATGCTGGCCTACCTGCTCTACTACGCTCTCATTGGCTGCAAGAACGTCAACAAGGACATCCCCGTCGATTAATCCCGAACCCATAAACTTATAAACCCATATACCATGGATATTCAGATTGTAAGAGCCGCTTTCAAAGCGAGATTCAATACCGAGGGCGCAGTCTATGCCTCCCCCGGCCGTATCAACCTCATTGGCGAGCACACCGACTACAACGGCGGTTTCGTCTTCCCCGGCGCTGTGGACAAGGGCATGGTAGCCGAAATCAAGCCCAATGGCTTGAACATTGTCCGTGCCTATGCCATCGACATCGACCCCGCTGACGGCGAGGCCAACTACGTCGAGTTCGGCCTCAAGGAAGAGGACAAGCCGAAAGAGCACTGGGCCTGCTACGTCTTCGGCGTCTGCCGCGAGCTGCAGAAGCGCGGCGTCGAGGTCAAGGGCTTCGACACCGCCTTCGCCGGCGATGTCCCCCTCGGCGCAGGCATGTCGTCCTCCGCTGCCCTTGAGAGCACCTTTGCCTTCGCCCTCAACGAAATCTACAGCGGCAACATCGACAAGTTCGAACTTGCCAAGGTAGGCCAGATGACGGAGCACAACTACTGCGGTTGCAACTGCGGCATCATGGATCAGTTCGCCAGCGTCTTCGGCAAGGAGGGATGCCTCATCCGCCTCGACTGCCGCTCGATGGAATTCGAGTACTTCCCCTTCAACCCGAAGGGCTACAAGCTGGTGCTCGTCAACACCTGCGTCAAGCACATGCTGGGCGACGAGTACAACCAGCGCCGCAAGAGCTGCGAGAACGTCGTGGCAGCCCTCAAGCCCAAGTACCCCAACATCGACACCCTGCGCGACGTCACCTACGACATGCTTGAGGAGGCCAAGCCCCTCGTCAGCGAAATCGACTATCGCCGTGCCCACTACGTGCTGGGCGAGAAGGACCGCGTCCTTGCCGTCTGCTACGCCCTGGAGAAAGGCGACTACGAGACCGTCGGACAGAAGATGTACGAGACCCACTGGGGCATGAGCAAGGAGTACGGCGTCAGCTGCGAAGAACTCGACTTCCTTGCCGTCCTCGCCAAGGAATGTGGCGTCACCGGCTGCCGCGTCATGGGAGGCGGCTTCGGAGGCTGCACCATCAACCTTGTCAAGGATGAGCTCTACGACAACTTCGTAGCCAAGGCCAAGGCTGAATTCACCAAGATGTTCGGCCATGCCCCACTCGTCTACGACGTCGTCATCGGCAACGGCTCACGCCGCATTGCCTAAGGCTCATGGCAGAACACAACGAAACGGGACGTCGTGGCGAAGACCTCGCCACGGCGTTCCTTTTAAGCAAAGGCTACGGCATCCTCGAGCGCAACTGGAAGAGCGGACGCAAGGAGATTGACATCATTGCCCAGGACGGGCGCGACCTGGTCTTCGTCGAGGTCAAGACCCGCACGGGCGAGGACGTCCTCCCTGCCATCGATGCCGTCGATGCCCGCAAGCGCCAGCGCCTCATCTCGGCAGCCGAGAGCTACATCCACATCTGCCCTTTCAACCTCAGTCCCCGCTTCGACATCGTCACCGTCGTCGGCGAAGCCCCCAACCAACAGTTCGAGCATATCATCGACGCCTTCCTCCCGCCCGTTCGCACCCATCGTTAACCATCCATCATTTTCATTCTTAATTCTTCATTTTTCATTATCTCGTGCCCCCCATCACCTTCATTCATCTGGAAGAGACTGACTCCACCAACACCTACCTCAAGTCCTACCCCAGGGACCCGGCGCAGCCCTACATTGCCGTCATGGCCGACTACCAGACTGCCGGACGAGGCCAGCGCGGCAACACCTGGCACTCCGCCCGAGGCCAGAACCTCCTGTGCAGCATACGCCATCATCCCACCTTCCTGCGCCCCCAGCAGCAGTTCATCCTCTCGCAGCTCATTGCCCTCACCATTACCGACGGTCTGTCTGAACTCCTCCCCGATGCCGATGAACACCTGCGCATCAAATGGCCCAACGACATCTACTGGGACGACCGTAAGCTCTGCGGCATTCTCATCGAGTACGAGCTCAGCGCCACCTCCATCGAGCAGGCCATCATCGGCTTCGGCATCAACGTCAACCAGACCGACTTCGACCCTGCACCCGGCGACACCACCCTCCGCCTCCCCTCCCAAGGCGTCCTCGGCTCTACCTTCCGCCCCACCTCCCTCCGCCTGATAGCCGCCCAAACGCCTCCCACAACCCCTAACCCCTCACCCCTAACCTTCGACATACCCGCGCTCTTTCACGCCATCACCGAGCACTACGTCCAGTCCGTCGCCACCCTACAATCCAGCATTGTCAATGCTGTCGGGGATTTGGAATCTGCAGCAACGGATTCCCTTGTCAATCTTCAAACCGCCTACGTCCGTCGTCTCTACCGTCTCGGCGTCCCCGCCCGCTATCGTGATGCCCAGGGCGACTTCACAGCCACCCTCGAAGGCGTCAACCCCGACGGTACCCTCCGCTTGCGCGACAATCTGAACGCCCTTCGCTCCTACCCCTTCAAGGAGGTCGCTTATATTCTCTAAGTAATCTACGCTATTATCCCATTGGGCTACGAAATTAACCCATTGGGTTGCGAGATTGTTCCACTGGACTACGAACATATTCCACGAAGTGAAACGAGAATTCAATGAATGTTGAAATCCTGCGTTGCTAAAATGCGCGCCAAACACATGAAGGCTTCGAAAAAAACGGGGCGTACGTCTCCTTTGAGGCCATCGAAAGCCGCCCTTTAATACATTTTTTGGGTTCATCCGACAAATGCGTAGTTGGCTAGCAATAAAAATGAACGAAGAGAGAGATAGCTAAGATTTTATCACTACCTTTGGTTACCCCTAACTAAAGTATAGTTATATGAATCCCAGCTATCTGTATCATGCATTTGGTG
>JAFXXQ010000035.1 GCA_017542145.1 Bacteroidaceae bacterium | reverse complement strand
TATCCTTCTTCCTTGTAAAAAGGAACAATTAATTGACGGTTCGTTCTCTCTTCTCTCTCTACCCGACCCCCGGACGTCTCTGACAACGCGGGGGCCGCTCTCGTACTACTTCGTCTGTATGGAAATCTCTTTCAAAGATCGAGGACTTTCACACTCCAATTATGCATTTTTTGGCGGAAAGCGGATACAAAGGTACGGCGAGTTTTTTTACCCACCAAACAATTTCACGTTTTTTTGCAGTTTTCTGCGAAAAAAAATCGAATTGTCCGAAAAGATTACTCTATTTTTCATCTTGCGTCATTTGTTTCCACGAATTATTGCAGGGGTGTCGAGGGGTAAAATTATCAGCTGTCCAGATAGAATCAAATTCCCCAAAAGTTCCATCAAATGGAAAAAAAATTCCATAGGCTGGAAAAAAAGTTCCATCAAATGGAATTATTGGGGATTTTGAATCTGTCCGAGGAGATGTGCCCTTGGGGAAACGATTGCTTGAGGAAGATGTGAAGAATCAGGCAAGGGTCAAGGAGATGCCCTTCTCGTCAGCAAGGCGACGAATATTAATAAGTGCATAACGCATACGACCAAGAGCGGTATTAATACTGACTCCTGTCAGGTCAGCAATCTCGCGGAAACTGAGGTCTTGGTAGAAACGCATATAAACCACTTCTCGCTGGGAGGAAGGAAGTGCACATAGAAGACGACGGACGTCGGACAGCACTTGGGAATTCACCAGTTTCGTCTCTACGTCATCATCAGAAAGATCCACATCGTTGAAGAGATCCACCTCCGACTCGTCGTTAGAAACCGTGTTTTCACTCTTGTCCTGACGGAAATAGTCGATGATAAGGTTATGGGCAATACGGGTAAGCCATGCGCCAAACCGGCCGGACTCCGAATAGTTGCCTTGGCGGATGGTGGTTATAACTTTCATGAAAGTCTCTTGGAAGAGATCTTCTGCCAAAGTCACATTCCTGACGATAAAATAGATGTAGCCGTATAGCTTACTCTGATAGCGAGTGAGCAATTCGTCAAATGCCTTGTCATTACCCTTTGAATACATTTCAACCAACACATTGTCGGCCAATGATTTCAAACTGTTCATAAACTTCCTTTTTACTTAATTAGAGTAAGGATGTTTCGATAGGCAAAGACGTTTTATTTGTTATACTTTTTTGTTTAGCGGGGGCAAAGGAAAGACAAAAAATGCATTCCACCAAATTTTTTTGAAGAAAAATGCAATTTTTCGCTTATTTTGTCGTATTTATTGATTGGATTCCTCTTTTTCCCCTTGTTTTTGCTATTTGCTTCTTTCTGGATTCTGTCTTATTCGGCAGGATTATTTGCTTGCGCTAAAAAACCGGTTGCCTATTCTATTTTTTTATTCGCCTGCGTTGAAAAGTTATTCGCCTGCGTTGAGATTTTATTTACCTGCTCTCGCTCTGCCAAGGACTTTATCCAAAAGATACAGCGATTTATTGACTGATAACGTTGTTTTCCAACAAGTATTTCCGCAAAGAAACATATTTTGAGAGCAAATGCTCATTGGCCTTTTCCATTTTCTTCTTATCTGAAACAATTGCCTGAGCCCTGTCAAGAACTTCCTGATGAGGCATGTCATTGTGATTTGACGCTTCCGATATTTCAGCTAATTCAATCTCAATGTCATCTTCCGCCCCTATCTCTTTGGCAAACCAACCTAAATGCAAGTCAGTCTCAGGGTCATATCCTCCCAAGGTAATATAATTATACTCTGGCAAAACATCAATAATAAAGGAAACTCCTGCGCCGTCTATCGCAGCAAACGTTGTCTGGCCTTTATAGGTTACCTTAATTCCTTCCATCGCTAATTAAGCCTTTTTCAATGAGTTTATTTTCCAATTCCCTGTATTGCGCTAACAATCGCTGAAAATCCTTTTTTGCCGTAATGCCCTCAAAAATGGTTTCATCCGTTTGTTCTACCCGAATGATTATCTTATCACCCATTTTCAGATTCACCTGCTCTTCAATTTCGTAAGGTCGGTTTGTTCCCCTGATCCACATCGTTCCATCAGGCCCCTTTTGGGAATCGCCTGAGCAGATAATGATATGCCCTCTTTCTACACTAAAGGTTTTCTTCTCTGAAGCGTTTCCGTCCAAAGAAATTGTAACTTTTCGCATAATCTTATCGTCTACATCTTAATACACAGAGCAAAGGCTCAACTGGTTATGCCCACGCAGGAAGTCGGCAACAGGCATACGCTTCTTGCCTGCCAACTGAAGGGAAAGGATGGATAGGACGCCCTCGTGCGCACCTATGTATAAATAGGTCTTTCCGTCGGTATCTATTTCGCCAGGAGACAAGGCTGGTGCGCCCAAAGACGAATCCACCACCCTACTCTCAAACAACTTGAGTGTCGTTTCCGACCCATCAGGAGAGACGAACGTCGTCCATGCTGCCGGATAGGGCGAAAGGCCGCGAATGAAATCATGGACGGAAGCAGCCGACTGGTTCCAATCAATTCGGGTATTTTCACGAAACAGCTTGGGAGCAGGCTTTAATAAGGAGCCTGAATCATAATATTCATCCTGAGGAATGGGGTGAACACTTTCAGATATAATGTCATCTACCGTACGAATCACCAAGTCAGCACCCATCGCCATCAGGCAGTCATGAACGACCCCTGCATTATCCTCCGGCCCTATGGGCAAACGTTCCTGATGGATAATCGCGCCCGTGTCGATCTCGTGCTGAAGGAAGAACGTCGTAACGCCAGTCTCCTTCTCTCCGTTAATGATAGCCCAATTAATGGGAGCAGCCCCCCGATATTGAGGGAGGAGCGAGGCATGGAGATTGAAGGTGCCGTGAGAAGGCATGTTCCACACCACTTCGGGCAGCATGCGGAAGGCCACCACAATCTGCAGATCAGCTTGATAAGAACGTAATTCTTCCAAAAACGCCTCATCCTTCAGCCTCTCTGGCTGCAATACCGGAAGGCCGACCGAAAGTGCATACTGTTTGACTGCGCTTGGCTGAAGAACGCTGGCATGACGACCAATTGCCTTATCGGGCATCGTGATGACAGCCACTACATTATACTGGTTCTCGACAAGGGCTTTCAGGGATGCGACAGCAAAGTCTGGAGTTCCCATGAAGATGATGCGAAGGGAGGATTTATTCATGATGGGACTATTGGAAATAAGGAAGGTATCATTATTCATCGGAGAAGTTGACAAGCAGTTTGCGATATTCTCCGAATATCTTTGAGCGAGAGACAAAACCGAGATAAACTCCGTCTTCATCCTCAACAGGTAAGTTCCAGGCTTTAGTCTCGTCGAATTTGTGCATCACGACATCCATTGAATCGGAGTTGATGATACGTGTGGGAGGCGGAGTCATCAGATTCTCCACAGTATAACGGTGGTACAACTCCGTACGGAACATTATTTTACGGATATTATCAAGCGAAACGATACCCACCAGTTTATTGTCGGCTCCCAGTACTGGAAAAAGATTGCGGCTGGAACGCGATACGATACCTGTCAGTTTTCCTAAATCCATATCAGGAGAAACGGTCAGGAAGTCGTTCTCTATAACATTCTCCGTTTTCATTAGCGTAAGCACAGAACGGTCCTTATGGTGAGTTATCAACTCGCCTTTACGCGCCAGACGCATGCTATAGATGCTGTGAGGCTGGAAGATACGTATGGTCAGATAGGAAACGGCAGACACAATCATCAACGGGAGAAAAAGGCCATACCCTCCTGTCAGCTCAGCTATCAGAAAGATTCCAGTCAGCGGCGCATGCATGACGCCCGACATCAAGCCCGCCATACCGAAAAGGGCGAAGTTCTGCTCAGGCATATAGACACCAACATGCAGCAAGTTGAATAGGTGCGAAAAAATAAAGCCTGTAATACATCCAAGAAATAAGCTGGGAGCAAAGATACCGCCGCAGCCGCCTCCGATATTAGTTGCAACGGTTGCAAAGACTTTTGTAAGCAATATCAGTCCCAAATAGACCAACAACATCCCCGATTTGCCATAGAAAAACGAATTGTGAAGAACGCTTTCCCAAGGAACCGATGCGTTGTCGTTGAGCAAGATATTTATAGTATCATAGCCTTCGCCGTAAAGCGACGGCAGGAGGAAAATAAGCAGGCTCAACGTAGCAGCACCAACCAGGAAGCGGACGTAATGGTTCGTGACGCGACGAAACTTTTCCTCAATCCAATTCATAGTCTCGGAGAAATAGAGCGAAACCAATCCGCAGATGATTCCGAGCAGAATGACGTAGGGAATGCGCTGCAGAAGAAACTCATTCTCAAGCGTGAAGCGAAACATCGGGTTCAACCCTGAAGCGATGTAGGATACCGTTGCCGCCGTTACGCTGGAAATCAGCAAAGGCAGCAGAGACGACATGGTGAGGTCGAACATCAGCACCTCGAGCGTGAAAACCACGCCCGCTATCGGCGCCTTGAAGATGCCCGCCACAGCTCCTGCCGCACCACAGCCCACTAGCAGCATCATGCTGCGCTGGTCAAGACGGAACAGGCTGCCCAGATTGGAACCGATGGCAGAACCTGTCAGCACGATAGGAGCCTCAGCACCTACCGAACCGCCGAAGCCGATGGTAATGGAGCTGGCGACGAGAGACGACCACATATTATGCCGACGAATCTTAGCCTGACGTCGGGAGATAGCATAAAGAATGCGCGTCACGCCGTGGCTGATATCATCACGGACCACCCGACGGATGAATACTCCAGAAAGGAAAATGCCGACAACAGGGAAAATCAGATAAAGATAGTTCGCCTCAGTCGTATTGAATCCCCTCGTCAGCCCATGTTCAATAAGCCGGATGAGGAACTTCAGCAAAAGCGCAGCACAGGCGGAAAACAGGCCGACGAACACGCTCAGTATCAACAAGAATGTCCGGTCGCTTATATGCTTCTGACGCCAACGGAGGATGCGCGGCAGAGTGACGTGGGCATCGGATATGGTATGGCTCATTCGCGAATGATTTGTATATTTCCTTTCACGTCTATCTTAATAATAGAGGAGGGCTTGGCACTCCCCTTCTCCCGTTGCCGATAGCTGACGACGTAGTCCACCGCACTCTTTATCTCTTCGCTGATTTCGCTGAAAGACTTGGGGGTAGGCTCACCGCTGATATTGGCAGAAGTGGAAACGATGGCTTTGCGGAAACGGTAACAGAGTTGCTTGGAGAACTCTTCAGCCGTGACCCTGATGCCAATACTCCCATCTGGGGCCACAAGGTTCTCCGCCAGATTCTTTGCCCCGTCGTAGATAATCGTAAGCGGTTTTGTTGACAGCTCAATCAAATCCCATGCCACCGCAGGCACCTCCCTAACGTAAAGGTCAACCTTGGCATCGGAATCAACAAGGACGAGCATGGATTTTGTATCCTCGCGTCGCTTGATTTCATAGACGCGTCGGACAGCCTCAGGATTAGTGGCATCGCAGCCAATCCCCCACACCGTGTCGGTAGGATAGAGTATCACTCCACCTGCCCGCATGACTTCACATGCATGCTTGATATCGTCGTTAAAATTCACTGGTAAAATGGAATCGGATATGTTTGAAATCAATCTGTGCCATCTGAAGTACATAGCCGCTGTCGGCCAGGAAGACGTCGCGTCCCTCCTTGTCCTTAGCCATGAACTGGTACTTGCGTTTCTTGAATGCCTCCAGTTCCGCTTCGTCGTCACCCTCTATCCAGCAGGCTTTATAGAGGCTGACGGGTTCCCAACGGCATTTGGCATTATACTCATTCTCTAATCGATACTGAATGACCTCGAACTGAAGCTGTCCGACGGTACCGATGAGTTTGCGGCCATTCCATTGGTTAACGAACAACTGCGCGACACCTTCGCCCATCAGTTGGTCGATGCCCTTCGCCAATTGCTTTGTCTTCATCGGATCATCGTTCTCAATGTACTTAAACATCTCAGGCGAAAAGCTGGGAAGTCCCTTGAAGTGGAGCATCTCCCCTTCCGTCAGGGTATCGCCAATCTTAAAGTTACCCGTATCGGGCAAGCCGATGATATCGCCAGGATATGCCTCGTCAATCGTACTCTTCCGCTGCGCCATGAATTGCGTAGGCGACGAAAAACGCATCACCTTACCGGAACGGATGTGCAGATAGGGAGCGCCGCGCAGGAACTTGCCGCTACAAACCTTACAGAAAGCCACGCAAGAACGGTGGTTCGGGTCGATATTGGCGGTTATCTTGAAGATGAATCCTGTGAACTTTTCCTCTGAGGGTGAGACTTCGCGTTCCACAGCCTGCACGGGGCGCGGACTGGGGGCAATCTTCACAAAACAATCCAACAACTCCTTGACACCAAAGTTATTCAGCGCCGAGCCGAAAAACACAGGAGCGATGTCGGCTGCCAAGTAGCTCTCCACATCAAACTCAGGATAGACGCCTTCGATGAGTTCAAGATCGGCACGCAATTGTTCGGCCTGACGTTCACCGATATGCTCCTCAAGAGCGTGGCTGTTCACGTCCACTTCCACCTTCTCCGTCACCACCTGTTTACTGGGCTGATAAAGGTCAAGGCGTTGCTCGTAGCGGTTATAGACGCCCTTGAAACGCGGGCCTTGCTCGATGGGCCAGCTGAGGGGCAGCACATGGATATGAAGCTCCTCCTCCAGTTCGTCCAACAGCTCAAAGGGGTCCTTGCCCTCGCGGTCCATCTTATTGGCAAAGATGATGACGGGGGTCTTGCGCATACGGCACACCTCCATAAGCTTGCGCGTCTGCGCCTCGACACCTTTTGCCGAGTCGATAACGATGATAACGCTATCGACGGCGGTAAGCGTGCGGAAGGTATCCTCGGCAAAGTCCTGGTGGCCAGGAGTGTCGAGGATGTTGATTTTATAGCCTTCGTAGTCGAACTCCATCACAGAAGTGGTGACGGAGATGCCACGTTGTTTCTCTATCTCCATCCAGTCTGAGGTGGCTGTCTTGCGAATCTTGTTTGACTTGACAGCACCCGCCACCTGAATCTGCCCGCCGAAGAGCAGGAGTTTTTCCGTCAACGTAGTCTTACCGGCATCAGGATGAGACACGATGGCGAACGTTCGTCGGCGGGCTATTTCATTATCGTTATTCATAAATATATTATCTTCAACTTTTAACCTTTATTTTTCAGTTCCTCGATACATTCCTTCAAGCTGACTGTCCAATGGGGAATCTCCACGCCATAAGTGAGCTTTATCTTTGTCTTGTCGAGCACGGAGTACGGCGGCCGGCGCGCAGGCGTAGGATAGTCGGCCGTATGTAGCGGACGGACGTTGCACCGACCGTTTATGCCCGCATAATCAAAGATGGCAAGAGTAAAATCGTACCACGAGCAGACACCCTCGTTCGTATAATGATAGATGCCCGGCACCCATGCCACACAATGGATAATGCGGTCAATGGCCAGAGCCAGGTCGCGGGCATAGGTAGGCGTACCTATCTGGTCGAATACGACGCCGACCGAGGGGCGTTCACGGCCCATCTTCAGCATGGTCTTCACGAAGTTATTTCCGTACGTGCTGTAGAGCCACGCCGTGCGGATGATGATGGCCTGCGGATGAATGGCCAATACTGCCTTCTCGCCCTCCCACTTCGTGCATCCATAGACCGAATCGGGGCAGGGCTCATCCTCCTCTGTATAAGGGAGGAAATGATTCCCGTTGAAGACATAATCCGTCGAGATATGCACCAGACGACAGAAAGCCTTCGTGGCGATACGGGCCAGAATGCCCGGAGCGAGGTGGTTGAGTTTGTCGCAAAGGGCAACATTCGACTCCGCGCCGTTCACGTTCGTGTAGGCGGCACAGTTGATGATAAGCTCCACATCGTTCGTCTTCACGAACAATTCCACAGCAGCCTCGTCGGTAATGTCGAGTTCCTCTATGTCGGTAAATAGCCATGTGTCGCATTGCTTTGATTGAGAGGCTATCCTGCGCAGCTCGCTACCTAATTGTCCGTTGGCACCTGTTACCAATATATTCATAAGTTACTCAAATTTCAGTTCTCCTGCGTTGTCTTTCTGATAATAGTCGCTCAACATCCCAAGAAAGGTACTGATGTCCTGCATGGCTCCTGAGGTTTCTTTGCTCAGCGGGCGATGTTGCAGTTTCAGCATCCATACGCCATAGAGCGCGTCGAAACAGTTCTCAATCTCTGTCTCGTCTTGCGTCCCGCTCTTGGCACGAAGCTCCACGATGGCGGGCAACACTTTGTAATATGCCGCCTGATAGTAGGGAAACTTGGTGGAGTGCATCAGCCGGGCGTGAAGGTCATTCAGCTGTATGATGACGTTTTTGTTGATTTGCAGATGTCCCTCCTTCTCTACGCCCTCGTGCCGCATCATCTCCAACAGATTTTCGTACCACTCCACCAACTCAGCCCGCTGGGTGTCGTCCAGATGGTATTGGCTGACCACCCGTTCCGTCAGGGCATCGATATCGAGCCTGTTGGCACGCAGCAAATCCTCCACCTGCCACATGTAGAGCAGGTATTCGGCTATATTCGTCTTCCTCAGGTTACGAGCTACGAACATCTAAATCTTTTTTTTAGCTTACAGGATATGGACATTCTCATTCGTCAGTCTCACTAATCTCGATGGTTTCTTTGGCAGCCTGACGGGCAAGGCGTCTTTCCTTCGAGCGATGGGCAGCAAAGATGGAGAGTGCCACGATGTCGCCCAAGGCGCTTACGATGCAGCCCAGGCCGATGAAGAGGAGCGGCAGAGCGGCAGCTTTCGTGGGGTTCCAGAGCGCAAAAGCGCCAAACATCAGCGCCAGCACGGGAGCGAGGAACATGGAGTTGGGAAACCGCACCTCACGATGGATGTTAATCATCGCAACGAGTTGCCAAACGGAGACAAGGATAAGCATACCCCCCATAACGTACATGAAGAAACGGAGGAAGCTGCCTGAGGCGACAAGGAGTACGAGGCCGAACAGCACGCCCCCTACGGCAAGCAGGGGGAAGGGTCCTGTAGGCTTGTTGTGGCTCTTGCGAAGCATATAATTAATAAAAGTCACAAGGCCGACGACGAAGAAGAGTGCACCGGTAAGGATGACAATCCATTGGGTTGTCCGCTCACGGCAGGCGACGAGCAGAATGCCGACGACCAGGAGGCAGATGGCGCGGAGAATGGGGGAAAGAAGTACTTTCATTGTTAGTATGGTTTATTGTTTTTACGTTTCAAGTATAACGATTAAGCTTTTGTCAGACGCTATCGGAATTATCAGCGAACAAGCCGAAGAGTTCGGCATCAATCTGGTCGGTAATGGACTGGAAGTCGCGCGGATTGTTCTGGAAGTCGAGGTTGTCGCCGTCCACCACCAGCAGGCGTCCCTCGTAGCTGCCAATCCAGTTTTCGTAGCGCTCGTTCAGGCCGTTGAGGTAGTCGATGCGGATGCCCTGCTCATACTCACGTCCGCGCTTCTGGATTTGCGCGATAAGGTGCGGGATGCTGGCGCGGATGTAGATAAGGAGGTCGGGCTTGCCCACGAGGCTCATCATCAGGTCGAACAGCTCGCTATAGTTCGCAAAGTCGCGGTCGCTCATCAGGCCCATGTCGTGGAGGTTGGGCGCGAAGATGCGGGCGTCCTCGAAGATGGTGCGGTCCTGCACGATGGTATCCTTGCAACGCGATATCTCCACCACATCCTGAAAGCGCTTGTTGAGGAAGTAAATCTGGAGGTTGAACGACCATCGGGCCATATCCTCGTAATAGTCGGCCAGATAAGGATTGTTCTCGACGGACTCAAAGCGAGGTGTCCAGCCGTAACGCTTGGCAAGCATTTTGGTCAGGGTGGTCTTGCCGCAACCGATATTTCCTGCGATGGCGATGTGCATGATAAAAGGAGGTATTAAGGATTAGGGATTAGGGATTGGAACATTTATCTGCCAGTCTGACGTCAGGCTGTCAGAAGTCTCAGGGAACAGTCCGTACAATTGCGCGTTGATTTTATCGACGATGGAGGCGAAGTCCTGCGGGCGATGCTCGTAGTCGAGGTTGTCCTTGTCGATGACCAGCACGCGGCCCGGATACTTGTGGAAGATGAAGTCGTCGTAGCTGTCGTTGAGGTTCTTCAGGTAGTCCAGCTGCATGGTCTGCTCGTAGTCGCGCCCGCGGCGCTGAATCTGGGCCACGAGGTGGGGCACGCTGGAGCGCAGGTAAATCATCAGGTCGGGCGTGCCCACGAGCGACGTCATCAGGCGGAAGAGGTCCATGTAGGTCTGGAAGTCGCGCTCCGTCAGGTTACCCATCGCGTAGTTGTTGGCAGCGAAGATGTAGACGCCCTCGAAGATGCTGCGGTCCTGGATGATGGTCTCCGTCGAGCGACGTATGGCCAGCGCATCCTTGAAGCGTTGCGTGAGGAAGAATACCTCCAGGTTGAACGACCAGCGGCGTATATCGGCGTAATAATCTTCTAAATAAGGGTTATGGGCGACAGCCTCGAAACGCGGCGTCCACCCGAAGTGGTGCGCCAGCATGTTCGTAAGCGTCGTCTTCCCCGAACCGATATTTCCAGCTATTGCGATGTGCATTCTCGTAATTTTCCGCAAAGATAGTACAAAAAAGCGATTAAGCGAGGGCAAAGAGGAAAAAAATTTCTTTTTGCCTGGCGTGAGCATTTTAGACCGAAGGTCTGGGCGAGCGAAAAGCCGATTAACTTGACTTTTCAATATCTCTCGAAGGAAACAAAGGGACGAGAGTTGCATAACTTGCTCTGATTTTGCAGTTTCCTCTCATTACCGTTTTTTCATTGCAATGAAAACATTTTTTCATCGCGATGAAAAGAATTAACCATTGCGATGAAAAGAATTAATCATCGCGATGAAAACATCAAACCATCGCGATGAAAAAAAACTGCCGTCAAAATTCCGAACAACAATTGCAGACGAAAAACCGTTCCGTCCATCAACGATTCTCCTCTTCTTTCCATGCATTATCCTGAGAGCATCCATTCAGCAAAAAATATTTTTCCCTTTTCTCTCGCTTATTCGCATTTTTATCATTACTTTTGCAGCGCTGAATATATAATAAGGTAATAACATCATATCAAAACCCAATGAAAAAGGAAATTAAGTTCAGTCTGGTGTACCGCGACATGTTCCAGTCGTCAGGAAAATACCAGCCTCGTGCCGACCAGTTGGCACGTATTGCACCAGTCATCGTCGATATGGGCTGCTTTGCCCGCGTGGAGACCAACGGAGGCGCCTTCGAGCAGGTGAACCTGCTGTACGGCGAGAACCCGAACAAGGCCGTCCGCACCTTTACCGCCCCCCTGCACAAGGCGGGCATCCAGACCCACATGCTGGACCGCGGTCTGAACGCCCTGCGCATGAACCCCGTGCCTGCCGACGTCAGACGACTGATGTATAAGGTGAAGAAGGCCCAGGGTACCGACATCACCCGCATCTTCTGCGGACTGAACGACGTGCGCAACATCATCCCCAGCATTCACTACGCCAAGGAGGCGGGCATGATTCCGCAGGCCACGCTCTGCATCACCTACTCGCCCGTCCACACGGTAGAGTACTACTCCGCCATCGCTGACCAGCTCATCGAGGCCGGAGCGCCCGAAATCTGCCTCAAGGATATGGCAGGCATCGGACGGCCTCACTTCCTGGGCCTGCTGGTGAAGAACATCAAGGCCAAGCACCCCGACATCATCATCCAGTACCACGGCCATAGCGGCCCGGGCCTCTCGATGGCCAGCATCTTGGAGGTCTGCAAGGCGGGTGCCGACATCATCGATACCGCCATCGAGCCCCTCTCGTGGGGCAAGGTGCATCCTGACGTCATCTCCGTACAGGCCATGCTCCGCGACGCCGGCTTCCAGGTGGCAGACATCAACATGGATGCCTACATGCAGGCTCGCAAGCTGACGCAGGAGTTCATCGACGACTTCCTGGGCTACTTCATGAATCCCGGCAACAAGCTGATGAGCTCGCTGCTGCTGGGCTGCGGCCTGCCGGGCGGCATGATGGGCTCGATGATGGCCGACCTCACGGGCGTCATGCAAGCCATCAACATGAACCGCAAGAACAAGGGGCTCGAGCCCTATAGCGAGGACCAGCTCCTCGTGAAGCTCTTCGACGAGGTGGCCTACGTGTGGCCCAAGGTGGGCTATCCCCCACTCGTCACCCCCTTCAGCCAGTATACGAAGAACATCGCCCTGATGAACCTGCTGGCCGAGTCGATGGGTAAGCCGCGCTACTCGATGATGGACGACGCCATCTGGGGCATGATCCTGGGCAAGAGCGGCAAGCTGCCCGGCACGGTAGCTCCCGAAATCGTCGCCCTCGCCAAGGAGCAGGGACGTGAGTTCACGACTGCCGACCCGCAGAGCTACTATCCCGACGAGCTGCCCAAATTCCGCCAGATTATGAAGGACGAGGGCTGGGACGAAGGCGAGGATCAGGAGGAGCTCTTCGAACTGGCCATGCACGAGCGCCAGTACCGCGACTACCGTAGCGGCATCGCCAAGGAGCGCTTCGAGGCCGACCTGCAGAAAGCCAAGGACGAGGCTCTTGCCGGCAAGGGCATGAGCGTCGAAGACGTCCTGGCCATCAAGCACGCCAAGGCCGACCCGATGCCCGCTCCCGAGAACGGACAGGTCATCTGGGAGGTCTCCGTCGCAGGTCCCTCCACCGAGCCCGCCGTCGGCAAGCGCTACAAGGAGGGCGACCTCGTCTGCCACATCACCACGCCCTGGGGCGAGATTGCTCCCGTCCACGCCACCATCAGCGGCAAGGTCGTCGAAGTCTGCGCCAAGCAGGGCGCCACGCTCCGCAAAGGCGACCCTATTGTCTATATTGAAAAAGAATAAACGATTGATTATGGAAACTATAGTTGTAATTTCGATTATCTTAGACTTAATAATCATTATTTGCTTTATTGGCCTCTGTAAGAATGTTTCTCAATTGAAAGATCATTTTGTTGGAGATACTCACTTTGACGCAGCATTCAAAACGCTTATTAAATTAGAAGAGAAAGAAAAAGCAAAAGAATTATTAATTAAACAGATTTTGGCAAGTCCGCTACTTGAATCAGCAACAAAGGAAGATGCTTATCATACTATGATGTTTATTGAAAAGTATGAAGAATACTTCGAAATGCTTGGTATGAAAATTCCTTTTGAGAAGGTAAATAATGATAGAGAAGCACATCGTCCTTGAAGATATCGACCCCGTGGTGTTCTACGGGACGGGTAACGCCCACATGCAGATGATCAAGGCGCTCTACCCGAAACTCCGCATCATCGCCCGCGACAACGTCATCAAGGTGATGGGCGACGAGGAGGAGCTGGAGGGCTTCGAACGCTTCATCGGTACCGTGCAGGCCCATTGCAGCAAATACAACCGCCTGACGGACGAGGCCATCCTCGACCTCTTCAACGGCAACCGCCCCATCGTCGAGAAAGAGAACGACGTCATCGTCTTCAGCATCAGCGGACGCCCCATCTCGCCCCGTACCGCCAACCAGCTGCGGCTCGTGAAGGAGTACGAGCAGAACGACATGGTCTTTACCGTAGGTCCTGCCGGCTCAGGCAAGACCTACACGGCCATCGCCCTTGCCGTACGGGCGTTGAAGAACAAGGAGGTGAAGAAAATCGTCCTCTGCCGCCCTGCCGTCGAGGCCGGCGAAAAGCTTGGCTTCCTCCCGGGCGACATGCGCGAAAAGATTGACCCTTACCTCCAGCCGCTCTACGACGCCCTCGAGGACATGATTCCCGCCGTCAAGCTGAAGGAGTACATGGAGCTGGGCATCATCCAGATAGCCCCGCTCGCCTTCATGCGCGGACGCACGCTCAACGACGCCATCGTCATCCTCGACGAGGCGCAGAACACCACCGTCCCCCAGATCAAGATGTTCCTCACCCGCCTGGGCTGGAACACGAAGATGATCATCACGGGCGACCTCACGCAGATCGACCTCCCGGTGTCCCAACGCTCAGGCCTCGCCCACGCGCTTTGCCTGCTGCGCGGCATCGAGGGCATCGGCATCGTGGAGATGACGAAAAAAGACATCATCCGCCACAAGCTCGTCACACGCATCGTGGAGGCCTACGAGCACGAACACGACGCTCCCGACCTGTTCCATAAAGACTCACCCCAACCTTAATAACCCTTTAAGACATCATTTTTCTATGTCCCTTACAACAACTGATTTTCACTTCCCCGGACAGCAAAGCGTCTATCACGGCAAAGTCCGCGACGTATATGACATCAACAACGACCTGATGGTCATGGTTGCTACCGACCGCATCTCGGCCTTCGACGTCATCCTCCCCAAGGGCATCCCCTTCAAGGGGCAGGTGCTCAACCAGATTGCCGCCAAGTTCCTCGACGACACGGCCGACATCGTCCCCAACTGGAAGCTCGCCACGCCCGATCCGATGGTTACCGTCGGCCTCAAGTGCGAAGGCTTCCGCGTGGAGATGATCATCCGCGGCTACCTCACCGGCAGCGCCTGGCGCGAATACAAAAACGGTGCCCGCACGCTCTGCGGCGTCCCCCTGCCCGACGGCATGAAGGAGAACCAGAAGTTCCCCGTCCCCATCATCACCCCCACGACCAAGGCCGAGGCGGGACACGACGAGAACATCTCGCGCGAGGAAATCATCGCCCAGGGCATCGTCAGCCGCGAGGACTACGAGCAGATGGAGCAGTACACCCGCGCCCTCTTCCAGCGCGGTACGGAGATTGCCGCCCGACGCGGACTCATCCTCGTCGATACCAAGTACGAGTTCGGCAAGCGTAACGGCAAGGTCTATCTGATTGACGAAATCCACACCCCCGACTCGTCGCGCTACTTCTATGCCGACGGCTACGAGGAGAAGTTCGCCAAGGGCGAGCCCCAGCGCCAGCTCTCCAAGGAGTTCGTGCGCCAATGGCTCATCGACCGCGGCTTCATGGGACAGGCCGGACAGCAGGTGCCCGAGATGACGGACGAGTTCGTCGGAAGCGTTACCGACCGCTACGTCGAGCTCTACGAGCACATCGTAGGCGAGAAGTTCGTCAAGGACGAGACTCCCGACCTCGCCGCTCGCATCGAAAAGAACGTGACCAGCTATCTGGCAACCCTTTAACCCCTTCCATGGAACGCTACGGCATCATCGGCAAGCCTCTCGGGCACTCCTTCTCGCGGAACTACTTCACGGAGTTCTTCCAGCGGACGGGGCGCGACGCGGTCTATGAGCCCTTCGTGCTCGACAGCATCGAGGAGTTTCCCGCCCTGATTGCCGCCCATCCTGACTTTGTCGGACTGAACGTCACCATCCCCTACAAGCAGGCTGTCAAGCCTTATCTGGACGATATCGCGCCCGAGGCCGCGACAATCGGAGCCGTAAATGTCATCAAGATAAGACATTCCGGAGGCAAGGCCGTCCTCACGGGCTACAATACCGACGTCATCGGCTTCACCCGCTCCATCCGCCCCTTGCTGAAGGCACACCACACCCGCGCCCTCATCCTCGGCACGGGAGGCGCCTCCAAGGCTGTCGAGCATGGGTTGCACCAGCTGGGAGTTGAGACGACGTTCGTTTCGCGCACCCGACGTGAAGGCATCCTCTCCTACGACGACCTCACGCCCGAAGTGATGACGCGCCACAAAGTCGTGGTGAACGCCACCCCCCTCGGCACGTTCCCCGACGAGGAGCGTTGTCCCGATATCCCCTACCCGCTCCTGACAGCCAGCCACCTCTGCTACGACCTTGTCTATAACCCCGACAAGACGCTCTTCCTGCGGAAAGCCGAAGCACAGGGAGCCACTATCAAGAACGGACTCGAAATGTTACACATCCAGGCCGACGAAGCCTGGAAGATTTGGACAGAAGAATAAAGAACGTGAAACGAATTACTACCCTTTTTATCGCCCTGTTCCTTGTCACGCTCGGCATGAGCGCAACGGTCTGGACGCCGAAGACGGTTCCCATCATCCATCTGCAGGATTCCACCCGCTACGTCTGCAACCCCGAAGGCATTCTCTCGCAGTCGGCCTGCGACGAGATTGACGCTATCTTCCGCGCCGTCGAGGACAGCACGGGCGTACAGGCCTTGGTAGCCGTACTCTCCGGCATCGACCCCGACGACTGCTTCGAGTTCTCCCGCCTCCTGGGCGAGACGGTCGGCGTGGGCGTTGAAGGAAGGGACAACGGCATCGTGGTCGTGCTCAGCACCACCGAGCGCGACATCAGTTTCTCCACAGGCTACGGCGTGGAAGGCGTCGTCACGGACGCCCTCAGCAAGCGCATTCAGGTCAACCACATGGTGCCCTACTTCCGCGACGACAACTGGGACGAGGGCATGGTGGAGGGTATGCGCGAACTCGGCAAATACCTGCTCGACCCCGAGCTGGCCGCACGCGAGGAGAGGAAGGAAGACCGGCTCTTTGTCATCCTTCTTCTGTTCCTCCTCTGCGCCCCTATTGCCCTCATCTATTTAGGCATCCGCCTTACGAAGAAGTGCCCCAACTGCGGCAAGTACAAGCTCAAGCTCACCCACACGGAGACGCTCTACAAGAACGCCCGAGGCAAGAAAGTGCGCTACACCTACACGTGCCAGAACTGTAAGCACCAGGTAAACAAAGACTACTACACCTCTTACGGTAATTCGTCGGGCCGTTCCTCCGGTACAGGAGGAGGCGTCATCGGCGGAGGCCATTTCGGCGGAGGAGGCGGCTTCGGAGGCGGACACTACGGCGGAGGACACTTCGGCGGAGGTGGCGCTCACACCAAGTTCTGAAATCAATCACACCCAATAAACATTATTTACATTCCTAATCAACAAAAACCTATGAAAAAGAGTAAATCTGCTTTGATTCTCGTAATCATCGTTGCTCTCCTCGCCCTGTGGGGCGTGAAAGCCTACAACAACATGGTCAGCCAGGAAGAAGGCGTCTCAACCGCCTGGGCAAACGTCGAAAGCCAATACCAGCGTCGTGCCGACCTCATCCCTAACCTCGTCAATACCGTCAAGGGCTATGCCGCCCACGAAAGCGAAACCCTGCAGGCCGTCGTCAACGCCCGCACGAAGGCAACCTCCATCAATATCGATGCCGAGAACATGACCCCCGAGCAACTGCAGGAGTTCCAGAAGGCCCAGAGCGAAGTGGGCGGAGCGCTGGGACGCCTCATAGCCGTTGCCGAGTCCTATCCCGACCTGAAGGCCAACCAGAACTTCCTGGAGCTGCAGGCCCAGCTCGAAGGCACGGAGAACCGCATCGCCGTGGCACGCAACAACTTCAACGAAGCCGCCAAGAAGTTCAACACCTACATCCGCAAGTTCCCCCAGAGCCTCCTCTCGGGCATGTTCGGCTTCGACAAGAAGCCCTACTTCGAGGCTGAAGAAGGCTCGCAGAAGGCTCCTACGGTACAGTTCTAACTATACTACTTAATTAATTATGTTATTTTTAGGCACTATTGGTCTTCCTGAATTACTTATTATTTTAGTAATTTTCGCTCTTTTTATTTATTATCTTATCAGATGGTGGTTAAAAAAATAGCGAATTTGATTCCAAGCGTAATTAATAAATACAATAAATTTCCCCAATGAACGACAACCAGCGCTACATGATGCGTGGCGTTTCTGCCGCGAAGGAAGACGTCCACAACGCCATCAGGAACATCGACAAAGGGCTTTATCCGAAAGCCTTCTGCAAGATCATCCCTGACCTTTTGGGCGGCGACCCCGACTATTGCAACATCATGCACGCCGACGGAGCGGGCACCAAGTCGTCCCTCGCCTACCTCTACTGGAAGGAGACGGGCGACCTCAGCGTCTGGAAGGGTATCGCCCAGGACGCCCTCATCATGAACATCGACGACCTTCTTTGCGTGGGCGCCACGACGGGCATCCTCGTCTCGTCCACCATCGGACGCAACAAGATGCTCATCCCGGGCGAGGTCATAAGCGCCATCATCAACGGCACGGACGAGCTGCTGGCCGAGCTTCGCGCGATGGGCGTGGGCGTCTATGGCACAGGAGGCGAGACGGCCGACGTGGGCGACCTCGTGCGCACCATCATCGTCGATAGTACCGTCACCTGCCGCATGCGCCGTAGCGACATCATCGACAATGCCCACATCAGCCCGGGTGACGTCATCGTCGGCCTCTCCTCCACAGGTCAGGCCACCTACGAGCGAGAGTACAACGGCGGCATGGGCAGCAACGGGCTCACCAGCGCCCGCCACGACGTCTTCGCCAAATACCTGGCCGAGAAGTACCCCGAGAGCTACGACCATGCCGTCCCCCACGAGCTGGTCTATTCGGGCCGTCTGCGCCTGACCGACCCCGTCAAGGGCACCTCCCTCAACGCCGGCCAGCTCGTGCTCTCCCCCACGCGCACCTACGCCCCCGTCATCAGCCGTCTGCTGGACGAAATGCGTCCCCGCGTACACGGCATGATCCATTGCACGGGCGGCGCCCAGACCAAGATACTCCATTTCGTGGACGGGCTGCGCATCGTCAAGGACAACATGTTCCCCATCCCCCCACTCTTCCACACCATCCAGGCGCAGAGCGGTACCGACTGGGCCGAGATGTACAAGGTGTTCAACATGGGCCATCGCATGGAAATCTACCTCAGCCCCGACGACGCCCAGCAGGTCATCGACATCGCCCGCACGTTCCACATCGACGCGCAGGTCGTCGGCCATGTGGAGGCGCTCCCCGCCTCGTCCGGCAAGCCGCGCGAGCTGGTCATCCGCTCCGAATACGGCGAATATATTTACTAATACCAGTTTTTCATAATTACAAAAAACAACCCTCAAATGTTCCAGAACAACATGGAAAATTACAAAAAGACATGCTTATACGACAAACACGTTGCTTTGGGTGCCAAGATGAGTCCGTTCGGCGGATTCGACATGCCCATTGAGTACTCCACCATCAAGGACGAGCACATGGCCGTCCGCACGGCCTGCGGCATCTTCGACGTCAGCCACATGGGCGAAATCTTCGTCTGCGGCCCCGACGCCGGGAAGTTTGTCAACCACATCTTCACCAACGACATTACCGACGCCCCCTACGGCAAGATCTACTACGGCATCATGTGCTACCCCGACGGAGGTAGCGTCGACGACCTGCTCGTCTATAAGATGAAAGGCGACCTCTACCTGCTGGTGGTGAATGCCGCCAACATCGACAAGGACGACGCCTGGATCCGCGAGCAGGCTGCGGGCTACGACGTCGTCATCGACAACAAGTCCGACGTCTATGGCCAGGTGGCCGTACAGGGTCCCCTCGCCGAGGAGAAGGTCGAGCGCCTGCTGGGCCTCGCCGTCAAGGACCTCGCCTTCTACACCTTCAAGGAAATCGACGTCGATGGCGAGACCATCATCGCCAGCCGCACAGGCTATACGGGCGAGGACGGCTTCGAGCTCTACGGCTCGCACGCCTATATTAACAAGGTGTGGGACGTGCTCGTCGGCTCGGGCGAGGTGGCTCCCTGCGGACTGGGCTGCCGCGACACGCTCCGCTTCGAGGTGGCCCTGCCGCTCTACGGCCACGAACTCAGCCCCGAGATCTCGCCCCTCATGGCAGGCCTCGGCATGTTCGTCAAGCTCGACAAGCCCGAGTTCATCGGCAAGGAAGCCCTGGCCGAGCAGAAGGCTAATGGCGTGAAGCAGAAGATTGTCGGCATCGAGCTTCACGACAAGGCCATCCCCCGCAACGGCTATCCCGTCGAGGTCGACGGCAAGGAGATAGGCGTCGTCACTACGGGCTACCACGGCCTCTCCGTCGACAAGAGCATCTGCATGGCGCTCGTCGACGCCCGCTATGCCGCCATCGACACTCCCGTCGAAATCCGCATCCGCAAGAAGACCTTTCCGGGTACCGTCGTCAAGAAGAAATTCTTCAACAAGAGTTACAAGAAATAATAATAATCCTTTAAAAATCAAACAATTATGGCAAAAGTAGAAACCGGCCTCAAGTATGCCGAAACACACGAGTGGGTAAAAGTAGAAGGTGAATTTGCATTCATCGGAATCAGCGACTACGCGCAGCACGAGCTGGGCGACGTCGTCTATGTGGACCTCCCAAGCGAGGGCGAATACATCACCAAGGGCGAGGACTTCGGCGCCGTGGAGAGCACCAAGGCCGCCAGCGACCTCATCGCTCCCGTCAGCGGATGCGTCGAGGAGGTCAACACGGCCCTCGACGACACCCCCGAGCTGCTCAACGAAGATCCCTACGCCAACTGGATGCTCAAGGTGAAGCTTGCCGACGCCTCCGAGCTCGACAGCCTCATGGACGCCCCCGCCTACGAAGCATTCTGCAAATAAATTAATTAAGAGTTAAGAATGCACCCTTACATTCCCCACACTCCGGATGATATCCGAAAGATGCTGGACACGGTGGGTATGAAGTCGCTCGACGACCTCTATGCCGATGTGCCGCAGGAATACATCTACAAGGGCGACTACGACCTGCCCGACGCCATGAGCGAGGACGAGATCCGACGCTTCTTCGAGGGCCTTGCCGCCCGCAACGTGAAGATGACCTGCTTCGCCGGACAGGGCTGGTACGACCATTGCAGTCCCTCCGTCATCCCCTACCTCACCCAGCGTAGCGAGTTCCTAACCGCCTACACCCCCTATCAGCCCGAGATCAGCCAGGGCACGCTCCGCTACATCTTCGAGTTCCAGAGCATGATCTGCGCCCTCACGGGGCTTGAGGTCAGCAACGCCTCCATGTACGACGGTCCCACGGCAGCTGCCGAGGCCGTGCGCATGGCCGTGGCCTCCACACGCAAGAAGGACGTCGTCCTCATCGCCTCCACCCTGCTGCCGCAGGTGAAGGAGGTGGTCCGCACCTACGCCTCCTACTCCGGTACCGTTATTGAAGAGCTTGCCGCATCCGACGGTCAGACCTCGCTCGAGGCCCTCACGACAGCCCTCGCCAGCGGACGCGTGGCAGGCGTGCTGGTACCTAACGTCAACGCCTACGGCATCATCGAGGACCACACGGGCTTTGCCGAGGCCGTCCATACCGCCGGAGCCCTGCTGATTGAGTACTGCGACCCCTCCACCCTGGCCGTGCTGAAGAGCCCGGCTGAATGGGGTGCCGACGTGGCTGTGGGCGACGGACAGAGCCTGGGCATACCCCTCTGCTACGGCGGTCCCTCGCTCGGCTTCATGGCCTGCAAGAAGGACTACCTGCGCAAGCTGCCCGGACGTATCGTCGGCGCCACTACCGACCGCGACGGCAAGCGTTGTTTCGTCCTCACCCTGCAGGCACGCGAGCAGCACATCCGTCGCGACAAGGCCACCTGCAACATCTGCTCCAACCAGTCGCTCATGGCGCTCTGGGTCACCATCTACCTCTCGCTCCTCGGCCCGAAGGGTCTGGCGGAGGTCAACGAGCGCTCCAGCGCCTCTGCCCATTACCTCTGCGACCAGCTCGTCGCCACGGGACGCTTCACCCCCGTCAGCAGCAGGCCCTTCCTGAAGGAGTTTGCGCTCGACTACCAGGGCGACGCCCGTGCCCTCCACAAGGCGCTGGCCGACAAGGGCATCCTGGCAGGTGTCATCACAGGCGACCATCGCATCACCTTTGCCGTTACCGAGAAGCGCACGCGCGAAGAAATCGATTGTCTGATTAACTATGTAAAGGAGGCTGCCTTATGAGATACTACGACCATCTGATATTCGACTATTCCAAGTCTGGCCGCTGCGGCTACACCCTGCCCAAGGCTGCCGCTCCCGAGGTCTCCACAGCCGTGCCCGAAGGGCTTCGCCGCGCGTCGGCTCCCGCCCTGCCCGAGGTGAGCGAGGTGGACGTCGTCCGCCACTATACCAATCTCTCGCAGATGAACTTCGGCGTCGATACGGGCTTCTACCCCCTGGGCAGCTGCACGATGAAGTACAACCCCAAGATCAACGAGGAGGTTGCTGCCCTGCCCGCCTTTGCCGCCATCCATCCCCTGCAGCCCGTCGATACCGTCCAGGGCGTGCAGGCCGTCTATGCCGGCATGGAGCAGATGCTCTCGGCCATCACAGGCATGGCTTACTTCACCTTCAACCCCTGCGCGGGCGCCCACGGCGAGCTCACAGGCCTGATGATCATGCGCGCCTGGCATCGCAGCCGGGGCGATATGGGCCGCACGAAGGTCATCGTCCCCGATAGCGCCCACGGCACCAACCCCGCCTCGGCAGCCGTCTGCGGGCTCGACGTCGTAGTGGTGAAGTCCAACGCCGACGGCCTCGTCGATGTCGAAGACCTCAAGCCCCTGCTGGGCCCCGACCTCGCCGGCATCATGATGACCAACCCCAACACCCTTGGCCTCTTCGAGCGCGACATCAAGCAGATTGCCGCCCTCGTGCACGAGGCAGGCGGCCTGCTCTATTACGACGGAGCCAACATGAACCCCCTCATCGGCAAGGTCCGCCCGGGCGACATGGGCTTCGACATCATGCACCTCAACCTCCACAAGTCGTTCTCCACGCCCCACGGCGGCGGAGGCCCCGGCAGCGGACCCGTCGGCGTCGCAGCCTTCCTCAAGGACTGCCTGCCCTATCCGCATACGGAGGGTCAACAAGTCAACGGGTCAACCGATGGAGCAGCGAGCGGAGAATGGAGCTTGCTCCAATTATCCCGAGTCGCGACAGAGGTCGAGCGAAGCTCAACGAGTCAACAAGTCAACGAGTCAACGAGTCAACGAGACAACGGGTCAACGAGACACCCCGCGAAGCCCCAACCTGTTGACCTGTTGACTTGTGGACCTGTTGACCCCCAGAAGACCGCTGGTCGCGTTAGCGCCCACATGGGCAACTTCGGCGTCATCCTGCGCGCCTACGCCTGGCTGCTCACCATCGGCCGTCAGCACGTCCGCGAGGTAGGCCCCATCGCTACGCTCAACGCCAACTACATCAAGGAGTTGCTGCGCGACGCCTACAAGCTCCCCATCCCCAGCGTCTGCAAGCACGAGTTCGTCTTCGACGGCCTCATCAACGACGGCGCCCGCGAGGGCAAGGAGGGTGCCACCACGCTCGACGTCGCCAAGCGTCTGCTCGACTTCGGCTTCCATGCGCCCACCATCTACTTCCCTCTCCTCTTCCACCAGGCCCTGATGATCGAGCCCACGGAGACGGAGAGCAAGGAGACGCTGGACGCCTTCATCGACGTCATGCATCGCATAGCCGCCGAGGCTGCCGAGGATCCCGACATCCTCCACGCCGCGCCCCACGCCTGCCCCATCAGCCGTCCGGACGACACCACAGCCGCCAAGCACCCCGTCATCAACTGGGCCGACCTCCAGGCCGAGGGCTGACAGGTGACGGTTGACAGTTGATAGTCCATTATCCATTAAGAAAGGATTGAGCCCGTGCGGCTCAATCTTTTTTCGTTCATGGACCATTGAAACCATAACTATGAATTATGAACTATGAACTATGAACTGAAGATTATGCTGCTCTTGCAGCATAATCTTCCCTGTCTGGAGCCAGGCCGAGAAGTGTACGTGCGCGTGCGCCCCACGCAAGGGAAGAGGGTGTAGCACTTCCCATCGTTTTCCGTAAGTGTTTGTGGTTGTGTCAGTTCAAGCATTTCAGCGTTTTGGTTTTAGTTAAAGGTTTCAGTTTTATTCTACCCCAAAGTTACTGATTTTCTGCGATACTAACAAACAAAAACGCCGGAATAATCGCAGTGGAATAAAAAACTATCGCACTGCGCTACGGCGCCAGCCCACTGCGCTGTCGCGCCGGCCCATTGGGGATGATTCCGCAGTAAGGAAGCACCCAGCCCCTCATCATTTAGCAATTTCAGAAAGTGCTGTATATAAGCCTAATGTATAATCTGCGCTGTCAAACCGTCAAACTGTCAAACCGTCATTTTTGTTTCTGTATTATGCCCCACGCCCCCATTTTCAGATGAAGCTTATTTATATATTATA
>JAFXXQ010000034.1 GCA_017542145.1 Bacteroidaceae bacterium | reverse complement strand
GCTGCGGCTCGGATAATTGCAAAATTATTTGCATTATCTCTCGCCTTGCACTATCTTTAAGGGCTTTTAACCCTTTTAGACAGGCTGCGGCTCGGATAATTGCAAAATTATTTGCATTATCTCTCGCCTTGCACTATCTTTGTACCCAATAAAATTGAACAATGAGAAAGATAACGATATTCATGCTCGCCCTGCTGTGCGCGTTAGCCCAAGGCTCTTTGGCTACCGACGGAGTCCGTCTGCGCGGATGCAGGGTCGGCACGCCTAACCCTCAGTTCGTTCTCCGTCGCGCGCCATCGTTGCAGGGCGGCGAAAATCCGTACGTCGGCGACCGCCGTCAGCTAGTGGTGCTGGCTTCGTTCCAGAATCAGGACTTCGCCGAGGATCACGACGCCACGCTGGCAACGTGGAACAAGATATTCAATGCCGAGGGTTATTGCGAGGGCTCCTACGTGGGCTCCGTGCGCGATTATTTCCTGGCGCAGAGCTACGGGCAGTTCCGCCTGACGTTCGACCTCTTGTTTGTCGAGCTACCCAACAACCGCCAGAAATACCGCAGCACAGACATCGACGACGAATTCTCGCAATACATGGTCGATGACATCGTGGACATGCTGCTGACGCGGGACATCGACTGGAGCCCGTACGACTGGGACGGCGACCGTTTTGTTGACCAGCTGCTCATCGTCTATGCCGGTAAGGGGCAGAATGCCGGAGGCGACTCAAACACCATCTGGCCCCACCAATGGTGGCTCAGCCAGCATCAGGATCTGACGACGGACGACGTGTCTGACTTCCGCAGCTTCCGTACCGTAACCAGCGGAGGTCAGGAGTACTACATCGACAGCTACTGCTGCGTGCAGGAAATAGTAGAAATCGGTGGTATCAGCACACCCTTTGGCACCCTCTGCCACGAGTACAGCCATTGCTTCGGCTTTCCCGACTTCTACTACGGCGGTGGCACCAAGGTGGTGGGCGAATGGGACCTTATGGATTACGGTAACTATAGCGGGAAAGGATTCCGCCCCTGCGGTTATTCGGCCCACGAGCGCATGCTGATGGGGTGGCTCACGCCTGTCGAACTCACCTCAACCGCTATTATCGCCGCTATGCCCGCCTTGGAGGATGAGCCGTTGGCCTACCTCATCCGCAACGACGGTGCCGAGAACGAATACTACATCGTGGAGAACCGCCAGCAGAAGGGATGGGACGAGTTGCTGCCCGGCAGCGGCATCGTTGTCTTCCACGTCGATTACGACAAGGCGCTTTGGATGAGCACCACCGTCGAGGTCAACAGCTACAGTAAAAAGCGTTACCACATCTTCCCCGCCAACAACAAAACGAGTATTTATTCCAGCAAGGGCTGGGCCTACCCGTATGTCGTGACTGACGACCAGGGCAACGTCTCGGTAGCCAACGACTGTCTGACTAACACCTCGGCCCCCGCCGCCACGCTAATCAATCCGAACGCCGACGGCCAGACGCTGATGTCGAAGCCTATCACGCAGATGGCGGTAGATGCCGACGGCCTGGCATCCTTCGTCTTCATGGACGACCAGCTTATGCTTATGAATAGCGACGACAATACCGCCCGTATCGCCGCTACTGTTGCTGGCATCAATTACGATGTCACCCTGCAGGGCCGCACGCTGTACAGGGACGGCAGGTGGAACACGTTTTGCCTGCCCTTCGGCCTCAGCGACTTTACCGGCAGCCCGCTCGAAGGAGTCACGGTGATGGAACTCGACACCAGCGACGGCTGCGACACGGGCTTCGACCCCTCGACCGGTACGCTTACCCTCGACTTTGTGGGCGTCGACAAGATGGAAGCCGGCAGACCCTACATCGTGAAGTGGACGACGATGGGCGATTCCATCGTGAGCCCCGTTTTCGAGGACGTCACTATCAGTAACGAGGAACCTAAGAAAGTCGCCAGCACGGACGGAATGGTGAGCTTCGCAGGCACCTATAGTTCCTCCGCCATTACCGTGGGCGACAAGAGCAGCCTCTTCCTCGGCATCGGCAAGAACGAACAGGACGAGGATGTGAGCACCCTCATCTGCCCCAACGACACGAACTACGCAAGCCTCCCCGACCTCATAGGGGCTGACGCCAACCACTACTACGTCGGCGCCTTCCGCGCTTGGTTCCACGTGAGCCTTGAAGACAACGCCATCCGTGCCTACGTGCTGCACTTCAGCGACGACACGAGGGTAAGCCCCACTCTTGAATCCTCCCGTGATGGAGGGGAGAGGGGAGATGCCCTTCTTTACGACCTGCAAGGCCGTAGGGTGAATAACCCCTCGCACGGTATCTATATAATGAATGGACGAAAAATCATTGTGAAATAAAGAAGAAAATGAAAAAGTTATTGATAACCCTGGTCTTGATGATGGCGCTGGCAACAGCGGCACAGGCCGATGACTACCCCTATCTGGCTTTCCAGACGGCTGACGGTACGGTTAAGGCTGTATCTGTCACGTCGTTGAAACTGACGTTCGAGGGTGGCCAGTTGGTGGCTACGAACGGCGACGGCAGTTATGCCTTTCCGTTGACAGACTTGAGCAAGATGTTCTTCACAACCGTGCCCACGGCAATAGACTCTCCTAATGTCTCTCCTGCAGAAAAAGACATAGAAGTCTTTTCGTTGACAGGCGTTTCCTTAGGCAAGTTCGACAGCGTGCAGGCGGCAAAGGCGCAGCTTGAGGACGGCATCTATGTCGTCAAGTCGGGAAGTGAAATCCGTAAGATGTTGAAGAAGTGAAGAAAGCCCTTCTTTGTCCTTTTGCCTGGCTGGTATCTGTGGTCTTGCAGGCGCAGACGTTGAATGTCGCCGTGGGCAACGTCACCTATCAGTTTCCTGCTGAACAGGTGGGCGAGATGACCTATGCCAACGGCACCACGATTACCATCATGGGAAAGGTGTTTGCCATTAACGACATCACGAAGGTCTATGTCGATGGCACGACGGTGAAGGACAATACCGTCATCGTTACCTATAGCGGCACATCGGCTGCCGTCAGCGTGGCGGGCAATGTGGCAAAGTTCATCGTGCCCACCATGAGCGGCGCCCATGTCACCATGGCTCAGGGCAATACGGACGATGTGGATGGCAACGAGATTACCTATGTGCTGACGGGCACTTCGGAGGACGGCGAGTTTGCCCTCACAGGTCTGTACAAATGCACGGTGCAGCTGGACGGCGTGACGCTGACCAACCCTGCTGGTGCGGCCATCGACATCAACAATAAGAAGCGTATCCAGCTCAGCGTGAAAACAGACACGGAGAATACGCTCGTCGATGGCACCAACGGCTCGCAGAAGGCCTGTCTTTACAGCAAGGGCCAATTGCAGTTGCAAGGGGGCGGCACGCTCAACGTCTATGGAAAGACGGCTCACGCCATCAAGAGCGGCGACTATATCAGCATTAAGAATTTAAAGCTGAACATCCGTTCATCCGTCAGCGATGGGCTAAATTGCAACGGCTATTTCCTCATGAAGAGCGGCACGGTCAACATCAGCGGCACGGGCGATGATGGCATCCAATGCGACATCGATGGCACGGCCTCTACGGGCGAAACTACTGACCATGAAAGCGAGGACAGCGGTAACGTCTATATCGAGGGCGGCACGCTCGGCATCTCCGCTACCGCCGCCGCCACAAAAGGCATCAAGGCAGCGGGCGATATCCGTATCAGCGGTGGTGATGTCTACATTATCACTAGCGGAGGTGGCATCTACGATAGCGATGAGAAGGATGCCAAGGGCTGCTCTGGACTGAAGAGCGACGGCAACATGACGCTCAGCGGCGGCAGCGTGACGTTGGAAAACACCGGTGCAGGCGGTAAGTGTATCAAGGCCGACGGTCTGCTGACTGTGAGCGGCGATGCTGTCGTTACAGCTACCAATACCGGCTCGAAATACCGCTACAACAGCAGCTATACCGCCTCGGCAAAGGCCGTTAAGGCGGGTGTGCGGACTCAGACTGGTGGTAGCGGGCGTAACGCCACTTACAGCTACACGGGTGGCCTTGCCGTCACAGGCGGCACGCTCATTGCATCGGCCACCTCGCACGAGGCTATTGAGAGCAAGAGCACCATCGCCATTAGCGGCGGCATGGTCTATGCCTCTTCTACCGACGATGCCATTAATTCCGCCAGCGACTTCACCATTACCGGCGGCTATGTGATGGGCAATAGTAGTGGCAACGACGGCCTTGATGCCAACGGCAACTGCTACATCAAGGGCGGTACGGTCTTCGCCGTGGCTTCCCGCGAACCAGAAGTGGGCATCGACGCCAACACCGAGGCTGGCTACAAACTCTATGTTACAGGCGGCACTATCGTTTCTGTCAGTGGACTGGAACGTGGTAGTAGCCTTACTCAGTCGTGCTATCAGGCCTCCAGCTACAGCAAGGGCAATTGGTACGGTCTTTATAAGGACAATGCGCTGGTGCTGGCTTTCAAGATACCCTCGAATAGTAACATGGGCACCCCGCTAGTAGTCTCAACTTCAGGCTCTACAGCGTTGAAAAGCGGCATTACCGTCAGCGGCGGTACAGAGATATGGAGCGGTTTCGGCTGCACAGGTGCTTCTGTCAGCGGCGGCTCGACCGTCAACCTCTCGTCGTACACAGGCGGCGGAGGCTGGTGGTAATGAATAGTCAACAGGTCAATAAGTCAAAAAAAGAAAATAAGATGAAAACAATGAAAGGTATCGTATGGCTGATGGTGGCGCTGGTGTCGCTGGCAACTTGCAGTAAACCTGACCCCCTCCCCGATGGCGGAGGCGGCGGAGGGAACGACAATCCGTCAAAGCCGGAAGTGACGGTGAACAACAACACGTCGGGTATCACCTACCAGCTGTTAATCTACAGCTTTGCCGACAGCGATGGTGATGGCGTGGGCGACTTCAAGGGTATTCAGAATAAGCTGGATTATCTTGAGGACTTGGGCGTTACGGCTCTTTGGCTTTCTCCGGCTCATCCCACCAGTTCGTATCATGCCTATGACGTAAACGACTATTACGCGCTGAATCCCCTGTATGCAGTGGGGCAGAAGACCGCGGAAAAGGCAGAAGCCGATTTCAAGGACCTTCTGGCGGCGGCTCATAAAAAAGGTATTTCCATCTATATGGACTATATCCTAAACCATAGCGGAAAGGACAACGCTTGGTTCCAGGAGGCGGTGGCCAATCCTTCCAGCAAGTATCGTGACTACTATTTCTTCAGTTCGAATCCCTCAGCCGATTACGGGAAATTCTCCATGCTGAAG
Source organism: Bacteroidaceae bacterium (assembly GCA_017542145.1). GTDB lineage: Bacteria > Bacteroidota > Bacteroidia > Bacteroidales > Bacteroidaceae > UBA1189. Next base: position 17,206 of record JAFXXQ010000034.1, on the reverse strand, counting down.
GGCACCTCTTATAAATCCAGCGAATGGAAGCAGGTGACAGCTGGCTCGCCGAAACTGACCATTACACAGACCACAGAAAGCGTTACCAACGGAAACGACAACTGGAACCTGTATATGTGGCAGGATGGTGCAGGAGATAAAACCGTGAAATTCGTCAAAAAAAGCGACGGTAGCTATTATTTGGTTATGGACATCAGCGGAAAGTGGGGTTTGCTGGTACGCAAGTATCCCAATTGGAACGCGGGTTCAAAGTTCGGAGCTAAGTCGGGGAATACAACACTCCAGACAGGCTCTCCTTTGGAATTGGTGGCAGATGGTGCCGACATTTTCTTCACGGGTAACGGCCGCTACAAGATTGAACTCACCGACGTCTCCACCGAAACCCTCTATTATATGGGATGTTTCAGCGACTGGATGCCAGACCTGAATTATGGCGATGTCTCCGTGGCAGAAAATAACCCCTGTTTCCAGGATTTGGCAGCATCAGCAGACAAGTGGATAAATATGGGTGTGGACGGCTTCCGTCTGGATGCCGTGAAGCATATATGCGGCGGTATCGGTTCGTACAACAATTCGTCCAACCAGACGTTGCTGAAGAAGTGGTACGACCATTGCAATGCTACCTATAAGGCTGCCGGCCACAACGATAACATCTTCATGGTGGCTGAAGCCTGGGATGGTCACGACATCGAGAAACAGTACTACAAGGGCCTTACTTCCTGCTTTGAGTTTGACTTTGGCTACAAGCTGCGCGATGTTATCAAGAGCGGAAACGCTTCGGGCTTTGCCGGCACCGTCGGCAAGTATGTGTCGGATCATACTGCCCAGCGTGCCGATGCCATAACCTCTTTCTTCTTGAGCAACCACGACCAAAACCGTTTCGCCAATGAGATAGGCAGGAATCTGGATAAGCAGAAACTGGCTGCTGCCGTGCTGCTTACGGTACCAGGAAAGCCTTTCATTTATCAGGGCGAGGAACTAGGCTATTGGGGTTCCAAAGATGGTGGCGATGAATATGTCCGCACGCCTATTCTTTGGGATAAAGCCGGGAAACAATGTGCCAAGAAGGGTGTAAATAATAAGGTGGACAACTCCATGCTAACTGCCGACATCTCCGTGGAGGCCCAACAGGATAACATGACCTCTATTCTGAATATTTACAAGAAGTTCGCGAAAGCCAGGAATGCCTCTAAAGCCCTTGCAAAAGGCGACCTTAAGGAAGTTTCCTCCAGCAATATCGCCATTGCCATTTGGGAGATGAACTACGAAGGGGAGAAAGTGCTTGTGGTGCATAATGTCAGGTCCAATACGGTTACGGTTCCCATTTCTGGTTATTCCACAGAGAACGAACTGGTTTCCAATGGTTCCATCAGTAAGGCTAACAATGGTATCACCATGGGACCTTATTCTTCAGTTGTTTATAAACAGTAGGACGATGCGATACTTCTCTCTTTCTGCGCTGCTGTTCCTCTGCTGCATGTGTGCTCCAAGTAATCCGGACAAACCGGAAAAGCCCGTCGAGCCTGCTGACACTACTGAGCAGGCTACTCCAACCTATGCCAAGGGTGCCGATATCAGTTGGGTGACGGAGATGGAGGCGAAGGGCTACACGTTCTACAACGCTTCCGGTGAGGAGCGCGAATGTACGGCGTTGATGAAGGAACTAGGCTTCAATGCAGTCCGTTATCGTGTCTGGGTTAATCCGACGAACGGATACAACAGCGCCGAGGATGTCTTGAAAAAAGCCCTCCGCGCCCAAGCACTCGGCATGAGCATCATGATTGACTTCCACTACAGCGACACATGGGCTGACCCGGGAAAACAGATTATCCCTGCGGCATGGAAGGACTACGACCTCGCCCAGATGACGGCAGCTGTGACGAAGCATACTACCGAAACCCTTCAATTGCTAAAGGACAAAGGCATCGACGTCACATGGGTACAGGTGGGCAACGAGGTAAACACAGGTATGCTGTGGGAAGTAGGGCGTGTGAGCAATAGCAACTCCACGAACTTCATCCGCTTGCTGAATGCCGGCTACGATGCTGTTAAGGCTGTCTATCCGAAGGCATTGGTCATCCTCCATCATAGCAACGGTCACAAGTACGACGAGAATCAATGGTTCTATGACCTTATGAAGCAGGGTGGGGCAAAGTACGATGTGATGGGCTTCTCGCTTTATCCCTCCTATTGGTCGAACGGCGGCTACCCCGACTGGAAGCCGGCCACGCAGTCTTTCGTAAACAACCTTAGTCTTTATCACGACCGCTACGGCCTTCCATCGATGTTGGTCGAGGTGGGCATGCCTGCCGCTGAACCTGAAACTGCCAAGGAGATGCTGACGTGGCTTTTCGTAAAGACGAAAGACCTCAGCTACTTCGGCGGTATCTTCTACTGGGAGCCGGAGAGCGAGAAGTCGCGCAACGGCTACGACTATGGCGCTTTTGCTAATGGCCGTCCCACCGTTGCCCTTGACCCATTCAAATGAAAAACTATAATCCATAATACCTAATTTTCTACTTGCAAAAATGAAACGATTTAGCTACATTCTCCTCATCTTTGCCGCATTGATGGTCTCGTGCGGCGGGAAAAAGAAAGTCCAGGAACCCGAACCCTATCAGCCCGATTGGCATAGTGGCGTAGTCTATGAGATGAACGTCCGCCAGTACACCCCCGAGGGAACCTTCGATGCTGCCCGCAAACAGCTGCCCCGCTTGCGCGATTTGGGCGTCGATATCGTATGGCTTATGCCCATTCATCCCATCGGTGAGAAGGGGCGCAAAGGTACGCTTGGCAGCTACTATGCCCCACGGAATTACAAAGAAGTGAACCCCGAATTTGGCACGATGGAAGATTTCGATGCCTTTTTGGCTGATGCTCACCAGTTGGGTTTACACGTTATCATCGACTGGGTAGCCAACCACACTTCGCCCGATGCCGTCTGGATTGGCGAGCACCTGAAGGATTGGTATCTGCTCGACGAAAATGGCAACCCCGTCGTGCAGTACGACTGGACGGACATCGCTCCCCTCGACTGGCAGAATTGCCCGGCCGACATGTGCGCTGCCATGGAGGACGCCATGCGCTTCTGGCTGGAGCGTGGCGTCGATGGCTTCCGCTGCGATGTTGCCCATCAGATTCCCGTCTCGTTCTGGAAACCGATGTACGAGCGCTTCCGCAAGGACTTCCCCGACACTTATTATCTGGCCGAGGGTGAGAATCCGGCGCTGCATCAGGCCTTTGACGCATCGTATGCCTGGGAACTCCACCACTTGATGAACGAGGTGGCGCAGGGCAAAAAGGCTGCAAAGGTGATTGCTGCCTATCTGCTGAAGGACGATTCTATTGCAAAGACTGTTCCCGGCCACTATTGGCGCCTCACCTTTACCAGCAATCACGACGAGAACAGCTGGGCTGGCACCGAAATGGAGCGCATGGGCGAATACCATCGCCTGATGGGCATGCTTACTTTCTTTATGCCTCATGGCCAACCTCTCATCTATACAGGTCAGGAAGTGGGTTTCAACCATCGTTTTGAGTTCTTCGAGAAAGACGAGAGCCCCAATTGGAATTCAGAAGAGAACGGCAATTATACGGATTTCTACACCTTCCTCTCCCAAATCCGTCATACCCATCCGGCTTTGGCTCCTGAGGCTCCTTTTGAGCTTATCCCTATTGACAACGATAGTTGCCTGGCCTTTCGCCGAATAGCAGGGACGGATACCGTTAGCGTCTTTGCCAATCTCTCCCATAGCCCTGTCACCTTCGACGGTGATGAAATCCCGCCCACGAACGGCGTCATCAATTTCTCCAACGAGGATCCAAACTTATAATTGCCCTATTTTGTTCGGTTTTCGTTCGGCTCGACCTATCTAAAACGGACTCTGCCCGTTTTAGATAGGGCTTCATTTCGGAAAAAATGCAAATAAATTTTTTTTTTCTCTCGCTTAATCGTACCTTTGCAGCCGATTTTCAATAATAGGATAACGAAAACTATCACGAAACAGCCATGACACTAAATGAGCTTACGGCCATATCGCCTATTGACGGACGATACAGGGCCAAGACCGACCGCCTGAGCCTCTATTTTTCGGAATACGCCCTTATTCGCTACCGCGTCCGCGTAGAGTGTGAGTATTTCGTAATGCTGATGGCACGGCTGCATCCGGAGTTGACGTTTGACGTCACCCCCATTTGGCAGCAGTTCACAGAAAAAGACGCCCGTCGGGTCAAAGAGTTCGAGTCCGTTACGAATCACGATGTCAAGGCGGTGGAGTATTTTTTGAAGGAATGTTTTGATCTACATCCTGAATGGGTCCCCTACAAGGAATTCATCCATTTCGGGCTGACGTCGCAGGATATCAACAATACGTCTGTTCCTCTCTCCGTGAAAGAGGCTCTCTCCGAAGTTTATTATCCTTTATTGGAAGAACTCATTGGCCAGCTTGAGACTTATGCCGAGCAATGGAAGGAGATCCCTATGCTTGCCCGTACGCATGGTCAGCCCGCTTCACCTACTCGTTTGGGCAAGGAAATCAAGGTGTTCGCTTATAGACTACGTCAGCAGCTAGACGTACTGAAGGCGTTGCCTATTACGGCTAAGTTCGGCGGGGCGACGGGCAATTTCAATGCTCACCATGTTGCTTATCCCGAGGTTGATTGGGTAGCTTTTGCTAACCACTTTGTTAGCGAGTCGCTTGGGCTTCAGCGTGAGCAATTCACGACACAGATTTCCAACTACGATTTCCTCGGCGCCATCTTCGATGCCATGAAACGCATCAACACCATCATGATAGACATGAACCGCGATTTCTGGCAATATATTTCGATGGATTATTTTAAGCAGCAGATTAAGGCTGGCGAGGTTGGTTCTAGTGCCATGCCCCACAAAGTGAACCCTATCGACTTCGAGAATGCCGAGGGAAATTTGGGCGTGGCGAATGCCGTTTTGGAACATTTGACCACGAAACTGCCCGTATCCCGCCTGCAACGTGACCTTACCGATTCTACTGTGCTGCGTAATGTGGGTGTTCCTTTCGGCCACATCGTCATTGCCATCCAGAGTTCGCTTAAGGGACTGCGCAAGCTTATTCTCAACGAGGAAGCTATCCATCGTGATCTCGATAATCAATGGAATGTGGTGGCTGAGGCCGTGCAAACCATTCTACGCCGCGAAGGCTATCCCCATCCTTACGAAACCCTCAAGGCACTTACCCGTACGAATAGCTGTGTGACGGAGAAATCCATGCATGCATTTATTGATACGTTGGAGGTTTCCGAAGCTGTGAAAGCTGAGCTCCGTCACATCACTCCCGACAATTATACGGGCATATAATTCATCATCAACTTAACAACAACCGAAGGCCGTGAGGCCCCGAAAGTAATAACGTAAAAAAACAAACAACAATGTCAACAGAAGAAGAAAAGACCTTCATTGAAAACGCATCCAATAATGCTCCTGAAGGCAGCGCTGAAGGCGAACAGCAATCCGAACGTCGTCCCCGCTTTATTCGTGCAACTGGCGATGAGCGCCAGCCTCGTCCCCGTTTTACCCGTGAGGGCGGCGCACCTCGTTATCAGAGGGTAGAACGCCCTCAGCGTCCCTATCAACCGCGCCCTTATGGCGAAGGCCAACGTCCTTATGGCGAGGGTCAGCAGCGCCCCTATGGCGAACGCCCCCAGCGTTACTATCAAGGCGAGGGTCAACATCCTTATGGTGGGAATCAACGCCCCTACCAGGGTGAGCCGCGTCCCTATCGCGAACGTCGTCCCTATCAGGGCGAAAGTCAACGCCCTTATAGTGACCGCCCCCAGCGTCCCTATCAGCCTCGCTACAACCGTGATGACTATGCACAGCGTCCCCAGCGTCCCTACCAGCCCCGCTACGAACAGGGCAATAGTTGGGAAAACCAGCCCGAGGAGGGCAACCGTATGCCCCGTCGTCCTTACGGCAGCGACAACTACCGTCCCCAGGGATTCAGAGGCCCGAAGAAGAAAGCAGGCTACAGCGAGAAGTACAATAAGAAGAAGCAGATTCACTATACGGAAGAATACGTTGATCCTAACGAACCCATCCGTCTGAACAAGTACCTTGCCAATGCAGGCGTCTGCTCACGTCGTGAAGCGGACGAGTTTATGGCTGCTGGTGTAGTTACTGTCAACGGTCAAGTTGTCACGGAGCTCGGCACCAAGGTGAAACGTGGTGACGAAGTCCGTTTCCACGACCAGCTGGTTAGTATTGAACGCAAGATTTACATCCTGCTCAACAAGCCGAAGGATTGCGTCACAACTGTCGATGATCCGCAGGAACGCAAGACCGTCATGGATTATGTAAAGGGCGCGTGCAAGGAGCGTATCTATCCCGTGGGTCGCCTCGACCGCAATACTACAGGTGTGCTTCTGCTTACCAACGATGGCGAAATGGCTTCGAAACTCACGCACCCTAGCTTCATGAAGAAGAAAGTGTACCATGCTCGTCTTGATAAGGCTATCCCCGTTGAGGACTTGGAGAAGTTGCTGAATGGAATAGAGTTGGAGGACGGCATCATCCGCTGCGATGCTGTCAGTTACACCCAGACCGATACCGACCACACGCAGGTAGGACTTGAGATTCACTCCGGCCGCAACCGCATCGTGCGCCGTATGTTTGAGGCTCTCGGATATCATGTCGTCCGCCTCGACCGTACGCAGTTCGCTGGCCTGACGAAGAAGAACCTGCGTCGTGGCGATTGGCGTTTCCTCACCGAGAAGGAAGTCAATATGCTTCGTATGGGTGCTTACGAATAAATGAAGAATGGTTAATAATAAATAAGCTATGAAACGAACAAAGATATCAGACCTGTTGAAGTCGCCCGCTCTTGGCACTACGGTTACGGTGATGGGTTGGGTGCGCACGCGTCGTGGCAGCAAGGCTGTCAGTTTTATTGCTCTGAACGACGGTTCCACCATCAACAACATCCAGATTGTGGTTGACCTTGCCAAGTTCGACGAGGAACTGCTGAAGGACATCACTACTGGCGCCTGCCTTAGCGTTGAAGGTCTGTTGGTGGAGAGTGTTGGCTCTGGCCAGGCGGCCGAAATCCAGGCTACCCGCATCGATGTCCTTGGCACTTGCGACAACACCTATCCGTTGCAGAAGAAGGGACATTCTATGGAATTCCTCCGCGAGGTGGCTCACTTGCGTCCGCGTACCAATACGTTTGGTGCCGTCTTCCGCATCCGTCATCACATGGCGATGGCCATCCACACCTTTTTCCACGAGAAGGGCTTCTATTATTTCCACGCTCCCCTCATTACTGCCAGCGATTGTGAAGGTGCCGGACAGATGTTCCAGGTGACGACAATGAATCTCTACGACCTGAAGAAAAGCGAGGACGGCAGTATCGACTACTCCGACGACTTCTTCGGACGTCAGACCAGTCTTACCGTCAGCGGACAGTTGGAGGGCGAACTTGCGGCTACGGCTCTGGGCGCTATCTACACGTTTGGCCCTACCTTCCGCGCCGAGAACAGCAACACTCCGCGCCACCTTGCCGAGTTCTGGATGATTGAGCCCGAAATGGCCTTCTACGACCTCGACGACCTCACCGAACTTGAGGAAGAGTTTATCAAGTATTGCGTTCGCTGGGCCCTCGACCATTGTACCGACGACCTCGCCTTCCTGAACAAGATGGTTGACCCGGGGTTGTTGGAGCGTCTGAACCACGTGGTGGAAACTCCGTTTGTCCGTCTTCCCTACACCGAGGGCATCCGCATTCTTGAGGAGGCCATCAAAGGCGGACATAAGTTTGAGTTCCCCGTCTATTGGGGTTGCGACCTTGCTTCCGAGCACGAGCGCTATCTTGTGGAGCATCACTTCAAGGCACCCGTCATCATGACCGATTATCCGAAGGAAATCAAGGCCTTCTATATGAAGCAGAATGCTGATGGAAAGACCGTTCAGGGTACTGATGTCCTCTTCCCGCAGATCGGCGAAATCATCGGCGGTAGTGTCCGTGAGGAGAATTACGACAAACTGATGGCTCGTATTGATGAGCTCCACATCCCCATGAAGGACATGTGGTGGTATCTCGACACACGTCGCTATGGCACATGCCCGCACGCAGGCTTCGGCCTCGGCTTCGAGCGTCTGCTCCTCTTCGTAACCGGCATGCAGAACATCCGCGACGTCATTCCCTTCCCCCGTACTCCGGGCAACGCCGCGTTTTAAGGCATATTGATATTCTATTCTCCTTTTGGAGTTAAGCGTTTAGGGGTTTCCGGACTTCTAAACGTTTTTATATAGTAGTAAAATAACTTATCCTAAAACAATATGTGAAAGATGAAAGCAAGATTTCTCCTTGTGGTTGTACTGACGGCAATGGTACTGCCGTTGTCGGTGGCGGGTGAGAATAAACTGGTGAGCTACGCCAACTCACTTCAAGGGACGGATAGCAACTTTGGCCTCAGTAACGGTAATACATATCCCACCGTGGGGCAGCCGTTCGCTATGCACCTATGGTCAGCACAGACGGGCCGCAATGGCGACGGATGGAAATACACCTATGGCGCCACTACCATTCGCGGCTTCGGTCAGACCCACCAATGCAGCCCTTGGGTGGGCGACTATGCGTGGTTCTCCTTCATGCCCGTCACGGGCAGTCTGCGTGTGGGCGAAGAGGAGCGTCAGGCTGCCTTTAGCCATGATAATGAGACGGCGCATCCCGACTACTATTCTGTTACTTTCGACAATGGCATGCGCGCGGAGATGACTTCTACCGAGCGTTGTGGACATCTCCGCTTTTCGTTCCCCAAGGGCGAGGATGCCTGGGTGGTTGTCGATGGCTACAAGGATCACGCCGGTTGGACCATCGACCCCGCGACGCGGACGATTAGCGGATGGGTGGACAACGTCACATGGATCAACAACCGCTCGACATGGCGTTGCCATATCTACATGCAGTTCGATAAACCGTTTGAAGCTTGCGGCATGTGGGATAACCGTTCGAATACCGTCCGCGAGGGCGTGCTGAGTGAAGAGGGCGACGGCGCGGGCGTCTGGCTGAAGTTCAAGCCCGGCACGAAGGTGCAGGTACGCACGGCTTCGTCGTACATCAGCCCCGAGCAGGCCCGCCTGACGTGGCAGCAGGAGGTCGGGAAGGACCGCAACTTCGACGCTACGCGTAGGCGTGCAGCAACGGCGTGGAACCAGCTCTTCAGCCGTGTACTCGTAGAGGGCGCCTCCGACGAGGAGATGCAGACGTTCTACAGCTGCTTGTTCCGTGCTAACCTCTTTTCGCGCATATTCTTTGAATATAAGGAAGATGGTACTCCTTATTATTATAGCCCTTATGACGGAAAGATTCACGATGGTTACATGTACACCGACAACGGCTTGTGGGACACGTTCCGCTCGCAGTTTCCCTTGACGAATCTCCTCCATCCTACGCAGCAGGGAAAGTATATGCAGGCTATATTGCAGGCGCAGCAGGAGTGTGGATGGCTGCCTGCATGGTCTTGTCCCGGCGAGAGCGGCGGCATGCTTGGCAACCACGCTATCTCGCTGTTGGCTGATGCTTGGGCTAAAGGCATCCGTACTTTCGACCCTGCGCAAGCCTTGGAGGCCTATGTCCACGAGGCCATGAACAAAGGCCCTTGGGGTGGTGCTAACGGACGTGCCGGATGGAAGGAGTATTGGCAGCTGGGCTATGTCTCCTATCCCGAGTCGATGGGCAGTACGTCGCAGACGCAGGAGTATGCCTACGACGACTTCTGCGCTTGGCAGCTTGCCCGTGCTACTGGCAATTCGTTCTATGAGGAGGTGTTCGGACGCGTGATGTTCAACTATCGCAACGTCTTCGATACCAAAACCGGTTTCATGCGAGGCCGCGACATCAAAGGCCGTTGGACGGAGCCCTTTGATCCCATCGAGTGGGGAGGCCCCTACTGCGAGGGCAATGCTTGGCACTACAATTGGAGCGTCTTCCACGATGTGCAGGGACTTATCGACCTCTACGGAAGTGACGAGGCCTTTGTCCGCAAGCTCGATTCTGTCTGGACGGAGCCCAACGACGTCCACGTCGGTACCTATGGCGGAATGATTCACGAGATGAAAGAGATGCAGCTGGCCGAGATGGGCCAGTATGCCCACGGCAACCAGCCCATCCAGCATATGCCTTACCTCTACCTCTATGCTGGTCAGCCTTGGAAGACACAGAAACATGTCCGCGATATCATGACGCGCCTCTATAATGCTTCCCCGCAGGGCTATCCGGGCGACGAAGATCAAGGTGGTATGTCGTCGTGGTTCGTGCTCAGCGCCCTCGGCCTCTATGCCGTATGTCCGGGAACCGATCAATATGTTATCGGCTCGCCCCTTTATCCGAAGGTCACCCTTACGCTCGAGAACGGCAACCGTTTCGTCATCGAGGCTGTCAATAACAATGCCGACAACGTCTACATCCAATCCGCCACGCTCAATGGCATGCCCCTTGAGAAGAACTGGATTACCTACGCCGACATTATGGCGGGCGGCACCCTGCGCCTGCAGATGGGGCCGAAGCCGAATACCACCCGTTGCACCACCAAGGCGGCTGCTCCCTTCTCCGTTTCGAGCGTATTTTAAAAATGTACAGATTATTATAGTGCAGGGATGCGGTATGCCGCGTCCCTGCTACATTCGATGGCCTTATGTGAGAACTCGCAATGTGACATTGCAGCTGAAAAAATGCCTTTTTTTGAGGTTATTTGTTTGAATGGAAGTACCATTGACGGACTACATCCGTTTTAGGTAGGTAGCATTTCGGAAAAACGAAAAAAATCTCACTTTTTTTTTGTTATTCACTCGATTTGCAGTACCTTTGCAAGCCGATTATTATCTGCCTTTGAGTAAAAGGCTAAGAATGAGTATGCTAAGTGAAAAATCGAGGCTCTCCGTAGATGTGTATTAGCCTGCGCACTACGGATGAAAACGCTCAGGGCAAGGGTGGACCGCGAGGCCTGCCGGCGCAAAGAACGAAGAAAAAAAAAGTAGTAACAAGTAAAAAAAACGAAATGGACACTTTAAGTTACAAGACCGTATCGGTGAACCGCGTGACTGCTACCAAGGAATGGGTGGTTGTCGATGCTACCGATCAAGTCCTCGGTCGCCTTGGCACGAAAGTTGCCAAATTGCTGCGAGGCAAGTACAAACCCAACTTCACTCCTCATGTGGATTGCGGCGACAACGTGATTATCATCAATGCCGACAAGGTGCGCCTGACTGGCAACAAGTGGAACGACCGCGTCTATCTGCGCTACTCGGGCTATCCCGGTGGCCAGTATGAATTCTCGCCCGCTGAGCTGATGGCTCGTCCCCGTGGCGCTGAACGTCTGGTGAAGAAGGTCGTCAAGGGCATGCTCCCCAAGAATAAGCTGGGTGCTCGTCAGCTCGACAACCTGTTCGTGTATGAAGGTGCTGAGCATCCCCATCAGGCTCAGAACCCCAAGGCAATCGATATTAACACGCTCAAATAAACAGAAACAATGGAAGTAGTAAATGCATTAGGCAGACGCAAGAGCGCTGTTGCCCGAGTATATGTAAAGGAAGGCAACGGACAGATTACCATCAACAAGCGCGACTTGGCACAGTATTTCCCCTCCACTATCCTGCAGTATGTGGTGAAGCAGCCGCTGAACAAGCTGGAGGTTGCAGAGAAGTACGATATCAACGTGAACGTCTTCGGCGGCGGTTTCACGGGCCAGAGCCAGGCCATCCGTCTGGGCATCGCCCGCGCGCTGGTGAAGATCAACCCCGACGACAAGAAGACCCTGCGTAGCGAAGGTTTCATGACCCGCGATGCACGCGAGGTTGAGCGCAAGAAGCCCGGTCGTCCCAAGGCACGCCGCAGATTCCAGTTCAGCAAACGTTAATCGGACATACAGCCGCCTGAACGGAATCCCGTGTTTAGCATCCAAACCGCTGGGACTTGCCGCATAGCGATTACCCAGCCGTTGGTAAAACCCGTATTTTACAAAAAGGAAAGTAAACAACCCCAAAAACAAAACAACAATTATGTCAAGAACAGATTTCGACACTTTATTGGAGGCTGGTTGCCACTTTGGCCACCTCAAGCGTAAATGGAACCCCGCCATGGCTCCCTACATCTTCATGGAGCGCAACGGCATCCACATCATCGACCTCCACAAGACCGTGGCTATGATCGACACGGCCGCAGAGGCTCTCAAGCAGATTGCCAAGTCGGGCAAGCGGATCCTCTTTGTTGCTACTAAGAAACAGGCTAAGGAAGTGCTCGCCGAGAAGGCCAGCGCCATCGGCATGCCCTACGTCATCGAACGTTGGCCGGGCGGTATGCTCACCAATTTCCCTACCATCCGCAAGGCTGTGAAGAAGATGGCTACCATCGACAAGCTCACCGAGGACGGTACGTACAAGAACCTGAGCAAGCGCGAGATGCTGCAAATCACCCGTCAGCGCGAGAAATTGGAGAAAAACCTCGGCTCCATCGCCGACCTGACCCGTCTGCCCGCCGCCCTGTTCGTGGTTGACGTGCTCAAGGAGAACATCGCCGTTCACGAGGCTAACCGTCTGGGCATCCCCGTGTTCGGTATCGTCGATACCAACAGCGATCCCTCCAACATCGACTTCGTTATCCCCGCTAACGACGACGCCACCAAGTCCGTCGAGGTTATTCTCGATGCCTGCTGCGCTGCCATTGCCGAGGGCATTGAAGAACGTAAGATCGAGAAGCTCGACCAGAACGAGCCCGCTGAGGAAGAGGAAGAGACCGACGAGCGCGAAGCTCCCCGTCGTGACCGCGAGCGTCCCCGTCGCGAGCGCACCCGCCGTGCACGCATCGAGCGTCCTGCACCCGCTGAGGAACCCGCCGACGAACCTGAAGAGGAGGAAACTCCCGAGGCAGAGGCCGCTCCTGAAGCCGAGTAATCCATTCCTAATTTCTAATTTCTAATTCTTATTTTACAATGGCTGTAAGTATAGCAGATATTCAGAAGCTCCGCAAGATGTCAGGCGCAGGTCTGGCCGACTGCAAGAAGGCCCTCGAAGAGGCTGAGAGCGATTTCGACAAAGCAATGGAAATCATCCGCAAGCGTGGTCAGGCCATCGCCGCCAAGCGTAGCGACCGCGATGCCTCCGAAGGCTGCGTCCTCGTCAAGGTCGACGGCACGTTCGGTGCCATCATCGCCCTCAAGTGCGAGACCGACTTCGTGGCTTCCAACGCCGATTTCATCAAGTTGGCTCAGGACATCCTCGATGCCGCTGTTGCTGCCCGCTGTAAGACCCTCGAAGAGGTCAACGCCCTCCCCATGGGCGACATGACCATCGCCGAGGCCGTGACCGCCCGTAGTGGTGTCACCGGCGAGAAGATGGAACTCGATGGCTACATGACCCTCGAGGCTCCCGCCCTTGCCAGCTACAACCACATGAGCAAGAACTTCCTCTGCACCCTCGTCGCTTTCAACAAGGAGATGGCTAACGAAGCTGCCGGTCACGAAGTGGCTATGCAGGTTGCCGCTATGAACCCTGTTGCCGTCGATGAGGCCTCCGTTCCCGCCGAGGTCGTAGAGCGTGAGAAGACCGTTGCCATCGAGAAAACCAAGCTCGAGCAATGCCAGAAGGCCGTCGAGGCAGCCCTCAAGAAGGCCGGCTACAACCTCTACACCGCTGAGAATGAAGAGCACATCGCCGAAGGCATCGCCAAGGGTTACATCACCGAGGCACAGGCCGACGACATCCGTCGCATCAAGACCGAGGTCTTCGAGCAGAAGGCTGCCACGCTGCCCGCACAGATGGTCGAGAACATCGCCAAGGGCCGTATGGCTAAGTTCTACAAGGAGAGCTGCCTCCTCAATCAGGACTACATCCAGGAAACGAAGATTACCGTGGCCGACTTCCTGAAGAAAGAGGAGAAGGACCTCACCGTTACCGCCTTCCGTCGTTTCAGCCTCCGCGCTGAGTAAGGCATCGCCTCATGAATTCCTTGTAGAGACGCCACCCGATGTGGCGTCTCTACTTTTTGCTTTAGCCCTAGCCAAATAACATCAAACGCTGGCAAATTAGAATCAAACTCTGGCAAATTTAAATCAAACGCTACGGAAATAGAATCAAACTCTGTCGGCACAACATCAAACGCCTACTCTTTTCTCTTTTTTTCACACGAATAACCACGAATAACCATGAATATCCCACTAATTACCCAAAAATTTATTCATGAAAAATTCGTGTTAATTCATGGTCATTCGTGTTTCAAAAAACTCCCCCCTTCATTCGGCGTGCGAAGCTCCACGCCGCAACGCCATTCGTCAAATTCGTTCCATTCGCCGTTTAAAAAACTTTTTGTCGGCCAATTATCCGTATTATCCGAATTATCTTTTTCGTGGTTTTTTATCAAAAACCCCCAACACTTACCTTTTTCGTCCTAACCCGCTATGAAAAAGCGTATTAACTATGGTAAGTGTTCAACAAACACTTACCACTCCTAAGGCGCTCTATGATAATTCGTTGTGCGGAAAATGGTAAGTGTTGGCTTTTTTTTCGAAAAAACTATAAAAATGCGGATAGGATAAGATTTCTGCGACTCTCACGAGTGGCAGGAATCTCGTATGCATCCCCCAAAAGTAAGCTTATAAAAAATAGGGATGCACTTTTTGACATCGCAGTTGCAAATCCGGCTGAACAGCGTTTACCGTTTCATATTAGAATGCAATGCGGAAGCTCATGCCGGCATTTAGCGATGCGGGTAATTGCATGGCATACTCCGGCTGTTCGTAGGTCAGCTGCGGACGGGCGCCAACCGACACTCCGCCTCCTACGTCGAACATGGCATAACCATTCTCGCGATTCACGGCCTTCGCTCCTTTTACGGCATCCACGATGGAACAGACGCCGTTGACGGCACTCCATCCTAATCCTGCAAGGAAAATCCACAATCCTGTCTGCCCCTTGACCAGATACTGATTGTTTCCTGTCTCGTTGTAGCGTGTGGCATTGGTGAGGAGGGACCGATAGCCTCCGTACATCAGCGCATACGAAACTACAGACTCGCCCAAGTCTATCCAGCCGCCTTGATTATTGCCGTTGTAGAACTGGCCTACACCTGGCACCAGAAAGGAGAGGAATCCCGCCAAAGCAGGAGATTTTTCATGCTCAATGTAAACGACCTGCGGCTGGGCATCTGCCTGAGCCGATGCTGCAACCTGCTGTGCCAATGAAGTCGCTTCCGCCGTTCGTTCGGTAATGTCGCTGGTGGCAAAGATGAACGTTGAACCGTCGGCTGTCTTAACGGCAATGGAATCATTCCGTTCGCCCACAACCGTTCCCTTCACCACGGAACCGTTCTTCAAGCGTACTACCTCCTGCTTGTTCTGGCCGAACACGGCCACGGCACACAACAGAAAAGCCAAAGTAATGATTGATTTTTTCATAATGATTCTTGGTTCTTATACTTCTTAACAACTTCTTCGTACGAAGGCCACATCTTCATGTTCTTCATTGCTTCGGTAGGCGGAAAGGGAATGGTGTCGTTCAACGCCTTCAGGTTGTCGTAGGTGAGGTCATAGCGGACAAGGATGTCATAGTCATCACGAATGCCCTCCCAGCCTTTTTCCAGATATGTCTCATAACTTATTATAAAGACTGAGTAATAACCAGCTGCGAAATCTTCTCTGAACTGGTCTTCATACAATCTCCGAGCTTTTTTCCATGGATAACACATGTCCTTTCCATTCATTCCGGGACGGATTATTCCTAATGTATCTGTTTCGGCATTGGCTTCAGGGTCAAAACAGTAGAAGAACCTGTTTTCCTTGTCATTAAATTTTTCTGGCAAGACTGTGTCAGGGTAAACGGTAGGAGCCCAGCTGTTATTTGCCGCCTGATAGGAAAAAATATCAAAATCAGCAAAATTCTGAATTGTATGCAAATGATAAATAGGATGATCCAACAATCCCCCAAAAATAATGTCAAATGTATCACCTGAACATCCCGTCAAACATAAAGCCGCTAATAAATGTAAGAACAAAGTACGTTTTTTCATCTTTTATTGCTTTTTAATGATTTATCTTAATGTCAACATTAAATAAAATGGCAACCAATCCGGATTTAAAGGCTGAGAGTACCCCGTTCGGGAGGATTTGTAATCATTTTCGCTGCAAAGGTCGGGAATGGGGCGAAAACATGCAAATTTTTTGCGTCCCAAAAACGTCCCATTTTCGTTGGGGCGAAAGAAGTGACTGATTATGAAAGGAAAAGAGCGTGGAGGTTGTCAGGCATTTTTTCCTTCAAACGGGCTTTCCGAGAGCGCAAAGTAGATTCTGTGGTGTTCAAAAGTTCCGCCATTTGGGCGGTTGAGCATTGGAGAGAGGAGAGGATGCAGTACATCAGCTCCTGATCGTTGACGGCATTCGAGGCATTCTTTACGTCGAGCATGATATCGACAAACGAGCGGGTGAGGCCGTCCATGAGCGTCTGCCTCTGCGCGGCTGTCAGCGATGAGGGCGGCACCAGCAGCAGACGGGCCGAAGGCGTCCGGCGGAACAGGTTCTGACAGGCGGCGAGCTTTTTCCGATAGAGCGCGTCCAGGTCGGCAGGCTGTTCGTCCACCTGTGCCCGCAATACTTCCACATTGGCCTGCCGCAGTTCCTCCTGTGCCTGCAAGTAACGCTTCTTGCGCTTACGGTCGATAAGCAGGAAGGTGATGGCCGTCCCTGAAAGGAGCACAACAGCCAAAATCCCCATCCAGAACATAAACCGCGCATGCCGCGCTTTCAACTGCTGGTCATGAATCTCCACGATATGCTTGTCCTTTATCTCGGCTATCTCCTTCTGCTTGTTCATCGTATAGATGGAATCCAAAAGACTCTTATATTGATCGATGAAATAACGCGTAGAATCGGGCTTGTTCAGAAGCGGAGCCACGCTGGCCAGCCCTTCATACGATGTACATTGGACATAAATATCGGAACTGTTTCGTAGGGCTTTCTTGTATAATTCGTAAGCCGTTGCAGGCTGTTGCTGTTGGGCGAGGATGTCGGCTCTCAATGTCAGTAAGGCACTATTGTCTTCTCCAAAACGATTACCTATTTTTTTTAAATAGGCTAAGGCTCCCTCGATGTCGTGCTGATGATAAAACCGAAGTTTAGCTAACTGGAAATAAGTTGTGAAACGATTATAATTTGTAGTTTTCGTATTATTCAAGACACATTGGAATAA
>JAFXXQ010000033.1 GCA_017542145.1 Bacteroidaceae bacterium | reverse complement strand
TAATAATAATTCGTTCTGCTCCGACACGGACGTGCTCTATCCTTCTTCCTTGTAAAAAGGAACAATTAATTGACGGTTCGTTCTCTCTTCTCTCTCTACCCGACCCCCGGACGTCTCTGACAACGCGGGGGCCGCTCTCGTACTACTTCGTCTGTATGGAAATCTCTTTCAAAGATCGCTCTGGCGCCTCTCCCAAGGGGTTCCTGTGGCGTCCCTTTCGAAAAGCGGGTGCAAAGGTACACCGACTTTTTCATACCACCAAATATTTTAGCAGTTTTTTTCAAATTATTTTTGCAAAAAATCATAAACAGCTAATTTTCAATAATATCAATTCTTGGGCTTTTTGGGCAACAAGCGAAGTGAGGGGCCATTTTCGGCAAACCAGATGCCAAACAGCACAAACGCGGTGCCCACGAGAGCGATGGGGGTGAGGGGCTCGTGGAGGATGATGACGGAGCAGGTGAGGGAGACGAGTGGCTGGCAGTACATGTAGTTGCTGGCGACGACAAGGTCGAGCTTGCGGAGGGCCATGTTCCACGAAAAGAAGCAACCGAAGCTGGCCACGAGTCCGAGGAAGAGCAGGTTGCCCCACACCACGGGCTGGGTGAGGGCGGAGGGGTGGAAGGCATTCGACCCATGGAGTAGGACCACGGGCAGCATCGTCAGCAGACCATAGAAGAAAACCTTGCGGGTGAGGAAGAGGGTGTCGTAGCGGGCATTGAGGGGACGGATCAGCACGCTATAGACGGCCCAGCAGAGGGCTGCGCTGAAGGCTAGGGCATCGCCCAGGGGGTTAACCTCGACGAGGAAGTTGCCGTTGAGCACCACGAACACCTCACCCAGCAAGGCTACCAGGGAGCCGATGGCCAGACGGCGCGTCAATTTCACCTCTTTAAATATAATAATGGTAAGGAGCGACGTTAGCAGGGGTGTCACGCAGATGAGAAGCGCCACGTTAGACGAAGTAGTGTAGGAAAGTGCCGTGTTCTCTGTCCAGAAATAAAGCGATCCGCCCGTCACACCCAATAGCACCATCCTCAGCTCGTCCCAAAGCGAATCGGCAAGCCACTTTTTGTGGCAGAAGGGGAGGATACAGACGTAGGCAATCACGAAACGTTCCACCATAATTTCAGGCGGCGTAAGCCCGTGCGAAAGCAACACCTTCGTGGAGGCAAACGTCGTACCCCACACGATGATGGTAACTAATGCTACCACGTGCCAAACCCAATGAACCTTCTCTGAAAAATCTTTCTCTAACATCACTTTTCAAAAAAACGCGCAAAAGTAATGCTTTTCTGTGAAGTTCTTCGTTTCTGAAGAAGAATATTATTACTTTTGCAGCAAAAATTCGAATAATATGAAAAAAACGTACAATCCCGACACCCTTTGCGTGCAGGCCGGCTGGCAGCCGAAAAATGGCGAGCCCCGCGTACTACCCATCTTCCAGAGCACAACCTTCAAGTATGACGACAGCGACGAGATGGCCAAGCTGTTTGACCTTGAAAAGTCAGGCTATTTTTACACCCGTCTGCAAAACCCCACCAACGATTTAGTGGCCTCGAAGATTGCCGACCTTGAAGGCGGCGTAGGCGCCATGCTCACATCCAGCGGACAGGCTGCCAACTTCTTTGCCACGTTCAACATCTGCGAGTGCGGCAGCCATATCGTCAGCACCAGTGCCATTTACGGAGGCACGTTCAACCTCTTTGCCGTCACCATGAAGAAGATGGGCATCGACGTCACCTTCGTCAACCAGGATGCCACGGACGAGGAACTGGAGAAGGCCTTCCGCCCTAACACTCGTTGCGTATTTGGCGAAACCATCAGCAACCCTGGCTGCGAGGTACTTGACATTGAGCGCTTTGCCCGTCTGGCTCACTGCCATGGCGTGCCCCTCATCATCGACAACACCTTCGCGACTCCTGTCAACTGCCGTCCTATTG
Organism: Bacteroidaceae bacterium; assembly: GCA_017542145.1. Classification (GTDB taxonomy): domain Bacteria; phylum Bacteroidota; class Bacteroidia; order Bacteroidales; family Bacteroidaceae; genus UBA1189. The sequence goes on along the minus strand of JAFXXQ010000033.1, from coordinate 76,423 downwards.
AATGGGGAGCCGACATTGTCACCCACTCCACCACCAAATATATGGACGGCCATGCCGGCACTGTGGGAGGAGCCATCGTCGATAGCGGCAACTTCGACTGGGATGCCCATGCAGACCTCTTCCCCGGGCTGACCACTCCGGACGAGTCTTACCATGGACTCATCTACACCCAGCGTTTCGGGCGTGCAGCCTACATCACAAAGGCCACCACCCACCTGATGCGTGATTTGGGCTGCATACAGTCTCCGCAGCATGCCTACTACCTGAACCTCGGTCTTGAGAGCCTCCATCTGCGCATGAGACGCCACTGCGAGAATGCCCAGGCCGTAGCCGAATGGCTGCAGAGGAACGACAAGGTGGCATGGGTTAACTACAGCGGCCTACCCGACAGCCCCTATTATGCCCTCAGCCAAAAGTACCTACCGAACGGCTCTTGTGGTGTCATCGCCTTTGGCCTGAAAGGTACGCGCGAGGATGCCATCCGTTTTATGGACCGTCTGAAGCTCATCTGCATTGTCACCCATGTGGCCGATGCCCGCAGTTGTGTGCTCCACCCCGCCAGCCATACCCATCGCCAGCTCACCGACGAACAGCTCCGCCAGGCAGGAATAGCCCCCGACCTCATCCGTCTTTCGGTAGGCATTGAAGATGTCCGCGACATCATCGCTGACATTGAGCAGGCACTAGCGTAGCGTCGTGTTGCCTCCAAGTTATTTGCTTTTGCTGAACGATGAAAAAGCGAACCACCTTCTCTGATTATATTGCGGCATCCCGTAAAGGAAGTCGCGAAGCAGAACAGGAACTCCTCGGACCTGGATTCCACGCCCAAACCCGTATCCACTGCTCAAAGAAACTCTATTCCCGCAGAGCCAAGCACAAAAAGGACTACATAGGGGAATGAATAGCCTCCTTATCAGGTAATATAATTATTCGATAGATAAAAGGACGCCGTGCCTTTTCAGCCTATTTATGCTAGGATGCTGTGGGAGACATCGGCAGGGATGCCAAAGCCATCAAACTGGGCGAGGAAGTTACGCTCGAAATCGTCATTTGAGATGTTACGCGAAAGATGAACATAGAGTTTTCCTCCATAGCCCACGCAGGCTACAGCTCCGCTGTTGCCACGCTGACGGCCCAATACGGCTTCGAAGCCAGTAACGTAGGGTTGCATGGCTGTAGGGAGGCTGATGTTGCCGAGATTCGAGAAGGTCTGCGAACAATAGCGGTCTCCGTGACGACGGTTGATGTAGTCGATGATGGGGCGTTTTATGAGCAGCGGCAGACAACGTACTGCGAGATTCTCCTCCAACGCCACGTTTTCCGCAATTTTCGGCTCAAGATTATCAGGTAGAAGTGCCACGCGTTTCTGATTCTTCACCAACGTAGCCAACTCGGCAAGTGGGAAACAGCCGTTGCGCACATCTACACCTAAGTTAACGTAAGACGAAAAATTCCTGAGCGTACGGCTAGGATAGAAAGCCCGCAGGTTAATGGGGACACTCACCTTCAGCACACTCGAGCGACGACGATCGCCATCCTTGCTGTGAAGATTCTGCAAAGCCTGCAGCATCATGGCCGTCAGCAGTTCCGTAGCAGAGCAGCCATACTGCTTACAAACGGGCAGGAACTCGTCGGCAGAAAGCACCACGCGCATATCACGCAATCCGCCGAAGGGCAGCTTACGCCCCTTGATATGGTAGGCATCGTCGTTTTTTTCCAAGGCTCCACTACGGCCGGAGAAAATACTCTTGAAACTGTCCTCAAATTCTTCCACAGCGGGTGAATCCGACGGATTAAGTACGAGCCAGTTATAGTTGATGCTGATGCCGTAGCGTAGGCGGAGATACTCACCTGTAAGCGTCATCAGGAAAACCTCGCCGCCGTAGCCATCGCCCAGCGCATGAAAGACATCAAGAACGATGCGGTTGCCGTCGGCGCTGACGCGGTAAAGGAATCCGCGATTGTCACGAAAGTGGAAATGATTGAGCGGAGCCAACGGCATCAGCTGAGGAGTTTTGTCCAGACGACGCAGGTGCCACCAGAACGTGCCGCTCTTCAATCCGCAGCGGAAGGTGGGAATACGCTCTGTAACAGTTTCAAGCGCCTGCTGCAACAGGACGGGATCAACATAGTCAGAGAGGGAGACGTAAATACGATATAGGGAGGCATAGTACTTGCTCAATGATGCAGGATAGATGTTTGCAGCATTATCGATTCGCATCTGCGAGGGCATTTCTAATGTCATTACATTATTCATTTTCGAGCTTTTTATTTATTTTCACTGCAAAGTTACAGCTTCCTTCGCAAACAGGGCTTAAATGGGGGTATAAGGCTACTTTTGGGGACGAAAATTCAAATACAGGGATGAAATACGACCCTTCGGGGTGAAATAACGAGAAAGGGAAAACACGAGATAAGGGCTTTTTGTGAGTTTTTTGGTTTATAGTAAGCCAAATGGTTTGTAATTCGGTTTTTTGTAAACCAATATATAATATAATATTATTTTTTACGTTTAAAAGATAGTATGAAACGAAAAAAACTCATCCTAATTGGGTTCCTGCTGATTCTTGCTACAGAGGTGAATGCGCAATTTGATATGCACTTTACCCATTACTGGTCATTGCAGAATTACTACAACCCTGCCTTGGCAGGAGTGTCAGGACGGATGAACGTGCAGGCTACATACAGCATGCAGATGGCGGGGTACAAAAATGCGCCTGCCACTATGCTGGTAGCCGCTGATTACGCTTTGCCGGGCGAGAGCAAATCGCATGCCGTACAGGGCGGCATGATGAGCGACAAAATCGGTCTTTTCAACAACCAGCGGCTTTATGGCGGCTATGCTTACCGCATGAGCCTTTGGGGCGGAAAGTTGTGTTTCGGTGTCAGCGCAGGCATGCTCACTCAATCATTCGACGGTAGCAAAGCAGAGGTGGAGGAGAAAAACGACCCTGCCATCCCCTCGTCGAAAGTAGAAGGACAAGCCCTTGACCTCGGTGCCGGAGTAAGCTACATGAACAATGTTTTCTATGCTGGATTGGCCTCAATGCACTTAACAGCTCCCGCCCTGGAATTGGGAGAAACCAACGAAATGAAGGTGCGCAGGAGCTATATTTTACAGGGTGGATGCAATATCCTGCTGAAAAATCCGTTATTATCCTTGCAGCCCTCGGTGCAACTGCTGACCAACCTGGTGGCTTGGAGAGCCGACATCACGGTGCGTGGGACCTACGTCTGGGACGAAAAAAAATATTACGCTGGTTTGACTTACAGTCCGTTCTCCTCCGTTTCCATCCTGCTGGGAGCAGAATTCAACAGTTTCACCTTTGGTTACGCGTACGAGCTGTTCACCACGGGCGTAGGCATCATTTACGGAAGCCATGACCTTTGCATAGGATATGTGATGGACCTTGACATAGGAAAGAAAGGAAGGAATAAACATAAAAGTGTAAGATACTTATAGATTTGATAATTTGAAGATGTTTGATAGAAAAAAATATTAAAAGAATATATGAAAAGGACAATGTTTTTCATCTTCGCCGCTTGTGCAATGCTGTTGGCCTCTTGTGCCGGCAGCAGCAATGCCACGATGGCGGGCGGCGAATTGACGGGTAATGGGGCGCAGGCCTTCTCGGAGCCCGCACCCTTTGGCATGGTGCTCGTCCCCCGTGGCTCGTTGAAGCTGGGCGAAGAGGAGACCGACAGCCTGTGGGGTTCCAGCGCTCCTTATCGCGAGATTTCAGTCGAATCGTTCTGGATGGACGACACCGAAATCACCAATGCCGAGTACAAACAGTTTATTTATTGGGTGCGCGACTCCATCATCCGTGAACGTCTTGCCGACCCTGCCTACGGTGGCGATGAGACCTTCAAGATTGAAGAGGACAAGAACGGTGAACCCATCACACCCTACCTGAACTGGAAGAAGACTATCCCCTGGCGCAAGCCCACTGAGGACCAGAAGATTGCCATTGAAAGTATGTACAGGGTGAACCCCATCACAGGCAAAAAAGAACTGGACGTGACGCAGCTCAACTACCGTTACGAAATATACGACTATGCCCAGGCTGCCCTCCGTAAAAACCAGCTAGACCCTTCCAAGCGCGTCCGCAATACCGATACGAAGATAAATCCTGACGAAGTCATCATGATCTCGAAGGACACTGCCTACATCGATGAGGAAGGGCATATCCGCAGGGAGAACATTGTGCGTCCGCTCAGTGGCCCGTACGACTTTCTCAACACCTACATCATCAACATTTTCCCCGATACCACTTGTTGGGTGAACGACTTCCCCAACGCTCAAAATGAGATGTACATGCAGCTCTACTTCAGCCATCCCAATTACAACGACTATCCTGTTGTGGGCGTGAGTTGGGAGCAGGCTAACGCCTTCTGCGTGTGGCGCACGGACTTCCTGCTGCGCGGCCTTGGCCCGCAGGCCAAGTATGTGCAGCGCTACCGCCTTCCCACCGAAGCCGAATGGGAGTATGCCGCGCGCGGCAAGGAGGGCAGCCTCTTCCCCTGGCTAGAGGACGGCACCCATAGCGACGAGGGTTGCTTCTATGCCAACTTCAAGCCCGAGAAAGGTAATTACACGAAGGACGGCAGCCTCATCACCACAAAGGTGGGTTCGTACAGCGCCAACAGCCACGGCCTCTTCGACATGGCAGGTAACGTGGCTGAATGGACATCGACGGTTTATACCGAGGCAGGCGTCCTGCAGATGAGCGACATGAACCCTGAACTTTATTACAACGCCGCCCCCGAGGACCCCTATTACATGAAGAAGAAGACCGTGCGCGGCGGCTCGTGGAAAGACCCTGAGCGCTTCATCCAAAGCGTTAGCCGTGGCTATGAGTACCAGAACGAGAGCCGTTCCTACATCGGTTTCCGCTGCGTCCGCTCATACGTAGGAACCAACAAAAAGTTACTCAAGCGATAAATAATTGAAACTATGGAAAGAAAAAACAAAAACATTATAACCCGTTTACAGGACTTTCTGGAGACCAAGACGGGCCAGACCATCCTGAACTTCCTCTACAGCTGGGGTGCCGCCATCGTCATCCTTGGTGCTTTGTTCAAGTTGACACACATCAAGGGCGCTGACCTCATGCTGTTCATCGGTATGGGCACCGAAGTAATCGTGTTCATTATCTCCGGTTTCGACCGTCAGGCCTCTACGCTTGGCAACGGTGCCGAGGTTGAAGGTAGCGGCACCGCTGGTGGGCCTATCGTAATAGGTGGTGGAGCACCCCTCGTTGCAGGTGCTGTTGCAGACGCAGGCGTGGCTGCTGCCCCTGCCGATATCCCCGTCATCAAGACCGACGGTCAGCCCATCGATGCCGAGGCTCTAGCAGCTATGGCCAACTTGGCTGCCGCCAATGCCGCTGCCGCTGCTGCCAATGCCGCAAACGGCCCTATCATTATCGGAGGGACCGCAGGGCAACCGGTCAGCGGGACAGCAGGCGAGCAAGTGGATGCCGAGGGGCAACCTTCCGCTGGCCCTGCCGTCATTGGCGAAGCGCCCACCATCATCGGACATGGCGGTACCGTCGATATCCCCGAAATGGAAAAGGTCACCACCGAATACGTCGAACGTCTACGCGAGATTTCCGAGTCGTTCATCCATGTGGCTGAGCAGGCCGAGAAGCTGGAAAACTGCTCCGACGAGATGGAACGCCTGAGCCGCAACCTCACCAGCATCAACACCATCTACGAGCTTCACCTCAAGAGCCTCGGCGGACAAATCAACAATATCGACAGCGTCAACGCCCAGACCCAACGCATGGCCGACCAGATTGAGGAACTCAATGCCGTCTATAAGCGCATGCTCGAGTCCATGACAGTCAACATGGGCGGACGCAACACCAACCCCGACTCCAATTCCTAATTTATAATAGGATTATGGCAAAGAACACAAAACGCGTATCCCCTCGTCAGAAAATGATCAATCTGATGTACGTGGTGCTCATGGCCATGTTGGCTATGAACGTATCGAGCGACGTTCTCAACGGCTTCACCGTGGTTGGTGACGGCCTGACGCGCAGCGCCGACAATGCCACACTTCAGAATCAGGCCCTTTACGAGCATTTTGAGCAGCAGATGACGAAAAATCCTGAGAAGGTACGCTCTTGGTATGAAAAGGCACAGTACGTCCGTCAGCTCTCTGACAGCCTCTATACCTTTGCCGAAGACCTCAAGACCCGCATGGTCATCATGTCCGACGGCAAGGAGGGCAACGTACGCGACATTAAGAACAGGGACAACCTCGAGGCATCCACGCAGGTGATGCTTGCTCCGGGTACCGGCGAAGGACATAATCTTTTCGACCGCATCAACCGCTACCGCGAGGCCATCCTCCAGATGGTTACCGACAGCATGCAAACGCGCATCATCAGCGACAACTTCAATACCGAAGTTCCCTTGAAAGGTTCTACCCTTGGCAAGAATTGGGAGGAATACAACTTCGAGAATATGCCTGTGGCTGCCGCCGTCACCCAACTAACCAAGCTGCAGAGCGATGTGCGCTATGCCGAGGGCGAAGTGCTCCACACGCTGGTTACCAACATCGACGCCTCCGACGTCCGCGTCAACTCCCTCGACGCCTACGTCATCCCCACCTCGCAGAACGTGGTGCGTGGCGGACGTTTCTCGGCCCGCATCGTCATGGCAGCCGTAGATACCACCCAGCGCCCTGACATCTATGTGGGCGGCAAGCTCGTGCAGACCAACAACGGCTGGTACGAAGTACCTTGCCCCACAACAGGCGACTTCACCCTCAACGGCTACATCGAGACTACCGACGGCTCAGGCGACGTTGTCCAGCGTCCCTTCTCGCAGAAGTACACCGTTGTTGACCCTGTGGCTACCGTCTCTGCCACCATGATGAACGTCCTCTATGCTGGTTATGACAACCCTATCGAGATATCCGTCCCTGGTGTCCCAGCCAACAAGGTTTCTGCCCGCATCAGCAACGGCAACGGCACACTCACCAAGAACGGCAAGGGCTACATCTGCCGCCCGGCTAAGATTGGCCAGGATGTCATTATCGCCGTCAGCGCCGAGCAAGACGGCCGTGTACAGAGCATGGGCGACTACAAGTTCCGTGTGCGCCAGTTGCCTGACCCGACGCCGATGATTGAATATGTCGATGCCAACGGCAACACCCAGCGCTACCGTGGCGGCGGCGCCAAGCTGCCTAAACAGAGCCTCATGAAGGCCGACGGCATCATCGCCGCTATTGACGACGGACTGCTCAACATCGGCTTCAAGGTCATCAGTTTCGAGATGGTCACCTTTGACAACATGGGTAATGCCATGCCTGAGATATCCGATGGTGCCCTCTTCTCCTCCCGCCAGAAAGCTACCATGAACCGTCTCCAGCGCGGCAAGCGCTTCTACATCTCCAACGTCAAGGCCCAAGGCCCCGATGGCGTCCAGCGCCAGCTCACCTCTACCCTTGAAGTCATTCTCAATTGATCTATGATTTGACTATTCACCACCAGACGACTAAAAAAAGAATATGAAACGTCTCATAATAATCCCTCTTGCCCTTTTCATGAGCATCCTGACGGTCGCTGCGCAGCCCAAGAGCCGCGTTCAGAAAGACGCCGCAGGAAAGACCGACAACGGCACCGCCCTCAGCGAACGCGCCAAGTCGCAATATACGGGTCAGATGCCAGCCCCCTCCGACGTAGTCTGGAAGCGCGACATCTACCGCATCCTCGACCTCACCAAGGAGGCTAATGCCGCCCTCTATTACCCCGTTGAGCCGCTTGGTGACCGCGTCAACCTCTTCACGCTTGTCCTCCGCCTAGTGGTCGACGGCAAAGTGCCCGCCTACGAGTACCGTTCCGACGGCAACGAACTGTTTACCGAGGAGAACAAATACAAGGTGAAGGATCTGCTGGAGAAGTTCTACATTTACTATACGGAAAATGAGAAGGACGGCCATATCACCATCGCCGATGCCGACATCCCCTCAGGCGAAGTGCTCAGCTACTTCATTAAGGAGAGCAGCTACTACGACCAGCGCACGGCCACCACGGGCACGAAGGTTACGGCTATCTGCCCCGTCCAGCATCGTTCGGGCGAATACGGCGACAGCGACGAATCCGTCACCAAGTTCCCTATGTTCTGGCTCAACTACGACGAGGTCAGCGCTTACTTCGGCATGACGCCCGTCATGACCAGCTCCTACAACAATGTTTCCAACATGAGCCTCGACGACTACTTCGTCAAGCATCAGTACGAAGGCGAAATTTACAAAACCGCCAACCTGCAGAACAAGCTCCTCTCCGATGAGGCAAAGGGTGACACCGCCCTGCGCGTGGCCCGCGAGCGTATAGAAGGCGAGCTGCGCGGCTTCGAGCATAACCTCTGGGGCACCGCCGAGCCTGAGCCCGAGGACACCACCGCTGTCGAAAGCAAAAGTTTTCTGCGCCGCACCCGCACGGCCAAGGCTACCGCCAAAAACACACCCCAAAAGGCCCAGACGAAGCCCACCCGCACCAAAGCACCTTCAGCCAAGAAGGAGAAAGCCTCAACAAAGAACAGATCCTCTTCTTCCTCTGGTTCCGGAGGTCTCTCCGTCCGTCGTCAGAAGCGCTGATTTCTTATCAACACATCTTTATAGAAAACATGAAAAAAGGCTCCCACGAAAGGAGCCTTTTCTGTCGTACTCGGAGTCGGGGTCGAACCGACACGGGTGTTACCCCATTGGTGTTTGAGACCAACGCGTCTACCGATTCCGCCATCCGAGCAACGCATCATTTCGGTAAATGCGGCTGCAAAGGTACGAGTAAGCAAGCGAAAAAAAAAATTTTTTTCTATTTTTCCGAGCATGAGTAGCTAAAAACGTAGATTAATGATAGTTCAAACCGAGAGAAATACAAAAATCTTTTTAAAAATGATTATCTGTGTATAGTGGGATAATCTCCCAGCCCATTGGAATGGGAACGCAGTCCACTGCGTTGCATCGCCAGCCCATTGGAATAGTTCCACCCTATAATCAGCATGGATACAGAATACCGTTTTCAGGTGAGCAGGGGTATTTCGGAAGTGGTTCGCATCCGCAAGTGAAAGAGGCAAAAAAGAAATGATTTATAACTATACTAATAATTACTGTTCAAAGGTTGCCGTCAAAGCTCACATGAAAACCGTATTCTGTATCCATCGGCAAATCTTATAAAAAAGGATTTGAGGCTGATAGCCCTATATCGGCAATATCACAAAAACGAGGGCGTCCCAAAGCGCATGGCTGATGATGAGCGCAGGGAGCGCCTTGGGGCAGAGGCGGAAGATAAATCCCCACACACAGCCTGCCACCAGCGCCGCCATCACCAGCATGAAGTTCAGCGACCAAACGTGAATGAGCGCATAGACTACCGCCGTCATCACAAACGCCACGTCCGCCGCGCGCCGGCCGGGCAGCAGCCGCGCAAGTGTCCGCTGCACATAGCCACGCCAGAACAATTCCTCGGCAGGGCCTATTAACGCCAGCAGCAAGATGGTAATAACCGATGGCGGCAATCCAGTCTTCATGGCATAGACGGCATCGACTTCCGGACGGGCAAAGGAAAACATCATGGACGACAACTTGTCGCCGACCCAGAACACGCCCCATAGGGCAAAGGCAATCGCCACTCCTCCCACCAGCTGCAGCAACGGCTTCTCGACCTTTGCCAACGACGTACGGTCGAGGGTGAAGGTAATGGTCAGCGTAGTCAGCACAATAGCTGCCACGGACATCACTATCCAGAAGTTGGGCCTGCCCGCCGTCCAGGGGCTGAACATGTAGAACCACAGGAGTGCTGCCACCCCTACGGCAATCACGAGTTTCGAGGCGTCGCGCGTCATAGCCAATGCGAAATGAACAACCCGGCCGCCAACAAGAGCGAGAACTGTAGTTGCAGCTGCGAGGAGCGGAAGTCGAGCCCCTTCATGGCCTCACGGCCGGCTGTAGGATAAGTGGCAGCCTGCTTGAAGTTCTGCAAGGCCTTTACCGCCGCTAGGAGACAAAGAAGCGACAACGGATGTAACCACCCCGTCACAACGGCCACAGCCACGCAGAGGAAGGGCAAAACCATGTAAAGGCGGTAGAGCACGCTTGACGTCCGCTCACCGAGAAGCATTGCAAAGGTCTTGATGCCGGCAGCACGGTCAGAAGGGATGTCGTAGGTGTTATTGGCATGTAGGACGGAAACAGTGATTAGTCCGATCGGCAGAGAAATCACCAGCGCGTCCCAGCACCAGCTGGAGGTGATGGCGTAAGCAAGGCCGATGACGGGCAGCACGCCGAAGATAATGAAGATGTCCAAATCGCCTAATGCGTGGTACTTCAGGAACGAATAGAGTACCGTGAGTCCTACCCCCACTACGCCGACCATCAGCACGCCCATACCACTCAGCCCGACGAGGACCAGGCCGACTGCTACACCCACGACAAAGAGGATGATGCTGAGCGTCAGATATTCCTTGGGCTTGAAGCGGCCGAACACCAGGTTGGGCACGGCAAAGGCCTGCTCGTTATCCACGCCACTCCGGTAGTCGAACCAGTCGCTCAGCAGGTTACCTGCCGAATGCAGCAGCACGACACCTAGCAGCGCCAACACCAGTATCGTCCATGGCTGTATGCCGGAAGGGACGAGCCCCTTGCCGAACAAATAGGCAAACGTCACGATGACGGGCATCGTGGAAACAGGGAATGACCAATAGCGGGTCGTTGCAAACCATTCTTTGAAACTGTGCTTACTCATATTCTTTTTCGGCTATAGATACCAAGACTCCGTTCTTTTCTGGAACTTCGGCATTCCTCCGAAGAAAACTTATTCACAAATAGACCACAATTATGTCGTCAGGCGGACGTGGGCATGAGCCTCAACGACGTTGATGGCGTAGTCACCCAGTTTCTCGCACTCGCCAATGATGTCCATGTAATGGACGCCCATCTGATAGTCGTACTTCTGCTCACCTACATCGATGATGTTCTTTTCCTTCAAGCTTGTACGGTAGTTGTTGATTTCATTCTCGATGTTGAGGCTCTGCACGGGCTCGATGGTGCCGGTCTTGTCGTCCAGCAGAGAAATCATCTGCTCAAGGGCACGATCGCAAAGGGTGAACATATGGTCGATGTGCCGATACTGCTCGGGGGTGAAGTCCTCGGAGGACTGGAACTTGCGGTTGACAGCACGAGCCATGTTGTAGCAGCTGTCGCCAATGCTCTCTATCTCAGATATCTCACGCAGCATGCTGCGGATGTCAAGCTTACTTTCAGGGCTCAGACGTCCTTCAGACACCTTGTTCAGGTAGTTGGCAATCTCTATTTCCATGTTATCCGAAATGCTTTCATACTTCTCGATGCGTGAGAAGAGTTTTGAAAATTCGTCTTCATCTGTCAAATGAAGCAGTTCGGGCAGGAAACTAAACATGTGCTGTATGCGACGGGCGAAGAGGTTGATTTCCTTGCGGGCTTCGAGAAGCGATAGTTCGGCTGTGCTGAGCATACCTGCAGAGATGTAGCGCAGACGGGTGTCCTCGTCCTCCTCCTTGCCCTTGATAAGACGGCAGACAATGCGCTCCAGCAGGGGGATGAACCAAATGAGGATAAGAACATTGCAGAGGTTGAAGCAAGTGTGGAAGGCGCAGAGGGCATAGTTGACCATCGTGCTGTTATGGGCGATATCGGCTTCCGTCGTGGGGACGTAGAGGGGATCGAAACCGACAAGGGAGCAGACCATGTTGATAAACGGGCGGAAGATGCAAAGCACCCACACGACACCAAAGATATTAAAGATAAGGTGGGTAAGGGCAGCACGGCGAGCCTGGGTACTGGCAGAGAGAGCTGCAACATTAGACGTAATGGTGGTGCCGATGTTCTCGCCCATCACAAGGGCAATACCCTGGTAGATGGGCATGACGCCTGACGAGCAGAGGAGCATGGTGATGGCCATGATGGCTGCCGATGACTGGACACACATGGTGAGTACGCCGCCGATAAGCAGGAAGAGCAGCGTCGTCCAAATGCTGTCAGGGTCGAAGGAGGAGAAGAAGTGGATGATGGCATCGTTGTGCGCCAAGTCCATTTCAGCCGCATTCATACGCAGCGTGGAGAGGGCAAAGAACAGAAAGGCGAAGCCGAACAAAAATTCTCCCACAGACTTTCCTGTGCTCTTCTTCTGGAATAAAAGGACGATGCCAATGAGGAAAATGGGCCAGGCGAAGCTGCTCATGTCGACGGAGAAGCCAAAGAACGCCATCAGCCACGCGGTAACCGTCGTCCCGATATTGGCACCCATGATGACGCTGATGGCCTGGGCCAATGTGAGCAGGCCGGCATTGACAAAGCTGACGGTAAGGACCGTAGTAGCCGTGGACGACTGGACGGAAGCCGTCACGAAAGTACCTGTCAGAAGGCCCGTAAAGCGGTTGCGCGTCATAGCGCCCATGATGTTACGCAGATGTCCACCGGCAAGTTTCTGGAGCGATTCACTCATCACTTTCATGCCGTACATCAACAGGGCTAGGCAACCTAAAAGTTTTAAAAAAGAGAGAACTGTCATACGTTTTCAGGATTTTTCATTACCTTTGCGCTGCAAAAGTAGTAAAAACCGAACAAATATGCAAACAGACAAGAAAAAAATCACATACAAAGCTCCTGCGGAAATCACGGGCGTGGCTACCGTCAGCGATTTCAACCGCAGAGTGGAACAGGGCGACATCCGCGACATCATCAACGTCACAGAGGTGCTGCAAGTTAGGCAAATTGCCGCCATGGCCGACGAAATCTGCGAACGGGGCACTATCCGCGTGGTGCTCATCGCCGGACCGTCATCATCGGGAAAGACCACATTCAGCAAACGTCTGTCAGTACAGCTGATGGCCGTAGGACTGAAACCCGTAGCTCTCTCAACGGACGACTACTTCGTTCCCCGTCACCTCACGCCGAAAGACGATGACGGCAACTACGATTTCGAATCGCTTTATGCCGTCGACCTCGACCTGTTCAACGAACAGTTGCTGGCACTCATCGCCGGAAAAGAGGTACGGCTGCCGCGCTTCAACTTCGAGACGGGACAGCGCGAGTGGCGTAGCGACCCTCTGACGTGTGACACGGACACGGTGCTGATTATCGAGGGAATCCACGCCCTCAATCCTCTGCTGACGGAAAGCGTGGCGGAGAGTGCCAAATATAGCATCTTCTGCTCCGTGCTCAGCGACGTATCCCTCGATGGGCAACAAACCATCGTCACTACGGACAACCGCCTGCTGCGCCGCATACTGCGCGACAGCCAATATCGCGGATTCCCCGCTGAGGAAACCATCCTTCGGTGGCCCTCCGTCCGCCGTGGCGAAGAGAAATGGATTATGCCCTTCATCGGAGAGGCTGACGCGCTATTTGATTCGTCGTTCCTCTACGAACTGGCTGTGATGAAACGGAAACTGGAGCCCATTTTACAGGAGGTTCACAAAACGTCTTCGGCATATGAAACGGCACAACGGCTGCTTGGTTACATCGAATACTTCAAGTCCATCCCCGACAAGGCTATCCCGCCCACGTCGCTCCTACGAGAGTTTTTTGGCGGCAGCAGCTTTCGGTATTAAATTAGAGATGAAAGATTAAAGGTTAGAGGAATATGGCAGTCTTTGATAATGCACAGGTAGAACAGCAACAAGAGTTGCAGACGCAACAGCAACGGCTGTCAGCTCAACAGATGCTGGTGGTCAATTTATTGCAGCTATCCACACAAGAAATGGAGGATCGCGTGCGGACCGAAATACTCGATAATCCCGCTCTTGAAGAGGGTTCGGCTGACGAACGTCCTATTGACGATACTGCTGACGACTCTGGCGACGACGATATTACCGACGAGCTTGAAGGCGACTCGATGGGGACAACGGCCGATGCCGACACGGAGTTCGACGACGACAACGACAACTCGTCCGATTACCGGACAGGCAGCGAGACCACACCCCGCGAGGAAATTCCCATCGATGCCGGCATCTCGTTCTTTGACCTGCTTAAGGAACAACTCGGTGAACAACCGCTTACCGACAAGCAGCAGGCCATCGGGCTTTTTTTGGTAGGGTCGCTCGACGACGATGGCTGGCTACGCAAAAGCATCCACGAAATCGTGGAGGTCTTGGCTTTTAAGGCCGACATTGATACAACGGCTGACGAGGTGGAAGGCGTCCTTCACGTCATTCAGCAGTTCGACCCTGCAGGAGTTGGCGCACGTAACCTGCAAGAGTGCCTCCTGCTCCAGCTCAACCGCAATGAGATCCAACGGACGGAGTGCGAAGATCAACAAGACAATAAGCCGACAAGTCAACAATCTTCAACGGCGCGACGCATTCTTACAGAGTGCTTCGATGATTTTGCCGCCAAACGCTGGGACCGCATACCCGATACCCTCGGTATCAGTAAGGAAGATACAGACGCAGCTCTTACCGAGCTCACGCGCCTTAATCCCCATCCAGGCAGTTCCTTGAGCGAAATGGTGGGAAAAGGTATGCAGCAGCTGGTGCCCGACTTCGTCATGGACTCTGAAGGCGACGAAGCCGTGCCCGTCCTCAACAACGGCGGACTGCCTGCCCTCCGTATCAGCAGCGAGTTCCGCGAGATGCTTGCCGCACAATCCAAGAACGGCACTCCTGCCCAACGCGAGGCGGCCAAGTTCCTGCAACAGAAAATCGATAGTGCCCAAGGATTCATCCAAGCCGTTCGGCAACGGGAACAGACGCTCAACGCCGTCATGCGGGCCATCGTCGATATCCAAAAAGATTTCTTTCAGACAGGTGACGAGGAAACGCTAAAACCCATGATATTGCAGGACGTGGAAACGGCATCGGGTTACGACATTTCCACCATTTCCCGCGTCAGCAACACCAAGTATATTCAGACACGCTTCGGTATCTTCCCCCTCAAGTATTTCTTCTCCAACAAGCGGGTGAAAGTAGGTGGCGAGGAATCCGAGACGTACATCAACCTGAACGATGTGCTGAAGGAGCTGAAAGCCCTTGTCGATGGCGAGGACAAGTCCAACCCGCTGACGGATGACAAACTCGCTACCCTGCTGAACGAAAAGGGTTTCAACGTCGCCCGACGTACCGTAGCCAAATATCGCGAAGCACTCTCCATCCCTATCGCCAAGATGAGAAGGCAATAATGGTTAAGAAAAAGTAAATTAAAAATGTCAATCGTAAATAGAATGAATCCTATCGTCAGTATCATCATGGGCAGCACAAGCGATTTGCCCGTCATGGAGAAAGCCGCCGCATTCCTGAACGAAATGCGAGTGCCGTTTGAAATTAACGCCCTCAGCGCCCATCGCACCCCTGAGGCCGTCACCACGTTCTCCCACGAGGCTGTAGGGCGAGGCATCAAGGTTATCATCGCTGCCGCAGGTATGGCAGCTCACCTGCCGGGAGTCATCGCCGCGCAAACTACCGTCCCCGTCATCGGCGTACCTATCAAGAGCACCCTCGAAGGCATGGACGCCCTGCTCGCCATCGTACAAATGCCTCCAGGCATACCCGTCGCTACCGTAGGTATCAACGCAGCACAGAATGCCGCCATCCTGGCCGTACAGATTCTCTCCCTCATAGACGCCGACTTGGCTGCTCGTTTTGCCAACTACAAGGAAGGACTGAAGCGTAAAATCGAGAAAGCTAACGCTGACCTTGCCGAGGTGAAATACGAATACAAATGTAACTAATGGGGCTACTAGTCATTTATGAGTAATCCTTATTATCAACGGCGTAGGACAACGGTCGTCCACATCGGTGACACGCCGCTCGGCGGCGACAACCCCATCCGCGTGCAAAGCATGACCACCACGCCTACCGATGACACCACCGCCTGCGTAGCACAAGCCAAGCGCATTATTGAGGCAGGAGGCGAGTACGTAAGGCTCACCACCCAGGGCATACGCGAAGCAGAAAACCTGCGCAACATCCGTACCTCCCTGCGGGCCGAAGGCATCACCACGCCGCTTGTTGCCGACGTCCACTTCAATCCCCGCGTGGCCGACGTCGCCGCGCAGATTGTGGAAAAGGTGCGCATTAATCCTGGCAACTACGTCGATACAGCACGAACATTCAAAAAGATAGAGTATACCGATTCTGAATATGCTGCTGAAGTGGAGAAAATCCGCGCTCGCCTCGTACCCTTCCTGAACATCTGCAAAGAACATGGTACGGCCATCCGGATCGGCGTCAACCACGGCAGCCTCAGCGACCGTATCATGAGCCGTTATGGCGACACTCCCGAAGGGATGGTAGAGTCGTGCATGGAGTTCCTGCGGGTGTGCGTGGAAGAAGGTTTCACGGACGTAGTACTGAGCATAAAGGCTAGCAACACGGTTGTGATGGTGAGGACGGTACGCCTGCTCGTGCGCCAGATGGAAGCCGAGGGCATGGCGTTCCCGCTTCATTTGGGAGTTACCGAGGCTGGCGAAGGCGAGGATGGCCGCATCCGGAGTGCCGTAGGCATTGGCGCGTTGTTGGGCGAGGGTCTGGGCGATACCATACGCGTGTCGTTGTCCGAAGAGCCTGAACGGGAGATTCCCGTAGCTCGCAAACTAGTGTCCTATGTCGAGGAGAGTGCCCGGCAAAGAGCATTGGCAAAAAACGCCATCAAGGACGGCACACTCACCCTCCACTATGATGAAAGCGTCCTTGAGGATCTTCAGCTGAAAGCGGCTATGGACGCGGGAGCACTACTCATCGACGGTCTGGCGCGCGACCTTGTGCTGACGAACGACAATCCCCTCATCACGCCCGAGCAAATCAAGAACACGCAGGACGCCATCCTCCAAGCAGCCCGAGTGCGGTTTACGCGGACGGAGTATATCTCCTGCCCAGGCTGCGGACGTACACTCTACGACCTCCAGACGACGATTTCCCGCATCAAAGCTGCAACGGCTCACCTGGGCGGGGGCGTGAAGATTGCCATCATGGGCTGCATCGTCAACGGTCCTGGCGAAATGGCTGATGCCGACTATGGCTACGTGGGTGCTGCCCGCGGCAAAGTCAGCCTCTATCGCGGCAAGGAATGCGTGGAGAAGAATATCCCCGAAGCCGAGGCTGTGGAGAAACTGCTGAAGCTGATAGAAGAAGACAAGAAGGCATCGGAGCTGCCGAAGTATTCAGAGTTATCAACAAAAGAGAAAAAATGACAACAACATTCTGCATCATTGCCGCTATACTGGCCCTTGTGGGCTTGGTGGGAAGCGTAGTCCCCGTGTTGCCTGGGCCAACGCTTTCGTGGATTGGCTGGCTGCTGCTTTTCCTTGTGCCCGGAGGCTCAGGCATCTCGCTCACCTCCGTCATCGTCTGGGGCGTCGTGCTCCTTGTGGTGAGCCTGCTCGACTACTTCGGCAGCACGTGGATGACGAGCAAGGTAGGCGGCAGCAAGTGGGGCACGCGCGGATGTTTCATCGGAATGCTGATAGGGCTGTTCTGCTTCCCCCCCGCGGGCCTCATCGTGGGCCCCTTCGTCGGAGCGTTCGTGGGCGAACTTATCGGAAATGCCGAGATGGGGAAAGCCCTTCGCGTGGCCATAGCGTCTTTCCTTGGCTTCCTGCTGACAACGGGCTTAAAGCTGATTTACAGCGGCGTACTCCTTTTCCTTATTGCCCGCGAGGTTATTAGCATACTGAGGTAAAAGCGACTCGCCCTCCCTTCCCCGTCATACCATTTCTGTACCCACTACGTTATCCACGTAGCGCACTACTCTAAAAAAATAACGCACTATTCTGTCAGATTAGCGTAGTGGGCTATTCGCACGGCGTTCGCGCAACCTACATGCACAAAAAAAGTGGCGTTTATTTGTTTTATAAAAACGAATGCCGTACCTTTGCCCCCGTATAAACACATTTTTAAAAAGAGAATTATGAAAAAACTAGCTTTCGTAGCCGCAATGGCTCTGACATTTGCGTTCGCCATGCCCGCCAACGCCCAGTTTGCGTTCGGTATCAAGGGCGGTCTTAACCTTGTTAACAACGAAGTCAGCGGTCTCACCTCCATGACCAAGGAAGACTTCTTCTCACAGGACACCTACAAAGGCTTCTTCATCGGCCCGAAAATGGAGTTCGACATCCCCTTCGCCGGACTTGGCTTCGAGGTAGCAGCTCTCTACAGCCAGAGAGGCCTCATCGCTCCCACCAACGAGACCATTAAGTACAACTCGGTCCTCCTCCCTGTTAATCTCCGCTTAGGCTTCGGGCTGGGCAACCTTCTCAAAGTATTTCTGGCTGCCGGTCCTGAGTTCGACTTCAACATTGGTGAGAACACCCAGTTCGTCTCGGGCAGCAAAGAGCAGGGCATCGTAGCCTACGCCGTCAACAAGAGCGCGCTTAGCATCAATGTCGGCATCGGCGCAACCGTCCTGAAGCATTTGCAGGTAGGTGTCAACTACAACATCCCCTGGGGTAGCACCTATGAAGCCGTCAGCTTCAGCAGAAGCGAGATACAGGAAATCGAGAAGGAAGAGGGTCCCGTCAACTCCACAAAAACCCTCACCGAGCAGTACGAAGAACTGAGAACCAAGTACAACGCAGCTCACGAGAAAGCCAACAAGACCGTCGATGACATCACCGAAAAGGTGAAAGCCGGCACCCTGCAACTCTCATTGGCTGTTCTGTTCTAATCCATTCGGGACAATCGGGTCATACTGATTATTCCCGTAATATCTATACTCCGATGACGCTCGTTGACGTTTTACTTCCCCTCCCGCTGGAGGGGAAGTTTACCTACATACTGC
Organism: Bacteroidaceae bacterium; assembly: GCA_017542145.1. Taxonomy (GTDB): domain Bacteria; phylum Bacteroidota; class Bacteroidia; order Bacteroidales; family Bacteroidaceae; genus UBA1189. The sequence goes on along the minus strand of JAFXXQ010000033.1, from coordinate 57,657 downwards.
CTCCAGCCCTTGCCATAGACGTCAGGGTGGGCAGTCGTGTGATTGTCCCCTTTGGGGTCAAGCGTCACTATACCGCCATCGTTACAGCCATCAAGGAAGAAGACGTTGACAATCTGAAGAAGCTCAAGGAGATTATAGCCGTCCACCCTGATCCGGCACCAGCCGTTACCCCTGATCAGCTGATGCTTTGGACGTGGATTGCCGACTATTACCTCTGTACTGAGGGTGACGTTCTTCGGGCTGCCCTGCCCGCCCCATTGCTCCATCCTGCCCTGCGCAAACGCCCCCGAAGCAGGCGGAAGGCCGACGTACAAGAAGAACCCCCAACCCCACCTCCGACGTTGACGCCTGCCCAACAACAAGCTGCCGATGCGTTGCGCGAGGCCTGGACTCGGCGCCCCGTAGCCTTGCTTCACGGCGTCACCTCGTCAGGCAAAACCGAAATCTACATACACCTCGCCCTCGATGCTATTGCACAGGGACGACAGGTGCTCTATCTCGTCCCCGAGATTGCCCTCACCACCCAGCTTTCAGACCGTCTGCACCGCGTGTTCGGCGAACGGCTGGGCGTCTATCACAGCCGATGTACCGATGCCCAGCGAGCCGACATCTGGCTTCGACAGCTATCCGACCAACCCTACGACATCATCCTCGGCGTCCGCTCGTCCGTGTTCCTTCCCTTCCAACGCCTTGGCCTCGTTATCGTCGATGAAGAACACGAGAACACCTACAAGCAGCAGGATCCCGCCCCACGCTATCATGCCCGCAACGTAGCTGTCGTCGCTGCCCATCACGCTCATGCCCGCGTCCTCCTCGGTACCGCCACGCCTAGTCTCGAGAGCTACCACAATGCCCTCACAGGCAAATATACCCTCGTCAACCTCATGGAACGCTGGGGAGCCGTCCTCATGCCCGAAATAGAGATTGTTGATATCCGCGACCTTCGTCGCAAGCATCGCATGAGTGGTTCTTTCTCACCCCGGCTGCTTGGCGCCCTCCGCGAGGCCCTTGAACGTGGCGAACAAGCCATCCTCTTCCAGAACCGCCGCGGCTATGCCCCCATGATGGAATGCCCCATCTGCGGATGGGTGCCCCGCTGCGCCCGTTGCGACGTTTCCCTCACCTATCATCGCCGCCTCGGACAACTCGTCTGCCACTACTGCGGCACGGCCTATCGCCTGCCCGATGCTTGCCCTGCTTGTGGTGAGACACATCTCAAACCTCTCGGACTCGGTACCGAACGCATCGAAGAGGAACTCCACGCCCTCCTGCCTGAAGCCCGCACAGCGCGGCTTGATCTCGATACCACCCAGGCTCGTGATGCCTACGAGCACATTCTCGATGACTTTGCCTGCCATCGTACCGATATCCTTATCGGTACACAGATGGTCAGCAAGGGACTCGACTTTGCTCACGTCAGCGTAGTCGGCATCATGAATGCCGACACCATGCTCAACTACCCCGACTTCCGCAGCCACGAACGAGCCTACCAGCTTATGGCTCAAGTCGCCGGACGTTGTGGACGACGCGACCGACAAGGGCTCGTCGTCCTCCAAACCAAGACTGCTGATATGCCTGTCGTTGCTCACGTCCGACATTACGACTACCCCACTTTCTATACAGAGCAGACTGACGAACGACAACTCTTTGGCTACCCCCCCTTCACCCGCCTCATCTTTATCTATCTGCGTGGGCGCGATGAACGGCGTCTTACGGATGCCTCCCACCTCTTCCGCTTACGCCTCGATACCCTCTTCAGTCCCGCTCGTGTACTTGGTCCCGAGGCTCCTGCCGTCGGCCGCGTCAGCGGACACTCCATCCGCAAGATTATGCTCAAACTCGAGCCTTCCTACCCGCCATCCGTTGCGCGCAACCAGCTGCGCCAACTGCTCCATGACCTTAACGACGAAGGTGCTCTTTCAGGACTAACCATACACTTCGATGCCGACCCCATGTAAGATAGCCGCCCTCACGATGGTTCGCAACGATGAGTTTTTTCTCCACCGTTGGATATCCTACTATGCCTCACAACTTGGAGCGGAAAACCTCTACGTATTTCTTGATGGCACCGACCAAACTTTCGCTAAGCCTCTTCTCGGAGGTATCCACATTACTGCCGTCAATCGTCTCGAAGGCAGCCGTTCTGTAGCCGATCGCCGCCGGATCGATTTCCTCTCGGCAAAGGCTGCCGAGCTTTTTGCTGACGGCTACGACCTCGTCATTGGTACCGACACCGATGAATTTCTCATCGTTGACCCTGAACTTCGTCAATCCCTGCCCGAATACCTAAGCAGCCAACACATCACGACATCCCTCTCTGCCTTCGGCATCGATGTCGGCCAGCACCTCCAGAAGGAGGCCCCCATCGACCCTTCCCTCTCTCTTCTTAGCCAACGCCGTTACGCCCTCCTCAGCGATCGCTACTCTAAGACCTCCGTCCTTGCCCGCCCCGTGCCCTGGGGCTCTGGCTTTCATCGTATCCGAAATCACAACTTTCATATCGCCAACGGAATCTATCTATTCCACTTCGGTTGCGTAGATTATGGACGGCTTAAAGCTCGCTTCACCGACGGCGAGCGAAGCGATGATGGATGGGAAGCTCACCTCCAACGCCGAGCACGCACCATCCATATCATCACCCAATCCACGCCCAAGACATGGGAACAAACCACCCAACGTGCACGTTGCATCCAGAACCTTTTCCGACAGCCCTATGCCTGGAATAAACCCACCATGCTTCGTAGGAAATGGGTCGTCGAGATTCCCGAACGCTTCCGTAACCTCATCTGAACCATTCCCATGTGCAGTCAAAACGTAAATAATAAGATGTCCGATAGTACCGCCATTGACGCCGTCGTCCTTTGGGTAGATGGGGGTGACCCCATCTGGCGCGCCAAGCGCGACTGCTATCTCCAGCATGGCGAAGATCGTCACGATGATGTCGCAGGCCCCACGCGCTACACCTCCGTGGGTGAAGTTTATTATTGTATTGCCTCTATCAACCGCTTCGCCCCCTTTATTCGTCGCATCTTCCTCGTTACTGACCAACAGATTCCCCCAAACCTTGAAGACTACCTCAACCGCCACTTTCCCGATGGACACATCCCCTATACCGTCATCGATCACGCAGTCATTTTCCGCGGATACGAAGACTGTCTCCCAACCTTCAACTGCAACTCCATCGAAAGCTTGCTCTGGCGTATCCCTGATCTAAGCGAACGCTACATCTATTTTAACGATGACATCATCCTCCTTTCTCCCGTCACACCCGAGGATTTCTACGTCGGTGATGCTACTCGATGCTATGGTCGTTGGTATAGCACTCTTTTCGCCCGCCTGCTCCATGCCCTCAAGCCTTGCCATGACGGGCACAAGCCGATGGGTTTCAAATCGCTGCTTATAAACACCCTACGCTATACGCCGCGTCCTCACCGGCATTTTCTCTTCCTCTTACACACACCGTTGCCCCTCCATCGTAGTTTCTTTGAAGACTATTTCACTACTCATCCCGACGTACTACGCGTCAACATCTCACAACGTTTCCGTCACCCCTCACAATTCAACCCGCAGGAACTTTTTTATCTCATCGAAGAACATGCCGGACGTTGCCTTGTCACCCCTTCGCATGCCAATGTTTTCTATTATAAGCCCCACCCCCGTTCTTCTATCAGCTATCTTCGCCGCAAAGAACGCGAGCTACGCCACTCGAAAGCCCTCTTCGGCTGTCTCAATTCCCTTGACCAGGCCTCCGAAACCGAACGCCGACGTATCCTCCACCTTATTGCCCTACGCCTGGAAGTAACTACATCCCAAGAATCTCATGCTTAAAGCGGGCGACGGAGGAGGTAATTTGGTCACGACTTTCGAGTTGGTGGGAGAGGAAGGAATAGTGAGCGCGATTGTAGAAAGAGTCGCGTGCTGCAAGGGTAGTGGCAATATAGGCACGAAGTTCCTCATCGGTCTTGCCTGCGACGAGAGGACGAGGAGTACGGCTGATGCGGAGACGGGTAATGATAACATCGGAAGGGCAGACAAGGTGGATGGTAATGCCACAAGCGTTCATATAATCCATATTATCGAAAAAGCAGGGAGTTCCACCACCTGCAGCGATAACGACATCCTCGAAATCAGCCACTTCATGTAAAATTGTACGTTCAAGCTGGCGGAAGGCTTCCTCTCCACGCGTAGCGAAGATTTGAGAGATAGTCTGACGATAGCGACACTCAAGGTAATTGTCCGTGTCAATGAAAGTAAGTCCGAGATCGGCGGCCAAAGCACGACCAAGGGTCGTCTTGCCGCTGGCCATGAAACCCACCAAGAAAAGACGTATCATTTAGATTGAGTATTTCTATTAAGAATCAACTCTAATCAGCTTTTTTCTTAACTTTTCTTCCGGCGTGGTTTAGCGGGTGTGTCTTTGGCTTTCTGGACAAGCGCTTGAACGTCCTCAAAAGTGAGCGTTTCGGGCTTTGTGCCACGAGGCAGCCGGACATTCGTACCGTGTGCAGAGATATAAGGGCCGTAGGGACCGTTGAGAATCTGCACATCGGCGTCTTCATCAAAAACGCGTAGGACACGACTAGCTTGCTGCTCGGCACGCTCGTCAAAGAGCTTAAGAGCTTCGTCGAGGGTTATAACGAGGGGATTGCTGCCTTCAGGCAACGAAACGAACTGACCATCATAACGAACATAAAGGCCAAAGCGTCCGCTGCCGACAGTAACCGGATTGCCGTTCACCTCGCCCAACGTACGTGGCAGAGTACAAAGAGCAAGTGCCTCGTCAAGAGTTATGGTATCAATCGTCTGACCTTTCTTCAGTTGAGCGAAACGGGGCTTCTCTGTGTCGGAAACGGAGCCAATCTGCACAATTGGACCATAGCGTCCTATCTTCACGCTTACAGGGCGTCCACTAACGGGATCAGTACCGAGCAGCCGTTCGCCAACTTTATGCTCCGGCTTGTCGGCCATAGCTTTATCAACAAGGGGCTCAAAGTCGGCATCAAAGTGGGCGATAATGTCTGTCCAGCCTTTTTCGCCTGTGGCTATCTCGTCAAACTCCTTCTCAATATCAGCCGTAAAGTTATAGTCGAGAATCTCGGGGAAATGTTGGGTGAGGAAGTCGTTAACAACGATGCCCACATCAGTAGGGATTAGCTTGGACTTCTCTGAGCCGTATATCTCAGAGACTGTAGTGTCTATCACATGCCCATCGCAAAGGTGCAATACACAGACGCTACGCTCGACACCAGCCACATCCTCACGAACGACGTACTCACGTTGTTGAATAGTACTGATGAAAGAAGCATAAGTAGAGGGGCGACCGATGCCGAGTTCCTCGAGTTTGTGCACCAAAGCAGCTTCGCTATAACGTTGGGGGGCTGAAGTATAGCGCTCGGTAGCCGTAATCTCCTTTGTCGTGAGGATATCACCTACAGCAAGAGGCGGCAGTAGACCAACAGCACCTTCCGTAGAAGCTGCATCATCATCGGACGACTCGCGATAGACACGCAGGAAACCGTCGAAGGTGATAACCTCACCGGTAGCCGTGAACGAATCCTTTGTCCCTTTCATAGAGATTGTAACGGTGGTCTTCTCCAACTGGGCATCAGCCATCTGAGAGGCGAGTGTGCGCTTGTAGATAAGCTCGTAGAGACGCTTCTCAGCAGCATTTCCTGTAGTGAGCGACGGACGATGCATGGAGGTGGGGCGGATAGCCTCATGAGCCTCCTGAGCGCCTTTTATCTTGGCATGGATATTGCGACGCTGGTGATACTCGGTTCCCATGTTTTCCAAGATTACTTGTTTGCAGGCACCTAAGCAGAAATCGGAGAGATTGGTGGAGTCGGTACGCATATAAGTAATCTGTCCCGATTCATAGAGCCGCTGGGCCAACGTCATAGTCTGCGACACAGAAAAGCCGAGCTTACGGGCGGCCTCCTGCTGGAGTGTCGAAGTGGTAAACGGCAAGGCTGGTGACTTCTTCAGCGGTTTCTGCTGTACATCGCCCACAACAAAACTGGCTGCCTTGCATTTCTCTAAGAACTCTTTGGCTGCCTGTTTGGTCTTGAAACGAGTACCAAGTTCAGCACGCATCTCAACAACCTTACTATCAGCCGAAGGAACAAGAAAGGTAGCTACGACACGATAAGCAAATGTAGGCTTGAAAGCCTCAATCTCACGTTCACGATCAACGATTAGCCGAACTGTAACCGACTGGACACGCCCTGCGGAGAGAGCCGGTTTGACTCTTCTCCAAAGAACTGGTGAGAGCTTGAAGCCCACAATACGGTCAAGAACACGACGTGCCTGCTGTGCATAAACAAGATTAATATCTATGGAACGAGGATGCTCAATGGCATTCTTAATAGCATCGGGGGTAATCTCATGGAAAACGATACGTCGAGTACGATTAGGGTCAAGTTCCAACACCTCATAGAGGTGCCAGCTGATGGCCTCTCCTTCGCGGTCTTCATCGGAAGCCAACCAGACGTACTGTGCACGCTGCGATTCACGTTTAAGCTCATCAACTACTTTTTTCTTCTCGGTGGGTACCTCGTAGATAGGCTCAAAGGTTTCTTTATCTATGCTGAATGTCTTCTTTTTAAGATCACGGATATGGCCATAAGATGACATGACTTTATACTCTTTCCCCAGGAACTTCTCAATGGTTTTGGCTTTGGCCGGAGACTCAACAATTACAAGATTCTTATACATTATTAAATAGCGTCTATTAAAATCGGGCGCAAAAGTAGTACAAAAAAAAGGAATTACAAAAAATAGGAATTACAAATTACAATTTCAGCACCATGCCACCCACGACACGAATGCCCTGTGCAGGAATAGCAGGGCAAAATCCACTCTGACGGTTCAGCAGATTTTCGCCAGTAGCATAGAAACTGATGATTCGGTTAAGGACATAGTCTGCCTTGACGCTTAGGTCAGCCACTACATCGCGGTGTCCTACACCCGTATCGCAAAATTGCCGGTAACGGAAGGCGGCGTCAGCATGAAGATTACGGACGATACGGGTACGGATGGCAGCGTTAAAGTCCATCTGCGGAGAGAATGCCAAAAGCGTTAGAGCATCGCTAACACCCGACCAACCGTAGTAGGTAAAGTCCGTAGTAAAGCGGAAGAGATCCTTCCATTCGTAAGAAGCATCGGCACCAACATTCCACACTTGTGCGTTATGGTTCTCCAACCCTGTGAAAAGCAGTCCCTTTGTAATACGTTCAGTAGCAAAAAGGGCATCGTTTGTCATACGGTAACCACCGCCGAAACCAAAATGCAACCCCTCAGCTACGCGTATGCCCATATGCATGCGGGCATTCAGATAGGTATAGGCTCGTTGCAAGGGAACATTAGCTGTCCACCAAGGTGAGATACGGTAGAGGTCGCTGAAAGTCTGCAAATCACGTCCGCCATCAAAAATGATGTCAAGACGCAAAGGCGCTGTGGGAATTAGCGAAAAACGGCAGTTAGGTGATACTTGAACATTCTGGCTATCGGTAGCCTGAACATCGACATTAACTCCTAAAGCAAGAGTGCTATGCTTCCCCTCAAAAACCCATTGGGGATGAATGCCAAGGAAATAATGTCCAATGGAATCAGATAGGTTTTTGTAGGTGACGTAATCGTTGGTCAAGGATAATTCAAGTCTTCCGGCTTTTTTGAGTCGATATGCCAAATCAGCATCGAACTCAATATGACTCTCAGCATTAGCTATGGTGTCGCCCTGCCATGCGCTATTCTGCCAACGATGGAAACCGCCGCTGACACCTACTTCCAAAGGGAGTTTTCCCAAAGAAGTGGTAAAGTATCCGTTCCCGCCATAGGTGAGGCTGTTTTGCAAGTCGGTGTCATGAACCATCAAAGTATTAGCAATAAGATGATTGCGAATATAATAACCCAAATCAGCAGAAATCCCAAAACGTATACGACCTTCATGAGCATAGCTGATACGAGCGTCGGTGTCGTAGCGGAGACTCTTCCATGTGCCACTATCAATGGGTGCCGTCAAGCCCTGAAAGGGAATCATGCCGTTCCAACCCATGACAGAAGCGCCTAAGTTTAACACATCGTGACGACCTAACGAGGCGCGATAGAGACCAAGGACATCCACATTGTTTCGGGTGCCATAGCCCAGACGGAGGTAAGCGGGCAGCAGACGATCTTGACGAAGATTGGTGACACCCGAACCGAAGGGGTCTCGAAGAAGATTGCCAGGATCGTGGCTTTCATCGGCATAGACCACTTTTTCGCGATTTGCAATAGGATGCTGTTCCTCAGGAATGAACGAACGCTTTTCAGACGAAGCAAGTACAGGATTGTATATGCTCTCCACCATTACCGTGCGACGAATGGTATCGTTCTGCGCCTGCACAGCTGTTGGAAGAGCCAACAGCAAAGCCACAATACTATATATACGAATTCTTTTCATTGTAATATCTTTTTATTGCAGTTTTTCCATTCTTTCCTCAATCCTTTCCGCAATGTCATCCTTCGCTGTATAGTTCTGGCGGAGGGAAAGTAAATACTGACGTGCCTCCACATCACGTCCACTAGCTATATAGATATCTGCCAACAAGATGAAGCTGCGTGCCAACCAATAAGTATGGGGGGTACTGATACTGATGTAGTCCTGCACTTCTTTCTCGGCTTTCTCACTCTGACCTGTGTCGTAGTAAAGTTGTGCCAACAGGTATTTGGCTTCAGCACCATAGACAGTTCGGGTGTCCTTGGCAAGTATTGCAAGATCAGCCATAGCAGTATTGTTTTGCTTCTTGGCTAAACCAGCCTTAGCACGGTAATAACGCATCTCAACAGCGGTCTCGGGTGCCAAGCCCTTATCTGCTACAAAAGTACCAACCTCGCTGATGATGAAATCCCAGTCAGAGAGCACCCATGCAGCTCGGACACCAAAAGTCTGAGCGTGTAGGCGAACATCGGAGCGGCTGGTCATAGTCTTCAAATCCTTATAAGAAGCAAGGGCTGTACGGTAGTCCTGGTGGTCATAGGCCATATCGGCCACCATGCGGGTAGCATCCTCGCAGTAACGACTGTTACGCATTTCGGCCACGTTGCGAAGGTGAGTCATCGCCTTCTCGTAATTATTCTGTTGGCGGTAGATGCAGCCCAAATGATAATGAGCGTTAAGAGCATAGGCACCAGCGGGGAACTGGGAGATGTATTTGTCGAAAGCTTCGCGAGCCTTCTGCGTCTCACCCTTCATGTAGAGCTGTTCGGCAGCAACATAGGTAAGAGAGTCGTGTTCCGTCACTTCCACCGTCACCATACCTTTCGTCTGCGAAGCGAACTCCACGTATTTATCAACTTGATTTTCCTCAACATAAAGAGATTTCAAGTCGCGCATGGCCACATTGGCCTCCTCGCTGCCCGGATAGGTGGTGATAACGCGTTTGTAAGCGGCAGCAGCATCAGCAGTATGACCCGCCTGATAGAGGAGCAAGGCTATCTCATTGCCAGCGCTGGGGGCATAACTACAACGGGGATATTTATCCAATAGTTGGCGAAAAGCACTAAGAGCTCCTTCCGTCTGTTCCAATTGGACATACGAACGTCCTTTCTCAAAAAGGGCATCGTCGGCATACTCCGATGAGGGGAAATGTTTTAGCAGATAGTCTAACGTAGAGATTTTATCCTTATAACGCCCCAACAACCCCTGCGAAAAAGCTTTCTGATAAACGGCATAGTCGCTTGTTTCTGGGTCGATAGCGAGAGCCTTTTCGTAGGCATCGATAGCATCGCTGTAGCGGCGAGCCTGAAAAAGGCAGTCGCCCATGCGTCCCCAGACGTCGGCTCGCGTGGCATTATCAGTATAGGATGAAACACCAGAAGTGGAGAAAAAGCGATCAAACTGACGATATGCCTCGTTGTAGTTTCCTTGGCGGAAATAGCAATATGCCTGCCCGTAGCGCGCTAACAAGGCTGTACGTCCCTCAGACGACTGAGAAAGACAATTTGCATAATCGTTGCGGGCTTTGCCATACTCACCCTTCCTATAGTAAGCTTCACCACGCCATAAAAGAGCTTCAGCTCGTGTCGAACGGTCGTAAGTGCCCATTTTGACAGATTCTGTCAGGTAATCAATAGCCTTGTCCATTTCTCCTCCAGCAAAAGCCTCCTGCCCAGCACGACAAAGGAGTTTCTGGCGAGCATTCAACAAAGATTCGCTTGGATGGTTGATTTTTTCGATAGACTGAAGAGCGGCAACGTAGTTGCGAGTGTTGAGATAGGTCTCAACAAGGTAGGTGTTTACTTTCTGTACCCATAGGGATGCAGGGAATTCGTTGAGAAAGCGTTCAGCCACTGAAACGCTCTCGCCGAAGGCTCCACCACCCGTTTCGTGAAGAGCTGCGATGTGGTTGTACATAGCCTGTTCGCGGAGCCGTTCATCGGCTTCCATAGATGATGCGCGTTCGAAGCTCATGCGAGCACGAGTAGCATCGCCTGTCTTTAAGTACGAAAGGCCGCTGTAAAGCTCAGCACACTGGGCGACGGCATCATCGTTGCTTCCCGTCTTGTCTACCATGGCTAACACCTCGGGAGCACGGAGATACTCACCAGAGTTGTAATGTGCCAGTCCGAGACGGAATAAGGCTTCGCGGCTGGGGTTGTCTGTCCCAGCCAAATAATCCTCTAACTGCAGGGCACTCTCCTCATAACGTCCCACGCCAAACAGCGCTTCGCCACGGACGCGCTTAACTTCGTTATTAAAATAAGTCGCCAAAGATGAGGTTTTAGAGTTGTATGCAGCACTTGCGGAGTCGGCACGCACGAGGGCAATGGTATAGTTGCCTTCTTCAAGGGCAGCTTCAGCCTTGTAAAACAGGGCAGCAGGACGAAGTGCAGATACATTTTCAACGGCGATGAAGCCATCAACAGCCTCATCGTAACGACGTTCGGCATAGTTCACCCATGCTAAACCGAAAGTAGCCTCGTCCTTATAACGTCCGTTCATTAATTGTGCCGTGAGGAGCTGAACGCGGGCATCGTCTAAACGTCCCAGCTCAGTCAAAGCCATACCGTACGTAACGACGAGACGTTCCAATTCGTCATTGGGAAGAGCCTCGATGTCAATGCCTTTCATTTCCTCATCCATAGCAAAAAAGTCGCCGCAGGCATAGTAGCCTTCAGCAAGCATAGCACGAAGGCGGTTACGATGAGGAGCATCAGGGTATTCCTTCATGTAGTTGCGAAGGACGGTGACGATATAGCGCCCGTCTTGTCCGTCCTTGGCAGACGAGAGGAACTCCGCATATTGGGCATCCGTAAGCAAACGAGCGGCTTCAGAAAAATCAATTAGTCCACAAGGAGCATGTTCTAGCAACACTCGGGCGGGAACGGGGGCCCCATCGTCGGCCACACGCCGTGCTCCGACTGTCGTCTGGCCATGCAGGGATACGGCCCATGTCAGTCCGACTGCCAACAGCAAAGATATCGATGGTTTTCTCATGATGATTCTATTATTAATAAGATATAATAATCTGTTTCGGCTGCGAAGGTAGTGATATGCGCGGGAAAAACCAAAAAAATTCACTTTATTTCAGAGTTCAGATTATCTAATTGCACGTAGGAAAAAGGATAAAACGAGGCCGGACGGGTGTTGCCTGTCCGGCCCAGAATGGACGTTGCTGTCATGTCGTTTATCGAGGGCTGATGGTGCCCATTCCGTTTTTGTGGATGCGCTGCACCTCAGGACGGCCTTTGTAGAGGATATTGCCCACGCCGTTGTTGGTATAGTCACAGCGTTCAGAGGCATGGCATTGAACGCTGCCTATGCCATTGAGACTGACGGTGGTGTCGTGCGAGAGGAGGTCATAGGCGTAGATACTACCCACGCCATCGGACAAATAGGTAGCCGTGTTGGTTTCGCCTTTCAGCGTGATGTCGCCTACTCCTTCGTTCTTAACAATGAGTTCGTTGCACTGGACATCCTCGAGGTTGATGCTGCCCACGCCCGAATTGACAATTTCCAATTTCTCAGTCTTGATGGTTTCAGAGCACTTGAAGTTGCCAACGCCATCGAGACGTAGAGCTGACAGTTCCCGGCCATAGACGGTGAGGAGAAGCTTTTCTCCACGTCGCATACGCATTTTTTTGTTTGCTTCAATGTGGAGGACTCCTTTTTTTACTCGAACATCGATAGCGCTGATTATGCGCTCGGGTCCCTGGGCCTCAATGCGATAACGATCCGAAGGGATGAAGCGAATACCCGTCAGCAACTCAGAATGAATAGCGTTGAACGGAGCGACGTTCATGTGGGCTTCGACAATTTTGACGGAGTGACGTACGGTACCATTTTCGCCTGATTCGGCATCATCAGCCGACGGCAGAAAGGTTTCTGCAGCTATGCAGACAGGGTCAGGCTCCAGAAAAAGCGGCGCAGCACCGACGGAAGTGTTCAGCAGGAGACTGACAAGGGGGATAATGATGAATGTTGGTGTCATTTTTCTTTCGGTTGTTTTTTGGTTTCTGCACGTTAGACGTTAGAAACCTCCGAAAGGTTGCACTCAACAACAGTTTTTTTCGTCTTTTTATAAATATACCAGAAACACAGCAGCAGAATGACGGCATAAGCGACAATGAAATAAGGCTGTGCCGCTTCGCCCGCGCCCTCCTCGAAACTCCCCTCGGCGCCATAAACGCGCATGCCGATGACGGCAATACTGTTGTTGAGGATATGCCCCACGATACCAGGCACGATACTGCCCGTTCGCCAGCGCAGCCAGCCCAGTACAATGCCGATGAGGGCAGCATTAAGCACCTGGGCCGGGTTGATGTGTACAAGACCGAACACCAGACCCGAAACAACGATTGCCGCCCAAGGCTTCCCCTTCCACAGGGTAAGCAGATGTCCCTCGATGGCACCTCGGAAAAGACATTCCTCCAGTATGGGGGCAACTATGGCGATGCTCAGGATACCCACCACATCGTGGCTCATATCCATGAAGGTATCCTCAAGCAGATTAGGCAGGTCTGCCCATTCGTTCAGCAGGCTCAGCACGTACATCAATGTATAGATGAAGGGAATGCATACAAGCAGTACAGGCAGGTTTTCCTTCCGCAGGAAGTCGGTGGAGAAACGGATGTAACGGAAGTGGAGCAGATGCCACAACATCGCCAACGCCGCCAACAGCGTTCCTAAGGCTACGACAAAAGAATTGCCGGTTATAGCACCCGACTTGACCGACTGCAACAGCACGTCCAAATCGCCGCCCGAACGGGTAGCTTCAACAAGCAAAGCGCCAAACATCACCAGTACCGTGAACAGCAACTGATAGAGAAAATAATAGATGACAAGTTTAATCGTTCTTTTCATGTTGAGAATTAAAAAATAGGAATTAGCATCTAAGAATAATCAGGAGAGGATGTCACGTATTCGGGCGGCATCGGCCTTGAGTTGGCTGACGAGGGCCTCCACCGAGGGAAATCTGCGCTCGTCACGCAGATGGTGCAGGAGTTGAACGGAGAGCGTCTGTCCATAGATGTCGGCATCGAAGTCAAGGATGTGTACCTCTATACGCCGCTCAGTACGCCCGCCGAAAGTAGGACAGAGTCCTATGTTCATCATGCCACAATAGGTGGCAGGCGCATCGGGCCCACCCTCTGACAAGTCAACACACGGCATATGGTCAGATTCCGCTTGGTGGATTGTTGGCTTATTGACTTGTTGACTATCAAAACTGACTCTGACGGCATATACGCCAGTTGCGGGAATCAGTTTCTCTGGCTGTACGGCAAGGTTGGCAGTAGGGAAGCCCAACGTCCGTCCTCGTCCGTCGCCTGTCACCACAGTCCCCCCGATAGTATAAGGATAACCGAGAAGTGTCTTTGCCCCCTCGACGTTGCCTTGAAGCAAAAGCTCACGGATGCGGGTGCTGCTTACGTCGCCATAGGATGGCGTGTGGACAATCTCCAGCCCACATCGCTCCGCTACAGCATCGTAGAACGGGGCATCGCTCCGCTGCTCGCAACCGAAACGATGATCGTAGCCCATCACAAGCACACGCACGCCCAGTTGCTCCTTCAGTTGCGTCATGAACTGCGCCGCAGTCATCTCTGCCACTTCGCGGTTGAAGGCTATCACCTCCACCCTGTCCATCCCGGCTTCCAGCAAACGCTCTTTCCGCTCAGCAAAAGAGAGAAGGGCCTCCCCTTCCCCACAAGAAAGGACGGGTCTCCGGAAATACTCCCCAGGTGTAGGGGCGAAGGTCAGGGCAAGGGACGACATCCCTCTTGCCTCAGCTGCCTCCCGTACCTTATTTAAAAGGAAGCGATGCCCGAGGTGAACACCATCGAACACCCCAATAGTAGCGACATAGAAAGACGTCTTTTTCATAATCGGGCGCGAAGATAGTACTTTTTTTTCATAAAAACCTTTCTCGTTTCAAAAAAACTCACTACTTTTGCAGCGTCGGAAGTGTTGCCCATCGTCAATTTTGCATGGTCCAATGCCCGATAGCGGGCTTTTAGCTCAGTTGGTTAGAGCAGCAGACTCATAATCTGAAGGTCCTAGGTTCAAGCCCTAGATGGCCCACCTTCTCAAGCAGGAACATCCCCCGGAGGCGTTCCTGCTTCTGCTTTTCCGTGAGGGAAGACGAATGAAGTAACAAAAAGAGAGAGCGAACAGAAGGGGGCGCTATCCCCGCAGCCCTTGGGCTGAGCGCTCAGCATTAAACGCTGGCAAAATAGAATCAAACGCTAAAAAATTAGAATCAAACGCTGGCGGAATAGCGTTTGATTCTATGGGATAGGAATCATCTCCTATAGTCGTGGAGGGTTTTGCGGAGGATATCAGCAAGGGAGAGCTGATAGTCGATGTAGGCGGAGAGGTGGTTGCGATAGGCGCTGTTGAGACGATTGCGCTCGAGGGCAAGGGTTTGGCTGTCGATATCGCCGTCGGAGAAACGCTGGCGGGTGATAGCGAAGCTCTTCTCAGCAAGGCTGACGTTCTGCTCCAGCAGTTGGAGACGCTTGAGGTTGTTGTTGAGACGGGCGACAGCGGTACGCGTCTCGGTCTCGATGCTGCGCTCCAGTTCCTCGCGGTTCCAGATATTCTGCTGCTGGCGCGCCTTAGCAGCACGGACGCGAGCGCGGTTCTCCCCGAAGTCGACGATAGGGACGGTAACGGTAAGTCCCACGCCGTAGTTTGCAGGGCGCTCGATGAAGTTGTCGTACGAGTCGGAGAGCGTTGCCGTGTAGGGGTTTGAACGGTCGATACTGTTTGTGCCCGTTTTCTGGACGTAGGCCTCCAGCGTGCCGCGCACCATGCCGCTGGCCTTCGTCTGACGGATAGTCATATTCTGCAGCTCGATGGCGATGTCGCGGTCTCGCAACTCAGTACGGTTGTCGAGGGCATAGCGGACAGCCTCCTCCACATCCACCACGATAGGGGTGTAGCTGAGGTCGTCGGTAAGAACGATGCTGTCGGTAAGGGCGATGCCGAGCATTTCCTTGAAGTTATTGATGCTGGCCTGCTGATTGATGAGCGACACTTCGTAGCTGTTGCGGGCTTCAGCAAGGTCAACCTCCATCTGCAGGGCATCGACTTCCTTGATAAGGCCTGAGGCATATTTGTTCTGGGCAATCTCGTTAGCCTCCGTCTGACGCTCAAGGTCAAGGCGGGCAATCTCGGTACCGCGTTGTTGCGAAAGGAGGTTGTAGTAGCCACTACTGATTTGATAAACCAGTCCGAGCTCCTCACGCTGAAGGGATTTCTGCGAACGCTCATAGGCCAAGCGGGCTTGCTTGAGGTTAGCGCGGACATTATTGTAACCATAGAGGGCATCGATAGGCTGACGGAAACGCAAACGGGTGTTCAGCGTAGAGGAACGCAGGAAAGCGTTGTAGTCGTCATAGGCGTTAACACCTGTCTCCCAATAGATATTACCGTTGGTGATAAGGGGCTGGTTGACGGTAAGAGTGCCGCTGTAGTCGAGTCGCTTGACGGAATAGAAGGAGACGCCGGTGCTGTCCTCCCATGTGCGGATGTTCTGATTGAACGAGGGGGTAGTAAGGCTGAGGTCAACGTGCGTCCGAAGTCCGGCAAGGGTTGATTTGAGGTTGTATTCGGCTATCTTAAGGTCTTCGCGAAGGTTGCGCATGGAGTAGCTCTGCTCGCGGGCGATGTCGATACTCTGCTGAAGGGTGAGGTAGCGAATCTCGGCATGACTGGGGAGAACAGCGAATAACAGAAAAACGAGAACTGAAGAATAAATACCCTTCTTATTGAATCGTTGCATAAAAGACATTTTTTCTTAACTCTTAATTCTTAACTCTTAACTACATCCTAGTGATGTTATCATTAGGGGCATCGGACGAGATGCGTCCATCGTGAATAGTGATTTTACGATGAGCATAGCTGCCGACGTTAGGGTCGTGGGTAATGACGATAATAGTATTGCCCTGTTCATGCAGTTCGTGGAAAAGCTGCATGATTTCGACGCTGGTCTTGGAGTCGAGGGCACCCGTAGGCTCATCGGCAAGGAGGATGCCCGGACGTGTGACAAGGGCACGGGCAATGGCAACTCGCTGACGCTGTCCACCACTAAGCTCACCCGGATGATGTTCCTTCCGCTCTGCCAATTGCACACGTCCTAGGGCTTCGGTAGCCCGCTCGTGACGTTCACGAAGGGGAACGCCGGCATACATCAGCGGAAGCTCCACATTCTGCACGGCCGAAAGTTTGGGCAGCAAGTTGAAGTTCTGGAAAATGAAGCCTATCTCGCGATTGCGCATAGCGGAGAGGGCATCGTCATCAAGCTGGCTGACGTCCGTGCCGCGAAACATATAGTGCCCCGATGTGGGGGTATCCAGACAGCCGAGGATATTCATCAGCGTGGATTTGCCGGAACCCGAAGGGCCCATGATAGCGACATATTCACCCTGATGGATAGTAAGGTTGACGTCCTGAAGGGCATGCACCAAGTTGTCGCCGCCCATATCGTAGGTCTTACAAAGCTGGGATATTTCAATGAGAGGATTATTCATAACGGATGGAATCGACGGGTTTCAGATTGGCAGCATTCTTCGCAGGCAGATAGCCGAAGCAGATTCCCACCAGCACAGAGAACGTGAAGGCGATGATGATGGAATAGAGGCGGATGAAGGTGGTGATGTCGGTAAAGAGCGTCACCACCAGCGAGAGGGTGATGCCGAGGACGACACCGATGAGACCGCCGGTGATGCTGATGACGACGGATTCGGTGACGAACTGCGCCATGATGTCACGCTTGCGGGCCCCGATGGCACGACGGATACCAATTTCGCGGGTACGCTCCATGACGGTTGCAAGCATGATGTTCATGATACCGATACCGCCCACGATGAGCGAGATGGCAGCAATGGCGCCGAGGAGGAAATTGTAAATCTGCCGCTCCTTTTCCTCTTGCTTCAGTAGTTCGTAGGGAATGACGATGTTGTAGTCGGCGTTGCCCCAGTGATGCCGGTCGAGAATCTGGGTAACGAGGCGGCTAGTTTCCATCAACTTTTCCGACTCTGTGACGTGGACGGTAATCTGGCGGATTTCGCTCTCAAGGGGACGCTCACGGGGGAAGCGGTCGAGAAACGTGGTGAGGGGGATGAAGACGTCGGTGTTAAGGTCGCGTGCGGCTAACTCGCCCACGGTTTCGGTGAAGACGGTCTTGGAGGCCAACACGCCTACTACCTCCAGCCATTGATCGCCCATCTTCACCATCTGCCCCACGGGGGAAGCCTTGCCGAAGAGGGAGTGAGCCGTGCCTGCACCCAGCACGCAGACTTTCAGGCGGCTGTCGTATTGCGCTTCGGTGAGGAAGGCGCCCTCACGGACGGTGTAGTTGAGGATGTCGGTATAACCGGGGGTGACACCGATAACGGTGGAGCGTACCGATTTGTCGGCATACTTCACTTCTAGCGTTTTCTCAGCCTGCGAGACGGTGCGGTCTACACCGGGCACCACAGCCAGAATGTTCTCTGCGTCAGATAGTGAAAGACCGGGCGAGAACTTCGCACGAACTTCCTCCAGTTCTGCATCGGAGAGGTTCTTTTCGCGGACGATGATGTTGTTTACGCCCAAGTCCTTATATTTGGCAATGGCTTCGCGCTTGGCGCCTTCACCGATGGAGAGCATGGTGATGACGGAGGCGACACCGAAGATGATGCCGAGCATGGTGAGGAATGAGCGGAACTTATGATCTGTCAGTCCGCCCAAGGCTATCTGTATGTTCTCTGTATATTGCATGTCACAGGTTGTTGTCGGGGTGAAATTCGCAGCTGACGGTCATGCCGGGTTTGAGGCGTTCGTCAGAGACGAGAAGGCGCACTTCCACGTCGAAGACCTTGATGTTGCCGTTCCGATACGTACCGTCCTTGGTATGGCAAAGGCGGCCGATGGAGGCTATCTCGCCGGGGAAATCCGTGCCGGGCAGGGCATCGAGGCGGACGGTGACGGACTGCCCCACGCGGATTTTGAGGAAGTCATTCTCGTGAACGCTGGTGTTAACCTTCATCCATGTGAGGTCGGGCACGCGGGCAATGGCCTGTCCGGCATCCACTTCGTCGCCGATGGTGAGCAGCTCGGGCTGCCAGCGACGTTTTCGTTCTATCTGGAAGATGCCATCGATGGGGCTGACGAAGGTGAGCTGCGGCAGCAGCTCGTAGGTGCGCTGGATATCTTTCTCGATGAGGCTGACGCGGATGCGCTGTATCTTTAAGTCGTTTTCGTTGATGATGGTGTTGAGCTCGCGGTTGCGGCGGGCGCGCTGCAGATTGATGGTAGCTTGCCTGAATTGCAGCTGGCGAATGCGTTGCTGGCGTTCGCTCTCAAAGCGCACCGACTCCATCGAAAGTTTTGACAGGGCGTAGGTGGCTTCCTCAGAGCGGATGGCCGATTCGTTTTGGCTGCGGGCATTGCTTTGGTTAACGATCATCTTCTCGAGGGTGGCCTGCTGAGTCTCAAGCTGGGTTTCGCGGTCGGTGATGTAGCGGGTGATTTCGATGGGGTCGAGCTGGATGATGGTGTCGCCCGCATGGATGGCTTGTCCGTGTTCGGCCATCCACGAGATTTTGGCATCGTACCAACGCTGGCCGAGACGTTGCATGACGAACGTTTTCGAGGTGATGGCGGCCAACTCACCCGTTTCAATGAGGGCGCCAGAGGCAGCCGTCGCCCCAGCATTACCACCAAGGAGCCCGCCTTTGCATGAGAGCAGCAGAAGTGGCAATGAAAGGTAGAGGATGGCTTCTACAAAGCTATTATGGCGTTTCATTCTTTTTTCCTTTATATACTTATAACCTTAGTCCGCTTGTTCTGTTCCTCCCTGCTTTTTCTTCGATTTCTCAGGCTTGACGGTGGGGTCGGTGAGGGCTACGCGGTCTCCCTTACGCAGGCCGGAGGTGATGATGACGTAGTCGGTGTTAGTAGTGCCGGTTTCCACTTCGGTGCGCTCATAACCTGTGGAGGTGCTGCGGAACACGTAGCTCTTGTCACCCTCGGTGTGTACGGCTTCGATGGGGATGTAGTCCACGTCGTCGATGCGGTCCACAATGATGCGGCAGCTGACGGTGAGGCCGGGCAGTAGATTGGCGTCGGCGCGGTCCACCAGCACCTCTACGGGGAATACTTTGATGGTGGTATAGTCCTTGTTGACAGCCAGATTGGCTATGGTGAGCACATGACCAGTGAAAACGCTGTCGCTGTAGGCATCGGGGCGTATCTCAGCGTCCATGTCCTTGCGGACTTTCGATATATCCACCTCGTTGATGTTGATTTTTACCTTCATCTTTGAGAGGTCGGGCAGGTCGATGAGCTGCGTGCCTCCCCAGCATTGGTCGCCTACCTGGAACTTCGTGTCGGTGGAGCGGTTGCGGTTGATGATGGCAAGGCCAGGCTGCGGGCTGACGACGTGGAGCCGGTCGAGCGTTTCGTAGGCCTCGCGCAGGCGGTCACGGTCCTGCTCAATGGAGAGTTTTTTCTGCTTGAGGTCCTCGGCATGCACCTTTTGGCGGTTCTCAATCTGTTCCTTGGCCTGCGTCAGCGAGATGTCGGCTTTCTCCAGATTGAGTTCAATTTCCTTGCGGCGGATTTCCGACTCATAGGCAGCCCCCTCCAGCTCAATGCGCGAAATTTCCTGGGCAATCTGGGCAATCTCGTAGTCGGCTTTCAGCGACTCCATCTCCTGTGTCTGCTGTGCCTTCAGCTTCTCCAGCTCGGCAAGGCTGACGACGAGGCGGTCCTCATGGTCAAGAATGGCCTTTTGCACTTCCGAGGGGTCGAAGATGACTACAGTGTCGCCTGCCCGGACATCGCTGCCGTCAGGGACTATTTGCGAGATTTTCAATCCGCCGAAGCGCCAGGGGATTTCGGGCGCCGTAATGTGAATGGAGCGGAGCGCTTCCACCTCGCCCTCCTCATAGATATCAACGAGGAACGTGCCGTGGCTCACCACAGCCTCGGGGATGACGATATCGGCTTTCTTCCCTCCGCAGGAAAAAAACAATAATGAAAAAAGAAAAATGAAGAATGAAGAATAAATAGCTTTGCAAACAGCATAGCCTGCAGATGGGAAACGCGATAGACGAAACATTATATTTTTCATTTTAATTATTCATTTCTATTCAGGAACTGCTTCCTTCGGATGGCGCCAGAAGTGGGGCGTAGGAGCAACAGCTCGTCGCCTTCGTTCAGCCCCCGGGCAATGACGGTCTGGGCCGGCGAGGCGTAGGCCACCTCCACCTCCTGCTGCACGGTGTGTCCGTCGCGGCGGACATAGGCCACCTTCGCAGAGTCTGCATCCACCACACAGACGGAGGGCACCACCAGTGTGTCCTCCATCAGGCGGAGGCAGATACGGCAGCGGGCGCTACTCTGCGGGCGGATGGTGGCAAGGGCGGAATCGACGGAGGCTGTCACTTCGAACAATTTTACACGGCTGCCTCGCGACGCCTCCTCCCCTACCGGCATTTTCTTGGTGATGCGTCCCCACGCCCTGTTGTCAGGGTCCGAGGCGAAGGAGATGTCCACACAGTCGTCTACATTGATGCGTTTGTAGTCACCTTCGGGTATTTTCATCACCACCTCCATGTTCGTCACGTCAGGCAACACCACGATGGGCATCTGCTCCCACACGTTGTCGCCCACTTGCAGGGGACGGTCCTCCACCCACGATTCGGCAATGATGGCCAGCCCGTTCTGTGGGGCTCGTAGCGTCAGTCCGGCGATGCGTTCACGTTGGTTGGCAATACGCCGATGCAGATGGGTAATCCACGTCTCAATGCGTTGGCTATCAACACGCCACGCCACCTCCATTGAGCGCAGGTTCATCCGGGCCCGCTCCTGTTCGATGGCAGCACGGCGCAGCCTCAACTCCTTGATGCGGCGCTGCAGGGGCGGCGAAAACTGCAGCTCCAGCGAGTCCAACGAGGCTATCGACGCCTCGGCTAGGCCCGTTTCCATGCGGGCCATCTGCAGGGCATGCTCCAGATGGTATGTGGCGGCAGTCTTCGTGCGCTCAGCCTCCGAGGCCTCCAGGTAGGTCAGCAGTTCATCCAGGTCGTTCTCCATTTCGTGGCTTTCGATGATGCAGACGGTGTCGCCTGTGCTGACGTATGTGCCGTCATCGACGATGTACTTGATGGTGCCGTCGATGTCGTTGCCGCAGGCAATGGTCATGGTGCTGACGGACTGTGCCGTACCCTCGGCCACTACCTCCTCGCGGAAGTCCTGCCGCTCCACACGGCACGTCAACCGCTGGCCGTCGTTCCTTTTCCCGCAGGAAAAAAACAGATGAGTGATTGTCAGGATGAGAAACGAATGAAAAACAACCTTACGGCGGAAGCCAGCCTTGCAAAGAAATCTTCCAGACCCTGCAACAGCCACACTCAAAAGCGTTGAGACCGCTTGCAACGGTTTGTAGAATGCCTGCGCCGCTGGGGCACTCCTGAATAACAATGTATTATTCTTTTTTCGTTTCATTTTTTTCACCCGTGCAGGCACCTGATACGTACCTTAGCACAAACTGGCTGCAAAGTTAGCGCGAAATACCCCAACTGCGCAAAAAATAACCGTCAAAAATATATAAAAAAGGAAAGAAAAAATAAAAAGTATGATTATCCGCAAGAATACCTCTAACAGCCTGAAAGGCCAACGGACGGAGCAGCGAGAGCCATCAAGCTTGCTTGGTATGGCCGAATCGTGAGGGACAAAGGCGAAGCCAACAGCACATAGCCCAAACTGGCGCCCTGGGCTTTATGCTCTATGCCCCTTCGGGGCGAGCAAGGACAGTAGGGTGTTTTTGCGGATACCCCCCGCTAACCCTTTATCAAGCTGGCGAGGTTCGAGGTGAACATGCCCACGGCGATGGCCAGCAGCATCACGCCGAAAAACTTCCGCAGCATGTAGATAAACGCCTTGCCCAGCCGCTTCTGAATCTTCTCTGTCATCACCAGCACCACGTTCACCCACACCATATTCAGCAGCAGCCCCACGAGGATGTTCACGTCGGCATATTCCGACTTCAGCGCAATGATGGTAGTCAGCGCCCCTGCCCCCGCCAGCAGCGGAAACACCAGAGGGATAAATGTCGCCTCGTTCGTCGGGCCGTTGTATTTGAAGATTTCTATGTCCAGCAGCATCTCCAGTGCCATGAGGAACAGCAGTATCGAGCCCGCCACGGCAAACGAGTTGATGTCCACGCTGAAGAACCGCAGCACCGCATCGCCGCCGACGTAGAACACCAGCAGCAGCCCGAAGGCCGAGAGCGTAGCCTTCCGCGCATTCACCGTCTTGCCCTTCTCACGCAGGTCGATGATGATGGGTGTCGAACCCAGCACATCGATGATGGCAAACAAAATCAGGAATGCGCCAATGCACTCCTTCACATTGAAAGCAGCAAAAAACTCCCTTATCATATACCTAAATACATACGTTACATGTTTGTCGACACCTTTTCCTGACTATTCAATCCCATTTGCGGCGCGAAGGTAGCCTAAAAATCCGACTATACAAAATTCTTTACAAAAAATGTGTGCGGGCAGGGGTATGTATTAATCATGGAACCACCACGGGGCGTGCGCCTCCTCCCGAAGACAAAACTTAAAAAAACTTAAATATCGCCCCATGGGGGTATTTGTTTTTCCATTTCGGGGGTATTATATATAGAAAACGAAAGTAAACTCACACACCCGCGCCATGCAACGCCGCCAACGTCAGTTCGAGCAACTCTACAAGAGCAACTACCGCCAGATGTACCGTCTGGCCTACGCTTTTCTGGCTGATGCCGACGATGCCCGCGATGTTGTCGCTCAGGTGTTTGCCCAATTGTGGCATTCGCGCACGGAACTGAAAAACGTTTTCGTTAAGCCTGATGAGCAGCATGGAGCATTCCCTGATGTTGCCATGCCGGGGGGACGAAGGACGAAATCCAAACAACAAGAGAACGACGCCATAACCTCTTATCTGCTCACGGCTACCCGAAACCAATGCTACCACATTCTCCATGCACGCATACAACGCGAGGAGCTGGAACAGGACCTGCGCCACTCCACCGACGCGTATACCGTCGATGCGGAGCGAGAGCTTATCGAAGAATTGCGCGAGATCATCAACGACAGCCTCACGCCCCGCGACCGTCAGATTCTCTCCCTCCACTACGACGAGGGCTTATCCTACAAGCAGACTGCCGACGCCCTCGGCATCAGCCTCGCCGCCGTAAACAAGCACATCACTCTTTCCATCGCCAAACTACGGAAAAGACTGATGATTTATAATTGAAGATTAAAAAAGGAATTTATGAAAACAACTTTTGAGGAGATAGACCGCCGTATCGACATGCCCGACATCGATGCCGAGTGGGCACGGTTCGAACGCGAAGTGATACGTAGCACTTCCGACGGCCCGTCAGCCCCCCCCCGTCGTTTCCGCCTGCCCCGTGCAGCCGCCATCGCAGCCCTGGCGATTGGTATCAGCCTGACGGCATGGGCCTCGATATGGATTGTCCGCGTCGTCATCCCCGCTCGCCGTGCAGCTGCCATTTCCGCTGGTGACGCGAAACATCGCGACACCCTTACTACCCTCACCAATCCCCCCGCCGACACACTTGCCATGTTCGTCTTCGAGAATGTCGATATGCTGACCATTGCCCGCACGTTGGGCGAGCACTATGGTGTGGAGCCCGTCTTCCGCGACGAAGCCCTGACGCACGTCCGTCTCTATGCCCGCATCGAGAAAAACAAGTCGCTCAACGAAGTAGTGGCACTACTCAACCATTTCAAGAAAGTCCGCCTCACCGTCACCGACGGCAAGCTGATTATCGACAGCCGAAATGAAAAAGATTGAAGTTTAGATTTATGAAAAACAACACCATACCCTATACAACTCTAATAAGCCTCCTTGCCTTATTGCTTTTTTCCGTGGCTGCTGGGGCACAAAACGTGTCGCTGAGCTTCCGGGGCGAGACGCTGTCCGAAGCCCTGCGGCAGATTGACCATGCCCAAAGCGAACACCGCATCCTCTTCCTGTTCGATGATTTGGAGATGTACACCGTGACGGCTGTCATCGACCGTCTGCCCGCTCCCGAAGCTGTGCGCCGCGTGTGCAGGAACTTCCCCGTCACCATCACCGAGGTGGGCAACGACATTTTCGTGGAATATGTGCCGCGCACCGTCCACCTCAACCCTGTGGTAGTAGATGGCGAGCACATCCCTCTCCCTGCCCTTCTGCTAGCCGATAGCGTGCCCGATAGTCTCGCCGCCATCCGTCAGTATGCCAGTCACATCGTCTATTTCAACCGCGCTTGTCCCCAGGAGAAGGTCTATCTCCATCTTGACAATACGGCCTATTTCCAAGGCGAGACTATCTGGTATGCCGCCCACGTCGTCAGCGCCACCTCGGGAAGGAGTCCCGCCAGCCGTGTACTCTATGTCGAACTGCTCTCGCCCACGGGCGTCATCCTGCAGCAGCAGAAGCTCAAGATTGTCGATGGGCGCTGCCACGGCTCGTTCCCGTTGGTTGATGGGGGTGTGAAGGCTGCTGTTGATCTGCGCGGTATCGTCAGCTACCCCAGCGGCTACTACCAGATTCGCGCCTACACCCGTGCGCAGCTCAACTTCGACGAGGTTGCCATCTACTCACGCGTCATCCCCGTCTATCGCCAGCCCGAGCAGGAAGGCTACTACGATAACCCCATCATCGCCGACTACGAAGGCCGTGAGCGCGACCGTCCCGACCTGCCCCGTTCAGAACGTCCCTCCGCATTGGATATCGCCTTCTTTCCCGAAGGGGGACATCTCATAGAAGGCATCCCCTGCCGTATCGCCTTCAAGGTGACAGATGCCCACGGCATGGGCACAGAGGTTGACGCTATCCTCGATGCTACTGGAAAAGCCATTCCCACCACCCTCGGAGGAACATCTGCATCCCCCACCCACAAGGGCATGGGCGCTTTCTACTATACACCCGGCAAGGCGTCAGCCCGCATCACCTTCATCAAGGATGGCCGTCGCTACACTTTCACCCTCCCTGCTGCCGAATCCAGCGGCTGCGCCATCCACCTCGATGCCCTCGGCGACGACTCCCTCTGCATTGTCATCGAGGGGCGTGGTCTGCAGAAGAAAACCCTGCCGCTGGGCTACACTATCACCACGGGCGGACGTGTAACAGCGACTGACGCCGTCCACTTCTCTTCCGCGACGGTGGACGAGAACGCATATTCCTGTCAGGCTAGGCTGAGCTTCCCGAAGGCAGATATGGGTGCAGGCGTCCATCAATTCACGCTTTTCACCCAAAGCGGGGCCATCCTTGCCCAACGCCTGTTTTTCATCGACAAAGACATTCCCACCATCCCCGTCACCGTCCAATGCGACAAGCCTTCCCTGCAGCCCTTCGACTCCATCAACCTTCGCCTCCGGGTAAAGAGCAAACCCGTCACCTTCTCCCTTGCCGTGCGCGATGCTGCCGACTATGGAACCGCCTACCGCGACGACATCCGCACTTATATGCTCCTCTCCTCCGAGCTGAAGGGACTCATTGAAGACCCCGCATGGTACTTTGAGGAAGGTCAACAAGCGGATGCAGAACTATCATCTGATCATTCAAGAGCTACTGCTCTCGACGTCCTGATGATGGTACAGGGGTGGACGCGCTACAACTGGCAGCAGATGGCAGGGCTTGAGCCGTTCAAGGTGCGCCACTATACCGAGGGGCAGCTAGTACTCGACGGCTGGGCCTTCAGCCGCATCCTGGAGCACCCCCTGAAGAACGCGAAGATTACTGCCCGCCTCTACTCGCCTGACCGCAAGTACGTCCAAAAGGCCACCGTCACCACCGACAGCCTCGGCTACTGGAGTATCGGGCTCGACGACTTCGAGGGCGACTGGGACTTGTTCCTATCGTCTCGGCAGGCATCCAGACTATTGGAGAGGGCCACCACGCGCATCCGCTTCGAGCGCGCATCGCGCCCCAAGGTACAGCCCTTCCGTCCCGAGGACATCTTCCTGCCCGACTATAAGAACCCCTACCCCGCCATCTTCCCCTGGCAGAAAGACAAAATGCCGAAAGTCCAGATTTTTAGCGAACCCACCTTCAACCTCGGCAATCCACGCACCTACCAGCTGGAGGAAGTGGTGATAGAGGGCAAGCGACGCTACATCGACTACAACCGCTTTACCGCCTTTGACGCCGACAAGGACACCGAGATGGACCTCGACGAAGGAGGCTACACCCACGACGTCGCCGGCTATTTGGAGAGCAAGGGCTATAGCCTCATGTTCAACTACGCCGACATCTACGTAGGTCCCGGACGTACGGGAATTTACGGAACCACATACCACAATCCCGCAACGGGCATCGACCCCTACAGCGGAGCTTCCTCCCCACAGCCTGGAGGGATTAGTAGCGTGGACGTAGAGGGCCACCGCACCCGATGGAGAGTCCAGTTTCCCGATTCCGCCCTGAGATACGAAAAGATTTTTAACGAATGGAAACGGTTTGATTTATATACCAGAGAAGGAGAAGCCGCGAGCCGCTTCCCGACGCGTACCCATGAAAACTATTGGCTGAGGCAGGGAATGGCCCTGGCCTCCTACAACGGCTGGGACCTCGACATGGAATACGTCGAGTCCGTCCTCGTCTTCGACTACGAGCCCGGACACCGCTATGTCGATGTTGTCATCAACATGAAGAGCATCGACGAACTCAAGCAGAAGACAAAGAACTACCGCCACACCACCTTCACGGGCTACACTCCCACCACCGAGTTCTATGCCCCGCGCTATCCCAAGGGTCCCATCGAGGGCGACAAGGACTACCGCCGCACCCTCTACTGGAACCCTGAGGTCACAACCGACAGCACCGGCTGCGCCACCGTCTCGTTCTATAACAACGGCTACAGCCGCGCCCTCTCCATCTCTGCCGAAGGCCTCACTCCCGAAGGCATTCCCGTCCTCAACACACAGCAATAACACTCCCCTATAGGGGTTGCACATCCCGCCCCCTTTTTATTGGCTTACTTTTTTGGGGTGATGATGCTTCCCTGTCCCGCCACTCTATCCAGAAGGGCGGGATTTTTCTTTTTCATCCGTCACACGAAGGGTCAATTCCCTCGCCCGAACTATCCACGCTTAAAAAGTAGGAATACTCCCGTTTCGGAAGAGAATAGTCCGTCTTAGGTGACCCAACGCGTTGAGCCACGTGTACCAACGCGTTGGGTCACGTGTATCAACACGTTGGTACACGTGTATCAACGCGTTTTCCCTATCCCGAGAGTCTTTTTTTGCTGCACTCCCGTCAAGGGAAATCGGTAGAACTGTATGAGTTAGGATAATATGGCTAACTGATAGCCTGGTAGCGGGTGCCGCCTAAGGTGCG
Organism: Bacteroidaceae bacterium; assembly: GCA_017542145.1. Lineage (GTDB taxonomy): Bacteria > Bacteroidota > Bacteroidia > Bacteroidales > Bacteroidaceae > UBA1189. The sequence continues at coordinate 29,792 of JAFXXQ010000033.1, read as the reverse complement.
GACGAGGCCCTTCATCTCAAGCTGGAAGAGAAGGGTGCCAAGGCGGCCTGCAGGGATGTCGGTATCTATCGAGAGCAAGTCCATCGGGAGCCCGTCGTCCGCCTCGCGGAGGCAGGCGAGGATGCGCTCCTCATCAGGTGTCAGTTCGACAAAAATTTGGCGCTGGACGGGTTTGCCGACATCGGAAACGGCGGCCCAGTTCATGGCCTTCAGGAAATCGTCAGCGGAGGTAATGAGGGCTGCCGCATTATCGCGGATAAGATTGTTGCAGCCGCAGGAATAGGGGTCGTTCACACGGCCAGGGAAGGCGAAACAGTCGCGGTCATACCCTTGGGCATAGTCGGCAGTAATGAGCGCGCCACCCTTGGCAGCTGACTCCACAACAACCACGGCATCGGCCATGCCTGCGATGATGCGGTTGCGCTGGACGAAGTTCTGCCGCTCAGGCTCTGTCTGGCTCATGTATTCCGTCACCAGCCCACCACCCTGAGCCGTCATCTGTGCCGCTAAGGAGCGATGAGCATGAGGATAAATACGGTCGAGGCCATGCGCCAGCACGCCGACTGTGGAGGCATGATTGGACAACGAGGCGCGATGGGATGCCACATCGATACCATAGGCCAAACCGCTAACGATAAGCACGTCGGGGATTGCTGCCACCACGTCGCGCACAAAAGCTTCACAGAGGTCGCGCCCGCGGTCGGTGGCCTTGCGTGTGCCCACAATGCCGACGACGTGGGGGGCGTTGAGATTGGCCGTCCCAAGCGTGTAGAGTACCAGTGGGGCATCATCGCACTCGCGAAGCCGCGAAGGATAGGCGGCATCGTGTATGGTGAGCGGACGAATGCGATGGCGGGTGATAAACTCGGTTTCCGTCAAGGCGCGCTGCCATGCGGAGGGGTTGTCGAGCGCCTGAATAAGTGTGGGCCGAACCTGTGGAAGTACGTCCAGAAGTTCGGCCCGGTGTGCATAGACGGCTGTTGCCGTCCCTAAGGCTTCCACCAGCTGACGGGCGAGGAGCCTGCCTACACGCGGCGTACACGTCAGGGCAAGCAGGGCTTGCAGCTCGTCGGCGGGCGGGGGTGTCATTTATCGAAGTCCTGCCAGTGAGGATGCGAATTTGACGAACTCGGCATCGCTCAGGGCGCGGTCGAGGAGAGCGCGGTCGAGCTTGACGGCCTTGGCCAGGTTGGTGGCAACCTCGGCTGCCTGATTAGTGCGGGCGGCGAGGATGGCTGCCAGGTAGTAGGTGTAGGCATCGGGGGCGGCGATGCGGGCAAGGGTGTTGCGGGCGGCGGTGTAGTCTTTCGACATAATCTGTGCCAGGGCGGCAGCGTTGCTCTTGGTGTCAGCAAAGGCAGCGGCAGCGCGGGCATACTGTCCCTGAGCGATGTAGAGGTTACCGAGTGCGGCGCTGTTGGCAGCGGCATCGGTGCCCTTGGCAAGGTAGGCCTCGGCCTCGGCCTTGTTGCCGGCGAGGAGCTCGAGCATGCCGAGGTTGGTGTTCACCTCAGGAGCGGAGGGGTTGATGCGGGCGGCACGCTGGAGGTAGCTCTTGGCTGTGTCGTAGTCGGTGGCGGCGTATGCCAGCTGGGCGACATTGTTGAATGCACGATAGTCGGAGGGGTAGAGCTCGGTGGCCTTCTTGTAGATAGCGGTCTTCTCGGCATCGGTCTTCACGAGGGTAGCGGCATAGAGCAGCTCCTCGATGCTAAGGACGGCGGGGTCGGACTTGAAAGCGGCGAGAATCTCGTCGTCGGTGCGGCCGATGAGCTGGTAGCGCAGGCTGAGGCGGGCGCGACGCAGCTGGGGCAGTATCTCGTTGGCGAGGTCAGCATAGACGGTGGAGATGTTCTTAATCTCGCGCTCGCGGGCTTCGGGCTCGTTGTACATGGAGAGGACGCGGAGGATGAGGTCCTTATCGGCGATGTTGGAAGCTTCGACAAGCTGCTTGAAGCCTTCCCAGTCCTCGGCGGTGTACTCGGTATCGACGTCGGTGTTGACCTTGGCCTTCTTCAGCTGCTGGTTGACGTAGTTGCGGGTGTTCTTCTGACGCTCCTGAGCGAGGCGGTCGTTGAGGTCGAGGGCACCGTCGGGCGAAGCGTAAGCGGAAATCTCGAGGCCCTCGAGCTGCTTGCGGTCGTCGGCATTGACGTCCTTGAGGGTGTTGAACACCTCGACGAGGTCCTTAGAGCTGAGCTCGGTGGAACGGAGATTGGCCTGCTGGATGAGGAACATGATGTTGGCCTGCTTGACCTGTTCGATAATGCGCTGGAAAGCATCTTCGCTGGCAGCAGGGGTGGTGGAGGCGGCGGTGGCGGCATAGAGCTCGGCGGTGGCGAGGACGCCGTCGGCAACCTTCACGTCAGGAAGAACGGAACGCTTGCTGCCCATGCTGACAACGGGACGGAGGTAGAGTTCGCTCTTGGCCATGGCGGGGATGTAATCATAGACACTCTTGAGGGTGACGTTAGCTCCTGTTTTGAAGGGGATGGCCTGTCCGTTACCGGCGACCTTCTCGCCCTGATAGGTGTAGGCCTCGCCAGCGGCTTCGCCACCGTTGTACTTCAGCACGGGGGTGACGGTGAGGACAGCCTTCTTGGGGAAGAACTTTGCGGGGAAGGTGCCGTGGATGGTGACAGGAACTTCGCCATTGACGGACTCCAGAATCTGGGGGGTAACGGTGAAGTAGTCGGAAGACAACTCGGTGAGTTTTTTGCTGCAGGAGCATAGTGCAAGCACAGCCACTGCCATGAGGATGAATCTCTGTTTTTTCATTGTTTTTTTAATAATTAGGGATTATACTATTTCTTCGTTTCTCATTTGGGGCTGCAAAATTACTGCTTAACGCGCGAAAAACAAAGAAAAACGTAGTTATTTTTAGTTAATAATTCGCCAACTAATTACCTTTTTTCGGATAGAGGTCGTACCACCAGCGGTCGTCGTTCTGGAGGAAGCGGGCAAACCACGCCATGATGGTGTTGTGCCAGAGGATGCGCTTGGGGTAGTCCTGAATGAAGTGGTTTTCGCCCTCGACCTCGATGAATTCGACGGTTTTGCCGAGAATCTTCAGGGCGTTGAAGAGCTGGATGCTCTCGCCGATGGGTACGTTGGTGTCGGCGGTGCCGTGGAGCAACAGCAGGGGGGTGTTGATTTTGTCGGCGTTGAAGAGCGAGCCCTGTGCAAAGAGGTCGGGGTTCTGCCAGGGCCAGCTGCCGGCAGCAGCAACGGCATTGTAGCTGTAGCCCCAGTAGCCCTCGCCCCAGTAGCTGGTGACGTTGCTGATGCCGGCGTGTGAGACGGCTGCAGCGAAGATGTCGGTCTGCGTCTGCAGGTACTGCGTCATGAAGCCGCCGTACGAGGCACCCATGCAGCCAACGTGCTCAGCGTCCACGAACGGGTGGGCGGCGCAGAACTGCTGCACGCCCTCGATGATGTCGCTGGCCGTCCATTTGCCCCAGGCATTGACGTGACGGGCCGAGAACTCCTGCCCGAAGCCGATGGTGCCGCTGGGCTGGATGACATAGACCACATAGCCGCGCGACGCAAGCAACTGGGCGCAATAGGGGCTGGAGATGCCTTTCGTGGTGGGCGTGGTGCCGCCGTAGTAATAGACAATCATCGGGTATTTCTTCGAGGCGTCGAAGGCGGGGGGCAGGCAGCACTTGCCGGTTATGAGCGTGCCGTCCGAGGCGGTGAAGTTCCACGGCTCGGTCTGGCCGAGCTCAAGCTGGTCAAGCTGCTCCTTCAAGGGGTCGGCGATGAGACGCGACGTGCCATTCTTCATCTGATAGAGGTAGGCACGGCCAGCACTGTGGTCGTCGGTGCCATAGTAGGCCGCCACGGAAGCATCCTCCGTAGGCAACACGAACGATGAGACAACCGGGGTCTCCAGCGGCAGCCGCTTTATCGTGCGGGCCTTGGGGGAATAAATATAGACGTTCACATCATCGGCCTCGGTGACGCGGAGGTAGATGTTGCCGTCGGCACGGTTCCAGATGACATTCTCGATGGAAGGGTCGAAGTCGCGGGTGATGGCTTCCACCTCGCGTGTGGCAAGGTCCATGATGTATGCCTGCTTGTCATAATCATTGGCAATGGGCAGACTGCCGCAGTTCTTGCCGATGCCGTCGAAGGCCTCGGGGCCGCCGGTGAATAGCAGCTTCGTCCCGTCAGGGGAGTACTCTACCCCTCCCACATACGGTTTGTCGGCAAAGATGGTATCTACCGTCCGCGTGGTCAAGTCGTACTCGCTCAGCGTAGAGATATAATAATAAGGATGGCGCGAGACATCTTCGTCGGACGACTGGAGCAACAGCTTTGTGCCATCGGGCGAGATGTCAGCCACATGGGTGGAGTGTTTGCCGAAAGTGAGGCGCTCGGTGGTGCCGCTCTCGGGGTAGTAGATGCAGGGGTAGGCGCTGTTGCGGTTGCCGGGGATACGGTCGCGAGGCGAGAGGATGTGCTTTAGCGGACCGTTGTCGCGGACTCCCTCATCGTTCTTCATGACAATCATTTTCTTCTCATCGGGGAACCATTGGAAGCGCTCGTCAGGCAGAGAACGGAAGAGCACCTCCTCCTGCTGCGTCAGAGGGTCGACGGTGATGAGGTCGCTGCCCACAGCGGCACGGCGCGTGTACCACAGCTTGTCAGTCCGCGGCATCCAGCGAAGGTTGTTCGCCACCCAGGCAATATGCTTCCCCGTCTTTACCTCGGTAAGCTCGGCACGGGAATCGCTGCGGTCAGCACTATAAGCATAAGAATAGCGTGTGACCAGATACTTTCCGCTGGGCGAGAGCTGCACACCCGTGACGCGGTTGCCATACACCGTGTTGTCAAGCATGAAACGGCCCTTTTGGCTCATCCCGCTGACAACTGCCACATCGCCAAAATCCTTTTTCTTATCCACCTCGCACTTGACGCAAAAATCGCCCTTTCCATCGGAAGGAACAAGCACTTTCAAGGTGACAAGATAGGTCTTCTCAGGCTCCATTCGCAGGGAGATAGTGCGGGTACTTTGGGGGCTGATGGTGTCCTGCGCCTCGTTCTTCGTCGCCTTGCCCAGCCCCTCAACGGAAGCATCAAAGGGCAACGGGCTGGTAATCTTCAGGTCGGCCTTCATGAAACGCTCGGCACGCAGCCGCGTGGTGATAATGTAGATGATGTTCTCGCCCTCACGTCCCGGCAGCCTCAGCATACCGGCGATATCGGTGGCCACGATGTCGGAGGGGAAGGCATCGAGGTTGACAACTACATCCGTCTTCAGCAGATCGGTCTTGTAACGGTTGCCCTTGATGTCTGCCGAATCGCAGACGAGCGGTTCTTTTACTGTAGCCGCCTCACGGACGGCATACTCGGTAATTACTTGTGCCTGTGTCGTCAGCGACAACAGCGCAGAGGCAAGGAATAGTAGTTTTTTCATAATTATAAAAATGAATCTCAAAGTTTTCAACCTATATTCCGTAGTTTTCAAGATCAGCCCGAGGGATGCAGAATGTTGCGTGGATGGTGCTCCACGATTTCGCTTCGCAGACGGGTAGAATCGATGTGGGTGTATATTTCGGTCGTGCCGATGTCCTCGTGCCCCAACATGGCTTGGATAACACGCAGGTTGGCGCCATTCTCCAGCAGATGGGTGGCAAAGGAGTGACGGAACGTGTGGGGGCTGATTACCTTTCGGACACCTGCCTTTTCAGCCAGTTCCTTCACCAAGTGGAACACCATGATACGGGAGAGGTTTTTCTTTCGGAGGGCGCTAATGAAGAGGTAGTCCTCGTAGCCGGGCTTGATATCTATCTGATTGCGGTCGGCCATGTAATATTCAATCTCTTGAATAGCTGAGGGTGAGATAGGCACCAGCCGCTGCTTGCTGCCCTTGCCCTCCACCCGGATGAAGCCCTCTTTCAGATAGAGGTCGCTCAGCCGCAGGCTGCACAACTCCGACACACGCAGCCCGCAGCTGTAGAGTGTCTCGATAATGGCCCTATTGCGTTGCCCTTCCTTCGAGGAAAGGTCGATGGAATCGATGATTTTGTCGATTTCTTCCACGCTCAGGACCTCTGGCAGACGGGCGGGAATCTTGGGCGATTCGAGCAACAACGTGGGGTCGGCTTCGATGTATTTCTCCAACACAAGGAAACGGTAGAACGAGCGTACTCCTGAAAGAATCCGCGCTACCGAGCGGGGATTAATGCCGACATCCATCAAGTCTGCCGTGAAATGCTCCAGCGTATCCAGCGTTACCTCCTCGGGGCGAACGCCTTCCTCCGAGAGATATCCGAACAGTTTCTCCACATCCTTCAAATAGGCGTCAAGCGTGTTCGCCGAAAGCGCTTTTTCGAAGACGAGATACTGTTTATACCTCGTCAACATCTTTTTATTCTCATCTTTTGATGATTTATTGCCCATTTTTTTCTACCTTCGCGCCGGATTTCTGAAATTCGGTACAAAGTTACGCAAAACCATTCAATAAAAATACAAAATGAGTGAAGAAAAAAACAAAAAGAAAATCCTGGTCGTCAATGGACCGAACCTGAACCTGCTGGGATTACGTGAACCGGGCATCTACGGCTCCACGACTCTCAGCGAAGGCATGAAGGCTCTGGAGAAACGCTTTCCGAAGATAAACTTTGCATTCTTCCAGTCCAATATCGAAGGGGAACTGGTTGATGCCATCCAGGATTTCGGGTTCGCATCTGACGGCATCGTGCTCAATGCCGGGGCCTACACCCACACCTCCGTAGCCATCCACGATGCCATCAAAGCCATTCGCACTCCTGTTGTCGAGGTGCACCTCAGCAATATCTACAGCCGCGAGACTTTCCGCCACACCTCCCTCATCACGTCGGCCTGCATCGGCATCATCGGGGGGTTTGGCATGGATAGCTACCGCCTTGCCGTCGAGGCTCTGCTAAACCGATAAAATAAGAGTAAACCGCAAATCGTTAATTCCCATGACGTTGGATGACTACATCCTCAACCACATGGAGCCTGAGAGCGACTACCTGAAAGCGCTTTGGCGGACAGCCCACGTCCACCTGATGAACCCGCGCATGTCGTCGGGGCATCTGCAGGGACGTCTGCTGAAAATACTGGTCGAGATGGTGCGCCCGCATCGCATTCTCGAAATCGGCACTTACGTCGGCTACTCTGCCCTCTGCATGGCTGAAGGGTTGCACTCGGACAACGACCTCGTCGTCACCTACGAAATCGACGATGAATTGGAGGATTTTACACGTCCATGGATTGAGGGCTCACCCTTCGGGAGCCGCGTGGAGTTCATCATCGGAGATGCCCTCCTGAAAGTGCCTAAACGGGGAGAACGGTTTGACTTCGTTTATATCGACGGCGACAAGCGCCAGTACATCGATTACTACGAACTAGCTTTGCGATATTCCACTTCCCAAGCTTTCATCTTGGCCGACAACACCTTGTGGGATGGTCACGTCATCGAAGACGAATATGCTCATGAACATCGTACCGAGGGCATCAATACCTTCAATGCCTATGTTAGTGCCGACCTCCGCGTGGAAAAAGTCATCCTCCCCATCCGTGACGGACTAACCATAATGAAAAAAAGAAACTGAATAGATATGGAAACAACAAGACAAAACAAAATTGCACGGCTCATTCAGAAGGAGTTGAGCGACATCTTCCTCCTTCAGTCCAAATCCATGAGCGGCGTCATCGTCTCCGTGACAAACGTCCGCGTCACCCCCGACCTTAGCATCGCCCACGCCTACATCAGCGTATTCCCTTCCGACAAGTCTGAGGAGATTGTCAACAACCTCAACGGCAACATGAAAAGCATTCGCTACGATCTTGGCACGCGCGTCCGCTTCCAGCTTCGCGTCATCCCCGAACTCAAGTTCCACGTCGATGATTCGCTCGATTATCTGGAGCATATTGACGAACTGCTGAAGAAATAAGCTTTTTTAGTTATGAATTAAGAGTTAAGAATAATACCCCTACATTCAGAGCTTTCGTCTGTAACTCCTGAACTTCTGAAATAAAAAGGTGAAGCTGCCATTCTATATTGCACGGCGATACCTCTTCTCCCGCAAGAGCCACAATGCCATCAACATCATCTCTGCCATTAGTGTCTGCGGAGTGACGCTGGCTACGTTGGCTCTCATCTGCACCCTCTCGGTTTTCAACGGCTTCCACGACTTAGTGGAAAGCATGTTCACCCATTTCGACCCTGAGCTGAAAATTGAGGTTGCAAAAGGCAAAACTTTCGTCCCCTCCGACAGCCTTATGGAGGTTCTGCATGGCATCCCTGCCATCACCGTCATCAACGAGACACTTGAGGACCAGGCCATGGCGCAATACAAAGACCGCCAAACCATGGTAACCGTAAAGGGTGTGGGCGACGACTTTCTTGCCCTCACTTCGTTCAGCGACATCCTTATCGGCGAGGGCACTTTCCGTCTGGCGGACGAGGTCGTCGACTACGGCATTCTCGGCCTACAGATTCCCCAAATCCTCGGCAGCGGATTGCACTTCATCGATCCCCTCACCCTCTACGCTCCGCGACGGGGGACACGCATCAACCTTGCCAACCCCATGCAGAATGTCACGTCACGCTCGCTTTTCAACCCTGGCCTTGTCTTCTGCGTTAATCAAGAGAAGTACGATGCCTCGTACATCGTCACCTCAATGGGCTTCGCACGGGAGTTGTTTGGGGTGCCGGAGGCTGTCAGCGCACTTGAGCTTCGGACGGCTTCAGGCAGCTCCATTCCGAAAGTAAAGCGCCAGCTGCGCCGCGCATTGGGTGCTAAATACATAGTTAAAGACCGCTACGAGCAGCAGTCCGACGTCTTCCAGATTGTGCGCATCGAGAAGTTCATTTCATACCTCTTCCTCAGCTTCATCCTGCTCATTGCCTGCTTCAACATTATCGGCAGCGTCTCCATGCTCATTCTTGACAAACAAGACAACCTCTCCACGTTGCGCAGCCTCGGAGCGTCCGACAGCCTCCTTGCCCGTATATTCCTTTATGAAGGAAACCTCATTGCCCTTGCTGGTGCCCTGTTGGGGCTTGTACTGGGCGTCATCCTCTGCCTGCTGCAACAACAATTCGGCTTCATCTCCCTCGGCCAGTCAGGAGCTTTTGTTGTCGAAGCCTATCCTGTCAGCGTCCATATCACAGACGTCCTACTTGTTTTTGTCACCGTGGTCGTCGTCAGCACCCTCGCCGTCCGTCTGCCTGTCCGCCTCCTTGCCCGTCGGGCCATAAACGACAATAATAAAAAAGGGGAATAACCTCCTTTTTTTGTTCTTATCAAGTTTTTTTCGGGAAAAGTAAGATGTATTTGAATAAAATTATGTACTTTTGACGCTTGTTAATGACATAAATTCGGAAAAAACATCCTTAATCAATTTTAATTCACTAAAAATCAAAGTAATTATGTGGTTATTTAATTCTTCTGTCGGAAAGAAGGTAGTAATGAGTGTCACGGGCCTTGCCTTGATTTTGTTCCTTACTTTCCACATGACCATGAACTGCGTGGCTCTGTTTTCAGCCGAGGGGTACGAGTGGATTTGCAACTTCCTTGGTGCAAACTGGTACGCCATGGTGGCCACCATCGGTCTGGCCATCCTCATGGTGATACACATCGTGTACGCCTTCTGGCTCACGTGGACCAACCGCAAGGCACGCGGTGCTGAGCGCTACGCTGTCACGGCCCGGCCGAAGGGCGTGGAGTTCGCGTCGAGGAACATGCTGGTGCTGGGCATCATCGTGTTCGTGGGACTCTTTGTCCACCTCTTCCATTTCTGGAGCAAGATGCAGTTGGTCGAGCTGCAGGGCGGTGAACCCGCACAGGGCGTCGAGCTCATCCGCTACACCTTCTCGAAGTGGTACAACGTGCTGCTCTACCTCATCTGGTTCCTTGCCCTCTGGTTCCACCTCACCCACGGTTTCTGGAGCGCGCTGCAGACCATTGGCTTCAACAACAAGAAGTGGTATGTGCGCCTGAAGTGGATCAGCTACATCTTCGTTACCCTCATCATGGGTGGCTTTGCCACGGTGCTCATCCTCTTCTTCTGCGCCGAAGGACTGAACTGGGTCATCTTTCCCGGACTCTTCCAGGGACTAGTAGGATGATAATGTCAACAGGTCAACAAGTCAACAAGACAACAAGTAAAAAGTCAATAAGTCATTTGCAATGGAAAACAAAATCATAACCAAAGCCGATGCCAAGATCCCCGAGGGACCTCTGGCAGAGAAATGGACCAACTACAAGGCTCATCAGAAACTTGTCAATCCTGCTAACAAGCGCAAGCTCGACGTCATCATCGTGGGTTCCGGCCTTGCCGGTGCCAGCGCCGCTGCCTCGCTGGGTGCGCTGGGCTTCAAGGTGAAGTGCTTCTGCATTCAGGATAGCCCTCGCCGTGCCCACTCCATCGCCGCCCAGGGCGGTATCAACGCAGCCAAGAACTATCAGAACGACGGCGACTCGGTCTATCGTCTGTTCTACGACACCATCAAGGGTGGCGACTACCGTGCCCGCGAAGCCAACGTCTATCGTCTGGCTGAGGTCAGCAACGCCATCATCGACCAGTGTGTGGCCCAGGGCGTGCCCTTTGCCCGTGAGTACGGCGGTCTGCTCGACAACCGTTCGTTCGGTGGTGCTCAGGTCAGCCGCACCTTCTATGCCCGCGGCCAAACGGGTCAGCAGCTGCTGCTCGGTGCCTATAGCGCCCTGATGCGCCAGGTACACCTCGGCAACGTCGAAATGTTCACCCGCTGCGAGATGCTCGACCTCGTCATCATCGACGGCCGTGCCCGCGGCATTATCTACCGCGACCTCGTCACCGGCGAAATCAAGCGCTGTTCCGCTCATGCTGTCGCCATCGGTACCGGCGGCTACGGCAACACCTTCTTCCTCAGCACCAACGCCATGGCCAGCAACGGCAGCGCCGCCATGCAATGCTACCGCAAGGGAGCCTGGTTCGCCAATCCCGCCTTCGCTCAGATTCACCCCACCTGCATCCCCGTTCACGGCGACAAGCAGTCGAAGCTCACCCTCATGTCCGAATCGCTCCGCAACGACGGCCGCATCTGGGTACCCAAGAAACTCGAAGACGCCAAGAAGCTCCAGCGCGGTGAACTCAATCCCAACGACATCCCCGACGAGGACCGTGACTTCTATTTGGAGCGCCGCTATCCCGCCTTCGGTAACCTTGTACCCCGCGACGTGGCCAGCCGCGCCGCCAAAGAGCGTTGCGACAAGGGCTTCGGCGTCAACAATACTGGTCTCGCCGTCTTCCTCGACTTCAAGTATGCCATTGAGCGCCTGGGCGAGGACGTCGTCCGCCAGAAGTACGGCAACCTCTTCGACATGTACGAGGAGATTACCGACGTTAACCCCTACCACAACCCGATGATGATCTTCCCCGCCATCCACTACACCATGGGCGGCATCTGGGTCGATTACGAGCTGATGACCTCCATTCCCGGCCTCTTTGCCATTGGCGAGGCCAACTTCAGCGACCACGGAGCCAATCGCCTTGGTGCCTCTGCCCTCATGCAGGGCTTGGCCGACGGTTACTTTGTCCTCCCCTACACCATCCAGAACTATCTCAGCGATCAGATTCAGGTGCCTCGCTTCAGCACCGACCTTCCCGAGTTCGACGAAGCCGAGAAGGGCGTTCAGGCACGTATCGACCGCCTCATGTCTATCAAGGGCAACCGCTCCGTCGACAGCATCCACAAGGAATTGGGACACATCATGTGGGAGTTCGTCGGCATGGGCCGCACCGAAGCCTCGCTCAAGGAGGCCGTCAAGCGCATCGACGCCCTCGAGAAGGTTTTCTACAGCGACCTCCGCATCCCCGGCGAAGCCAGCACCTTGAATGTTGAACTGGAGAAAGCCCTCCGTCTTGAGGACTTCCTCGAAATCGGCAAACTCATGGCCTACGATGGTCTCAACCGCGAGGAGAGCTGCGGCGGACACTTCCGCGAAGAGTATCAGACGCCCGAAGGCGAAGCCCTCCGTCGCGACGACCTCTTCTCCTATGTTGCCTGCTGGCAGTACGAGGGACAAGGCAAGGCTCCCGAGCTCATCAAGGAGCCCCTCGACTACGAGTACATTAAGGTACAGACCCGTAATTACAAGAATTAATCGGCTGTAAATCGTAATTTGTAAATCGTCAACTAGTAAACAATATGGATAAGAATATCAGCTTCACATTGAAGGTATGGCGTCAGCGCGGTCCGAAGGAAAAGGGCGAGTTCAAGAGCTATTACATGGAGGACATCCCTGGCGACACCTCGTTCCTTGAGATGCTCGACATCCTCAACGAGATGCTCATCAACCGCGGCGAGGAGCCCGTTGTCTTCGACCACGACTGCCGCGAGGGCATCTGCGGCATGTGCTCGCTCTACATCAACGGCCATCCCCACGGCCCTGCCACCGGCGCCACCACGTGCCAGATCTACATGCGCCGTTTCCAGGACGGCGATACCATTACCGTCGAGCCCTGGCGCTCCGCCGGCTTCCCCGTCATCCGCGACCTGATGGTTGACCGTCGTGCCTTCGACAAGATTATGGCTGCCGGCGGCTACGTCAGCGTCAATACTGGCGGCGTACCCGATGCCAATGCCATCCCCATCCCCAAGGAGAAGGCCGACGAGGCCATGGACGCAGCTGCCTGCATCGGCTGCGGAGCGTGCGTTGCAGCCTGCAAGAATGGCTCGGCTATGCTCTTCGTCAGCGCCAAGGTCAGCCAGCTCGCTCTCCTGCCTCAGGGCAAGGTAGAGGCCAAGCGCCGCGTCAAGGCCATGCTGGCCAAGATGGACGAACTGGGCTTTGGAGCCTGCACCAACACTCGTGCCTGCGAGGCCGAGTGCCCCAAGTGCGTCAGCATCTCCAACATTGCCCGCCTCAACCGCCAGTTCATCGGCGCCAAGCTCAGCGATTAACACCTGTTCATCCTCTTTTCATGGGGCGCGATAATCGCGCCCCATTTTCTTTCCCCCTCTCCCTCCCTGCGCAACGTGCAAAATGGCAGGGAAAACACAAATGGAACATTTTGGGAACGCTTTTTATTTGGAGGATGTTCACAAATGGGCTTATCTTTGCATCGGAAAAATGAAAACAACCATGAGACGATATGCCCGACTCCTCTTCCTCGTCGTCCTTTCAGCCCTCTTCAGCTGCAACGGACAGCAGGCAGTAAATCCCCTGCTCACCCGGGCGGAATCCCTGCTGACCGACAACCCTCGCGCAGCGCTCGCCCTACTGGACAGCTTGCAAGACGTAAATCGCACATCGTCTAATCGTAAATCCCTTGCCCTCTACGCCCTGCTGCGGACGCAGGCGGAGTACAAATGTCACATCGTGCCCGAGACGGACTCGCTCATCTGCATTGCGACCGACTACTATGGCGACCGCAAGAAAGGCTTTCACGCTGCCCTTGCCTGGTACACGTTGGGCTGCGTCTATAGCGAGTGGAACGATGATGCTGCAGCCGTCGAGGCCTATCTGAAGGCCAAGCCCCTCTTCCCCGACACGCTCAGCCGCTACTATGTCCTCTGCAACCAGAACCTCGGCATCCACTACCTGAACCGCCGCATGTACCGTCAGGCGCTCGAGGCGCTGAACACCTGTCGCCGAGGTGCCGTCCAGACGGGCGACTCGGCTACCGTGGCCTTTGCCGACTACCACTCCGCCCTCGCTCACCTCTATCCGTCGGACTATGCCGAGGCAAAGCAGTTGTTCAACCGCGTGCTGGCCAACCCGAAAGCCACAGCCCTTGCCCGCAACACTACCTACCTGCAACTGGCCAAAATAGAGTTCTATCAAAATAAGGATTGCACGCGCGCACGCTATTACCTCCATCTGAACGAGGCAGGCGCCGCGGACACTACCGCCCTGGGTGCTAACTACAGCCTGCGGGGCGACATCTGCTGCGAGTTGCAGCAGCCCGATTCGGCCTACTATTGGTACCGCCGTTCGTTAGGCTGCCGGAGCGAACTATTTACCGATTGCTGGAACTACCATCAGCTTGCCGAGCTGGCGCCACGCCTTGGCCTCATTGACTCCGTACCCGCCTACGTCCGCCGCTATACCCTGCTGGCCGACTCCGTGCGGACTGCCGAGCAGCAGGCCGACGTGAGCGAAGCCTACAGTCAGCATCAGGTGGAGGAGAGCCGCCGCGCACTCTGGGCGCGCGCCACACGCATCCTGCTTGCTGTCGTAGTGCTGGCCCTGCTCGCAGCCTTGCTGGTCGGACTGGCCTTCCTGCTGCGCGACCGTCGGCGGAAGACGCAGTACCTCCGCCTGCAGGAGGAACTGCAGCAAAACCGTCGCGAGTCACTCAACATCCCCGAGGAAGACCAGGCCGAGCTGCGTCGCCGCAAGCTCGACATCTGCTGCCGCATGTTCCGTCGCACCCCCTCGGCTCGCCTGCTGCTCGGACGCACGGCAACGACAAATGCCCCCACCTTCTCAGCAGCCGAGCGCACACAGATACTCTCCGACATCACCACCTCGTTCATCGACATCATGCTCGATGTGAAGAACGAAGTGCCGCAAATCTCCGAACAGGAGCTGCTCCTTTGCGCCTTCAACGCCCTCCGCAGCCCCTCGCAGGCCATAGCCGAATGCCTTATCCTCTCCCCCACTACCCTGCGCACACGCAAGTTCCGACTGAAGGAGAAGCTGCCCGCAGAGCTCTTTGAACTCTTCTTCGAAGAAACTCCATCGAACAATAATTAACCCCTAAAACAATACCACAATGAAAAAGATTTTCTTATCCCTGATTCTAAGCCTACAAGGCTTGTTTCTCGCGGCACAGACCGTGAGCATCAACTTGGACGAGCAGAACATCGCCGATGTCCTCACACCCGATGTGCAGTTGGCCACTACTGAGATTGTCCTTTCGGGGCACATGACGTCGGCGGACTATGCCTTTGTCAACGCCTGCCCGAAGTTGACCAAGTTGGACATGACTGACGTCGTCATCGACAGCATCCCCCAGTTCTGCTTGTCAAATGCGACATCCCTCGCCGACCTCTACCTCCCCAAGAAGCAGACGGTCTTCAACTTCTATGCCGTAAAGAACACCCTTACCAACAGCGTAACCGCCCACATCACAGGGCTATTTCCTGATCTGGACGTGCCTACTACAGGCGACAGGCTTGCCGCAACGGATGTGATGTTTACCGTTGAGAAGGACAACAAACGCTATTATGAATCGGAAGAAGGATTCATCTATTCGGCAAACTTGGACACACTATACCGATTTGCTCAAATTCGTTCGGATTGGTACACAGAAGCCTATGCCGTAGCGATTCGTCCCTATGCCTTTGCTTGGCTGAAACTCGACACGGGGGTTGAACTGGAATTCGACCCGGCCCTGAAGCTGATCTGCCAACACGCCTTCGAAGGAGTCCGATGGCTTCCATACGATCTTAATTACCGCTACCACAACTATGCCAACTTCGTGGTCATACTCCATAATAACAGGAGGATCGGCTTTCCCCAGCTTGAAGGCCCTGTTGCGTGGAATACCGATGAATATAGGGCAATCAACGGCTCATTGGTGTTTTACGTAGAAGGCTGGTATAAGGATTATCTTCATAACTCCTGTTTATGGGCAGGTACGGACTTGATGGACGTAGATACCCACCTCTTTTTCGACCCGTCTTGTTACCCTGCCGAAAAATACTACGATAAAGATGGTAATCTGCTCCAATACATCAGGCCCCATATCGTCTCTTCCGAATGGTACATCGGCACACTCAATACGGAGAATGTCACCTTCAGCCAGACGTCAGAAGGCAGCAATTCACCTGTCACAACCGACATGGATGTCGAGTATGGAGCGTACTACAACTACGTTTATTCATGGACACTTGTCGAACGTGAACATCCCAATTCTACCAACTACTGTGCCGTTGAGTATCGCGACACCATCCTCAGCCCCATTCCCGAAGGTGATGACCTGACCTACGAAATTGAAATTTATGATGATGAGGGAAATCTTCTCTATTCCAACAAACGAAGAGGCAGCAAGGGTAGCACGGACCACCTGAGCGGGACATTGACCAACGTGCCGCAGAGTGAGCAGGGCGAACTGAAAAGCCGTTCCTCTGTCCTACGTTATGGAACTTCACCTTGGAAGTCCCAGCGCATCAGCTTCGGCGTCACAGGCATTCGTCCGCTTGACGCCGCCCCAGCAAGCAACACCCTCTACGACCTGCAAGGCCTTCCCGCAAACGAGTCGCAGAAGGGCATCTTTATCCGAAATGGAAAGAAGGTGCTGGTGAAATAACGCAGAAACGAAATTGATATAAACATAAGCTTTTATTTCGATACGATGCATCTTTTTTGCTCCGCTGCTCACGACGAGTGGCGGAGCTTCGTTTGTTTTGCCAGTCCAAGCTTCTAATTTGCTAGCCCAAGCATCTGACAGCACAGCCCAAGGGAATAAATTCGCAGACCATTGGGCTATTTATAAACACGGGCGCTGTTTATAAACATCGCACTACGCGCAGAAAATGGCATCAAACAAGGGAACATTCTAAACAAAAAAACATGAAAATTGCTACATTCCTACACCAATGGGATTATAGCGCTGTATCACAAAGCATTGTGCGTGTAGATAGGCATTTTTATCTACACACATCTACACGCTTCTACACCAAAAACGGGCATTTCGCGTTTCATCTAACGTTAGATGGAACCTTTTTTCTCCACGAATTAGTAGAGAATGGTGGGGCGGGTGGAGCGGATACTCATGGAGGGGAACCAGATGTCGTCGGCAGTAAGGCCGCACGTGTCGATGGCGTCGAGGGCGTATTCGAGGCGTCCGAAGTTGGCATCGACGTTGTTCGTGCCGAAGGTGAACTTCAGCCCGCGCTCCTTCGCCATGCGGATGATCTTCATGCTGGGGATGCGGTAGCGGGGGTTGATTTCGAGGGCTATGTGGTACTTCTCCAGCACGTCGAGCACGCGGTTGATGCGCTCGTCCGTCCAAAGTTCGTCGTAGCGGGGCTGCATGTCGTCGGGCAAGTAGGTGGGGTTGGCGTAGATATCGGCAGGCTCGTTGGTGAGGATTTTTACCGTCTGATCAACGATGACGTCCATGTACTCCTCGTCAGAGAGTCCGTCGCGGATGACCTCCTCGGGGTGGTAGAGGCGGACGATGCGTCCGGCCTGGTCGCGGATGGTCATAGCATCGGTGAAGAGGTAGTCGAAGACGCCGAGAGCCTCGGGGGAGAAGGTGGTGGTCCAACGACGCCCCTCGCCCTGCACGCCACAGAGGAAGGGCAGGTCCTTCACCTCTTCATAGTATTCATAGACCTCCTTGTCGTTAGCGAGCATGCGTCCCACGCCGCCCTCGCCGGCATTAGGCGCCACGCCGTAGTTGATGCCGTAGGCCATGGACATGGCGTGAGCCTGTTCCTTGGTGAGACCTCCCTTCAGGTGGACATGATAGTCGATGACGGGGAAGAACTGCTGCTGCAGGCGGATGATGCGGTCGTGCTGCTCATCAATAGGGTCAACAAGCCCATAAGCGGGCAAACAGGCACTCTCTGAGCGGTCTGCATCGGCTTTAGGCCCTTCTGCTACGCGAATATCGCGTAGTTGTATTGTGCCTTCGGTACAGCGGAAGACAATCTGTCCGTGCCCCAACACTCTGTTGGCAAATGCAGCGATGCGGTAGGGGACGTCGGGCTCGGTATAGCTGACCACGGCTGTGCCACAAATGGCGATGCGGACGGTCTTGCCGATGACAGAGATATCAAAGGGAAACCATGTGCTGTCAGCCGCCAGCGAGCGGTAGAGGTTGCGGACGCTGGTGAGTGAGCCGGTCTTGAGCGTACCGTCGATGGGGCCGCCCCGGAGAGCCACCTCGTAGCCTTTTTTGCCCTTAGCATCGGTATGGAAGAGGATGGCACCCGAGGCGCCAGGAGCGAGGAATGCCTCACCCGTAAGGGTGAAGTCCTGATAATCGCCTTTCAACGTGACGGAACGCCCCTCCTGAAGGGTAATATCGTGCTGCGCACAGCTGCAAACCAGTACGGCAAACAAAAATGAAAGGAAAGAGAGTTTTTTCATAAATTTATTAATGACAATTCGTGATAATTCGTGTTCTAAAAAACATCATTTCTTTCTGCCGAAGTCGGCAGGGATTTCACCCCAGTTGTCCGTGTCCCATTTATAAAGGAGCGGGCGTTTGGAGGCAGGATGGTCAGCAAGCCACGCCTCGGCCCGGGCTATCAGGGCAAAGAGAGGACGCGTCTGTTCATCGATGGCAAGACGGGTTTTGCACGTACCCTCGTTGACCCATTTGATGGCGTTGCGGGAGTCGCTATAGACCACCATCTGCCAGCCCTCGCGGACGATGAGCGCCATAGCGTGGACGATGGCCAGAAACTCACCAATGTTGTTCGTTCCATGGACAGGGCCGTAGTGAAAGATTTCCTGGCCGTTGGGGATATAGACGCCCCGATATTCCATGGGACCGGGGTTGCCGCTGCAGGCGGCATCGGCAGCAATGGCGGAGGCATTCAACACAGCATCAGGAGCGTGTAGCTTGTTGACCTGTTGACCTGTCGACCTGTTGACCTTAATATATTCATACGGCGACGAAGCGTAGGCGCGTTCGGCCTCCTCGCGGGTGTCGAAAGACTTGTACTTGGCTCCTTCCACACCTTTCACCTGCCGTTCGCACTCCTTCCACGAAGTGAAGATGCCCGTCTGCAGGCCGTTCCAAACGACGTAAAACTTCTGTTTTGCCAACCTCGTCAAACGCTAATCATTAAACGCTAATCACCCTTACATCCGCTCGGGAACCTCGATACCTAAGAGGCCCATACCGATGCGGACGACCTTAGCGACGTTGGCTGCCAGCACGACACGGAAGGTCTTGGCCTCGGAGGTCTCGGCGCTGAGGATGCTGAAGTCGTGATAGAACTGGTTGAAGGCCTTGACCAACTCATAGACGTAGTTGGCGATATCGGAGGGGCTGTAGTCGGCTCCAGCCTGACGGACGACGACGGGGAAGTCGGAGAGCTGTTGGATAAGCTCTTGCTCCTTCTCGGCCGGCTCGTAAGCCATGCCCTGCGGCAGGGTGTGGGCGATGCCCTCGGCATCGGCACGACGCAGGATGGAACGGATGCGGGCGTAAGTGTACTGGATGAAGGGGCCTGTATTGCCGTTGAAGTCGATGCTCTCCTTGGGGTTGAAGAGCATGTTTTTGCGGGCATCGACTTTGAGTATGAAGTACTTGAGGGCACCGAGGCCGACGATACGGGCGATCTCCTCGGATTCCTCGGCGCTGAGGCCGTCCTGCTTGCCCAACTCGCGCGAGATGTCGCGGGCGGTACTGATCATCTGCTCGATGAGGTAATCGGCATCGACCACGGTACCCTCGCGGCTCTTCATCTTACCCTCGGGCAGCTCGACCATACCATAGGAGAAGTGGACGAGGTCCTTGCCCCATTCGAAGCCAAGCTTATCCAAAAGGATGGAGAGCACCTGGAAATGATAGTTCTGCTCGTTACCGACGACGTAGATCATCTTGTTGATGGGATAGTCGCGGAAGCGGAGCTTGGCGGTACCGATGTCCTGCGTCATATAGACGCTGGTACCGTCCTTGCGGAGGAGGAGTTTCTCGTCAAGCCCTTCGGGGCGGAGGTCTGCCCACACGGAGCCGTCCTCACGCTGGTAGAAAATGCCCTTTTCCAATCCTTCGAGCACCTTCTCCTTGCCTTCGAGATAGGTCTGCGATTCGTAATAAATCTTGTCGAAGCTGACGCCCATCTTGCGGTAGGTCTCGTCGAAACCAGCATAGACCCAGCTGTTCATCTTCTCCCAAAGGGCGCGTACCTCGGGGTCGCCCTGCTCCCATTTGACGAGCATCTCGTGTGCTTCGCGTAGCAGGGGGCTTTTGGCTTCGGCAGCCGCCTTGCGCAGCTCGGCCTGACGGTCGGGGTCGGGGTCGGCAATGGCCTGCACCTCGGGGTCACTGGCGAGAATCTCCTTCACCTCGGCACGGAAATGCTTGTCGAAGGCCACGTAGTAGTCGCCGACAAGGTGGTCGCCCTTCTTCCCGGACGACTCGGGCGTCTCGCCGTTGCCGTACTTCAGCCATGCCAGCATGGACTTGCAGATGTGTATGCCACGGTCGTTGACAATATTTGTCTTGACAACACGGTTGCCGCAAGCAGCCATGATGTTGGCCAGGGCATAGCCCAGCAGGTTGTTGCGGACGTGGCCCAGATGAAGCGGCTTATTGGTATTGGGCGAGGAATATTCAATCATCACCAGCGGCGAATCTGCCTCTGCCTTGCAGGTGCCGAAATCGGGGTTAGCGTGGATATCGGACAACAGCTTCGTCCAGAAAGCGGGCGAAATGGTGAGGTTGAGAAAACCCTTGATGGCGTTGTAGCGGCTGACCATCGGCTCGTTCTCCTGCAGCCAGGCACCAATCTCCTGCGCGGTCTGCTCAGGACTTTTGCGGGAGGTACGCAGCAGAGGGAATGTGACTAAGGAGAGGTGGCCTTCGAACTCCTTCTTCGTTTTCTGAAGCTGAATCATGGAAACGGGCACATCGGCATCGTAGAGAGCCTTCACGGCATCGACAACGCGGCTGGACAGGATTTGTTCTATCATATTATGAACGTTATTGTATTATATTTTCTTAAATTGACTGCAAAAGTAGTCATTTCTTAAGAATAATTACGTACTTTTGCCGAGAATTTGAATTGTTATGAAGAATTTCCCTCCTGTAGTAAAAAATCTCCTCATCATCAACTGCCTTGTTTTCTTCGCCGAATGGATACTTCCCCAGACCGCGCTGAAATTCCCACTTGAGGGGTGGATGGCTCTTTACTATGCAGGCTCGCCCCTGTTTCGCTTGTGGCAACTGTTCACCTATATGTTTGCCCACGCAGGTTTTGACCACCTGTTCTTCAATATGTTCGCCTTGTGGATGTTCGGACGCATCCTGGAAAACGTATGGGGGTCAAGACGATTCCTTCTGTATTATATGGTCTGCGGTATTGGAGCAGGTTTGACGCAGGAACTGTTGCAGTTCGTTAACGTCATCCCGCAGGTGCAGTCGGTAGTGGGTGCCTCGGGTGCCGTCTATGGTCTATTGCTTGCCTTCGCGATGCTGTTCCCCAATATGCCTATGTATATCATCCCCATCCCCGTGCCCATCAAAGCCAAATGGATGGTCATCGGCTACACGGTGATTGAGTTGCTGGAGGGAATCTTCAGCTTTGGTAACGTGGCACACTTTGCCCATTTGGGGGGTATGGTCTTCGGTTTAGCGATGATACTCTACTGGCGCAAGAACAATAAGGACACCAATGGCTGGAATTATCGATGACGTAAGGCGTTTCTTCCGCCGCGGCGGAATTGTGACACAGTTGATTGGCATCAACGTGCTGCTGTTCCTGCTATTTGCGTTAGCTAAGGTGATTCTTCTGCTGTTCAAGGTAGACGATGGAGGTTGGCTGGATTTCCTGTCGTTGCCTGCTTCGCTTCTGCTCTTGGCCCAACGCCCCTGGACGCTATTCACTTATATGTTCATGCACGGAGGGGCGTGGCATCTGGTATTCAATATGCTTTGGCTCTATTGGTTCGGACAGATTGCCCTCTATTTCTTCTCCGCCCGGCATCTGAGAGGACTCTATATCTTTGGCGGTCTGGCAGGAGGTATTCTGTACGTCATCGCCTATAATGTCTTCCCGCTTTTTGCATCACAAGTCCCCTACTCGTTGTTGGTGGGAGCATCGGCATCCATACTGGCTATCGTGGTAGCCACAGCCATCAAGGAGCCGAACTACCAGCTTCGTCTGCTGTTCTTCGGAAATATTTCCATGAAATGGCTGGCTGTCATCACCGTGCTGATTGACACGTTGCTCATCGCCTCCAATAACGCCGGAGGACACATCGCTCATCTGGGAGGAGCACTTGCCGGATGGGGATTCGTAGCTGCGCTGAACAAAGGGCACGATATCACCGAATGGATTAACCGTTGCATCGATTTCATCGGAGGGCTTTTCCGTCCCGCTTCCTACCGCACACGAATTCGGCCAAAGAAGCAAAAAAAGGCCTTTTCATCGGGGAAAAAACGAAAAAAAACGGATGAATCCCCCACGAACGACCATGCAGCCGACTACACCTACAACCAGACGAAGAAGCAACAGTCTGACGAGATTGACCGTATCCTTGAGAAAATCAAGAAATCGGGCTACGGCGGCCTGACGACAGAGGAGAAAAAGAAACTGTTTGACGCCTCAAACCGCTGAACAAAGAGCAAAAAAGAAGATTGGCCGATGAAAAGGCAGAAAAAGAAGATGAAATGGTACACGAAGCTGTGGGCTTATCCCCTGCTGCTGATAAACATCTTCGTTTGCGGAGTGTTCATCCTGTGTGCCTTCAGCCAACAGATTCCTGCTGAGAAGTTGCCCATCATCTCCTTGGCGGGAATGGCGTTTCCGATAGCATTGGGGGCTGTGGTTGCCTTTTTGGTTTTCTGGCTGTTGTTCTACAAGCGTCTCTGCTGGTTGTCGTTGATAACGCTGTTGGTTTGCAGCACGCAAATCTACTCGATGGTCCCCATCAATATATCCGACATCCGCGCGCCGCGAGGGGCGATGAAAGTCCTGTCGTACAACGTGCTTAGCGTCGGTGTCGACGAGAAGGATCCCATTCTCCAATACCTTGCCAAAAGCAAGGCGGACATCATCTGCCTACAGGAAGCCAACGCGGCCCATCTGAAAAAGTACGATCAGAATGCAGAATGGATGAAGGATTATCCCTACCGCACCTACCGCATGCCACACGGAGGGACGAGAGAGGCACGGGACATCTGCTGCATCTCCAAATACCCCATTCTCTCGCTAAAAAACGTCCGCTTCCCCAACTCGGGCAACTGCTACTCAGAATACACGCTGGACGTAGAAGGCGACACCATCACCCTCTTCAACTGCCACTTACAAAGCTTTGCGTTGAACGAAGAAGACAAAAACCTCTACGAGGAAATCATCAGCCATCCCAAGGAGAGCCTGCCGACCTCGGGCACCAAAGAATTGCTGAAAAAACTGCGTGAAGCCAATGCCAAGCGCTCTGTTCAGGCCGACAGCCTCGCCAAGCATATCGAGCAAGCCCTGGGCAACGGCCCGACGCCCCGTACCGTCATCGTCTGCGGCGATTTCAACGACACTCCCATCAGCTACTCACATTACCGCGTAACCCGTCTGTTGAAGGACGCCCACACGCTCAGCGGAAACGGCTTTGGCTTCAGCTACAACCGCAACAAGATGTTCTTCCGCATCGACCACATCCTAGCTTCGCACAATCTGAAACCCTACCGCTGTAAGGTGGACCGTTCCATCAAGGAATCGGACCACTACCCCATCTATTCCTACTTCGTCTATCGGAAGCCTTAACGCAGCAAAAGTCTCGCGCAGCGAATCCCGACTTTTTTCCGGCAATCGCCGTTTTTTCTTCGGTTTTTGCCACTTTTTGGGTGGCAAACTGACAAAATTGCCTTCCAAACAGCGATTTTTTCGCCTCAAATGGTTGAATTGGCAAAAAAATGTAGTATCTTTGCGCCCCGATTTCAAAAAATAATAAGGAAATATATAAAGTAATAATTAAAAATAACAAGTAAAATGCAAAACAAAGGATTTGTAAGGATCATTGCGGTATTACTCACACTCGTGTGTCTGTTCTACCTTTCCTTCACATTTGTGGCACGCCATCATGAGAAAAAGGCAGCCAACTATGCAGGAGGTGAATCGGTTTATATCGATTCAATCATGAATGAGAAAGTCTATCTGGGTCTTTTCGACTACAAGACCTGCCGCGAGAATGGTATCGGTCTGGGTCTTGACCTGAAAGGCGGTATGAACGTTATTCTGGAAGTTTCCGTCCCCGATGTGGTCGATGCTCTTGCTGACCACAAGCAGGACGAGAAGTTCAAGAGCGCCCTGGCCACAGCCACCAAGCAGGCCGTCACCAGCAACGACGACTTCATCACTCTGTTCATCAAAGAGTACAAGCGCATCAACCCCGAAGGCTCGCTGGCCGAGATTTTCGCCACCCAGCAGCTGAAGGATAAAATCAATACGAAGAGCTCCGACAAGGACGTTGAGTCCGTGCTGCGTGCCGAGGTGCAGGCTGCCATCGACAACTCGTTCAACGTGCTCCGCACCCGTATCGACCGCTTCGGCGTCGCCCAGCCCAACATCCAGAAGCTCGAAGGCTCCATGGGCCGCATCATGATTGAGCTCCCCGGCGTGAAGGAGCCCGAACGCGTCCGCAACCTCCTGCAGGGAAGTGCGAACCTCGAGTTCTGGGAGACCTATACCGCCGCCGAGGTCTATCAGTCCCTCGTGGCTGCCGACGCCCGTCTGCGCGATGCCCTCGCCTACGAGAACGGGACGGCTACCGAGACCACCGAGACCGCTGAGGCCACCGAAAAGGCTGCCGAGGCTGTCGAGGCCACCGAGAAGAGCTCCGACGCCGACCTCGACCTCTCAACCCTCACGGGCGAAGAGAAGGAGACCAAGACCGACGCCGTCAGCGACGAGCAGATGAAGCGCGAGCACCCGCTGCTCAGCATGCTGCAGGTTTACAACGGCAACAACGGCGCCGTCATCGGCCTGGCTCAGCATAAGGACATGGACGCCATCGACGAGCTCCTTGCCCGCAAGGAGGTGCAGAGCGTCCTCCCGAAGGACCTCCGTCTGAAGTGGGGCGTCAGCGCCATGGACGAGAAGGGACAGATCTATGAACTCTACGGCATCAAGTCCACCGAGCGCAACGGACGCGCTCCGCTGGAGGGCGACGTCATCGTCAATGCCCGTGACGACTACGACCAGAACGGCCGTCCCGCCGTCAGCATGAGCATGAACACCGAGGGCAGCCGCCGCTGGGGACAGATCACGAAGAACAACATCGGCCGCGCCGTCGCCATCATCCTCGACGACCGCGTCTATAGCGCACCCAACGTCCAGGTCGAAATCACCAACGGCAACTCCATCATCACCGGTAACTTCACCCCCGAGCAGACCCGCGACCTTGCTAACGTGCTCAACTCTGGTAAGATGCCCGCCCCCGCCAAGATTGTCCAGGAAGACGTCGTCGGTCCTTCGCTGGGTGCCGAGTCCATCCAGCGCGGTATCTGGTCGTTCATCATCGCCTTCATCATCCTTATCTTCTACATGTGCGCCATGTACGGCTGGATCCCCGGTCTGATTGCCGACAGCGCCCTGCTGCTCAACCTCTTCTTCACCCTCGGCATCCTCAGCTCCTTCCAGGCAGCCCTGACGATGTCCGGTATCGCCGGTATGGTGCTCACCCTCGGTATGGCCGTCGACGCCAACGTGCTTATCTACGAGCGCGCCAAGGAAGAGCTGCGCGCCGGTAAGCAGGTCAAGGCCGCCCTAAAGGATGGTTACAAGAACGCCTTCTCGGCCATCTTCGACTCCAACTTCACCTCCATCATCACCGGTATCATCCTGTTCGTCTTCGGTACAGGTCCCATCCGCGGATTTGCTACTACGTTGATGATCGGTATCGTCTGCTCGTTCTTCACGGCAGTATTCCTCACCCGTCTGGTGTACGAGCACTTCCTGGGCAAGGACAAGCTCACGAACCTCACCTTCACCACTCCGTTTGCCAAGAAGGTCATGCCCGAGAACACCCACATCAACTTCATGGGTGCCCGTAAGACCTCCTTCATCGTATTCGCCATCCTGCTCGTTGTGTTCGCTGTTGCCTACGGTGTGCGCGGTTTCGACCGCAGCATCGACTTCACCGGTGGACGTAACTTCACCGTCCAGTTCGAGCAGCCCGTTCAGCCCGAGCAGGTCAGCAATCTGCTGCAGGATCAGGTGGGTGGCGCCAACCTGAGTGTCATCGCCCTCGGCACCGACGGCAAGACCCTCCGCATCAGCACCAACTACCGCATCAACGATAGCGACGACGACATCGACACCCAGATCGAGCAGTTCCTCTTCGATGCCCTGAAGAACGGCAAGCTCCTCAGCCCGGATCTTACCTTCAACACCTTCATCGACCACGAGAACCGCGCCGGCGGATCCATCATCAGCAGCCAGAAGGTCGGCCCCAGCATCGCCAGCGACATCACCCGCGGAGCCATCATCTCCGTCATCCTGGCCCTCATCGCCATCTTCCTCTACATCCTGCTCCGCTTCCGCAACGTCGCCTATAGCGTTGGTGCCATCAGCGCTCTGATTATCGATACGGCTATGATTCTCGGTATGTATGCACTCCTGCACGGCGTGCTGCCCTTCTCCATGGAGCTCGACCAGACCTTCATCGGTGCTATCCTGACGGCTATCGGTTACTCCATCAACGATAAGGTGGTTATCTTCGACCGTATCCGCGAGAACCGCAAGCTCTATCCCAAGCGCGAGCTGACCCAGCTCTTCAACGAGTCGCTCAACAGCACCTTGGCCCGTACCATCAACACCTCCGTCAGCACCCTCATCGTGTTGCTCTGCATCCTCTTCATCGGTGGCGACACCATCAAGAGTTTTGCTTTCGCCATGATTCTCGGTGTTGTGTTCGGTACCTGCTCCTCCATCTTCCTGGCAGCGCCCATCGCCCGCCTTACGATGAAGAAGACCGTCAAGGCTGCTACCGCCGCTTAAAAGAAACAAAAATAGTTTTTCATAATAGATAGTTTTTTATAAAGGAACTGCCTACGCCGTGAGGTGAAGGCAGTTCCACCTTTTTTCCCACCCCACTCGCATCACCCGTCTGTAAAGCCCTTTTGCACTTTCCTACCCTGGCCACCCATTTGTGCACCCCTTTCTGTGCTACCCTTTTATACTACTATATCTTGCACATTCCGTAGTAGGGAAATACCCCCCCCTCACTTTCTCCCTCGCTGAATGACAAGGACAGACTTCAGACTATCAGACTTCAGATAATAATGCCGCATCCGAATCATTAGCAGAACGTTCATCTGCAGTCTGTCAGTCTAAAGTAAGCAAAGGTTTATAAACACGGCCCGTTTTTATATGAACAGGGGCCTCTCAATATTTCTGGAAAACATTTTGAGCAAAAAGGAACTATGTTTCTAACCTAAGCATTCCCTTTTTCCTCTTTATATCTCCAAACGTATCCAAATGCAGTTTTCTGGATTCCTTTGCATGCGGATATTATACCAGTTTTACTTTTTCGATTTCCATTAACCTCAATCGCCGCATCAGCCAAAGAATTAAACTCTTTTATAAAAATTCCGTCCGGAGAATACTGAAGAACATGTTTTCCGTATTTCTCCTTTTGCACATCTTTACACCTTTGTTTTTGTGCTTCTGACAATTTGGGGAAAGGCCTTTTTTGCCTTGGCCTGATTTTGTCAATTTTCTGTATTATTTCTCCGTCTTTCAATCTCCACATATAACCGCCGCATTGTCTTACCTTACCATAAAGAACCTGTCTTATTCCAGATTCGAGGACACCAGTTTTTCTTGCGGCTTCATTGATAGATTCGTATTCGGCAAGAAAAAAACCTTCTTTGTCATATTGGAGCACTTCTTTTTTAGGTGAAGTAATCGTAAGGTTTATTTTTTCAGGGGCATCTTCATTACTTTTGAATCTAAATGTATATCCCTTTACAATTTGGCTCTTCTTCCCTCCAGAACGTACTCCCTTGCAACATGCCCAAATGCTGGAAGCATGAGTTCCGAGAGCCTTAGCGGCATCGCATGAAGAGTCATATTCTGCAACCAAATTACCTTGTAAATCATATTGCAAGACTTTGCGCTTATCAGTTCTTGCTTCCGACATATGTCTTCTTCCCTCGTCATTGACGACAAAAACGCCCCCTCCAGAAGTTAAGTTGTAGCCGAACCTTTTATTATTGCTCTTATACTCCAATATATATTTTTGTTCCATTGCGTTAAGGGCTTCTCTTAATTCCTCTTTTGTATCTCTTTCAACCTTTTCCAGAACGTTGTATTTGGGCATTCCATATTTGACATAAGCCCTATATAACGTGATGTTCCTATCACCACCTTTCCCGAAATGAGCCAGATGCCTGCTTCGCGGATGAGTTGTTTGGCCGACATAAACCTTTCCATTTGGGAAAACATATTTATATATTACTCCCTTCTCCTTTTTACTATTCTTAAAAGTAGAATCCTTTATGGGGAAAAAAGAATTCTCAATATCATTTTCATTGCGAATATACTGCTGCTCTTCCACAGGAAAGAAGGATAAAGGCTTCTTCCTCTTTTCCGCCCCTCTATTTCTTCCGCACTTTGGACATCCTCTTCCTAAAAGATGACTTTGTGGCGTCTGCCAAAATTCTCCGTGTTCGTCTCCAGAAGAATCTTTTTCGTGACAAATAAAGCAAACCTTTCTTGTTATAAACGAAAAGAAGACTTTGGAATAATCATATTTCTCCCCATGTATTGCTTTAGCTTTTTCAAGAAATTCTTGAATGCTCATGTATTTATTGGGGAAAGAACACTTTGGACATCCTTGCTTATTGTTGAAATGTGCAACTGGGGTTTGGAAAAACTCACCATGAACGGGACAAATAATACATACTTTTTTTATGGCGGAAACATAAACAACTTTTGAGTAATCATATTTATTTCCATGCACTTCCCGTGCTCTTTTGATAAATTCATCTGTAGTGATATTCCTACCTGCACATTTAGGGCATCCGTGTCCAGAAAGATGCATGTCTGGCGTTTGCGAGAAGATGCCGTGCTGAGGACAAATGATGTCAACTTTTGTTTGTGAATTTGTATAAACTACTCGCGAATAATCGTATTCTCCCCCATGTATTTTATTTGCTCTGGCTATAAAATCTTCTAATGTGGTTCTTCTCCCATCAACACGACGTTTTATTCCACATTGGGGACAACCGTAGGCACGATTGATATGTTTATCCGGAGTAATCCAAAAAGCTCCGTGAATGGGGCAATGAAGAAGAACTTTAGTTTTAGTATTAACGTAGTTTACATCTGAATAATCATATTTATCCCCATGAACATTTCGTGCCTCTTCAATAAATTCTTTTAAAGTCTTTTTTTGCATTATTATTTCTTTCTTGCTATTCCCGAATGGCGATGTCACGGATGGATCAGCAATTTCTTCCCATTATGAATAATAATCCTTCCGGAATAAGAAACATCACCCACTATTTGATGCCCGTCTATTTCATAATATGGCGCAGAGACAGAGGGTTCAGCGATTGGCAATTCAATGGACGTCCCGTCGACTTTGCTCCAATAATAGTATGCAGTACTCACTTCGTTCCCTTTTTCATCAATTTCAATTTGATACATGAGCATCCCGTTTTCATTATATCCGTTTTCGTAAGAAAAGTAGCCTGATTCACCAGGAATTTCTTTTTGAGTTCCATCTGCATAATATATGATTACATCTTCTTGAGTAGCTGTTTTTATGGTTCATCCGACAAATGCGTAGTTGGCTAGCAATAAAAATGAACTAAGAGAGAGATAGCTAAGATTTTATCACTACCTTTGGTTACCCCTAACTAAAGTATAGTTATATGAATCCCAGCTATCTGTGTCATGCATTTGGTGTTCGTCACCAAGAATGTACCAAAACTGAGTACAAAGGTAATCAAATTATTCATTATATTCAAACTCGTAAGGATGATTTGCGTTGTCCGGAATGCAAAAGCCGCAAGATAATCCGTTCCGGCAGCATATACAGGGATATAAGGAGCGTTCCTGTTGGCCATAGGGAAACGATATTACGAATGAAAGTACAGCGTATAGGATGCAAGACATGCGGATGCAT
>JAFXXQ010000032.1 GCA_017542145.1 Bacteroidaceae bacterium | reverse complement strand
TCATCCTGAGCCAGGATCAAACTCTTCATCGTTATATCTAATAATAATTCGTTCTGCTCCGACACGGACGTGCTCTATCCTTCTTCCTTGTAAAAAGGAACAATTAATTGACGGTTCGTTCTCTCTTCTCTCTCTACCCGACCCCCGGACGTCTCTGACAACGGGGGCCGCTCTCGTACTACTTCGTCTGTATGGAAATCTCTTTCAAAGATCGCTCTGGCGCCTCTCCCAAGGGGGTTCCTATGGCGTCCCTTTCGAAAAGCGGGTGCAAAGGTACTGCTTGTTTTTTTATCCACCAAACAATTTAGCATTTTTTTTCAAAAAACCGCAAAAAAAGAGTTTTTCAAGGAAAAAAGGATGCTTTTATAGGGGTATTTTCTATTCCATAGTGGCGTTTGGCGTTATTCGTCAGGGCCGAGATCGGGGGTGACTTTTCTTACAATATGGACCTTGTAGGTAAGGACGGCTTCTTTCTCACCATGTACAAACTTTTGCCGGATGATGGTTGACATTCCCGCTTCGATGCCGGCTGTTGCTTGTCCGATGTTGAAAAAGATGGGATTGGAGGCGCCATCCCACTCGCTATAGCAGAACCAACCTGTATCGCGCCAGCCACAGACGTTGCCCATCATGTTAAACCAATGTCCCTTGTTATTCGCCGTATAGCCTGCCTGCGAGCCTGAGCCGTCCTTAGCAGCAATAAGATACTCCGAGCAATCGGCATTAAGGCCGTAGAATTCCACCGTAGGTTTTGTTGCGTTCATGCCAGAAATGAGTTTGGCAAAAGATGCCAGTCCGAGAGCGCTGCAGACAGCCTCTTCGTTGATATAGACCGAAAGGGGTGTGTAGTCCGTCTTCACCGTCTCGTAGACGGAATAAGTCAAGCCGTCTGAGTGCATGAAATAAACGGCCCATTCGCCTGGGCTAACCAACGAAAGGGTAGCCTCGACAGGGCAATACGTGGAAGCATTTGCCAGACCCATGTGGAGTGTAAATGTGTCACCTTCCTTGCAAGCCTCAGGCACCTGCCCCACGGCAAAGCGAAGCGCGCTCAACGTGAAATCGACAAACACGCGGGCATCGGCACTACTTGGTGAACAGACATACCCTTCCTTATTAAAATAAAAGCCCGCGACGGAATTGTAGCCTGTCGGGCCAAAATGTTTCGTGCCTTTGGAATCCTCGCCATAGAAGACGATATCGTCAGGCAGCTTCTTCACACCAAAAGCCTGCAGCACGTCGTTTTTGGAAACGGAGAAAGCCGTTGTCTCAAAGGCATTCTTTATCTCCATTTCCTCTACGACAGTTATCTCGCCTCCCTTTTGGGCATTGGAGTAGTCAACAGGTTCCGTGCCAAAGGGCGTGTAGCCCTCTTCCTTCATGCAGCTGAAAGTAAACAAGGCGCAGAGAGCCAATAAGGAATAGATGGACTTCTTCATGGCTGTATTCTTTACTGTTTCACATCCCAGTTAAACCAGTTTCCATAAACGTTTGCCGGAGTGGCATTTTTGCTGAGCTTCAGGCGATAGTCGTAGTGATTCTTGCGGATATTCACGTTGCCCGTATAGATGTAGTCGAGGTTGCAGACAACGGCAAACACCACGTTGTTGGCCGGCTTATACTTGTCGAAATCCAGCCGGTAGCTCCCTTCGCTGAAAGGCTTTCCATAGACAGTCTTGCCATCCTCGGTACGAAAGCATAGCTGGCACGACATATTGTCTGCCGTCGATAGTTTGCCGCTTGGCTTGAAGGAGACAGTAAGCGGGCTGCTCTCCACGCGGATGGGAATGATGTTTGCTCCCGTCCAGCCAGGCGTTGTAGCCTGATCGGGCACCAGCCAGCCCTCCTCGTCTTCCTCCGTAGGAGCGTAGGGCGTGCAGCGCCAAGGCTTGCTATAGACGCTCCAGCTTTCCGACTCGATGACGGTACCCATATAGGTGTTGTACATGTGCTTGACAGCCTGTGAATATTTGCCGAAGTCGCAGAGTGCCAGTCGGGCACGGTATTCCTGAATCATTCGGCGCATCTGCTCTTCGCCGATCTGCTCGGCTATGCCTTCGAGGACATAGCCCGTTGCGTTCATCCACACCCAGGGGACTGCCATATAATCGACAATCTCGCCCAGGAACGTGGGGAAGACCTCGCTATACTGCGAGCCTCCTATCACCTTGCGCACGTTGCCTGTAGGAGCTGAACCGTTAACGCCCTGTGCACCAGGGCCTCCGAAGGTTCCGTCGGTAAGCCAGCCTGAGTAGCACTCAATAGGTTGGAACGGAGCCATGATGCTGCCCATGCTGAGCCATCCGAAGTCGTTGGCTATGTAGTCTTTACCATATTGTCGCTCATAGGTGAGCGTAGCCTGCAGCCAACAGTTAGCTCCCTCGTGGAACCAGCTGGCCTTACGACAGCCGGGCATGGAGGCGAAGATGGCATGGATGCCCTCGTGTACCATAGCGCTACATTGCGACTCGGCATCGGAATAGGTGCAGGCTGGGTCGAAACAATAGACGGGGTAGTATGAGGCCAGGATGATGGGCCACGATGTACCTCCCAATGTGACAGCGCTTTGCCAGCCGCCCAAGTCGGTATTCGAGGCGTTATCCGTAGGCAGGCCGGAGCCGTAGAGGAATACGGCGCTACGGTAGCCCTTCTGGGGCGCGAGGTCTCGAGGCCATCCCATGACGTCTGTCATATAGCTGAAATCCTCGTTCAAGCGCGCCAGCATATTCTTGGCTGCCACTTCGTTGTCCTTCACAAGCGGATTGGCGTTCTTGCCCACGAAGAATGACCACCAGCTCTCCGTATCCGTATCGTCTGCAGCGGGATAGACCTTGTAGTACCGATTTCCTGCAAGGGGGAGGTTCTTCGTCGGAAGGGGGAGCCGCCCGTTCTCCTTATTGAAATCATAATGGATGGTAGGGCTGTAGGCAGGCCACTCGAGAAAGTACTTGCCCGACTCTGCCACAGGCTCCAGCATCCCCTCCTCCTCGAATGCCTTGGTGCAAGAAGAGAGCGACAACAAAGGCAGCAGAAGGAATGGAAGGGAGGATAACGGGATTAGAAAACGACGTTTCATTTTTCCTTGATTCTACGAAATTATTTGCCTGCGCTAAATTTTTATTTGCCTGCGCTAAAATTTTATTTGCTTGCGCTGAGAATTTTATTTGCTTGCGCTGAGAATTTATTCGCCTGCGTTGAACGGGCGGCACACTATTTCCCGCTGGGACGGGTGCCTGAGAACGAAACCTTCCAGGGCCACTTGTTGTCGTCTACATCTGTATCGGACTTGCTTGCCTCCGTAGGCCAGGCGTGGCGCTCATAGGTTTGAGGCGCTCCTGTCACGACAAACCAGAGCTTCGAGGAGTTGGAGGGTACGTCAAAGGATGCCTTCGCACCACTTTCGCGGAAGATTTCGCTGTATGTTGTGCTGCCGTCAGAGTTATACGAGACAAAGCCATAGCGCCAGCCCGCGTTGCTCTCCGGACCGCATTTGTAGGTAGAGCCCTGCATCTCCAGCAGCCCTTCGAAGGATGCCGTAACGGTCTTACCTGCTGCGTTGTTCAGCAAAATGGCATTGGAGCCCGTGCTCTCGGGTGCCTTGCTGTCGCTGATGCGCCACCAGCCTCCGCCCGCATCCGAGAAGCTTGTCGTTGCGACTGCGCCGACGTAGTTCTTGCCATAGCTGCGCACTTCGTTGAAGTCGAAGGTGACACAATGGGCCGCATAGCGCCAGATGTCGTCGTTAAAGGCTGCGTTATCCATACCAGCTAGGCGCATATAGGTCTCGCAGGGGTCCTCAGGGTACTTCGACTCGCGCCATAGCTTACCGATGAAGTCGATGCCGTACTTGTCCACCCAATACCATTGGATGAAATAGTTGGCATAGCGGGGACGCTCGTGCAGAACGTGGAGCGAGGTGGAAGACATGAACTCGCCTGCCCAGCCTTGGAAGGCCTGCGGCTTATAGTTCTCCTTCGCCGAGAATTCCTGAAGGCTTTGCCATTGAGCACATTGTTCCCACCAACAGCAGCCTCCGCTGCCGTTAGGGCCAAAGCCGTAGCGCCAGCCCGGGCCCTGCGTGGTGTTGGCGTTAGGGCGCTGGTTCTCGGGCATGCCCTGCTGCTCCAGATAGTCGCAGAACACCATGTACTGGAACGAATGCCCGATTTCGTGCGCAATAGTGCTGCCCACGGGCTTGCATGTGCTGGGGTTCACCCACAGGGCGCCAATGACGTTATCGTATCCGCTGCCCGTAGCCAGCCATTCGCTCTGATAGATAAGATATATTTCCATCTTGTAACGGTCCAGCACAGACTTTCCCTTGCCCGTGTCGGCAAACTTCAGCGTGTTGATATTCATTTTGTAGAAAAGCTCTGCCTTCATCAGCAAGTCATCGATATCAACAGCCATATTGGCAACCTTGCACGTTGAGGGTGAGGTATTAGCAGCACCCTTACGTTCTCCGTAGAGGCCATACTCGCCATACTGCTTGTCCCAGAAAACCACGAAATGCTCGCTCTGCTTGCTGCGGCACCAGCTCCATTTGCTGTCGCTGCGCAACATGTCGAAGGTAAACTCGCGAGGCTTGTAGTATTTGTTGAAATCGGGCACATCGGCTTCCGTCAATATCAGCGGAAGTACGCCCTGGGTGACAGAGACGCGCTTCTTCGACTTGCCTGAGCGAATGGTAACGATAGCCGAACGGACATCAGGCGTGTTGTTTGCCGCAGCGTAGAGGTAGATTTTGTACGATTGGATAGAGTCGCCCCACGCCTGACTGACTGAGAGCCAGTCCTTTGCCTCATCGGGGATATCGACGTACCAGAGGTAAGAGGACTTGATTTTCAGTACTACACGTGAGGAGTCAGCCGGAGCCTCCCAACTATTGCGATTAATTGTAAGCTCGACGCCAGCACGGTTGCTGTCGTAGTCAGCCAAAGGGTCGGGTTCCTCGGGCGTGCAGGAGGTTAGACACACGCCTGCCCAGAGAGGCAGGATAAAAAGGAATAGGATGTACTTTTTCATCGTCAGATTTAGATTTATCTCTATATTAAAAGGACTGGCTTGCACCTATCTGTTTATTGAAAGGATTGGCTTGCGCCTATCTGTGCAGCCCGCAACGGATTCGAACCGTCAACTATGCGTCAGACCTCTGCGGGCTATTAAATAAATAGGCTGGAGGAGGGGCGCTCCCCCAGCCTATTCGGATTACAGCTGATGCTTAGATCGACTCAACGATTGTCACATTATAGGTGACATCAACGCTCTTGTCGCCAGCCATGTAGCGCTGCTTGCAGACAAAGGAGTCACCCACTTCCACATTCTCGGGGAACTGGCAGGAGTAGACGCAGACAACACCATCCTCAACCTTTACGTTGAAGCACATGGCGCAGTTCTCCGCATTCCATCCGCAGACATCACCACTCTTGTTGAACCAATGTCCGAATGGATCCTCACCCGTGTTAGCCAGCGTTGTGCCGTCTTCTCCATAGGCTACGCTACCATCGGCATTCAGACCGGCAACCTTGACGCTGCCATCCGTAACAGCAAGGCCCAGATTCTCCACGCCAAGTGCACTTGCCATGTCCTCATTGGAGAAGTCGAGACGTAAAGCCTTGTAGCTTTGGTCACGCATCATCTTGATGTTAAAGACATTGCCCTCAGCAGCCTCATAGGAAGCCCAAGGTACTGCACTCTCTACAGCCACATTGACACGGACATAAGCAGTCTTATCACCATAGGTGAACTGGAGGAGGAAGGTCAAGGTCTTTTTGACATAATCCTCTGTCAATTCGGTAAACGGAGTGACGTCGATGTTAGCATGGCCATCGCCTTCATTATCACCGTAGAAATCGAAATAGTAGGCATCCTCGCCTGAGTTCCAATTGACAACATTGCCCGCTACACTATAGAATGAACCAAGGATAAAGACACCATTATCATTGGGAGTGTAGTTCTGCGAATAGGGGCCTACAGAGCCGTCGGCATTCAGCGGAGACATCACTAAGTCACCACTGAGGACTGCCTCGACAAAGGCTTTCAGGTTATCGAAGCCAAAGTAAGCTACCAGCGGAGCGAAGTCGAAGTTGGTATCGACAGCATCGCCCTGCACCTTGACGGTAGCAGCAGCCGTCCATGTATCCTGGCCTGCAACCTCAACCTCAACCGTCTGGAAGAAGGCGTTGTTGCCGTTAGCGACAGCCACGGTGAGGCTGTGGGTCTTGCCAATCAGTTCCTCGTCAGGATAGAGGCAGGTGGTGAACACGCCATTGTCGGCATCGTAGCCGAAGTGGATGGTGCAGCCTGCGCCCCAGCTTGCGGGACCATCGGCATTGTACCAGATATCCGTGCCCTTGAAGAGAGCATTGGGTTTGCCGGCAGCATCCACGCCGTAGAATGTGGCAGCACCGACCTCGCAACCGATAGCCTGAGCAATAGCGGCATAATCGATGCCCGTAACCTCGTAAGTCGTATAGTCGCTGTCGAAGCCAATCTTCATCTTTGTCTTAGCCTCACCGACTTTGTTCAGTTTCACTTCGGGAACCTCGTCGGTAACGGTAATATTGAATTGAACGGCAACCGTAGTCTCATCGTCAGCAAAGGCCTCGATGATGGTGTATTTCTCGCCGGCATTGATACGTCCAGGGAAGTTGCCGAGGGTAATGGCAAGATTCTCGCTGCTGACAAAGTAGCCTTCGGTGAAGAAATAGGCATTGTCGCCCCAGCTGCAGACGTCACCCTGAGCCGTGAACCAGTGTCCCCAGCCATGCGTTGTGGAGACGCTCTCGTTCAGATAGCCCGTAGAACCATCGATAGCGCAGAAATTGATGCTTTGGTCTGTCTGTGCTCCACCGTCTGCCACATCAGCCGTACCGAGAGCCTTGATGAAGTCAGCTTCGCTGTTCAAGCCGAACTGCTCCCAGATGTGCTTGCCATCCTTCACAAAGTCGGCATAGTTGAGCGACGTGCCACCGTAGCCCAGGTCGAAGTAGTACTTCACATCGACCTCGTAAAGGACGTCGTAAGCTTTGTCATCGTCGGGAACAACGATGGGTTCGGGTTCGGGTTTCTTACATGAGGCTACCACTACAACGAGTAGCGCCATCATTGCATAAAAATACTTTTTCATTGCATTTGTTGATTTTAAGTAGTTAATAAATAATTGATAAAACTTTTGTAGTTATTTTTCAAAATTATAGGATTAGCACATCAATTGAATCCAGGCATCTGAAAGAGGTTCTTGTTGCCATTCATGTACTCGATGTAGATGGGGCCAGCGTTGTAGTGATTGTCGTTGACGTCCTGCACACGGTCCTTACAGAACCACGATTTGCCGTTCCAGACGTTCTGTCCGTTGCTCATCTTGAAGCGGATGAGGTCCTGACGACGATGGTGCTCGAAGACAAATTCCCAAGCGAGTTCGTCAAGCAGTCCGCCCAGTTCGATGTCCTTGCCTCCGCGGAAGGGAGCATCCTCGGCAGGGCCTTCATCGTAGTACTTGGCATCCCACGTGTAGGAGGTGTATTTGCCGGGGTCGTAGTCGGCAGCCACGTGATACTCGCTGTGTCCGTAATTGTAGCAGCTACCCGCCTTCAGGTCATCCAGCGTACGCACTGCAGCAGCGGGGTCGGCAGGAACGTTGAAGGTCTTGGTGTTACGCCCCTTGAAGGCGCGTGCGCGAACCTTGTTTACAAATTCTACGGCCTGAGCCTCGCTGTAGGTGCCCTTGCCGCCCAGACGGAGGGCGCACTCGGCAGCCATCAGGTAGGCATCAGCCAGACGGAAGAAGTTGACGTCGTCGCCCCATGTGCCGTCAGTACCAGGGACAATCTCAAGCTTCACGTTGCGGTAGCCTTCCAGCATATATACGCCAGGGTTATCGACACTGTGGATGTTCTTCGTATAGAAGACGTTGACGGTTCCCTTCAAGTCAGCCTCACCCGTAGTAAGCGGGTCGCCCGACTGGGCTCCGCCCTCCTCGGTGTAGGCATACTGCTGGTCGTGTGCCCAGGTATCGTCGAAACGAGTGTCGTGGGGATGATAAGTGTCAATGAACTGGGGAATGCCTGCGCCGCCGTTCCAGCAGGAGTTGGTGAAGCCGTAGGCGGCAGCACCAGCGGTGATAAGGCTCTCGCAGACGGTGTAGTTGTGCGAGGCATAGGTTTTATCGAGGGGGATAGCGAAGATGCACTCGGTGCAGTTGCGCAGGTCGGCACGGAAGTTATCCTTGAAATTCGGCTCAAGGGTGTAGCCGCCATTGTCGATAACGTCCTGCAGTACCTTCTCGCACTTCTTGTACCATTCGTCGGAGATACGGCTGCGATAGGTGTCGCCCTTCTGCTTGCCTTCGCGGATTTCGTCGGCGCTGACGATGTTGTCGAACCAGGCATTGTGGTTGAGGTACATCTTGGCGAGGATCATGTCGGCTACGAAGCGATTGGGGTGTCCGAAGACATGCTGCGTGCCGAGGTCGTCGCGGATGGCAAGCAGTTCCTGTTCCACCCAGTCGAACACCGCGTCAGGATTAGCCTGCGAGGGGAGGAAGCCAGCCTCCTGCTCTTCGTCGGCACCTGTCAGCAGGGGAATCCATCGGAAGTTGTCAAAGAGGATGTAGTAGCTGAGGGCACGCAGGCAGCGCACCTTGGCGAGGGTGAGGTTCTGGTTTGCCGTGAGGGTGCCGCCCTGCTTCTCCTTGACGGTCTCCATAGCGCGGCAGAACTGGTTGGCATAGGTGATAGCCACGTAGTTGTAGTACCAGTCGGTAGAGTGCATGTTGGCATTCTCGCTGGTGACCTCGTGCTTGTGGTAGCTGATGTAGTAGTCGCCCCAGCCGATGCCAATCTTCGAGGGCATGACGTAGAGGTCGCAGGCCTCTTCGGTAAGGTCCATGAGTCCGTAGTAGCCCCAGTACATGAAGCGGATGTTGGAATAGACGGAGGCAGAGAGGGCCTCGAGGGTGCTCTCCTCGGTCAAGTCGACATTCTCCTCGGTCAGACTGCTATAGACAGTCTCGCTCAGGTCGGTGCAGGAGGCGCCGAAAGCGGCAAGGAACACCGTCAGAACAGCGATTGCGGTATGTTTGAGTTGCTTTTTCATAGTGCTGTCAGGGGGATTAGAAGGTTATTGAAACGCCGGCAGTGAGGCTGCGGATTGTGGGGTACTTGTCGCGCTCATCGAGTCCTGCGGAGAAGGGGTCGCCGTTGCCGAGCTCAGGATCGAGGCCGGAATAGCCGGTGAAGCAGAAGATGTTCTCGCCGGAGACATAGGCGCGTGCGCTCTGGATGTACTTGCGGGCGTTGCCCTTGAAGTCGTAGGTGTAGCCGAGCGTGACGTTGTCGATCTTTACGTAGTCGCCGCGCTCCAGGTAGGCGCTGACGACGCACTGCTGCTGGGCGGTAGAGAGCTTGGCGACCTCGCCTGTCTTCTGCCCCGTCTTGACGTCGACGACGGGTTTGCCGACGGCTGCCACGTAGAGGCGGTTGTAGGCAATGGAGTTGTTCTCGTAGAAGGCGCGCTGGCTGTTGAAGATGTAGAAGCCGAGCTGGCTGCTGAGCTGTATGCCGAGGTCGAGGTGACGATAGCGGAACGAGTTGCCCCAGCTGAGGTAGGCCTTGGGCAGGCCGTTGCCGCAGTACTGGCGGTACTCGTCGCTGTTGTACTGGGTGGAATAGACAACGTACTTGTCGGTCTCGTTACCATCCTTGTCGAGCCACTTGTCGCCCTGCTGGGTGACGGCGTTGGGGTTTTCGATGACCCACTTGCCCTTGTCGTTGACGCCGATGGACTTCAGCATCCAGAAGTTACCGAAGGGCTTGCCCTCCTCGATGCGGTGTGTGCTGACGCTGATGGGGTCGCCCACGCCGCCCCAGTTGAGGTAGCTGTCGGTCTCGTAGAGCTCGTTGGAGAGGCTGACGAGGAGGCTGGAGTTGTGTGAGGCGGTGAAGGTGGTGTTCCAGTCGAAGTCCCTGGTGCGGACGGGGCTGGCCTCGATGAGGAGCTCGACGCCCATGTTCTGGAACTTGGCAGCGTTGGCCGTCGTGGAGGTGTAGATGTTGGGCGGGACGGGCACCGTGTAGTAGTAGAGCAGGTCGTTGGTGACCTTGCGGTAGGCATCGACGGTGACGTTCAGGCGGTCTTTCAGGAAGCCCATGTCAAGTCCGACGTTGAACTCTTCGGCGGTTTCCCACTGGAGCTTCGGGTTGGGGTTCTGGGTGGTCTTGAGGCCGGTGACCCACTGCCCGCTGGTGTTCATGTAGCGGCCGTAGGAGGTGTCGTAGTCATACATGGTGAGCGAGCCGTAGCTGCTGCCAGGGATGTTGCCGGTCTTGCCGTAGCCGATGCGGAGCTTCATGTTGGAGACGGCGCTGACGTTCTCCATGAACTCTTCGTTGCTGATGGTCCAGCCGAAGGAGGCCGAGGGGAAGTTGGCCCACTTGCGGTCGGCGCCGAACTTGCTGCTGCCCTCGTGGCGGAGGGAGAGCAGGATGTTGTAGCGGTCGTCGTAGCCGTAGCTGACGCGGCCGAAGAAGCCGATGAGCTTGTTGTCGCTCTTGTCGCTGCCCATGCCGCCGCGGGGGTTCTCCTTGTCCTTCAGGTAGGTGCCGGCGGAGAGGTTGTTGTAGAGATAGACCTCGGTGGGGAAGTTGCCGTTGCTGGCCCAGAAGCTGCTATAGACGTTGTAGTTGTAGCTGTAGCCCACGATGGCGTCGATGCGGTGTGCGCCGAAGGTGTTCTTGTATTCGCTGGTGAGCTCGAGGTTGTTCGAGATGTAGTCGCTCTGCGACTTCGAGGCCGAGCCGTTGGCGGGGTCGGTGCTGCCGGGCATGTTCTGCGGTGCCAGCGTGTAGTAGCGCGAGGTGTAGTAGTTCTCGCCCACGCTCATATAACGATAGGTAGAGAGCATCAGGTTGGTGCGCCAGCCCTGGACGGGCTCGAAGGTGATGTTGCCCGTCATCTTCGTGTCGTTGGAGCGCGTGTCGCCAATCTGCTCGTTGAGGATTTCCACGGGGTTGTAGTACTGGAAGCGGTTGAACTCCTCGTTGTAGCCCAGCGCAGGGTCCTGCTCGCCGTCGGCGTTCACGTTGTAGATGGGCGACGTGGGGTTGTGGATGACGGCCTGGCGGTAGGCGTACGAGGGGTTGTTCTGCGGGTACTTGCTGAAGCCGAGGTTGCCGTTGAGGTTGAACTTCAGGATGCCGTTCATGGCCTTCTGGGTGACGTCGAACTGCATGCGCATGCGCTCGTTGCCGGTGCCCGTCATCACGCCCTTCTCGTCGCGGTAGCTGAAGCCTGCAGCATAGGCGGTGTTGGCGGAGCCGCCCTCGAGGGTGAGCGAGTGGTTCTGGGCGAGGCCCGTCTGTGTGACGGCGCCCAGCCAGTCGGTGGTGAAGCCCTCGTCGCTGAAGGCCGTGGCGCCCTTGATGCGGCGCAGGTCGTCGGCCGTCATGAAGTGGAGGTTATCGTAGAACTGCGAGGCGCTCATGTAGCCTGAGTAGGTGACCTTGGCCGTCTCGTTGAACTGCCCGCCCTTGGTGGTGATGAGGATGACGCCGTTGGCGCCGCGCGTGCCGTAGATGGCAGCGGCAGAGGCGTCCTTCAGGACGTCGATGGAGGCGATGTTCTCAGGAGCCACCTCGGTGATGTCGCCAGGCACACCGTCGACGAGCACCAGCGGGTCGAGGTTGCCCGTCAGCGTGGTGACGCCGCGCAGGCGGATGGTGCTCGTGGCATTCGGGTCGCCCGAGCCCTTGGTGATGTTCAAGCCCGCCACCTTGCCCTTCACCAGCTCGGCGGCATCCTGGATGTTGCCGATGTTGAAGTCCTCGGGCTTGACGCTCGAGACGGCGGACGTGATGTCGCCCTTCTTCATCGTGCCGTAGCCGATGACCACCACGTCGGAGAGCAGCTTGCTGTCCTCCTCCAGGGTAATGCGGACGTTGGTTCTGCCCTTCAGGGCTACTTCTTGGGTGGCATAGCCGACGTAGCTGACGACGAGTGTGGCCTGGTTGCTCTTCACCTGCAGGGAGAAGGCGCCGTTGATGTCGGTGATGACACCGTTGGCCGGCACACCCTTTTCAACCACGTTGGCACCAATCACTTCGTCACCGTTCAGGTCCACGACGGTACCGCGGACGGTGGTCTGGGCACTGAGGCTCAACAGGGCGCCGAACATCAGTGCGAGCGAGATAAGTACGCTGCGTGCTTTCATTGGGATGGTTTTTCCTTTTGGGTTAATTAATAGTTTATTTTACGTTGCAAAGATAATACTTTTTTTTCAAACAAAAAAATAAATAGGAGAAAAAAGACACTTTTAACCATTTGTCACAAATCCTAAAAACTTTGCCGGGAGCGCCCCTTCCTACCGTTCAGTGGAATGAGCCGCCAGCCCATTGGAATAATCCGCCAACGCAGTGGAATAATCCGCCAGCCCATTGGAATAAATCCGCAGCCCACTGGAATGAGCCGGCAAAGTAATGGAATAGGCTGGCAAAACAGGGCTTTTTTGCTCCATTTTCGCCCGAAAAATGGGCAGTTTCGCCATAGTGAGTCAGAGGCACCCGCTCCACAACCCCGCCTGAGCCCGATGTGACTCAGATATCAGATATCAGTTTTCTGATGAGTACACACATTAGCATCGGAGGAAAATGTTGAATAGAATTTTTATTATATATAATTATATATATATAATT
>JAFXXQ010000049.1 GCA_017542145.1 Bacteroidaceae bacterium | reverse complement strand
TGGAAGACGAGCTGTCGTGGCACAACGAGTTCTATCGCAACGTACTGCTAAACATTGACGAGGAGATTCTTCGTCCTCTCTTTGTAGACGGCAACATGGGTGCTCCCACAAAGCAACTCCGCATCCTTATAGCGATGCGCATGTTGAAGGAGGGTCGCGGCTGCAGCGATGAGCAGCTTTACGAGAACGTCCGCTTCAACCTTGTCTGGCGTCAGGCCGTCGGCCTTTTCAATATCAACGACGAGTGCCCGTCAATAGACTCCTACTACATGTTGTTCCGCCGCATCGCTGAGTACGAGCAGAACAATCCTGAGCATGTCAACCTCTACAAGAAGATCTATCAGGACTTGACGGCCAAGCAGATCAAGAAGTACAAGATAGCCGGTCGCACCATCCGCATGGACTCCAAGCTTATCGGCAGCAACATCGCCTGGTTCTCGCGCTATGAGATTATCCATGAGACCTTCCGCAAGCAGGTTTCCGAGCAGTCGGCAATGCGCATCTCCGACCAGCTTTACCGCCAGAAGGCGCTCGACTTCCTTGCCGAGGATGCCTCGAAGACGGTGTACCGCTCGGACGACGAGACGCTGGGGCAGCGCCTGCTCGACCTTGGCATCGTCATCAGCCACATCCTTGCCATGCGTGGCGAGGGTGAGGTTTCACTGCTTCACCGCGTGTTCCACGAGCAGTATGACGTGGACAAGGACGGCAACATCACCGTGCGTGACAAGAAACTCGTCAGCGCTACCAGCGTGCAGAACCCGAACGACCCCGACGCCGCCTACCGCAGCAAGGGCGGCAAGAAGGTCAAGGGCTACTCCACGAACATCACCGAGACCTGCGATGAGGAGGACAAGCCGAGCCTTATCACCGACGTACAGGTGAAGCCCGCCAATGCAGCCGACAACGGTTTCCTGAAAGATGCCGTAGAGGATACCAGGAAGGTCACAGACAACAGCATTGACAAGGTCATCGTGGACGGAGCCTACCAGAGCAAGGAAAACAGAAATCTCGCCTCTGATGAGGAGAACGGGTTCGAACTCGTAGCCAACGGTCTGCAGGGCAAGCCCTCGCGCTTCGACCTTGAGCTGCAGGATGACGGCAGTCTTGAAGTGACGGACAAGCAGACGGCAGAGGTCATCACAGCCACGAAGGTGAAGGACGGCCAATGGAAGATTGCCGTAGAAAGCCCCAAGGGAAAGAAGTCATACCGATACTTTGACAATGAGGCCATCGAACGCTCACAGAACCGACAACGGATGGAAACCATCCCGTGGGAGGAGCGCAAGAAACGCAACAACGTCGAAGCGACCATCTTCCAGTACTGCTTCCTGACAAGGAACAACAAGACACGCTACAGAGGACTCTTCAAGCAGACACTACAGGCACTGGCCCGTTGTGCATGGATCAACATGCGCCGTCTGTTCATCTTTGACGTGAAAGCAGCCAATCTGGCACTCCAGAAAGCATAAAATGTTTCAAAGAACGCATTCTGTCCTCATCTGAGGGCTATATATGAGCCCGTGAGCGTCCTGTTGGTCATCTGAGACCGATTTCCGACTCACGCCAGCTCCGAGAGTAAACGACCAACGCTGGGATACAAAGCCAGTCTGAGGTCAATGTCTAATCAAATTAATGCCACATTTTCAAGTGGACTCAATAATGTAATGTTGTAATAATTCTATGAGGATTTGTGTTAGATTTTTGTTCTTAATAACCAGACGGGTCGAGATGACTAAGTTGGCTGATGAGCTTCTGCAGCTCGTCCCAGTGCTTCATGGCTTCCTCCTCGCCGACCTTGATCATTCGTGCGCTGTTCTTGTTGCCGAAGCTGGAGGCATCCATGTCGGGCAGGGGAGGGTGGATGTAGACGGTTGATAGCTTGACGTTCTCGTGGTACTTGGTGATGTCGGGCCGTGTGGATACCCAGTTGAGCAGTCCACCGACGCCGATGAAGTCGGCGAGGCTGTTGAGTATGCCGAAGTCGTATTTGTCTTCCTTGGGCTTCTGCTCGTTTTGCTGCAGGTCAATGGCAATGACAATGTCGGCCCCCATCTGTCGCACCACGTCGACGGGCAGATTGTTCATCATCCCTCCGTCGACAAGGAGCATGCCGTCGCGGTTGACGGGTTTGAAGATGCCGGGGATGGCCATCGATGCACGTACGGCCCTCGACAGCTTGCCGTCCTTGATGACAATCTCGCGTGCCGAGCGGAAATCGGCCGCAACGCAGCGGAA
Source organism: Bacteroidaceae bacterium (assembly GCA_017542145.1). Taxonomy (GTDB): domain Bacteria; phylum Bacteroidota; class Bacteroidia; order Bacteroidales; family Bacteroidaceae; genus UBA1189. Next base: position 1,479 of record JAFXXQ010000049.1, on the reverse strand, counting down.
GGGAATCTTCAGTGACTCCACGTCGCGGCACCCCTTGAGCTGTGCCATCGAGTCGATGAGCTGTTCCACGTGCTCGCCACGCATCATGCCGAAGCCCCCTATGTCGCCGGCCTTCAAGTCGCCCATGACGGGAAAGCCGAAGATGTAGGTGACCCCGTTCTTGACCACGTATGGTTCGTTACCGATGTCCTTGCGGCGGTCGGTGAGCAGCGACAGCCACTCCTGCTGGCAGAACATGGTGTCGAGCTCGGCCGCAGTATAGCCTGCCGCATAGAGTCCGCCGACAATGGAGCCGATGCTGGTGCCTGCGATGTAGTCGATGGGTATTCCCGCCTTCTCGATGACCTTCAAAACGCCCACCTCGGCAGCCCCTTTGGCACCGCCTCCACCTAACACTAATCCCACTTTGGGGCGCCCGGCACTGGCAGTCAGCCAACAGCCAAGCATGAAAAATATCATAAATTTTTTCATAGAGGGCACAAAAATACGAAAAAAGTTGTATCTTTGCACACATAAAAACACTTTTTAATATGGAAGACAACGGCTTAAACAAATATTTAGACGAAATCGGGCGTGAACAGCTACTTTCGGACGCGCAGGAACGTGAACTCTCGGAACGTATCAAGCAGGGCGACCAGCGGGCTATTGGCCAGTTGGTGGAAGCCAACTTGAGGTTTGTGGTGAAGATGGCCACGTCCTACCGTGGGCAGGGACTGCAGCTGGACGACCTGATCAGTGAAGGCAACATGGGCCTGATGACGGCTGCCGCCAAGTTTGATGCTTCGCGGGGCACGCGATTTGTCATCTATGCTGCTCCTTACGTTCGCCGTTCCATTGAGAAGGCCATCGAGGAGCAGAACGGAGTGTACAGGGTGCCCCGCGACGCTACCCAGCAGGAATGGAAGAACGGGCGTGCCCTCTCGGTGGATGCCCCGTTGGGAGGCCGCTCGAATGTGAGTCTGCTCTCGGTGCTGGTGAACCGTGACTCGCCCATGGCCGACGAGCGCGTGTACAGCGAAGCCATTGAGAACGCCATTGAGTTTGCCCTGCTGTCGTTGAGCGAGCGTGAGTCGCAGGTCATCAACCGCTTCTTCGGTCTGGACCGTGAGCACGAGACGATGGCCGAGATAGCCGAGGATTTGGGACTGAAGCGCGAGCGGGTGCGCCAGATACGTAACCGTGCCATCCGCCGGCTGAGGAAAAGCTACCAGCATAAGCTGGCAGAGTTGCGCAGATAAACTTTATTTATTAACCTAAATATGTTAGAAGAATGAAACAGACAATTCTTGTTACCGGCGGTACGGGCTTTATTGGCAGCCATACCACCGTTGAACTGCAAGAGGCAGGCTATGAAGTGGTCATCATCGACAATCTCTCGAACTCGAATGCCAACGTCGTGGACGGCATTGAGAAGATAACGGGTGTGCGTCCGGCCTTCGAGAAGGTGGACTGCTGCGATTTTGAGGCCTTGGAAGGCGT
>JAFXXQ010000031.1 GCA_017542145.1 Bacteroidaceae bacterium | reverse complement strand
TATATATTATAATATATAAATAAAATTATAATATAATAATTCATTACCACACACTTTCTCCTCTCCCCTCCACCCCCGTTATTACACAAATGAAAATGACAGTTTGACGGTTTGACGATTTGACGGTTTGACAGTTTGAGCTACGCTCGACCTCTGTCGCGACTCGGGATAAATGGAGTAAACTCCATTCCCCGCTCGCTGCTCCATCGGTTGAACCCAAAAAAAACGGGACATTTATGGAAATTCTCCGTAGTTGAAAAGAACTTCTATTTTAGAGCCTTATCGAGCTGTTCTGTAGCGCGTTGAATCATGTCGAGGGTGCCGGAGCCGTCGCTGACGTACTTCACCACCATGTCGGCATACTCAACAGCGGCCTTGAGGGCTTCCGAGGGTTGCTGAACGCCCTTGGCACGCTCCAGCAGAGGCAGCAGGTCGTCCATGTCCTCCAGCTCGGGCAGGTTGCCCGGACGCATGGTGTTGAGGGCGGCGTTGAGGGCAGCAGCCTGACGGTTGATGTCGTCCTGCGTGCGGAAGAGGTTGTCGAAGACACGCTGCGAGCGGTCGTACTGCTCCATCATCCGACGGAACCCGTGGCGTGCCCAGGGGGCATAGTCGGGCACCTTGACCTTCATTTCGTTCCACGCCCGCTGGGCGTCGCGCCGCGTGCGTGCCACCTGCATGGCCTCGCGCAGGGGTGTCTCGTCGAGCTTCTCCTCATCCTCGGCTTCGGTTTTCAGCAGCTCGGCAGGGAGCGTCGAGGTGTCGCTGGCAGCGCCGATGAGGTTCATGCGCAGGTAGTGGGTGACGTGTCGGTCGGCATCGTAGTCGGGGATGAAGGTGAGGGTGGAATTAGGAATCTGGAACGAAGAGGTGCCCTGGGCGAGTTCGCCTGAGAAGCCCTCGACGTCGAGCGAGGCCTCGTCCCACGTGTGGAGGTCCTTGGCAGCCATCACGAGGGGACCGTACATGAAGGCGCCCAGCCACTCGGGGGTGAAGGTGGAGGTTTCGTTCTTGCCTGTGGCAGCGAGCTCCATCTTGTCGGGTCCGAAGTCGATGTGACGGGTGAAGGGCATGGTGACCTCGACGACGTCGGCCTTGCGCCAGCGGCGCTGGGGTATCTCGACATAGGTGCCGGGGGTGTAGGCCGAGGCTACGGGCTCACCGTTGAGTGTGACGGAGAAGCCCTCGGTGGCCCAGTAGGGCACGCGCAGGCGCAGCGTGAAGGGACGTGTGGCGCGACGGAAGAGGCCCCGGAAGCCCTTGGTGACGCGGATGACGGACGACTGGGCGGGCCACTCGCACGTCTGCTCGAGGGTGACATGGCGGGCGTCCCAGCGGGCTGTGGTAGGCAGGTAGAGCGCTACCCACAGTGTGTCGGCACCCACGAAGTAGGCTGCCTCCTGGTACTTCACGTGGTTCTCGGCGCCCGTGCCTCCGCAGCAGCTGCTCTGGGGCGTCTCGTTGCCCCAGGGCTTCGAGGCATCGAGGCCTACGGCATACTGGTAGAGGACGTGGTACTCGTGCGGGTCGATGGAGCCGACGAGCTGGTTGTAGAGGAGGCGCTCGTAGTAGTCCATGTAGCGGGCGTCGTCGGGACGGAAGCCGTTGAGGTCTTTCGTGAGCTTGGCCAGGTTGTAGGCGCAGCAGGTCTCGTTGATGGTGGGCTCGGGGTAACGGTCTCTGCCCCACCCGCCTACGTTGGTGTTCATGGCGAGCATCTGGGTGTAGGGCTGACGGAACATCTCGCCGTTGCCCACGCCGCCCATGGCGTAGCGGTAGCGTCCCTGAATCATCGTCCAGAAGTTCTGCGCGAGGTTATAATAATAAGGATTGGCGTTGACGCGATAGCTGCGCAGGGCACCTGTCACCATGGGGATGTGCTGGTTGGCATGGCGTGTGCGGATGGCATCGACGTTCTTGGCCAGCGGGTCGAAGAAGGCCGGGCTGTCGAAGCAGTTGGCAGCCTCGAGCAGATGAGCCTTTTCATCGGCATCGCTGACCATCTCTGCCAGGCGTGCGAGCGATTCGGCCATGCCGCCCACCTCGCCTGCGATGTACATGTTCCACATCTCGTAGCGGTTGCCGGGCGTCAGGCGGCGCTCCTCCTGTGTGCCGTCGGCCTTGACGTAGGTACGGTAGTGCAGGCGGTTCCACACCCACAGGCCCATGTCCTTGGCGATGAGCAAGGCCTTGCGCCGTATGGCACGGTCGTCCACATAGGTGGCAATGTCGATGAGCCCTGCCAGCTGCTTGTGGACGCTGTAGTAAGGTGCCCACACCCATTGCTCGTTGTTGTAGGGACGGTACATCTCTATCAGGGCGCAGTGCTGGGCGGGGATGGCGTTGAGGTAGCCGTAGCCGTAGTGGGCATAGTCCTTCTTGTATTCGTCGAAGTCCTCCCACGAGCCCTTGAGCGTGCGCAGCTCCTCCTCGGGCGCCAGGTCACGCGCCTCGCGGTAGCGCCCCAGCTCCTTGTCGTAGACAAACGTGCGCTCCTGGCACTGGCGCAGCTCGTCCACCATCCGGCATATGTTGTCCTTCAGGCGGGCCTTCTTCTCACGGTCGGCACAGCTGGCGTAGGCCATGGCGAGGGCACTCATGTAGTGTCCGCTGCCGTGCCCCTTCAGCTTGGTAGTGGGCGAATCCCAGCCATCCGACTCGGGGTAGCCCTCGGTGGGCAGGCCGTAGGTGTCGCGGTAGTTGTAGATCTGTTGGGCGACGTCGAGGCTGAGCAGCTGGTCTATGTCGAGGTCGCGGTTGTGTGTCAGGCGGTTGTCGCCCGTGAGCATCACCTTGTCGAGGGGCAGGGGCTCGGCCACAGGGTGCGCATCGGGCACGGCCCAGGGCACGTCCGTCACTCTGATTTCTGCCAGCAGGGGATAGCCGCCCGGGGTGGTATTGTCGCCCGTCACGAAGCCCTTGACGGTATAGGAAGTGCCGACAGGGGTCTGTGCGGCATCGGCCTGGCGCATCTCGGTGGAGAGGCTGGCGTTCGTCCAGCGCACCTGGCGCCACTCGTGCGTGCCGTCGGCATAGGTCACCCATACCTGGAACGGCAGGCGCGGAGCCGTCCCGACAGGCGTCGTCAAGCGGATGGGTTCCACACTGCGTATGGTGCGCACACCTGCTCTCACGCCGAGTACCGACAGAGCAAGGCATACAATCAACACAAGGCTCTTTTTCATAGGAAAATTTTTTTTAGGTTGAACAACGTCCTTCCTCCTCCTTGCAAGGCATAACCCGAACAAGTTCGGTTCTGCGCTTGCTTCGTTCGTCGGTTGAACTCGGCAAAGGTAACAAAAAAATGAAAGGGAAACGTCGAAAATCGAAAAAATATCACTACTTTTGCGCCAAAACCATAAAAACGATTCCTCATGCGCACGTCCAATTACGACAAATCCCCCTCGACGGCTGTTGACGGCAACGCTGTCAGCGGATGGAGGGAGATACTCCAGGTGCTCTCTCATGCCCTTTCCGATGCCCCCGTGTGGGCTGTGGACCTCTACGTGGGCAGCTACGAAGAGGATTTCCTGGAGGCGTTCCGCCCGATGGGACGCGAGGTGGTGGACGTCAGGCAGCTGCTGCGCCCTGAGGCGGAGCTGCGCCAGCTGACGGAACGCTTCATGACGGACGACGTGCTGTTCGGCTACATGTCGAACATCCGCATCGGCGAGTATTTCATCCCTGAGCGAATCGAAGCCCTGCAGCAGCGCATCGCATCGGGCGAACACCTTATCGTAATAGGTACGGGCGCGGGCTACGTGACGCCCGACGACGTGCCCGTGGTCTATGCCGACCTGGCGCGCTGGGAGATTCAGCAGCGCTTCCGCCGCCACGAGGTGAAGGCGCTGGGCATCGACAACCGGGGCGACAGCCCTTCGGTGCAGTACAAGCGGGGTTACTTCAACGACTGGAACATCTGCGACGCGCTGAAGGACGACCTCTTTGCCGCCGGGCGCATACGCTTCTGGATTGACCATAACGAGCGCCAGACACCGAAGCTCATCACCCACGCACAGCTGGTGCAGGGGCTGGAACGGACGGTGTCGCGCCCCTTCCGCGTGGTGCCCTTCTTCGACCCTGCCCCCTGGGGCGGACAATGGATGAAGGAGGTGTGCGACCTCGACCGTAGCGAGGCGAACTACGGCTGGTGCTTCGACTGCGTGCCCGAGGAGAACAGTCTGTTGCTCGACGTAGGGGGTACGCTCGTAGAACTGCCCTCGCAGGACCTTGTGCTGTGGCAGCCGCGCCGTCTGCTGGGCGAACGTGTGTGGAGCCGCTTCGGACGCAGCTTCCCCATCCGTTTCGACTTCCTCGACACCATGGGGGGAGGCAACCTCAGCCTGCAGGTACACCCCACCAACGAGTTCGCCCATAGGGAGTTCGGCCTTGCCTATACGCAGGACGAGAGCTACTACCTGCTCGATGCCGGTCCCGATGCGGTGGTCTATCTGGGGCTGAAGGAGGGCATCGACCGCCACCAGATGATCGAGGACCTGCGTGCCGCCCAGCGGGGCGAACGCCCGTTCGACGCCGAGAAGTACGTGAACAAGCTGCCCGCCCACAAGCACGACCACTACCTCATCCCCAACGGCACCATCCATTGCTCGGGCCACGACAGCATGGTGCTGGAAATCAGCTCCACGCCCAGCATCTTCACCTTCAAGCTGTGGGACTGGAACCGGCTGGGGCTGGACGGCAAGCCGCGTCCCATCAACGTGGAGCGCGGACGCCACGTCATCCAGTGGGAGCGCACCACGCCGTTCGTCCTCAGGGAACTCTGCAACCACTTCGAGGTGCTGAGCCGCGCCGAGGGCGAGATGGAGGAGCGCACGGGCCTGCACCCCAACGAGTTCATCGAGACCAGGCGCCACACCTTCAGCCGTCCCGTCAGCCACGACACCTGCGGAGGCGTGAACGTGCTGAACCTCTGTGAGGGCGACGAGGCCGTCGTGGAGAGCCCCACGGGCGCTTTCACGCCCTTCACCGTCCACTATGCCGAGACGTTCATCATCCCTGCAGCCATAGGGCGCTACACCATCACCCCCCCGGCAGGCAAGACGTGCATGACCATAAAGGCAAGCATCAGGCCATGAAATTATCAGAATAATCAGAATACTAAGGAATTATTAAATCGAACGATATGACAAAAGACAAACGAATCGTCCTGACGCTTGACGCAGGCGGAACCAATTTTGTATTCTCGGCCATCACTGGCAATGAGGAGATTGTGGAACCCGTCCACCTGAAGGCTGTCACCACCGACACCGAGGGATGCCTGGCAACCCTCGTACAGGGCTTCACTACCGTAAAGCAGAAACTCGACGCCGAACCCGTAGCCATTAGCTTTGCCTTCCCTGGCCCGGCTGACTACGAACGGGGCGTCATCGGCGACCTGCCCAACTTCCCATCCTTCCGTGGGGGCGTCCCCCTCGGGCCCTACCTGGAGAGCGTTTTCGGCATCCCCGTGTATGTAAACAACGACGGTAACCTCTTCGCCTATGGTGAGGCCCTCGCAGGTGCCCTGCCTCGCGTGAACAAGGCACTGGAGGAGAGCGGCTGCAAACGACGCTACAAGAATCTCATCGGCATCACGTTGGGCACAGGCTTCGGCTGCGGCGTGGTGATTGACAAGGTGTTGCTGAAGGGCGACAACGGCTGTGGAGGCGATGTGTGGTGCATGCGCAACGGCATGTACCCCTTCGTCATCGCCGAGGAGAGCGTCAGCATCCGTGCCGTGCGAAGGGTCTATGCCGAGATGTCGCACGAGCCCATGGGCGACCTCACCCCCAAGGACATCGGTGAGATTGCCAACGGCACCCGCCCAGGCAACGTGAAGGCAGCTCAGGAGAGCTTCCGCCAGCTGGGACAGGTGACGGCAGCCACGCTCGTCAACGTGCTCAACATTGTCGATGGCATCGTCGTCGTCGGAGGCGGACTGTCGCACAACGCAAAATGGATCCTCCCTGGCATGATGGAGGAGTTCGCCCGTCCCGTGGGCACCTTCACAGGCAGCCTCCTCCCCACCCTGCAGTCCGAGGTCTATAACTTTGAGGACCCCGACGAGCGTGCCGCCTTCCTCGAGGACAAGGACGTCTATCTCGACGTGCCGCATACCGACAGGCAGGTACTCTACTGCGCCCAGCGCAAGGTGGCTGTCACCATCTCCGAACTGGGTGCCAGCAAAGCCATCAACCTGGGTGCCTACAACTATGCCATTCAACAGCTTGAGAAATGAAAAACAAGAAGTTAATCCCCGTCATGCTGTGCTTCTTTGCCATGGGGTTCGTGGACCTCGTGGGCATAGCCAGCAACTACGTGAAGGCCGACCTGGGGCTCTCGGACTCGATGGCTAACCTGCTGCCGTCGCTCGTGTTCTTCTGGTTCCTCATCTTCTCCATCCCCACCAGCCTGCTGATGAACCGCATCGGGCGCAAGCGCACGGTGCTGCTCAGTCTGGTCATCACGGTGGCGTCGATGCTCATCCCCATCTTCGCCCAGCAGTTCTGGCTGCTGCTGATAGCCTTCTCGCTGCTGGGCATCGGTAACGCGCTGATGCAGACGTCGCTGAACCCTCTTGTCGATACGGTGATGACGGGCGGCAAGCTGGCCTCGACGCTCACGTTCGGACAGTTCGTCAAGGCTATCGCCTCCTTCATGGCCCCCCTCATCGCCGCCTGGGGCGCTGCGGGCCACATCCCCGCCTTCGGACTGGGCTGGCGCGTGCTCTTCCCCATCTACATGACCGTCGGCATCCTGGCCACCCTGCTGCTCTACGGCACGAAAATCAACGAGGAGCGCCCCACCGACCAGACCCGACAGCCCAGCGTCGGTAAACAATTTGCCGATGCCCTACGCCTGTTGGGCAATCCAGTCGTGCTGCTCTGCTTCCTCGCCATCGTCTGCCACGTGGGCATCGACGTGGGTACCAACACCACGGCACCGAAGGTGCTCATCGAGCGGCTGGGCTGGACGCTCGAGCAGGCAGGCTTTGCCACGAGCCTCTACTTCATCTTCCGCACCGTGGGCAGCCTGCTGGGCAGCTTCATCCTTGCCCGGATGAAGGAGTGGACGTTCCTCCTCATCAGCATCCTGATGATGGTGCTCTCGCTGCTGGGGCTCTTCGTGGGCCAGAGCCAGTGGATGCTCTACGGCGCCATCGCGCTGATGGGCCTCGGCAACAGCAACCCCTTCTCCATCATCATGGCGCGCGCCATGCGTGCCGTGCCGGGTAAGGAGAACGAGGCGTCTGGACTGATGATAATGGGTCTGTTCGGAGGCACCATCTTCCCCCTGCTGATGGGCTTTGCCAGCGACAGCCTCGGCCAGGCCGGCGCCATAGCCGTCATGGCCCTCGGCGTCATCTACCTCCTCTGCTTCTGGGGAAGCGGGAAAAAGAAAAAAGCATAGTTTTTTTCGCTTAGAATCAAAAGTTAAGAGTTAAGAAGAAAATGGTTTACTGTAGGTATTGCAGCCTACACGACATTTCTTCTTAACTCTTAATTATTGTTTCTGATTCTTAGTCCTTCGGCGTATTGCCCAACTTCACTTCCAGTTTGCCACCCTTGACGACATCGGCAAAGGGGATGCGGTTGCCAGTAAGCGGATTGCCGTTGAGGGTGTAATCCTGCACGTAGATATTCTCCATGGAGTTATCCACTGTCTCAATTACAAACTCCGAGCCAGGATAGTAGGCTTTGTTCAGGCGTATCGTCACACGGTCGAACAGCGGGCTGCCCAAGCCAAACGCAGGCTTTGCGGCCGTCAGCCCAGCCACATCAAATAAGCCGATGGACGAGATGACGTACCACGCTCCAAGTTGACCCTGGTCCTCGTCCTGCCCGTAGCCGTAGCCGTGGATACCGTCCGTGCCATAAAACTCGTTAAGGATGGCACGCACCCATTTCTGCGTCAGCGAAGGACGTCCCGCTTCGTTGAAGAGCCAGGATATATGCAGGCAGGGCTGGTTGCCCTGGTTGTACAGCGTGCGCAGGCCAGCAAAGGCGCCTATCTCCGTACCGCCGCTGAAAATCTTGGGTTGCGAGAGGGTAAATATGCTGTCGAGACGGGCGACGAACGTCTCTGCCCCCACCTTTTCCACCAGCGCCTTCGCATCGTGGGGGGCGTAGAAAGTGTACTGCCAGGCATTTCCTTCCTGGAAGCCGCGCCACACCTGCATGGGGTCGAAGTTCTCTATCCAGCGCCCATCCTTCAAGCGTGGATGGACAAAGCCGGTGTTCTCGTCGTAAATGCGTTCCCAGCCCTTTGAGAGGCTCATCAGCTGGGCGACGTCCTCCGTGTGGCCGAGCGCCTGTGCCAGCTGCGCCGTAGCCCACGCCTGGAAGGAGTATTCCAGCGTGTGGGAGGCGGAGAACATGAACGTCTCGTCGGGCCCGTCACCAGCCTCAGCATGGGGCACATAGCCGTACTCCACGAACTGGTCCGTGTCGCTCTTACCCGCACCCAGCGGACGATTGCGGCCCTCCAACTCGTTCTTGCGGCAAGCCTCGTAAGCCAGCTCAAGGTCAAAGTCGCGGATGCCGCAGGCGTATGCCGCAGCAACCATCAAGGAAAGCTGGTTCGTGCCTACACCGCTCACGTAGCGCGAGTTAGCCAGTCCGTCGCCCAGCCAACCCGAATCCTTATAGACCTGCAGATGCGACGAGATGAAGTCGCTCAGATGCTCAGGATAGGCCAGCGCCCAAACCTGCGTCAGGTTCCATTGTCCGCCCCACATGGCATCGGTGTTGTACATGTTATAGGCGGGTTGTCCGTTCTTCATAGGCACGCGGCCTATGGTGCCGTCGTGTTTGGGGTAGTCGCCGCTGACATCGCTCATGATGCCGCGTCCCAGGATGGCGTGGTAGAGTCCCGAGTAGAACTTTACCTTGTCCTCGTAGTTCTTCGTCTCTACGTTGATGCGGCTGAGGTGCTCCTGCCAGATGTCGTGAGCTTCGCGACGTACACGGTCGAAGCTCTTTTTCTTCGCTTCGGTTACCCTGTTCAGACGGGCATTTTCGATAGAAGTGAAGCTAATGCCCACCTTGGCCGTCACCTTCTCACCCTCCTTCGTGGGGAATGTCAGGTAGAGCCCAGCCCCTCGTCCTTTGACTTCGCGCGCACCCTCTGTCGCCACGCGCCCCTTGAAGATGCCCCACGCCGTCGGTTTCTTGTCTATCGTAGCGGAGAAGTAGATGGGTACCTCGGCTCCTGGCTGGTATTTCTTCACGTACTCGGGCAGCGTCACCACATAGCCCTCGATGGTGCCGTCGTCGTTCAGCCTGACCTCGGCATCCTTCACGGCGCCGCTCTCCCCCATCCTGTTACCGATGTTGAACAACAGATGGCTCTCCTCCGAGGCCGGATAGGTGTAGCGTTGGTAGGCCACGCGCGTCGTGGCTGTCATCTCAGCCTGGATGCCGTAGTCCTTCAGCATGACGGAGTAATAACCTGCTGTGGCCACCTCGTTGTCGTGGCTGTAAGCCGAGCGGTAGCCACTTCGGCTCGTGTCGCCCTCGCGCCCAGGCACCGTCACCAGCTTACCCTCGGTAGGCATTAGCGTGATGCCGCCCACCTGGAATTCGTGCACGCAAGGGAAGCCCTCGATGGACGTGTCGCGATAGTCGTAGCCCGTCGCCTCCCAGCCGTCCTTGTTACCCAGATGTCCGTTCGTTGAAGGCCCTGGCTTGGCCATGCCGAAGGGAAGCGCCCCAGGCGCAAAATGAAAATAGCGGCAATGAGCCGTGCCAATCCTCGGCTCTACATACGACACGAGGTCCTCCCCCGTTGTCGTCACGTTTTGGGTACACCCCACGCAGGCCAACATTATGCCCGCCATCAAAAGAAGGGAAATACTTCTTATCTTCATATCACTTGTTAATTAAGTTTTTCTTCAGATACCTTATTCGTTCCTCAAAAACGCCACAAAGATACATTTTTTGCACAAATATAACACTATTTCCTCCATTTTTTTGCACATAAACGAATTAATAGCCCGCAGCATGTTTCAGGAAACTCTGGGGCTTTCAGGTGGGATATGCACCAGAATGTTATTTCAGCCCATCTTTCAGCCAGGTGAGGAAGGCATCGACATCCTCGTCGTAGCTACGAGGCGGAGCAAGGGGACGGCCGTCGGCATCCAAGAGGACGTAGAAGGGCTGGGCGTTGGCGCCGAATTTGCTGCGCTGGAGGTAGCTCCACTTATCGCCAATGGTGCGCAGGGTGACGGTCTTGCCGTTCTCCTCCACACGGATGGGGGCTGCAAGCGGGGTCTTGTCGTCGACGATGAGGGTGATGAGGACGTAGTCGTGGTCGATGATGTCGCGAACGCGGTCGTCGGAAAGAACGCTCTGCTCCATCTTTCGGCAGTTGACACAGCCATAGCCGCTGAAATCAAGCATAGCGGGCTTGCCCACCTGACGGGCATAAGCCATTCCCTGGTCGTAATCCATGTATTGAGCGTGGACGGTTTTGTCGTAGAGGTTGAAGTCCTGCGTCGTCATGGGCGGAGCAAAGGCGCTGATGGCCTTGCAGGGAGCGCCCCAAAGACCAGGTACCATGTAGAGGGCAAAAGCCAAGCTGATGACAGCCAACGAGAAGCGGACGACGCTGACGTGCTCGACCTTATCGTCGTGCTTAAAGCGAATCCAACCCAGCAGGTAGCAGCCCAGCAGCAGAGCCAGTACAATCCAAAGGCAGAGGAAGGTGGGACGGCTCAGGATGCCCCAACCGTAGGCGAGGTCGGCCACAGAGAGGAATTTCAGCGAGAAGGCAATCTCCACGAAGGCCAGCACTACCTTGACGGTATTCATCCATCCGCCGCTGCGGGGGACAGATTTCAGCCAAGCGGGGAAGATGGCGAAGAGCGTAAAGGGCAACGCCAAAGCCAGCGCAAAACCTAACATGCCGATAGTGGGGCCAAGGATATTGCCTGTCGTGCCCACCTCGACAAGCAGGAAGCCGATGATGGGGCCCGTGCAGGAGAAGCTGACAAGCGTGAGCGTGAACGCCATAAGGAAGATGCCCAGCAGACCGCCCGCTTTCTCGGCCTTGCCATCGACGGAGGTACTCCACGACGAAGGAAGCGTCAGCTCAAATGCCCCAAGGAACGAGAAGCCGAACACCAGCAGCAGGAGGAAGAAGAAGATGTTGGGGATGGCAGCTGTGGAGAGGGCGTTGAGGGCGCTGGCGCCAAAGATGAGGGTGATGAGCAGGCCCAGCAGGACGTAGATGACCACGATGGAGGCGCCGTAGAGGTAGGCGTCGCGACGGCCACGGCGCTTGTCCTTGCTGCGTTTGAGGAAGAAGCTGACCGTCATGGGGATAATGGGCCATACGCAAGGGGTGACAAGCGCCAAAAGGCCGCCCAGTACACCCGCTAAAAAGATGCCCCAGAGGGATGAGGTCTTGGGATTAGAGGTCAGAGAGGAGGAATCAGAATCCTGGGGGAAGACCACCGGTTCCCAAAGGGAGGAGAAAGCGGCAAGAGCGTTAGCGTCCGCCTGTTGACCAGTTGAGCTTCGCTCTTCCTCTGTCGCGACTCGGGATAGCCTAAACAAGCTTGGCTCTCCACTCGCTGCTCCATCGGTTGACTTACCCGCTTGTTGACCTCCCTTAAAGTCGAACTCCTCGCTGACTGGGGGCAGACAATTTGACTCGTTGCAGGCGCCATACTGGAAATAGCCCGTCACTTGATAGTCGTCAGCCGTCAGCGTAATGGGCTGAACGAAGGTCACCTGTTCCTCGAAGAAGCGGACATCCATGCCGAACATAGGGTCATAGTGGTTCTGCTCCTTGCCATCGGTAAACGTCAGCTTACCCGCTTCTGCCCCTTCGAGGGTTTCGAAGGTCACTTCGGCTGCCACAGGACCGTCCGTGATGTCGGTTGAATAGACGTGCCAGCCACGATCAATGGTAAGGGCAAAGCGGATTTCAGCTGTATGGTCGCCCGTTTCCGCCCATGAGACCTTGCATTTTACCGGCTCCTGAATCTGCGCAAAAGCAGGAAGGACAAAGAATAATAATGAAAAACTAAAAATGAAAAATGAAAAATATGACCTAACTTTCATAATTCCTAATTTCTAATTCCTATTTTTTAATTCTATGGAGTTTGTTTCGTTTCAGATAACGGGCCGTACGCTTGGCTTCGCGGGCTGCATCGGCAGCGGGAAGGCTGGTGTAGAAGGCTACGCTGCGGACGGCCACCAATTCGCCCGCCTTGACGGTACGACGCTCGTCGTTATGATAGGCCGTGAGCAGGCGATAGCCGATGGAGTTCATATACTCCGTCGTCGTGCTGAGCACAGGTGTCGGCCCATTGGTGATAACGGTAACGGCATCGTCGATGGTCATCCATCCCTTACCGCTCTGGACATCGCGCTCCATGCTAGTGAAGGGATCGTAGCTGATGGCAAGCATGCCACTTCGCTCAGCCGTAATCACCACATCGGCATTGGCAAAGACGCTATCGCGCAGGATGACAGCATCGCCCTCGGTAGAGATAATCGTAAAGCGGCGCGTAAGAGCATCGTCGTTGGTGCTGAGGACTCCACGTACGGTCCAGCTATTGCCATCGAGCGTGAAGACAGGGTTACCCAGCGGACGGGCATTGGTACGCCGCCCCTCCACTTCATACCAGCCGAGGATATTGCCCGTGTTGTGAGCACGGAAGGGAACGATGACCTTGTTGCGGTCGGGACAATCGGCTGTGAAATAGCCCGTATAGCTTTTCAAGCCCTCGCTCCACGAAAAACAGCTGAAGCGTTGTGGCGTATAGGCACGGACAATCTTCTGCGAGGGGAACAGCCGCGCCTCGGCATGAGCAGCACGGAAGTCGTCCCAACGCGTAGGCTGCAGGTCGGCTGTGGAGGCGAGATGGTGCATAAGCCACGTCATCATCACCCTATGCGCCTGCACGCCCATACGACGGGCCCCGACGTCGGGGCGCAACAGCCAACTGCCGTCAGGGGTAGTCTGCTGACGGGCGGCAATGTGCTTGACAGCCATATCCTCCAGCATAAGCGCATCGGGATGGCGAAGGAAGCAGGCGGCTGTAGAATAGGAGGTCACCTGGTCGTAGAGGAACATGCTCCAGTCGTTGCCATTGGGCATGGCCAGCTCGCCGTCGGCCAACGCAAGGTCAGCCAACACGCAGTCCATCACCTCACGCTGGTTATGGAGGAGCGCCCGCGTCTGCCACGGACTGCCGAAAAGCTGCAGGGCCACAAGGCTCTCGCCCAGTTCCTGCATGACGACATTCTGATAGGAGGTGTGGAAATAGTTGTGATTCTGTAGGGTGTAATCGTCGAAAAGGTTTGCGCCGCGATAGAGCTTGGAAACGGTAATGCCATCGCGGTCGGGGTCGATAATGGTATGGTTCAATTTATCGGAAGGATGAGAATAGCAATTAATGGCAAAGGCGCGGAGCCGCTCGAACCAGCGAGAAGCCAGCGGGTCGTCAGGGAAAAGACCAAGGGCGCAAGCAAGCACATTGGTCTCCCACCCGTTTTCTTCCGCCTTCGTGTCGCCCTGAAAGCCTGTGGGAATCTGGCGCTCCAGCTCGTAGTTGCACTCCGACTTCAGCAAATTATAGATGTAGGTCCATTCGTAATCTTTGAGCGATTCTTTTTGGAAAAAGGCAGAAAAAGCTACGGAAAGTGCCCAGAGAGAGCTTTCCCATTGATAGTCAGTAGCGGAGAGCGAGCCCCAGTAGTCGCCCCCACGACAGGTTTTCAAACGATTTGACTTGTGGGTGGAATAAGCGAAGACAAGGGACTGGCGAGCCATAAGGGTAATGTCACGCCACGTTATACCTTCAGGAAGCGTCACCTCATCACGCCCATATTTAAAAAGGAAAGCGCAGACCATCGAGAGGTCAGCATTGGGACGGACGCCACGCTCGTTGGCAGCCATAGTGTCTTCGCCACGGAAGCAGCCGCATTTGTCGCCCACCGTATTGGGCTCGGCGCAGGGCTGCCATTGCGCCTTGACGTAAGGCATGAAGTCGGCCAGCATTTGAAGCAGACTGTGCATCATCACGGGCTCCTCGACAAAATCGGAAGTGATAGCCCCCTCAACAGGCGAGCCATCGGCCCAGACAGATGCTGTGCCGATGGTTGCCATTAGGAGTAGTGACAGAACTGTACGCTTCAAGGCTTTTTTCTAAAAAGGTTAGTTAGAGTTAACGTCCTCTGGAAGAACTGGAGGAGCCAGACCTTGAAGAGCTGGACGAACTGCCACTACGAGAAGAAGAACTGCTGCTGCCGGAACGGCTGCTCGAAGAACTGCTGGAGCTGCTTCCAGAGCGGCTGCTGGACGAGCTACTCACGGAGCTGCTGCTACCCGAACGGTTGTTGGAAGAACTATTGGAAGAGCTGCTGGCGGAGCTGCTGTTTCCCGAACGGCTGCTGGAAGAGCTGTTACCACTACGGCTTGAGCTATTCACAGAGCTGCTGGAGCTATTGCTCGAACGGCCGCTGGAAGAGCTGTTACCACTACGGCTTGAGCTGTTCACAGAGCTATTGGAGCTGTTTCCCGAACGGCTGCTGGAAGAAGCGTTACCGCTACGGCTGGAGCTGTTCACAGAACTGTTGTCGCGGTTGCCCGAACGGCTGCTGGAAGAAGCGTTACCGCTACGGCTGGAGCTGTTCACAGAACTGTTGTCGCGGTTGCCCGAACGGCTGCTGGAAGAAGCGTTGCCACTACGGCTGGAGCTGTTCACAGAACTGTTGTCGCGGTTGCCCGAACGGCTGCTGGAAGAAGCGTTGCCACTACGGCTTGAGCTGTTATTATTATTGGAACGGTTGCCGACTTCAGCGCCTGCACGGCTGCCGGAGTTGTTACCCGAGGAAGCATTACCACTGCGGCTGGACGCATTTCCGCTACGGGAGGAAGCCCCAGAGCCGGCGGAACTACGGCTGTTCGCATTGATAGCTGCATTGTTGTTGTTATTACCTCCGCCGACACTCGCTCCGCTTGCACGGCTGCTGATGGAGCTGCCCTGAAGCTCGCGGTTGTTGCGACGGCTGCTTTCGTAGATCTCGTGGTGTGCATAGTGGTGGTGCGACATCATGCCCTTACCCATGATACCATCGCCATAGTGATTTCCGTATCCTCCGGCTACCCAGACATGGAAGTCATGCCTGTTGTAGCGGGCGAAGTGATAGCGGTTGCGATAGAAGCTGTCACGGTAGAAGTTGCGATAGTGTGCACCTGCATACACATCATAGACGCTGGGAACTCCGTAATAGAAGTAGTTACGGTTGTTGTAGTGCTCGTAGATGCGGAAGACGAAGTACGCACCGGAGTTATAGAGGGGACGATAGAAGTACTCCCTTTTCAGGAACCGCTTGAACTGGCTGCGACGGAGCACATAGCTGAGGTCCTCGTTGCGGACGTCAAGCAGATAATAGTAGTAGTCGATTGCGTCGTCGTAGCCAAAGATCATGTCGTCGATGACTTCGTTGACGTTCCAGAGAAAGTCGTAGTTGATCTCATAGACATCAACCCATTGCTTGCGGGACAGATTCAGTTCGTAACGCATCCTATCGGAGAGGAAGCGAGCTTCACGACGAATCTCCATGGAGCTAAGCATTGCGCTAGCATCCAGACTGACGGCTGCCAAGACCATCATCATTAAGGCCATTCTCATCTTTTTCATAACGCTTGTCTTTTTAATCGGTTTAACTTCTGGTTTCCGATGCAAAGATACGGAGGTTCTTTTCCCCGCCAAATTGTTTTTTCCTATTTGTTACAGGTTTTATTCCTATTTCTTTGAGGGAATTCCCCCTACTCCGAGAATTCCTTGATACGCTGTTCGTCTGCGAGCTTACAGATGAGCAGCTGGCGGTCGTCCTCCGCCACGATGTATCCGTCGAGCCCGATGACCACCACTTTCCGCTCCTGCGCCGTGTGTACGATGCAGTTACGGCTTTCGTAGAGCGTCACGTCAGGGCCGATGGCCACGTTGTTCGTAAGGTCTTTCTCCAGTTGTCCGTGCAGCGAGCCCCAGGTGCCGAGGTCGCTCCAGCCAAAGTCGGCAGGGAAGACGAAAATCTCGTCGGCCTTCTCCAGAATGGCATAATCGACCGAAATGTTCGGGCAGGTGGGGAACAGGCGGTTGATGTTCTCCTGCTCAGCCGGCGTGTAGTAGACAGGCAGCAGCGACTGGAACACTTCGGCAATCTCGGGCTGCCAGAGGCGGAACGAGTTGACGATGGTGTTGATGTTCCACACAAAGATGCCCGCATTCCACAAGTAATTCTTCCTGCGTATGTACTGCTCGGCAGTTTCCACATCAGGTTTCTCTTTGAACGAATCGACGCGGAAAATCTCCTTGTTCACCGTCGAAGCGGCGCTGAGGTCGGCCTGGATGTAGCCGTAGCCCGTTTCAGGGCGCGTGGGCTTCATGCCGAGGGTCAATATGGCATCGTTGCCCGACGTAAATGCCAATGCCGACTCGATGACACGCTGGAACTCGCGCGCATTCATTACAATATGGTCGCTGGGCGTCACCACCACGTTAGCACGCGGATTGCGAGTCTTGATTTTCCACGACACGTAGGCGATGCATGGCGCCGTGTTTCGCCGGCAAGGCTCGCGAAGGATGTTCTCCTCCGGCACCTCGGGCAACTGCTCGCGCACCAAGGCGGCGTAGCGCTCGCTCGTCACCACCCACAGATTTTTCGGGTCACAGATGCCTGCGAAGCGGTCGGCTGTCAGCTGAATCAGCGTACGGCCACACCCCAACACATCGATAAACTGCTTCGGACGTTCCTTCGTGCTCATCGGCCAGAAACGGCTTCCGATGCCTCCTGCCATGATTACCACGTGATTATCTTTCGTTTCCATACTTACTGATGTTTTTCGCGCTGCTAAAGTACAACATTATTATGAAACCGCCAAATGAAACGGCGAAAAAGCACCCACGAATAAATTGCTCTCTCCAGCAGGTTAATTGCCTGCTCTGTTCAGTTTATTGCCTGCTCTGTCCGATTTTTCGCCTATTCTGAATTATTACTTGCTTACGTTGTTTATAAACAGGGGCCGTGTTTATATAGACAGCGCCCCTGTTTATAAAAATTGTCAAACGCCGGAGAAACTCCTTCAACAAAAACATGAAAAACATCTACATATCTACACAAACCGACTTACCATACAGATTTCCTGCAAGATACGCTGTGTAGATAGCCAATTTATCTACACATATCTACACATATCTACACGACACCTCTTTTCAATATTTTCTCATGCGACAATTTTTCAAGCTAAAAATTTACAGATTCACCATCGAAATTTGTCCACAAAAACAAAAGTCCTTTTTTCGTTTTATTGTAGTTTGCTATATATCAACAATTAGCAATAATTCCCATTGAAGTACACAGAAAAAAACAAGCAAATCCGTTACAATTATGCCCATTCTGTATTACCCACCTCGCGTAAAAAAATAAATCTCTGATTCAGTAAGTCACAAAACTATGGTATTGGGGATACTAATATTCTGTTTGAAAGTCGGCTGTTAGGACCGGCATCAAGATATGGAACCACTCTGCCTGAATACTGGCGTGATGGTGAAGTAAGAGAAGCGGAATACCTCGCATGATGAAGTTTTTTTTGGCAGAATGCAGAAAAAGTTGTATCTTCGCGGCGGAATTCAACAACAATCACAATGATTCTCTTCTTCCACACGAATAATCAGTCCGTTATCGCTACGGAAGTCAAAAACCAACCTACCGAAGATGTCGTCCGTCAGCTCTGCTGGCTGTTCGGCGAGGCCGAATGTCTGGGCACTACAGCTCCCGATGGCTGTTTCGTCGGCCCGCGTCGCGAAATGATTACCCCCTGGAGCACCAATGCCGTAGAAATCACCCAGAACATGGGCATTACAGGCATCAGCCGCATCGAGGAATACTGGGCTGTCAGCGGCCCTGACGCCGAGCACGACCCCATGCTGCAACGCTTCTACCCTGCCCTCGACCAGGACATCTTCCGGGTGGACATCACGCCCGAGCCCATCCGCTCTATCGACGACCTCGCAGCCTACAACGAGCAGGAGGGCCTCGCCCTCTCGCCTGAGGAAATCGACTACCTGAAGAACGTCGAGAAACAACTCGGGCGCAAGCTGACAGACAGCGAGGTGTTCGGCTTCGCCCAAATCAACAGCGAACATTGTCGGCACAAAATCTTCGGCGGCACGTTCATCATCGACGGCAAGGAGATGGAGAGCAGCCTCTTTGCGATGATAAAAAAAACCACACAGGAGAATCCCCATCATATCCTCTCGGCTTACAAGGATAACGTGGCGTTTGCCGACGGCCCTACCGTAGAGCAGTTTGCACCGGCAGACCACAGCACCAGCGATTTCTTCCAGGTGCACCCCATCCATACCGTACTTTCGCTGAAGGCCGAGACACACAACTTCCCCACTACCGTGGAGCCTTTCAACGGAGCCAGTACGGGCACGGGAGGAGAGATCCGCGACCGTATGGGAGGCGGTAAGGGCTCGTGGCCTATTGCCGGAACAGCCGTCTACATGACCTCGTATCCACGCAACAAAAGAGAAGAGGAGGAAGTGATTTCTGCCCGTCCCTGGCTCTATCAGACGCCTGAGCAGATTCTCATCAAGGCATCGAATGGTGCCAGCGACTTCGGCAATAAGTTCGGCCAGCCACTTATCGCAGGCTCCGTACTGACGTTTGAACATCAGGAGAAGGCGGAAACTCCAGATAATCCTGAAACCTCATCCCCACTCTACGGCTACGACAAGGTCATCATGCTGGCAGGCGGTGTGGGCTACGGCACCAAGCGCGATTGCCTGAAGGGAACGCCCGAGAAGGGTAACAAGATTGTCGTCCTGGGTGGCGACAACTACCGTATCGGTCTGGGCGGAGGCTCCGTCTCATCCGTTGATACGGGACGCTACAGCAGCGGTATCGAACTGAATGCCGTACAGCGTGCCAACGCCGAGATGCAGAAACGAGCCTACAACGTCGTCCGAGCTCTTTGCGAAGAAGAGGTAAATCCCGTCGTCAGCATCCACGACCACGGCTCGGCCGGCCACGTCAACTGTCTCAGCGAATTGGTGGAAGATTGTGGCGGACTCATCGACATGACGCGCCTTCCCATTGGCGACCCCACCCTTTCTGCCAAAGAAATAATTGCCAACGAAAGTCAGGAGCGTATGGGACTTCTCATTCAGGAGGAGCATCTGGAACATGTGCATCGCATAGCGGAACGCGAGCGTGCACCCATGTACGTCGTAGGCGAGACCACGGGCGACGCCCACTTTGCGTTCCAACAGGGCGACGGCGTGCGCCCCTTCGACCTTGACGTGGCACAGATGTTCGGCCATTCGCCCAAGACCGTCATGGTGGACGAAACTGTCGAGCATCACTATTCCGACGTCAAGGATTCTGAGGACCTTAAGGATGCCCTTGCTCGTGTCCTCAGCCTCGAAGCCGTAGCCTGCAAGGACTGGCTGACAAACAAGGTGGACCGCTCCGTTACGGGCAAGATAGCCCGCCAGCAATGTCAGGGTGAACTGCAGCTGCCGCTCTCCGACTGCGGCGTGGTAGCCCTCGATTATCGTGGCGTACACGGCATGGCCACAGCCCTCGGCCATGCGCCTCAGGCCGGTCTCTCCGACCCTGCAGCAGGTAGCGTGCTCTCCGTTGCCGAAGCCCTGACCAACATCGTATGGGCGCCCCTCACGGAAGGTCTCGACAGCGTTAGCCTCAGCGCAAACTGGATGTGGCCATGCCGCTCGCAGAAGGGTGAGGATGCCCGCCTCTACACGGCCGTCAAGGCTCTCTCAGACTTCTGCTGCAAATTAGGCATCAATGTCCCCACAGGCAAGGACAGCCTCTCCATGACCCAGAAATACCCCGATGGCCGCAAGGTCATCGCCCCAGGAACCGTCATCGTCTCGGCTGGAGGCGAGGTGTCGGATATCCGCAAGGTGGTCAGTCCCGTGCTGGCCGATGAGCCGAAAAGCTCGCTCTACCATATCGACTTCTCGTTCGATGAATTGCGTCTCGGCGGTAGCGCCTTTGCCCAGAGTCTGGGCAGGGTTGGCTCCGACGTCCCCACCTGCACCACCCCCGACTACTTCCGTGATGCCTTCAATGCCGTCCAGGACTGCGTCTGCCGAGGGTTTATCCTGGCAGGACACGACATCTCAGCCGGCGGTCTAATCACCACCCTGCTGGAAATGTGCTTCGCCAATACGCGAGGCGGACTAAAGGTCAACCTAAGCCGCTTCGAAACCAATGACATCTTGAAAATCCTTTTTGCAGAGAATCCTGGCGTCGTCGTGCAGGTCGCCGACAAGCACGAGGCTGCCTTCAAAGACATACTGGAGGGCGCCGGCGTGGGCTACGTCTATATTGGTGTGCCTAATAGGGAACGCATCCTCCGCATCCGTAAGGGTGACTATGAAGAAAATCTTGACATCGATGCTCTGCGCGACACGTGGTATCGCTCCTCCTATCTACTCGACCGCCGTCAGAGCATAAACGGCTGTGCCGAAGAACGTTTCAAGAACTACGGCCGTCAGCCACTCCGTATGCATTTCGAACACTCGTTCTCTGGCAAGCTATCGCAATACGGGCTCAACCCCGACCGCTGGAAAAAAGCTGCCAACGGAAAGCCGTCTCCTAAGGCGGCTATCATCCGCGAGAAAGGCACCAACGGTGAGCGTGAAATGGCCTACAGTCTTTGGCTGGCAGGCTTCGAGGTGAAGGACGTCACAATGACCGACCTTATCAGCGGACGCGAGACACTCGATGATATCCGCATGATTGTCTTCTGCGGAGGCTTCTCGAACAGCGATGTGCTTGGCTCGGCCAAAGGCTGGGCTGGCGCTTTCCTCTATAATCCACGCGCCAAGGAGACCCTTGACCGCTTTTATGCCCGTCCTGACACCCTCTCGCTGGGCATTTGCAACGGTTGTCAGTTGATGATGGAACTTGGCCTCATCGCCCAGGGACATGCTAGTGCCGACGGCTATCGCTACGGACGTCTGGAGCACAACACCTCCCACAAATTCGAATCGGCCTTCCTTGGCGTCAACGTGCCGAAAAACAACAGCGTCATGTTCGGTTCCCTTGCGGGCACCAGCATGGGCATATGGGTGGCGCACGGAGAGGGACGTTTCAGCCTGCCACTCGCCGAGGAGAACTACAATATAGTGGCGAAATATAACTATAGTGGCTATCCCGCCAACCCCAACGGCTCTGTATACAACATCGCCGGCATTGCCAGCACCGATGGACGCCATGTGGCTATGATGCCCCATCTGGAGCGTTGTATCTTCCCCTGGCAATGCGGCACCTACCCCGCCGATCGCCTCCATACCGACGAGGTAACGCCTTGGATTGAAGCCTTCGTCAACGCCCGACATTGGTGCCAGAAAAAAGCATAAGATGTCGCCGTTCTCACCTCTTAAGGCTTTTGGAACATTCTTCAAAATCGGCCTCTTCACCATTGGTGGAGGGCCGGTGATGATTCCCTTTATTGAAAAGGAGGTCGTAGAAAAAAACAGATGGCTGACAAAACAGGAATTCATGGACTTGATGGTCGTTTCGCAGTCGCTTCCGGGTGTTTTTGCAGCCAACTTCGCCATCGCTATCGGCTATCGTTTGGGAGGGAAACGTGGTAGTGCAGCCTGCGCCATTGGAACTGTGATGCCCAGCATCATCTGTATCCTCACCATCGCCCTTTTCTTCCAACAAATGCGAGGCAACGCCGTGGTGGAGAACATTTTCCGTGGCATTCGTCCTGCCGTCACAGCCCTTATCCTCGGCCCTATTTTTCATCTCTCGAAGGCAGCTGGAATTACGTGGCGTACTGTCTGGATACCCATTATCAGCGCCCTCCTTATCTGGCAACTTGGCGTATCGCCCATTTGGGTTATAGTCGCAGGTATCCTCGGTGGAATTGCCCGATACGTTACAACGAAAAAGGTAGAATGAAAAAACTGTTTCCATGATTTTTCTTGAACTTTTCATCACTTTTTTCAAGATAGGTTTGTTCGGTTTTGGAGGAGGACTGGCCATCATCTCCCTTATCCAAAACGAGGTGGTGACAAAACACGCATGGATGACTTTCTCAGAGTTTACGGACATCGTGGCCGTCAGCCAGATGACGCCTGGCCCCATCGGCATCAACGCCGCCACATACGTGGGCTACACCGCTATTGTCAACTCAGGCCTAAGCACCTCGTGGGGAATTGTAGGTTCATTGCTTGCCACCTTCAGCACCCTACTTCCCTCGTTTATACTGATGCTCATTGTCAGCCGTTTCCTGATAAAATATACCGACCACCCTGCTGTTCGCGCCGTCTTCGGTATCCTACGTCCTCTTGTCATCGGCCTTATCGCTTCTGCTGCCCTCATGCTGATGAATGAGGAGAATTTCGGCAATCCCACAAAAAGCACCACGCAGTTCATAGTCAGCGTTGTACTCTGCACCGCTTCGTTCCTTGCCATCAACAAATGGAAAGTCAGCCCTATCCTTGTCATCCTTGTCGCAGGAGTAATAGGCGGAGTATTCTATGGTTTTTTCCCCATTTAGTTGCATAATAAAAAAAAAGCACGTAATTTCGCACGATTTTTCTCATGCAGACAATGAACAATCGCACAAATATAGTTCCTACAAGGACGTTTGACTACCTTACCATCCTGAAGGAACACTACCCTAAAGACGACATCTTTGCCGCATGTAAGGGCGGCGAATGGACCCGATACAGCGTTGATGAATACATTACTGCCAGCCGCGAAACGGCCTACGGACTACTCGCCAAAGGTTACAAGGCTGGCGACAAAATCATCAGCATCACAGCTAACCGTCCAGAGTGGAATTTCCTCGACATGGGTTGCACGCTGACCCGTCTCATCTACGTTCCCATCTACCCCACCCTCAGTACGGAGGATTTCACTTTTATCTTTGACCATAGCGATGCCCGTGCCATTTTCGTGGGTACTACTGTCCTCCGCAGGAAGATTCAGGCTGCCTTAGCCGCTCAAAAGCGGCCCATCGACGTTTGGCTCATCGACGACAGCGATGATCAACCCTGCATGCGCCAGTTACGCGAACTGGGTCGTTCTACCTGGAAAGAATGGGAGTCCATCATCGACAATAACATCCACGACATCAGTCCCGACGACGTCGCCACCATTATTTACACCAGCGGTACCACAGGACGCCCCAAGGGTGTCATGCTTACCCATCGGAACCTTACCTTCGATGCCCATGCCCACGCCATGTATCAGGTTTTCGGCGTCAAACATAGGATGCTCTCTTTCCTCCCCCTCTGCCATTGCTACGAGCGCACGATGAACTACGAATACCAAGAACTCGGTATCAGCATCTATTATGCCGAAGGTCTCGCCACCATTCAGCGCGATCTTGCCTCGTGCCATGCCGACGGTTTCTCTGCCGTGCCTCGTGTGCTGGAAACCTTTTACGAGAAATTCCGCCAGCAGGAGAACAACCTCAAGGGCTTGAAGAAGAAAATCTACCATGCCGCGTGGGAGTTCGGCAACACGTTCGACAACTACAACCGCAACCCCGTCTATCGTCGCCGCCTGCGCCTCTTCGACCGTCTCGTCTATAGCAAGTGGCGCGCCGCCATCGGCGGACACACCATGATCATCATCTCCGGAGGCTCGTCCATCAAGCCCAGCATCGTCCGCCTCTTCAACGCCGCCAAGCTCCACATCTTCGAGGGCTACGGCATGAGCGAGACCTCGCCCGTCATCGCCGTCAACAACCCCACCGAGGGCGTCAATAAGATGGGCACGGCCGGCAAGCCCATCACGGGCGGCGAGCTCAGCTTTGCCGACGACGGCGAAATCCTCGTCCGCGGCCCCCACGTCATGAAGGGCTATTACAAAGACCCCGCCGAGACCGCCCGCATCATCGATGCCGACGGCTGGCTCCACACAGGCGACATCGGCACCCTGGTCGAAGGCAAATACCTCAAGATCACCGACCGTAAGAAGGAAATCTTCAAACTCTCCTCCGGCAAGTACATCGCCCCGCAGCTTCTGGAGACCAAGATCAACGACAGCCCCTATTTCGATGCCAGCATCATCGTGGGCGAAAACCAGAAGTTCGCCTCCGCCATCATCTGCCTCAACTATGCCAACCTCGACCGTTGGGCGGAGTCAAACGGCCTCGGCAAGCTATCGAAGGACGAGCTCCTTGCCCACCCTGCTGTGGCCAAGCTGCTCAGCCGCGAAATCGAGGCCATCGACCGCACGCTGGCCGACTACGAAGCCATCAAACGCCCCGTCTACGTCTTCGACGAGTGGACCACCGCCAACGGCATGCTCTCCCAGACCCTCAAGCTCCGCCGTGCCGTCATCCTTCGCCACTACGCCGACCAGATCGAGCGCATTTACAGCAAATAAAAAGGGGGGCTTTTTTCTATTTTTCAATTTTACGACAATACGACAATACGACAATACGACGCTTTAACATTTCTTTACGCATTGCACTACGGTCACAATCATTGCGACAAGCAGGAAAGCGCGGAGGGCTATGTTCGCGATGCGAACAGCCTTGTATTTGCTTTCCAGCTTATCGATGAAGCGGGCTATGGCTACGTAGAAATCACCAAAAGGTAACATAAAAGTGTGGAAAGGCTTTGTCTCTCCACACTTATAACGTAAATTTGCGGCGTTTATTGCAGGGGATACCCCATACAATTCGCATAGAGCAGGAGCGTTATCACGATAGCCCAGCCGATGAAGGAGAGCAGGAAAACAAGCGCGGCCACGCTTATTTCCTTATTTGAAGGCCTTTTCATCGTCAGCGAAATCTTGGAATAATTGTGCTAATAGCTCCTGCTGCTCTTTGTTCCACTCTGCATATTCCTTGCCCAGTCGGGCGCGGTCTATGCGGGCTATGGCTTTTTCAAAGAGCAT
Source organism: Bacteroidaceae bacterium (assembly GCA_017542145.1). Classification (GTDB taxonomy): domain Bacteria; phylum Bacteroidota; class Bacteroidia; order Bacteroidales; family Bacteroidaceae; genus UBA1189. The sequence goes on along the minus strand of JAFXXQ010000031.1, from coordinate 33,050 downwards.
TACGTCAGTAGTCACTTTCTCCCACACATATCTGCCGTAGTCGTCCATAGTGAAGAAGAAAGCGAGGGCTTTTGCCAGCATGGAAGGGCCTGCTCCGTTCTGCCGCCAGCCGACAATGGTATTTGTTTGGCGGCGGGTAACGTCTTTTATCACGGAGAAGTACAAATCGAGGGGGCGAGGGTCGCCGCCGCAGATTTTTGTCCACTGCTCCTGCGGGACGGTAACGTCCCGATGTGCATACTTGCGCGGCATCAGACAGGCAGGGTTATGTTCCACAATCTTGCTGTCTGGTAGCGGCGGCCGTTGTACGTCCGCGTGGAAAAGCCGACCGTGAACATGAGCGGCGTGCGCTCGGCTATCATGGCCTGCAAGTCGCAGTCAGGAGTGTCGCCGAAATAATCGGCCACTACGTTGTCAAACTTCTCCTCGCCCTTGTCGTTGAAAAAGGGCAGGAGCAGGGACAGTTCCCGGCAAGTCCATTCCTTGCCGCTCTCTTTCCCTGTGCCCGAAGTGGTGCGTCCCACTTCGGCAATGAATCCTTTTACTTTCATAATCTTTCGGGGGTTACTTGGTTTTGGTAAATGTCAAATCATCGTTCTGCTTGATAAGACCCGCTTTGCGCCATCTATATAAGACATCGCGTGTAGTCGTTTTCTTATTTAGTTTACGCTGCCAGGCAATCAGTTCTGCCACGTTGAACGTGTCAGGCAGAACTTCATAGAGCGATTGCTTTTCCTGCGGCTTCTCTTCGATAGCCGAGGCCTGCATCATATTGCCGAACGCGCGGACGGTCTGCTCGGCATCCTGCGTGGCAAACCACGTCACGAAGTTCACGATGCGCTGCATCACCTTCGGCGAGAGCGACCGTGGGGCATACATGCCCACGCAGATCATTCCGAGGCGGAAAGCCTTTACTGCCGCGCGGCGGCGGAAGGTATCCAGCGCGATGTCGTTAGCCTCCAGCGCCTGCAGGCGTGTGCGCTCCAGCCACTTGGCAAGGGCATCGCGGACGGGCTGCATTTTTGCGTCGATATTCACCGTGGGCAGCACGATGTAGTCCTCGCTCTGCGCGTTCTTGCGGCGGTAGGTCATGGCCTCGAAGCGGTTCAATACCTTCGTGATTTCCTCCAGCTGCTTATCCGTTAGGGGCTTGAAATAGGGGATGGAAGCAAACTCCTGCCCCTGCAGCTCCGCAAAAGCGCAGCGCGATACAAGGCCGTTCTCGGCATCCGAGAAGAACTTGTATAACTGCTTGGGCGTGCCCAGCATAAGGATGTTGTAAAACAACTTAACCGACCCAGTGAAGGTGTCAATGGAAATGTAGTCCTGTCCATACTCTGCATTGTCAAAGGCTTGGCGGTAGAGGTCGCTCTTCTGCGCATAGCTGCCGCCCGCGTTGGATTTTACTAAGGTATCAATCTCTTCCACGAAGGAAAGCTGGTGCAGTCCGCAGGCATCTTCCTGTCGCTGCAGCAGGCGCGGCACGCTGATGACCGCCTGAACGAGGCGGTAGGGCGCGTGCGGGTCCTCGGGCAGCTGCTCGCTGTTCTTCTTCATGCGCAACTCGGCCTTGTACTGCTTTTCCTTCAGGATGGAGATTTCATCATGCTTTCGGAGGTCTTTTGTGAGCGTTGCCACGACGTCGCGGGCGAAACTCTTTCCCGCACTTTGTGGCGCAAAGACGACGGAGATGAACGATGTCGTATGCTCTCTTCCGTCCAAGTAGCGGGCACGCAGGCGTGTGGCCAAAGTCCCCAGTACAGGGAGCAGCGCGACTATAGTCGGGTACACGAAGTCCGCAGGGCAGTTCTTGCAAAACTCGCGGAAGACGACGGGAAGCGAGGGCACACGCTGCATAGACGTAGGGAAAACCTCTGCAAGGTCAATGGCTGGCAGCGGCTCCTGTGATTTGCTGGCTACAATGATGCCGTTATCCACAAGGAACTTGTAGAACGTGTAGGGAATCTGCGTGCCCATGCTGCGATTGCAGGCGTGCTGCGCCTCTTTCTCGCGCTCGGCAATGCCCATGCCGAAGTCGGGCAACTGTGCAAGCAGCACCGCCACGTCGCTGTCCGTGATATAGCGGAACATGGCACACAGGCGGTAGTAGTACGTATGCCGTTCGCCCTGCTGCGGCTCGCCGTGCTTCTCTACCCACAGGGCAGCGATATCGCTGATCAGGTGGTCGCGGTACTTGAACGTCTTCTGCGCCTCGGTGAAAGTGCGCTGCTGGGGCTGCGGCTGCGCCGCTGCCTTCGTGGCAGCCTCTTCGCCGTAAGGCACAGGCAGGATGTTTCGCGGCTCGCCGTGAAACAAGTCAGGCACGTCAAGGTAGAGAAACATTTCCTTTGCCACAAGGAACGACGAGCGGGCGAAGTCCTTGCACGCCGTGTCGAAGGACACAATGCCCAGCTGGGCGGCAAGCCATTGCTGGCAGCCCTCGATGGTGGTCATGCCCTGGGGGCAAAGGCACACGAAGCGCATACCCGCGCCCGACGGGGTGATGTGAACGGCCATCACGCCCAGTTCCTTGGCCAGCCGTGCGTCGTTCACGGTCAGCGGGTCCACGATTTCCTCCTTGAACTTTTGCAAGTCGGGGATGTGGTCAACGTCAAGCATGAAAAGGCCTGACGGAATGGCGGCGGCGTTGCTCCGCTTGTGGTCGCGGAACGATGCCTGCCACGTCACGATGGGCAAATGCCTTTTCAGCGTGGCAACCGCCTCGGTGTCGTTAGCGGCTGCAGCGGCACCGATCTGCGCCAGTCGTTGCTTGATTTGCATGTCCTCAATGGCTGAAAGGAACAGCTCTGGAGTACACACCTTGCCCTGTGGGGCTTTCACGGAATCGAAATAGTCAAATGTCATACTCTTTCAGTTTCATTAGTGATTTGATGAATAAATCGCGAAGCCTCCTTTCAGTTTCTTTGGCATCCCCACGAGGCACGAGGAGTGCAACTTTCACGTTTTCTTCAGAGCGGTAGATGGCGAAACGAAAATTCTCCCCGTCCACCTCGGTGACCTTCCGCATGGCGTTTTCGTTCTCTTCCTGTCGCTGGTAGGCGCGGAAGTCTATTTCGCCATACTCATTTACGACCGCGCTCCCTTTGTAGCGGCGGCCAACAAGCAATTCTTGTTTGCGGCGTATCGCCGCTGGTTTCGTAGCCATAATGCCTGTACTTTTTTGGTGAATAATCACGTTGCGTCAGTGTCCGGACTTCTGACGTTGCAAAGGTACGGACAAAAAAAAAGGCGGCGGAGGAATCCTTCGTCGCCGTCGAGTTTTCGCGAGTTTTCGCGAATTTTTCGTTTAGTTTTGGGGGGCTTCGGTGAGTTTTTGTTGAAAAGGGGTGTTTTTACGGTGAGTTTTCGCGAGTTTTTCGGCGAGTTTTTTATTCGCCGGCCAATAATTCCTGCATCCGATGGGCGATGCGCAGATAGTCTTCGTATCGCTTTCCCTGAACGGGAGCGTCCGTCGGTGTCCAGCGGGCTACGGGTTTTGCAAAGCTATCGACGGCTATTCGCTGCAGCCCGTCCGAGGTGGGGAGGGTGGCGTGATCGGGCACAGCCTCGCGCACCATGTCACAGAACGATTCGTAGTCCTTCGCCTTCATCACCCCTTCATCTACCAGCACCCTGAATACGGCATACCATTGGCGGGCCAGCTTGATGTCAAGAGCAATCTGCTGCAAGGCGGCAGTCACGACATCGGGGGTGATTTCACGCCTTTCGGCCATCTTCGCCTTGGTCTTGTTTATAGCGCTGATGCATGAGCGGTAGCTGATGCGTGGCGTCCGCTTCACGACTTCGCGCACCACGCCCCGCACTATCACTTCCTGATTGTCGTGAAACTGGATGGAATTGTAGGCTTTGTTCTGCGGTACGAGCCAGGGCGTGCCGTTCTCGTCGCGACAATAGGCTTTCAGCGCATACTCCCCGTCAACCGACACCAGCAGGATGTCGCCGTCGTTATACGAGCTTACTCTCTCAACCTTCACCAAGTCACCTTCCAAAATGTCTGCATCTTTCATGGAGTCACCAAAAACGGTTGTCAGAAACGTCTCGCCCAATGATGTCCATTTCCGCGGCATCCACTCTTCATCACCTTCACGCACCATATTACCCAACTCCGAGGGGTCGCCACAATGCACGGGCGTTTCATACACGGGCACGGGTGTGTCGCATAGTTGAGGATTCCACCCCTGTACCTCTAACTCTCGGAAAAGCTCTTTCAGTTCTTCGTCGATCATAGCTGATTTGTTTTATGAAGAGACGTGGCGCACCGTGATAAACGCAAACCCACCGAGGCTGCAACACCTACTCGCTTTGTCGAATACCACCAATGCCCACGTCTCGTTATCGAGTGTGAGCTGGTAGCCTTCGAGTTTGCGAGTTTTCTTTCTAAAGTTGCAGTTCGATGGGAAACCGAAAACTTCGGGCTCTTTTTACACTATGTCGTTTATATGTTTATTTACTTCCTATTTTCAGATATCATACATAATTTTGCTTAATTGTGTCCCACCAAGGGAAATCAATCGTAGGCATATTATGCGCATTAAAAGAATTATTCAAATCGTTTTTCCAAGTAGAACCAATATTATGAGTTTCAGCATATAATAACAATGTTTCTCGGAATGCAGATAGAAAATCCGACAGATTAGCAAAATGAGGATACTTGTTTCCTCTCTGTTTAATAGGAGGCTTCTCCCAAGTTGAAGATGCCGCTGGCCGAATTTTATTAATTTCGCCATTCTTATATTGCACATTTATAGGCCATCTTTCACTCGCTCTAGTAATCTCCCATAGTTTTTTTAACCACATATTAGTTATTGACACATAGCCATCATCAGACATTCTATATGCAAATATCAAGAAATTTGTATTAAGGGCGGAAGGGGTGGTTAATACTGCCCTCGCGAAACCTTTGAAATCCGCTATATCAAAAGCAGGGGAAGCCTCACCATTAAATGCTTTCACTTCTAATAGCTCTTCATCGTGATTATTTTTGTTTAGAAAAAAATCAGGGGGCATCTGAGGGTTATTCGAAGGGTCGAAATCTATACATCTATTTGTTAACCATCCTTGTAGCCATTCTTGAATTATATTTCCTACTACATCTTTTTGTTTTACAATGATACTGACATCACCAAGGTAAAATCGGATTTGCCCTTGTTCTTCACAAATGTGTTCCTCATTAAGTAGTTTATTGTAAACTTCATTTGCTGTCAATTCGTATCTAGTTTCTAGATTCCCTTGAAGATTTGTAAATTGATAGGTTCTCATATTATTTCATTTATTAATCTTGAAGCAACTGCTTTTATGACTGGTACTACCACTGTGTTTCCTAATAAGTCAAAACCACTGGCATTATCAATTTCAAACTTGAATGATTCAGGATAGCCGAAAAGTCTTAGTCCTTCCCGTAATGTTAGAGTACGCAAACCACCATTATCAATTACATAAAGATGTTGCATATCAGTAGCTACTAAAGTCGGTGCGACTTCTTTAGGAGAAAGTATCTTACCAACCTCATAACTGAGCTTACCTGCTACAATATTATACCCTTTGGGCTTAGTAGTATCACTAATTCTTTTAGTTGTAGTTACTTCTATTCCATTTGGGGCTATATGTTTTTCCGTAATTTGTTTTTTTGGATGTTCATATCTGACATACCCTTTAGCAGTTAAATCATTTAATATTTCTTGAAGATTATCATTCTGGTAGAACTCTTCTATCTGCTCTTTGGTAAGTGGCATGCCATCCATCCATTTTATTCCAATAATGTCAGCCCATTTCTTTTTCCTTCTTTCAGTCAAAAGGAGATTCAAAAAGTGTTTTTCTTCATCTGTTACAGGGCCTTTTAGTTCTAAGTCCCAACTATGTATATTTGCATCACCACCCCTCTTGTCTTTAATGGCTTTTCCCGATAGTTCTTCAATAGTAAACTTTTCCAGTAGAAGTCTGACAAAAGGGGAATCAGAGGTTGGCTTGCCAGTTTCTAAAATTTTCCCAAGTTTTTTTTGTGTTTTAGGGAAATTTTCTAAAGATATTGGTGTTTCACAAAGGTCTTTTCTGATACCAATAATATAAATACGCTTTCTTTCTTGCGGAACGCCAAAATCTACCGAATTTAGAACATTGTAAGATACCCAGTAGTTTGCAGCATTTAGATTACTAACAATAACATCTAAAGTATTACCGCCATCGTGATTCACCAACCCTTCTACATTTTCTAATATGAATCCTTTAGGCTTTTTTTCAATAACAATTCTTTCTACATCAAAAAACAATGTTCCTCTTGTGTCAGCAAATCCATTCCGTTTACCGGCAGCGCTAAATGCCTGGCAAGGAAATCCGGCACATAGTATATCAAAATCGGGGATAGCGCTAGCATCTACTTTAGTAATATCACCAGTGATTTTATCTTTAGGATGATTTTGTTTTAATACTAATATTGCGTGTTCTTTGATTTCGGATGTAAATACACATTTAGGAGTATAGCCTGCTTTTATTATAGCTTGCTCTAAGCCTAATCTAATGCCTCCTATTCCAGCAAATAAATCTATGAACGTTATTTTTTTCTTTGCCATAAAGTAATTATATTTTTTTTCAAAAAAGCACTCCTATCCTCGCGGACTGGAGTGGCGATAATCAGATAAATTTATTGTTTTATTAAAAGCGCTCGGCTTTTTTCTGCTATCGGGCATCAGCAAATCCCAGCCGTTGAGGGGCATTGCTCTATTATTCAGTCTATTGTTTTTTTCTGCTGAAGTTCCCATGATGCGTTCTGATGATTTCTTGGGGCGAAGATAGGGATATTTCAGCAGAATGGAAAACAAAACGGAGTTTTTTTTGACTTTATTCCGCTGGTTTGAAACTTTTATTGGGGACTGGGCTGGTCCAATAAAACGCGCAACGCGCCCGATAAAACGGACAGCCCGCCCGATAGATTCCGCAGCCCTGCGGGAAAAAGCGTCGTATTGTCGTATTGTCGTATAGGGCTTCCTGCGTGCGCGCGCAGTATTAGATTGGAAAGATAATTAGATAATTGATATATTAAATTTAAATATATATATAATCTTTCCATATATATAGTAGTTAATTGCCGGGCGCACGATATGTTTACGACAATACGACAATACGACAATACGACGCTATCTTTTTTCAAAAAAAAGTGCTTTTTTAAGAAAAAAATCGGAAAAATGTTTGTAGATATAGTTTTTTTGACTACCTTTGCAACGTGAATTGTTAACCCGATTGTCTAACTCTCTAAAACCGTATCGTACTATGCCTGTAACTTATCAGATTGTGGGTTGCTCCAACCCCCGCGGTGCCGAAGGCGTCGACTACGCCTGCAACCGCACCGTCAAGACGGGTGACTACACCTTCGAGGCCCTTGCCGAGGACATCCAGTATGCCACCACGGCCACCAAGGCGGATATCATTGCCGTCCTGACCGCCGCGAAGGAGATGATCAAGAAGTCGCTTCTGCTTGGCCAGCGCGTCGTGCTTGCCGAACTGGGTGCCCTTCAGGTCAACATCAAGAGCAAGACGTTTGCGCAGAGCGTCATCCCCGCGCAGAGCTTCGACCCTGTGTCCTACATCAAGGGCACCGGCATCCGCTTCCGTCCCGAGGCCAGCTTGCTGAAGTACATCCGTACCAACCGCCAGCTGAAGCGAGTCCCCAGCGAACTGCTTGCCTAAATGGCCGCGCACCGCGCGGGCACGTCCCGCGCGGCTGCGCTTTCCTAATTCCTAATTTCTAATTATCTAATTCTATATCGTCTCACCATGTATACCGTTGCCCTTAGAATCCCATGGAAAAAAGTCCTCGAAATCGTGATTGCCATCCTGACGGCCATCCTCGGCACGCTGGGCGTGCAGAGCTGTATGGGCGCATAGCCGTCGTATGTCTAACCGCCTTAATCCTTATCGCATGAAGTGGTTTACCCTACAGGAGTTCACGCGCAGCGTGACTGCCAACATCCGCGGCCTTGACAATACGCCGCCCAGCGATGCGGTGTGCGGCCTCGAGTGGCTGTGCCAGCGTTTCCTCGACCCGCTGCGCGATGCCATAGGCTCGCCCATCATCATCAGCAGCGGCTACCGCAGCCGTGACCTCAACACCGCCGTAGGCGGCTCAGAGACCTCGTACCACATGATCGGCCTGGCGGCGGACTTCCACCCGCTGGATCCCGACAAGCGCGAGGCGATTGTCAGCCTCGTCAGACAGTCAGCCGAGCTTTCTCCAGCGTGGAAGAAAACCCCCGACGGCTGCCCCGAGCCGCCGCTGCACTTCCACCAGTTCATACAATACCCCACATTCTTCCATGTCAGCGTAGCCCCCGAAGGCAGTACGGACAAGTTCCAGATACTCCGCTACAACGGCTTCGGACAGGGCTACAAGAAAGATTGAAATTTCCGTGTTTCCGTTGTTTCCATAGGTAGTTTTAGTTGTGTTGCTGGTCTGCCCTCGCTGTGAAGCGGGGGCAGATTTGTTAATGAAATGTTAAAGCGTCGTATTGTCGTATTGTCGTATTGTCGTAAAATTGGAAAATAGAAAAAAAGCCCCCCCCTATAAAGTTTTTAGCATTCCTTCGCAGCCGAGAAGGATGTCCTGAAAGGCCTGCTCGAAGTCGTCGGTGTACCAGGGGTCGGCCACGCTGGCATGGGGACGCCCAGCAAACGACATCAGCAGGCGGACTTTATCCTCAGGATCGTCACCGATAATCCAACGGAGCAGGCGCAGGTTGCTCTGATCCATGCAAACAAGGAGGTCGTAATCGTCATAATCGGTAGGAACAACGCGACGGGCAGTCTTATGAAAATCGAACCATACGCCATGCTGGCGCAGACAGCGCTGCGCAGGGGGATAAATGGGATTGCCGCGTTCCTCGTCGGAAACGGCAGCTGAAGCGATTTCAAACTCTTCGTCCACCCCATGAGCCTTCACAAGGGCTTTCATGATGAATTCCGCCATTGGCGAACGGCAGATATTGCCATGGCAGACAAATAGGATTTTATTGATTTTCATTCAGTAAAGGCTTAACACTTCAATCACTTTCTGCCAGTCTGTTTCAGGCTCAAATCCAAACTTATCGTCTATGCCGACATTATAGTAGAGCTTGGCCTCAAAATCAGAGAGCCGGGTATTGCCCACTTCGGGGTTTTCATTCACGAAGTCAAAATGAATGCCATCACCGGCAAAATGATTGATATACATTTCCAGTTTTTCCTTGTAGGTTGAACTCCAAAGGATAAGGCAAATGTCTTCTCTGCTGGTCATTAATTGCAACGCCTCTCTTGCAGAAGGGAAATAGTTGAATGTTTCTGTGTTCTCATAACTGGCATGGAGAATGGTATCGTGAATATCCACGATGACGTATATCTTTTCCCAATTACGTTCAACCTTCCGGTTGAGTGCCGCCTTAAATGCTTTCCCGATGTCCATTTGTGTGTTTCGTTATATAAACATTAACGTCGTTCTTTGAAAAACTGCTGCATCAGGGCAGCACATTCATCAGAGAGGATGCCTGCAACGACTTCAGTACGAGGATGGAGGGCATCGGGAGCAAAGCGACGGAAACCGCGTTTCTCGTCGTCGGCACCCCAGACGAGTCGGCTGACCTGTGCCCAGGCAATGGCTCCGGCACACATGGTACAAGGCTCAACAGTTACGTAAAGCGTGCAGTCCGTAAGATACTTCCCCCCCAACCACGAGGCAGCAGCGGTAATGGCCTGAATCTCAGCATGGGCAGTAACATCGGTAAGCGCCTCCGTAAGGTTGTGGGCACGGGCAATGACACGCCCCTTGCAGGCTACTATGGCACCCACAGGCACCTCGCCCTCGGCAAAAGCCTGACGAGCTTCGGCAAGCGCCATCTTCATGAAGTCGGCGTCAGTCATCAGCGGCGCATATCGTGCTCGTTGAAGAGCGTGGGATAGTCCAGCTCCAGATTCTGAATGATGCGGCGGAGGAGTGTCTCGCGCATCCAGCGGCTGCGGTTGGTGATGTGATAGCGGTTGAGGTAACTGTCTATCATTTGCTTCTCCTCTTTGCTAAGGAAGGTGACAAGGCGCTCAGTCCGAGGGGCAGACTGAGGCAACTCAACGGGGGGACGGGACTTTTTCTTGCGTTTCATCTTATCATGGACATAAAGAGATTTTCAAACATCATTTCACCTTCACTTTCACAGGGCTGGATTCGTTTTGCAGACGATCGAGGGCGGTGATGACGTATCGGCTTTTTCCTTCGACTTGCCCGCTTCCCAGACGGAAGTAGGTGTTGGGCGTGAAGCCGATGATACGGGCGCCGTTGGAGAGGTCTATTTTCTCATCGGCACGGAAGCGGTAGACGACATAGCGGATGGGACGGTCAAGCTCCGTCTTGTACTTGGGCGCTGTCCACATCAGCACAGGGCCATCGTCCGTTCGGACTATTGCAGGCTTGCGCACAGGAGCAGGTGCCTTGTGGTCGAGGAAGGGAAACAGAGGCTGAAGGGCAAGTGAGCCAGCGTGGGCAACGGCTTGTACCTCGGCTTTACCTGCGGGAGTAGCCATGTGGGTGCGGAGGGCATCGGCATACCACCAGCAATAGCCGCTGACCGGCTCTTCACGTTGCATTCGGAACTTGGCAGCAAGCTGGTTGTGACCAGGAGCCTTGGGGTCGGAATATTTTAGGGAGCGTTCCAAATCCTGCCCGATAAAGAGAGGCCTACCGTTAGCATTTGCTGCCCACCATCCGATAAGGGTAGCATAGTCGGCAGTCGAATGTCCGATTTCCCAATAGAGCTGCGGAACGGTGTAATCAACCCACCCTTTGTCAATCCAGAGGAGGACGTCGGCATAAAGGTCGTCGTAGTTCTGCAAGCCCGATGTGGCCGAGCCTGGGACTAGGCCCTTCTCCTGCCCGCCTCCGTTATGGTAGATTCCAAACGGGCTGACGCCGAACTTCACCCAAGGCTTGATGTCGTGAATGGTGGAAGAGAGTTGCTGGATGAGCAGGTTGACGTTGTCGCGCCGCCAATCAGCCTTGTCCGTGAAGCCACGCGGGTCGGCAGCAAAGTCAGCATCGTCAGGGAAAGGAACACCCGCCACAGGATAGGGATAGAAATAGTCGTCGATGTGGAGGCCGTCAACATCATAGCGCCTGACGATGTCGGAAACGACGGTACAGATGTAGTCGCGATTGAGCTGCAGGGCGGGATTGAAGATGAGCATGCCGTCGTATTCCACAAAACGCTCAGGAAACTTGAACCAAGGGTGCTTATAGTGCATGTCGGCCTTCTTCAGCCCTTTCAACTTCGCACGATAGGGATTTATCCAGGCATGAAGCTCCATACCCCGGGCGTGGCAAGCAGTAATCATGAACTGCAGAGGATCCCAGCCTTCATCAGGATTTCGTCCCTGCTCACCTGTGAGGAACCGGCTCCACGGCTCGTAATACGAGACATAGAGGGCATCAGCCTCAGGCCGAACCTGAAAAATGACGGCATTCACGCCTGCCTGCTGAAGGGCGTCGAGTTGTTCGGAAAGACGTTGCTGCTGCTCGGCAGAAGTCATGCCGTTGTACTGCCCGTTGACGACCTGCATCCATGCCCCACGAAACTCCCGCTTAGGAACATAATCGTCTGCAAGGCCCGCGGAAGAAACTTTTTTCTGCGTAGAGCAAGAGGCAAGAAGCAACATGAAAGCTACAAGACTGAAGACTGAAGCGACTGGGCAAGCCGCACCTTTTGCCACAAAACGATAGTTCCTCATCCTTTTCAAAGTCAAAATTTCGGCAAAAATAACACAAGGCAATGACAATCGCAAGAAAAAAGGAATTATCTTTATCATTATCTGCAAGAATAATCGTAACGGCTGTCCGGCAAACATCAAATTCCGTAAAAATCCCGGCCTATGGGAATAAAATCCCAGCCAGTGGGACTTTTTTCCCATTTGATGGGACTTTTGGGGAACCTGATACTGTCTGAAATGTCGCAGGGTAAAAAGAAGCGGGTTCTTTGCAGATAACCATAATTCTTTTATGGCAAAAACAACAAATTAACAATAAATCCTTCTTTTTTGTTAGTTTATTTGAACAATTAATTCTACCTTTGCTCAATAATTAAATATTACAAAAATGAATTTACTAAAAAAAGTCTTTAGGAATAAGACATCCAATCAAGTAGAAGAAAAGGATGTCGTCATGACAGAGGAAATTGGGAAAAGAGTGCAGATTTACATCAGAATGATAGATGCAACTGAATGTTTTGTTCCCACAGAAGCTTTGGTGCTCGGCCCCAAACGATTTCAAATAGAAGACCCTAAAAATAATTATGACCCCGTTTACTCTCCCTGGGATTTCAAACCAGGAGACATCGTTTCTTGCAAGTACCAAAAACTAAGTGACGGTTTAGGTCACCGTAGTCAACATCTCGTGGCCAAAAATCTCTGCGAATAAATTCCATGGAGGAGAAGTACATTTCTGTCAGAGGTGCGAATGTCAACAACCTGAAAAACGTCTCGGTGGATATTCCACGAGGGAAGCTGGTGGTGATAACGGGACTGAGCGGATCGGGCAAGTCGTCGCTGGCGTTCGACACGCTGTATGCCGAGGGACAGAGGCGCTATGTAGAGAGCCTGTCGGCCTATGCCCGTCAGTTCCTCGGAAGGATGAAGAAGCCTGACTGCGACTTCATCAAGGGCCTTCCTCCTGCCATCGCCATCGAGCAGAAGGTGAACAGCCGCAACCCACGCTCTACCGTCGGTACCTCTACCGAAATCTACGATTATTTGCGTCTGCTCTACAGCCGCATTGGCAAAACCTACTCCCCCATCAGCGGACAACTGGTGAAGAAGCATACGCCCGAAGACCTCGTACAATGTATGCTTACCTACAGCCGAGGCACCCGCTTCACGGTATTAGCGCCCATCATGCCACAAGCCGACCGAACGCTGAAGGAGCAACTCGCCATCTACATGCAGCAAGGCTTCACACGTATGGACGTAAATGGCGAAATCATTCGGATAGAGGATTGGCTGATAGAAAGTCAACAAGTCAACAAGTCAACAAGTCAACAAGTCAAGAGGTCAACAAGTAGCAAAGCTGACCATTCCCAGCGTGTTGACTCGTTGACTTGTGGACTTGTTGACCAACAAAAATATCTCGTCATTGACCGTCTTGCTGTGGATGACAGCCGCGAGACCGTCAGTCGCTTGACGGATTCGGCAGAAACGGCCTTCTTCGAAGGCAACGGCAAATGTATGCTCCGCTTCTACCCCGCCCAGATTCTCCACACCTTCAGCACTCGCTTCGAGGCTGACGGCATCACATTCGAGGAACCCTCTGACCAACTCTTTTCATTTAACAGCCCGCTCGGCGCCTGCCCTACTTGCGAGGGCTTCGGGCGTATCATCGGCATTGACGAAAAGCTCGTTATCCCCGATACCACGCTCAGCGTCTATGACGGCGCTGTGGTCTGCTGGCGGGGCGATAAGATGAGCGAATGGAAGGACGACTTTATCCTCCACGCCGGCGAGGTGGACTTCCCCATCTTCACCCCTTACTACCAGCTCACCCAGGCGCAGAAAGACTACCTCTGGCACGGCCCACGCCATAAGACCTGCATCGACTCGTTCTTCAAGATGCTGGAGGAGAACCAATACAAAATCCAGTATCGCGTCATGCTGGCCCGCTATCGTGGTAAGACGCTCTGCCCCACCTGCCACGGCAGCCGTCTGAAGAAAGAAGCCACCTACGTCAAAATGGGTGAACGTTCCATCGGCGACCTTGTGGAGATGCCCGTCAGCGAACTGAAGGGATTCTTCGACCGCCTGCAGCTCGACGAACACGACACGCTTGTCGCCTGCCGTCTGTTGAAGGAGATTACCAGCCGTCTGCAGTTCCTTCTTGACGTGGGGTTGGGCTATCTCACATTAAACCGCCTCAGCAACACCCTCTCGGGCGGTGAGAGCCAGCGCATCAACCTCGTCACCTCTCTTGGCAGTCCGCTCGTCGGCTCGCTTTACATCCTCGATGAGCCCAGCATTGGCCTCCATAGCCGCGACACGGATAAGCTCATTCGCGTGCTGCGCCAGCTTCAACAAGCAGGCAATACCGTTGTCGTCGTCGAACACGATGAGGAGATTATCCGCGCCGCCGACTACATCATCGACGTAGGCCCTGAGGCTGGACGTCTCGGCGGCGAAATCGTCTGGCAGGGAGAGCTCAACGGACGGAACAGCGAGAGCAGAGCGGAGCTCAACAAGTCAGCAAGCAGTTACACCCTCCGCTATCTGTTGGGCGAGGAGAGGATTCCCGTGCCGACAAGCAGAAGGCCGTGGAACCTCCACATTGATGTGAAGGGAGCCCGGCACAACAACCTGAAGGGCATCGACGTCACCTTTCCGCTCAACGTCCTCACCGTCGTCACGGGCGTCAGCGGCTCGGGTAAGAGTTCGCTCGTACGCGACATCTTCTTTAAAGCCCTCAACCGTCAGTTCGGCGAGAGCGGCGACCGCCCTGGCGACTTCACCCGCCTCGAGGGTGACATTCACTGCATCAGCGCCGTGGAGTTTGTCGATCAGAACCCTATCGGACGCTCCACCCGCAGCAACCCCGTCACCTACATCAAGGCATACGACGAAATCCGCAAGCTCTACGCTGCCCAACCCCTCTCCAAGCAAATGGGCTACACGGCCGGATACTTCTCGTTCAACAGCGAGGGCGGACGCTGTGAGGAATGTAAGGGCGAGGGCACCATCACCGTCGAGATGCAGTTCATGAGCGACCTCGTTCTGGAGTGCGAGGCCTGCCACGGCAAGCGCTTCAAAAACGACACCCTCCTCGTCAAGTACCACGACCACGACATCCACGACATTCTGGAGATGACCGTGAACCAAGCCATCGAGTTCTTTACGGAGCATGGCGAAAAGACCATTGTCTCCCGTCTGCGTCCCCTGCAGGCCGTCGGTCTTGGCTACATCAAGCTCGGACAAAGTTCATCCACCCTCTCCGGCGGCGAGAACCAGCGCGTCAAACTCGCTTATTACCTCGGGCAAGAGCGTTCGGCTCCCACCCTCTTCATCTTCGACGAGCCCACCACCGGTCTCCATTTCCACGATATCAAGAAGCTGTTCGAGAGCTTCAACGCCCTCATCGACCGCGGCCACACCATCCTCGTCATCGAGCACAACATGGAGGTCATCAAATGCGCCGACTACGTCATCGACCTCGGTCCCGAGGGTGGTGATGCCGGCGGGAACCTCGTCGTCTGCGGCATCCCCGAGCAAGTCGCTGCCTGCCCCACGTCCTACACCGGACGCTTTCTTCGCGAAAAACTGGCGTAATAGAGATGTAAAAGCTACTTTTGGGGGCTGACGATAGAAAGGGGGCTTTTTTCCTTTAAGGGGCTTTCCTTTTTTTTCGTTAACGAAAAAAAGCCTCACCCAATCAGAGACAAAACAACGACGTACCCCTGCGTCACTTGCGACGGAGGTTTGTGGGATATATGAAGGAAGTCCGCGATGCCCAAAATACGTCGTGTTCGTATAAAAAGACTTTGAACCAGAAGCATTCATAAAAAATGTTATTTTTGGCAGAAACCGAAGGTTATTCAAATAAGATAGCGTAAATTTGCAGACATGTATCTGAGGAAGAAACGACAATTTGCATCGTGGGTGCTATTGGCTGTATATGTGCCCATTCTCCTCCTCTCGTCGCTCCACACACACGAGGGCAGCCTTTCGGCTGCCGAGGAAAATAGTTTCACCTGTGCTCATCATCATTGCCACGGCCATCTTTCGATGACGGCATCGCTGGAGCATGATTGTGTGCTATGTCAGTTTCTGACGCTGAAAATGCTGGCAGCCGTCATCGGTGCCTGCGTCGTCTGCCGGCATGTATGCAGTATATTCCTTTCATACCATATACGAGATATTCGCAGCAAAAGCCGTGGCATAATTGTCACGCGAGGACCACCGTCGGATTTTTCTCTTTGACATTCTATAACAGACCACACTATATTTTCCCCTCTATAATCTTAAATACGAATCACAGAATGAAAACAATATATATTGTTCTGCCATTGCTGTGCCTTTGTACGGCAATGGCGGCTCAGGAGGTGGAGCCTGAGCACCATCACGAGGAGGACTCGACCGACGTCTTCTTCCGTCACCTGCAACTGGGTGAAATCACCGTAACGGGTATAACGGGTGACACCAAACTGAAACATTCCACAACGCCCGTCAGCATTGTTACACCACAGATGCTGCGCGCCACCTCATCGACGAACATTATCGACGCAATCGCCCACCAGCCGGGAATCAGCCAGCTGACGACGGGCAGCGGCATCTCGAAACCCATTATCCGCGGCCTGGGCTACAACCGTGTGGTCGTCATCAGCGATGGCGTCCGCCAAGAGGGCCAGCAATGGGGCGACGAACACGGCGTGGAGGTCGATGGCAGCAGCGTCAGCTCGGCAGAGATCCTGAAAGGCCCCGCTTCGCTGATGTACGGCTCCGACGCTATGGCTGGCATCGTCATCCTCCGCAGCCAGCCCACGCTGACCGAGGGTGCGACGCATGCCCAAGTCGGCATTGAGCATCAGACAAACAATGGTCTGCTGGCACATAACTACTCCCTTGCGGGCAACCGCCGGGGCTTTGTATGGGAAGCCCGTTATAGCGGCAGAATGGCACATGCCTACCACAACAGCTATGACGGCTATGTGTCAGGCTCGCAGTTTAGAGAACGTGCCGGACGTCTGATGCTGGGGCTGAACAAATACTGGGGATTCTCCCACATGACGGCAACGGCCTATCACCTGACGCCCGGCATTGTCGAAGGGGAACGAGACGAGGATACGGGCATCCTCACCTCCGGCCTCCCCTCGCCCACTTCATACAGCATGTCCCTCCCCTTCCAACAGGTCAGGCACTACAAGCTGGTGTGGGACAATGCGCTGAATCTCCCCTCAGGCAGTCTGAAAGCCATCGTCGGCTACCAGCAGAACCAACGGCAGGAGTTCGAGGAGAGTGCCGATGAATATGAGATTTACCTCAAGCTGCACACGCTGACCTACGACCTGCGCTATGTGACGGAGAATTGGGACAAATGGAAAGTCTCGACAGGCGTCGGCGGCATGTTCCAGCAGTCGGTGGGCGACGGCGAGGAGTTCCTGATTCCCGATTACCGCTTGTCCGATATCGGCGGTTTTGCCACGGCCTTCAGAACGCTCGGCGAACGCTGGACACTGAACGGCGGAGTGCGCTACGACCATCGCTCCATCGACATAACAAATCCACAGGAGACGTGCATTAGGAACGCCGTCCTCTATTATGGCAGCATGACGGGGAGTGCCGGCATTGTCGGCAACCTGGGCGAACACTTCAACGTCCGTCTGAACATGGCGCGCGGCTTCCGTACACCCAACATCAGCGAGCTTGCCTCAGACGGCGTCCACGAGGGCTCCATCCGCTACGAAATCGGACGGCGGGACCTCAAGGCAGAGTATAGCCTGCAAGGGGACCTCGGGCTCGATTTCACTTCTCGTTTCGTCTCGGCACAGCTTGCCCTCTTTGCCAACCGCATCGACAACTACATCTACACCCACCGGCTGCCCATAGTGATGGAGGAGGGCTATCTGACCTTCGCTTACACACAAGATTGTGCCCGTCTGCTGGGTTTCGAGGCAGGCATTGACGTCCACCCCATTCATTCCATCCACTTCGGCAACACGTTCTCCTACGTCGATGCACAGCTGCTGCACCAGCCTGCGGATGCGACTTATCTACCCTTCACGCCAGCTCCCCGCTGGACGTCGGAACTGAAATGGGAGCTGACCCACCATTCGCACACCACCTTCGGCCATCACTCCCACCCCGTCATTCCTGCCGCCTTCTCGCTGAACAATTTTTATATTGCTGCAGATGTCGACCATTACTTCAAGCAGAGTCACATCTACAGTGCCGATGAGACCGAGACCGTCACCCCTACCTACACGCTACTGGGGCTCTCTGCCGGTGCCGACGTCCTGATGCACGGAGTGAAGGTGGCCGAACTCTACATTCTTGCCGACAACCTGCTCGACTGCGCCTACCAGAATCACCTCAGCCGTCTGAAGTATGCCCCCCTGAACCCTGTCACCGGTCGTCAGGGCGTCTATGGCATGGGACGGAACATCACCTTCAAAGTCATGTTTCCGATGGAGCTATGATGAAGTTATGAATCAAGAGTCAAAAATAAGAATTAATAGTTAAGAACAGTATGATTGACCAGGAGATACACAACAGTGCGGAACTGACGGAACTCATCAGCCGTATCGGCTTCTTGCCCTTGCTTGACAGCGGCATCCGCGGCTTCTCAGCCGAGGAGATGGTCGATGACGAGTGCCGCTACGTAGCTCTGCCCGACGGCGGATGGGAATGGCCGCTCTGGAAATGGAAGGGCGCCGTCATCACCGACGGAGGTCATGTCTATGGCAAGTTCTTCGCCGGTAAGGCAGGATTCATCAGCCGCGAGTGGTGGCCCGACTTCTGCAACTACCGCCGCAGCCACCACGCTATGCCCAGCGCGGGCAGCATCGAGGAGGCTATCCTGCTGACGCTGGCCGAGCATGGCAGCCTCATTACACGCGAACTGCGCGCTGCCTGCGGCTTCGACGGCCCGGGTATGCGCAGCCGCTTCGATGCCTATGTCACCCGTTTGCAAATGGCCACGCGCATCGTCACCGAAGATTTCGTCTATCCCCTCGACCGCCATGGACGCGAGTACGGCTGGGGTCTGTCGCTCCTCACCGTGCCCGAACGGCTCTATGGCCGCGATGCCTGCCGCTGCGACCGCACTCCCGACGAATCGTTTGCCCGCATCAAGCATCATCTGCACACCCTTTGTCCTCAGGCTACCGAAGCACAGATCACACGTTTTATTAAATAACGCATTATTCCCTATTAAACAATGAAAGATTTCAAGTATTATGCGCCGACCGAAGTGGTGTTCGGCGAACAATCAGAGGAGCAGGTGGCTCGTCTGGTCAAGAAGTATGGAGGCACAAAAGTGCTGGTACACTATGGCGGCAAGAGTGCCGAACGATCGGGACTCCTCGGCAAAATCTGCGGGCTGCTCACCGAGGGCGGCATCGCGTTCGTCAGTCTGGGCGGCGTGGTGCCCAACCCACGCCTTTCGCTTGCCAAGCAGGGCATCGAGCTCTGCCGTAGAGAGGGCGTTAACTTCATCCTTGCCATCGGTGGCGGCAGCGTTATCGACTCGGCAAAGTGCATCGCCTACGGTGTCTGCATGGAGGGCGACGTCTGGGACGTCTATCTCGGCAACGCCACACCCACAGCCATGCTGCCTGTAGGTTGCGTGCTCACCATCCCCGCTGCCGGCAGCGAGATGTCTGAGTCCAGCGTCATCACCAACGAGGACGGCGACGTCAAGCTCGGCTATTCCAACAACCTCTCACGCCCCAAATTCGCCATCATGAACCCGCGGCGCACATTCACGCTCCCGCCCTATCAGACGGCCGCCGGCGTCACCGACATGATGATGCACACCATGGAGCGCTATTTCACCAAGGATGACGACATGGACTTCACCACCGACATCGCCGAGGCCATGCTGCGCAGCATCAAGACCGCCGTCTTCGCCGTGCTGCGCAACCCCGAGAACTACCGCTATCGTGCCCAGATCATGTGGGGCGGCAGCCTGATGCACAATGGACTCACCGGCTGCGGCATCACCGACGACTGGGCCACACATCAGCTGGAGCACGAGCTCAGTGGTATGTTCGACGTCACCCACGGTGCCGGCCTCGCCGCCATTTGGCCCAGCTGGGCACGTTATGTGATGCACGAGAACCTCTCGCGTTTCGTCCGCTTCGCCGTCAACGTTATGGACGTCCCCAACGACTTCACCGACCCCGAAGGCACCGCCCTGCGCGGCATTGAGGCCATGGAGCGCTTCTACCACGCCATCGGCATGCCAACCAGCATCCGCGAACTCATCGGCCGCGACGTCACCGACGACGAAATCCGCGAGATGGCCCGCAAGTGCAGCCGCGACTACACTGCCACCTGCGGCGCCCTCCGCGTCCTCCATGCCGATGACATGGAAGCCATCTACCGAATGGCAAGATGAAAAGGTCGAAGACAACAAACAAGCATGGACAGACGAGAATTCATGAAGAGAACGGCACTTCCGCACCCCAGCGCGACGAGCCCCCTGCGTTCTCGAATTAAATCAGACGAATATGAACATCCCCATCGCTCACGACATTGAGATTGACCGCGAAGCACGGCGCGTACTCAAAGGGGGCCGCGACGTTCAGCTGACAGGACTGGAGTTTGGGCTGCTGGATTATCTGGCATCGCATCCGAACAAAGTCTGCACACGCGACGACATTCTCGACCACGTCTGGGGGTCACGTTTCCGTTACGATTCGGGTACGATAGACGTTCATTTGAGTGCCCTCCGACGCAAGCTGGGATGGAGCAGCAAACGGCCCATTGAGACCATCCGTGGCTTGGGGCTCATTTTCCGTCATGAATGGAAGACGTTGCATTATTATACCATCGACCTCCAGATGTTCCTCACCTCGTGGTTATACAGCCACGAGGTGGAGATTGTCTCGGCAGGCTTAGTGGCCCAGCTGCATCTGACGCCGTTCGTCAACGAACTGACGATTGAACCCGAAGCACTCCGGCAGATGTTGGACAGTTTCCTGACGGCCCTGTTGCCGGGGGCGCAACCCGGTGTGCTACGGGTGAGTTCGCGATTGACCATTCACTGCTTTTTCCTTTCCATCGACATCAACGGTACTGTCTGCGAACTCCGCATCCCCATTTATGAAGGTTCTGATGTTTCTTAAGGAAATCTTAAGCTACCTTTGCTGAAAACTGCGCACCTTTGCACCATCGTCGTTCATGATTATGCGTGCAAAGGTGTTCATATTGCTGTCCCTGCTTGCCATTCCGCTGCTCAGTGCCGAGGAGATGACGGACTCGGTGGCGCTGCCGGAAGTGGAAGTGTCGGTGTCGCGCCTTGCCCAGTCTGCCCTGCCCCGGCAGAGCGGGCTGAGCATTATCGACGGCCAGCTCATCGAAGCCGCCCGAATCACTACACCCAAGGACGTTGCGTCGTTAGTCCCCGGTGTCCACATGCCGGAGTATGGCTCGGCCATGACGAGCAGCATCTACATCCGCGGCATGGGCAGCCGGACAGGCGAGTCGACGCTGGGCATGGTCGTCGACGGCGTGCCGCTGTTGGATAAGAACATGTACGACCACACCATGCAGGATGTAAAACACATCTTATTGCTTCGCGGCCCCGGCGGCAGTCTCTATGGCCGTAACACGTCAGGTGGTGTCATGGAGATTAGCACCATCAAGCCACTCGACCTCACGGCGCAGCACATCCGCGGCCTGCTGAGCCGCTCCACCGCAAACAGCGTGGGAGCACAAGCCTCCATCTATCGTCCCGAACGCCCTGACTTCGGCTGGGGCATAGCGGCACATTACCGCAGCACGGACGGGTTCCACACCAATACGTACGACAACCGCAAGATTGACTATGGCCACGAGGCGGGAGGGCGTCTGGTTCTGGATGCCCGCCCCACAGATGAATGGCGACTGACGGGCACCGTCAGCGTCGGCTGGGTGCAGCAGGGCGCCTTCCCGTATGCAGCCGCAGCCACGGGCATCATCGCCTACAACCGTCCTTCGGGGTACGAACGCCTGGCCATACGGCCTGCCCTCAGGGCCGAGTATCTCCATGATGGCTACAGGCTGCTGCTCAACGGAAGCCACCAGTTCATGCACGACGACATGCACATGGACCAGGACTACACCCCTGCCGACATCTTCACCCTCCGTCAGACACAGCACCAACATAGCACCTCGCTTGACGCATTCCTCTATGCGCCGCGAGCGGTGGAATGGTACGAATGGGCGATCGGCGTCAGCACCTTTGTCAAGTCCAACGGGATGGAGGCACCCGTCACCTTCATGCGCGAAGGCATAGAGACGCTTGTCCTGGCGAACGCCAACCAAGGCATACAGACCGTTTTCCCTGAGGACTCCCTTGAAATACGCAATGCCGAGTTGCCCATAGAGAGCGATTTCAGCTTCCTAAATGCTGGCGCCGCCGCCTATCATCAAAGCCAATTCCACTTCGGGCATTGGCACTTGAGCGCTGGCATCCGGCTCGACTATGAACATGCGCGCATGCGTTATCTGAGCACGGCCGACTTCGACTATCGCTTCACCATGATGATGCCCCGTTTCAAAACCCTGCATACCGAGTTGAGCGGCATCCGCAGCGCACATTTCCTCCAGGTGCTACCCCGTCTGGCCATGTCCTACGACACCCCCCATGCCACCACCTACGGCTATGTCGCCAAGGGATACAAGGCTGGCGGATACAACCCACAAATCTTCAGTACCGTCACACAAAACCTGCTGATGACCGACCTCGCCTCCGACATGGGTATTCATCTCACCATCGCCGACCCGCGCTATACGGACGTAGCCATCACCTCCTACAGGCCTGAGACCGCCTGGACGTTCGAACTAGGCACCCACCTCACGCCAGTTGCCGGTCTGTCGCTGGACTTCGATGCCTTCCACATCCAGTGCCGCGACCAGCAGGTGACAGTCTTCCCCACGGGCAAGACCACAGGCCGCATGATGGCCAACGCAGCCCGTTCGCAAATATGGGGTGCCGAAGCCGAGTTGCAATACCTATGGACGCACAGGCGATGGCGCGGACTCGCTGCCTGCTCATACGGATTTATCGATGCACGCTTCACCCGCTTCGACGACGGCATGGGCGACTATGCAGGCCACGTTATCCCCTACGCCCCACGGCACACCGCGCATGCCCTCGTCACGACCCGCTTCCAGCTCGGCAGCCAAATCCTGCAAGCCCTCTCGCTCACCCTCAAGGCCGAAAGAACAGGGCGCATCTTTTGGAACGAGCAAAACGACTGCAGCCAAAACCCGTACAACCTGTTTGGTGCCACGCTATCGTTCGAGTGGCAGCACGCCCAGTTCCAACTTTGGGGACGAAACATGACAGACCAGACATACGACGTATTCTACTTTCGCTCCATGAGTCACGATTTTCTCCAGCGCGGGCGTCCCCGCGAATTAGGTGTGGACATTCGTATTAACCTATAAATTAAAAAGTTCAATTATGAAAAAGATTCTTTCCCTCATGGCCATGGCTGCCCTGCTTGCAGCCTGCAGTCCCGCCACCCCCGATTCTCCCGAAGAGGAACGGGCAGCTGCTTTCGAGGAGACTACGACATTCACAGCGTATGGACGCATCGCCGTCCCCAGCCAAACGTTTACGCTTGACAGCGTTCGCGTAGAGGCGCGGCTGCGCGGCACGACGGCCATTGACATCTACCTCTACGAGGTCACCTTCTCCCCCCGGATGCCCGTCAGGATTGACATGATAATCCCCGACGCCGAATGCACCCGCACGAAAGGCCACATCAACTTCACAGGCGATGGCATCGAGCCCACTATGGGCGGCAATCCCGTAGCACGCTACGTCGCAACCGGCCTGCAGGGTACCATCACCCCCGACTCCCTCACGTTCACCACCGCCTTCGGTGGAATGACCTGCACCTACAACGGTGCGCTTGTCTGGTAAGGGACTTGCAGCCGGCAGAGGTCTTGTGATTCGGGCAGGTGGGCAGGCGGGGCGAGTCTGAAAGGTCAAAAAGTCAAAAAACCTTTCTCATGCCGCAGCCCCTGGTTCAGCTCGCGGGCCCAGAGGTGCAGTCAGTACCCGTCTTCATGGTGCGGTCGCAGGCGTAGTCCACGTTCTGCGCGCCGTGGGCGTTGGCACATCCCATTACTTGATACGCTACAGGCATAGGGCTGATAGTTTTAGAGGGTTAGACAATCGGTTTTTTTTTTGAATGAATAATGTCCCCAGTTGAACTAAGACCTTGAATCAAAACTAACACTTTGAAGAATGTCTTGCAAGCACCATTCCAAAGCACTTTTCCCTGGTTTTCGTTTTTCGTTCCAAGTTTTATATTCAAGATGTTTCCATCTTTCATTTCTAGTGCAAAGATACGCATAAAAAATCGAATATACATTTTTTTTGTTTTTTGCGGAAATCACATTTTTCTGAAAAAACCGGACCGAGGCGTAAAACTGTCTCCTTGTCTCCCGGTCTTCAAGGGGGGTCCGCCGCGCGCGGGGTATTATGTATCTATATATATGGAAATAGAATATTATATAAGTATATTTTAAATCTAATCCTTTTCCACGTATACTACCGCGTGCGCACAAAAGGAGGGGGACAGGGAGACAAGGAGACGCCCCCTTTCGCGCCGACCACGCCCCCAGTTATTGCCTACGCCCGCCCTGCTGTCCGCGCCGAAGGCCTCTCTATTCGTGAAAAGTAAAGATTTCTTTTGCTTTTTCGCCCGCCAAGCACTATTTTTGCAGCAAAAACCACCCTCAGCGCCCCATGAATTATCCGAAACCTTCACTTCGAAAAGCGCACAAAAAGGGGCCGTTTTTCAGGCACTCCGTACCCTGAAAATTTTTGCAAAAAAACTCCCATTTAATTTGCATTTCTGCTCATTAATTCGTACCTTTGTACGCAGAAGAAAAGAGTAAGAGCCCCAGTGCCGTAGGAGTCAGGAAAAAAGTTAAAAAGTCAAAAAGTCAAAGAGTTAGTAATTCAAAAACAAAAAAACAGTAAAAGAACAAATGATTATGAAAAGAATTCTTCTATACCTCATGGCCATGACGTGCGTGCTGACCCTGCCGGCACAAAGCAGCATGACAAACGGAGGCGAGGCTAATACAAACGAAGTGATCAGCACCATCATGGCGCGGCGCTCCGTGCGCAAGTACCTGGCCAAGCCCGTGGAACATGAGAAACTGGAGGCCGTGGTCCGCTGCGGCATCAATGCGCCCAGCGGCATGAACCGCCAGCCCTGGATAGTGCGCGTGGTGGAAGACCAACGTCTGATAGCCGACGTGACGGAAGTGTATAAGAAGGAGAACGCCGAGCAGGTCCGACGCGACAAGGATTTCAAGAACATGTTCCGCAACGCCCCGAACCTCATCTGCGTCTGCACGCCTGCGGGCGGCGGCGGTGAGCTGGACGCCGGCCTGCTGGGCGAGAACATGATGCTGGCCGCGCAGTCGCTGGGCCTCGGCACCTGCTGCCTGCAAGGGCCCGTACGCTACCTGCTGGCAAGCGAGAAATGTAAGTTCTTCCTCGACCGCCTCGACATCCCTGCCGACTACCGGCTGAACTACATCATCGCTATCGGCTACCCCGACGAGCAGCCCGACGCCCGACCACGCGATGCGGCGAAGGTGAAGTTCATCAAGTAAAACAAGCCGGCACGTCAAGAACAGCCGTTGCCCCTGGAAGCCACAGGAATATGCTGACAGAGAAGACGATGGAGAAGTTGCGGGTACTCGCCGAATCGGCGAAGTACGACGTGTCGTGCTCGTCGAGCGGCACCGTGCGCGGCGGGAAGAAGGGCATGGTGGGCTCGACCGTTGGCGGGCTGGGCATCTGCCACTCGTTTGCCGACGACGGGCGTTGCATAGCCCTGCTGAAGGTGATGCTGACCAACTACTGCATGTACGACTGTGCCTACTGCATCAACCGCCGCTCGAACGACATTCCACGGGCCACGCTCAGCGTCACGGAGCTGGAGGAAATCACCATGGAGTTCTACCGCCGCAACTACATCGAGGGTCTGTTCCTCAGCAGCGGCGTGGTGCGCAACCCCGACTACACCATGGAACGGCTGGCAGCCATCGCCCGCGACCTCAGGACCGTGCACCGCTTCAACGGCTACATCCACCTGAAGAGTATCCCCGGAGCCTCGCAGGAGCTGCTCAACGAGGCCGGCCGCTATGCCGACCGCATGAGCGTGAACATCGAGATTCCCAACGAGGAGTCGCTGAAGATGCTGGCTCCGGAGAAAGACCACCAGAGCGTCTTCCAGCCCATGCGGCTCATCCAGCAGGGGGTGCTGGAGAACAAGGAGGACCGCCGCCGCATGCGCCACGCGCCACGCTTCGTGCCTGCCGGACAATCGACGCAGATGATTGTGGGTGCCACGAAGGAGACCGACCGCGACATACTACAGATGTCATCCGCGCTCTACGGCCAGCCCACCATGCGGCGCGTCTACTACTCAGGCTACATCAGCGTCAACACCACCGACCCACGTCTGCCCGTACTGAAACAGCCGCCGCTGGTGCGCGAAAACCGTCTCTACCAGGCAGACTGGCTGCTGCGGTTCTACCACTTCAAGGTGGATGAGATTGTTGATGAACGGCATGCAAACCTCGACCTGGAGATAGACCCGAAGCTCGCCTGGGCGCTGCGCCACCCTGAAGTCTTTCCCGTCGACATCAACACGGCCGACTATGAGCAGCTGCTCCGCGTACCCGGCCTCGGCACCAAATCGGCATGGCTCATCGTGAACTCGCGCCGCTTCGGCCGCCTCACCTCCTACGACCTGAAAAAGATGGGCGTGGTGATGAAGAAGGCAAAATACTTCATCACCTGCCACGAGCTGACCCATAGCCCCGCCACGCTGCTCACAAGCGTCAACGAACTGAGCCCCGAACGCCTGCGCCCCCTGCTCGTATCGAAAGTGCGGCAGAAACAGGCCGCCGAGGAAAGACAACTGAGGCTGGACTTCGGATAAAATGAACGATGACGTGTTATCGCTTTGACGGAACGATGGACGGGCTGTTGACGGCGGTGTTCGATGCCTTTGCCCTGCACGAGCAGCCTGACGAGCTGCTGACGGCAGGCGACGAGCAGCCGCTATTCTGCGACCATACCCGTCAGGTGACGACCGACGAGGAAAAGGCGGGGCGAGTATGGGCCGGACTGGAAAAGCGGCTGCCGTCCGAGGCCCTGCGGCTCATCTCCGTCAGCTGGCTGTCGGAACTCAAGGAGCTGAACACGCCGCTATTCCAGTATATATGCAAGGTCTTCCGCCAGCCCGACGGAGCACCGGGCATCGAGCGGAACTTCGCCGACCCCGATGTGCTGGCTGTGACGAACATCGCCCGTCGCGTGCTACACGAACAGCTGCGTATGAAGCAGTTTATCCGCTTCCAGAAGGCGAAGGACGGCACCTACCTCAGTGTCGTCAGCCCCGAGCACAATGTGCTGCCCATCGTCACGAGCCATTTCTGCGAACGCTTCAACGACCAGCCCTGGCTTATCTACGATGCCGGACGACACTACGGCTACTACTACGACGGCGCTGCGGCTCCCATCCGCATCACCTTTGAAGAGGAATCGGCCGTCCCCTTCAACTTAGAGAACGGCCGACTCCATGACGAAGCACTCAGCAGCGACGATCGGCTGATGCAGGAGTTGTGGCGCACTTACTTCAAAGCTATCTGCATCAAAGAGCGCCTGAACCCCCGCAAGCAGCTCAGCGACATGCCCCGCCGCTACTGGAAATACATGACCGAGAAACAGACACGTTAGTCTTTCAGATAGAAATCGACGTAGGTGACCACGCGGACATTCTTGATGTAGGGGGTGTTGCTGTCGCGGTCCTCAATGGAGAATTGCCCCTGCGTGGCACTCTTGATTTTGCCAAGTTTGCTGTCGCTGTCGGCGGCAAACTTCAGGGCGGCCTCACGCGCATTCTTCGTAGCATCCTCAATCATGCCGGGCTTGATGTCGTTGAGCCCGCGGAAACTGTAGCTGGGACGATACTCCCATCCGGTGAGAGGTACGATGTTCTTCTCCATCAGGCGGCTCTGCTCAGACATCATGCGGATGACGGCATCCACCTGCTTGGTACCGACGGTGAGGACGCTCGTCACCTGGAAGTCATAGCCACTCTTGTTGTCCCATGTGCGGCGGTCGGTGAACTCAGGCGTAGACACACTGATCTCATCGCTTGAGATGCCGTAGGACTTGATGAAGTCAATGAAAATCTCGTTCTTCTTCTTGATTTCCTGATAGAGGCTCTGCATATCGTTGCCAAGCATTGAGTAGGCAAACGGAGCAATGGCATAGTCGGCCTTCACCTCCTTGGTGGCAAGACCACGCACAGAGACGGTGCGGTCATACTGTTTCAACGCACTGACGGGCATCTTCATGGCCCATCCCAACACGAATGCGGCTATTACAAGGGCTGCCGCAAGTAGCCAACTGGTTGTCTTTTTCATAAGAAAACAGTTAATGGTTAATATAATCGTTAATTATCAATCTTTTCCAGCAGCACGACATTCTCCACATGCTGGGTATGGGGGAACATGTCAACAGGCTGTACCTTCGAAACACGGTACTGCGTGCAGAGCAATTGCAGGTCGCGGGCCTGCGTAGCCGGGTTGCAGCTGACATAGACAATCCGACGAGGCGCAGCACGGAGAATGACATCGACCACATCGCCATGCATACCGGCACGCGGAGGGTCGGTGATGATGACGTCAGGACGGCCGTGGGCATGGATAAAGTCGTCAGTGAGGATATCCTTCATATCGCCCGCATAGAACAAGGTGCCCGCAAGACCGTTGAGCAAGGCATTCTCGCGGGCATCTTCGATGGCCTCGGGGACATACTCGATGCCGACAACCCGACGGCATGAGCGAGCCACAAAATTGGCAATAGTACCCGTACCCGTATAAAGGTCATAGACGAGCTCGCTCCCCGTCAGCCCGGCAAAGTCGCGCGCCACCTTATACAGATTATAGGCCTGGCGGGTATTCGTCTGGTAGAACGACTTTGGCCCCACCTTGAAGCGCAGCCCCTCCATCTGCTCCATGATAAAGTCCGTGCCGGAGAAAGTGGTGACCGGCAGGTCGCCGATGGTGTCGTTGCACTTGTTGTTGATGACGTATAGTAACGACGTAATCTCGGGGAACGAATCACGGATGAACGAAAGCAAGCCGTCAATCTCTGCGCTGAAGTCGCCCTGAGGTGGCTCCTCCCGCTTTCCCTTTTCACGAGGCTGCGGACTCTCCAGGTTGGTGCAGAACTGCATCAGCAGCATGGCCTCACGAATATCCCCCTGTTCGTCCTCGGCAATCCTTAGCATCATGCCACGCAACAGCCCCGTCTGCTCACGGAGGTCGAAAAACGAGAGGTTGTGCTGAAGAGCATAGTCACGGACACCGTTGCGGACACGGTTGTTGAGGTCATTCATCAGGTAACATTCGTCGATGTTCAGCACTTTGTCGAAACAGCCGGGAATATGGAAGCCCACAGCATTCATGTCATCATATTGAACATCGGAAGCAATCTCGCCGTCCGTGAGCCAACGTTTGTCCGAAAAGGTGAATTCCAGTTTGTTCCGATAGCCTCGCGTACGCTCCGAACCGAGGATGGGGTTCACCTCCGGCAATGCCAGGTGACCTATACGCGTCAATGCATCCACCACCTGCTTCTGCTTGGCACGCAGTTGCTCTTCATACTTCAGGCATTGCCATTTGCATCCTCCACAAACGCCAAAATGCCGGCAGAACGGCTCAGCCCGCGACGGACTGTACTCATGGAAATTCACGGCCACAGCCTCAGTATAGGAGTGTTTCTTTCGCTTCACCTGCAAATCCACCACATCGCCCGGCACGACAAACGGGACGAACACCACCATGTCGTTCACACGCGCCAAAGCCTTGCCTTCAGCCGCCACATCGGATATCGTAATATGCTCCAACAAAGGGAGCGGTCTGTTCTTTCTGCTCATGCTTTCTTTTTCTATCGGCAAAGTTATATAATCCCTCGTCATGCGAGCACATTTTTCCCTTAAAAATTTAAAATGTATAGCCCGTTTTGCAGTTTTTCAGAGAAAAGATTGGCTTTATGAAAGAAAATGTGTACTTTTGCACGCTTTTTAAGAGATCAATTAAATATACCAATACCTAATTAACTTATTTATGGACAAAAAACGAGTCTATCTCTTCGGAAACGGTAAGGCCGAAGGAAATGCAAAGATGCGCGAACAACTAGGTGGCAAGGGTGCCAACCTGGCAGAGATGAACCTCATCGGAGTGCCCGTCCCCCCGGGTTTCACCATCACCACCGATGTCTGCAACGAATACTACGAAGTAGGTCAGGAGAAAATCATGGCCATCCTTAACGACGATGTCATCGCTGCAGTCAAACATATCGAAACCCTAATGAACTGCAAGTTCGGTTCGGTCGAGAATCCCCTTCTGGTGAGCGTACGTTCTGGTGCCCGTGCTTCCATGCCGGGTATGATGGATACCATTCTCAACCTTGGTCTTAACGACGCCGTTGCCGAGGCTATGGTGAAAAAGACGGGTAACCCCCACTTCGTCTATGACAGCTACCGCCGCTTCGTCCAGATGTACGGCGACGTCGTGCTGGGCATGAAGCCGGTGAACAAGGAAGACATCGACCCCTTCGAGGCTATCATCGAGGAGGTGAAGGCCATCCGTGGCGTAAAACTCGACAAAGACCTCAGCGTCGATGAACTGAAGGATCTCGTCGCCCGCTTCAAGAAAGCCATCAAGGCCCGGACGGGTCAAGAGTTCCCGGAAAACCCCACCGTGCAGCTTTGGGGTGCTATCTGCGCCGTATTCCGCAGCTGGATGAACGAGCGTGCCATCCTCTACCGCAAGATGGAGGGAATCCCCGACGAATGGGGTACCGCCGTCAGCGTGATGGCTATGGTGTTCGGCAACATGGGCGAAACCAGCGCCACTGGCGTTTGCTTCAGCCGCGATGCCGCCACAGGCGAGAACGTGTTCAACGGTGAGTATCTGGTCAACGCTCAGGGCGAGGACGTCGTCGCTGGCATCCGCACCCCGCAGCAGATCACCAAGCTGGGCAGCCAGCGCTGGGCTGAACGTGCCGGCGTCAGCGAGGAAGAGCGCGTAGCCAAGTATCCCTCGATGGAAGAGGCTATGCCCGAAATCTACGCCGAGCTTAACGGCATTCAGGAGAAGCTGGAGAACCACTACCGCGACATGCAGGACATGGAGTTCACCGTCCAGGAAGGCAAGCTCTGGTTCCTCCAGACCCGCAACGGCAAGCGCACGGGAACGGCTATGGTGAAGATTGCCATGGACCTCGTTCGCGAAGGTCTCATCGACGAGAAGACCGCCGTCATGCGCTGCGAGCCGCAGAAGCTCGATGAACTGCTCCACCCCGTCTTTGACAAAAACGAGCTGAAGAAGGCTAAGATCATCACTCAGGGTCTGCCCGCTAGTCCGGGTGCTGCCTGTGGACAGATTGTCTTCCATGCTGACGATGCTCAGGCTTGGCACAAGGACGGCCACAAGGTAGTCATGGTCCGTATCGAAACCTCACCCGAAGACCTTGCCGGTATGGCCAGCGCTGAAGGTATCCTTACCGCCCGCGGCGGTATGACCAGCCACGCTGCCGTCGTTGCCCGCGGCATGGGCAAGTGCTGCGTCAGCGGCGCCGGAGCCATCAACGTCAACTACAAGACCAAGACCGTCGAGATCGAGGGCGTCACTTATAAGGAGGGCGACTACATCTCCCTGAACGGCTCCACGGGCCAGGTCTATGCCGGCAAGGTGCCTACTAAGGCTGCCGAACTGAGCGGCGACTTCAAGGCGCTCATGGACCTCTGCGACAAGTACACCAAGCTGCAGGTCCGCACCAACGCCGACACTCCCCACGATGCACAGGTGGCCCGCGCTTTCGGTGCCAAAGGTATCGGTCTGACACGTACCGAGCACATGTTCTTCGAGGACAAGAAGATTGTCGCCATGCGCGAGATGATTCTGGCTGACTCTGTCGAGGGTCGTGAGAAGGCTCTTGCCAAGCTCCTCCCCTACCAGAAAGCCGATTTCAAGGGTATCCTCGAAGCTATGGACGGCTGCCCTGTAAACATCCGCCTGCTCGATCCCCCACTCCACGAGTTCGTTCCCCACGATCGCGAAGGACAGCAGATTATGGCAGACGAGATGGGCGTCTCCATTGAAACCATCCGCAAGCGCGTTGCTAGCCTCGCTGAGAACAACCCCATGCTGGGTCACCGCGGCTGCCGTCTGGGCATCACCTTCCCCGAAATCACCGCCATGCAGACCCGCGCCATCCTTAGCGCCGCCTGCGAGCTGAAGAAGGAAGGCAAGAACCCCATGCCCGAAATCATGGTGCCCCTCATCGGTATTCTCTATGAGCTCAAGCAGCAGAAGGAGATCATCAAGAAGGTCGCCGCTCAAGTCTTTGCCGAGTATGGCGTGGAGGTCGAGTTCGAGATCGGCACGATGATTGAGATTCCGCGCGCTGCCCTCACCGCCGACCGCATCGCCACCGAGGCCCAGTACTTCAGCTTCGGCACCAACGACCTCACGCAGATGACCTTCGGCTACAGCCGCGACGACATCGCCAGCTTCCTCCCCGTCTATCTGGAGAAGAAGATCCTGAAGGTTGACCCGTTCCAGGTGCTCGACCAAAATGGTGTTGGCAAGCTCATCAAGTACGCCATCCGCAAGGGCCGCGAGATACGTCCCGAGCTGCGCACCGGCATTTGCGGCGAGCATGGTGGCGAGCCCAGCTCCGTCAAGTTCTGCGCCAAGATTGGCATGAACTACGCTAGTTGCTCACCCTTCCGCGTTCCTATCGCCCGCCTCGCCGCCGCGCAGGGCGCTCTGGAATGCGAATAAATCTCTGATTTTTGAGATACCTAAAAACGCAAGTGCTTTATTATCAAGCACTTGCGTTTTTGTTTCTCTTTAAAAAACGTTTATTTCGGTCAACACTTTTCAAAGAAGTAAATAGTTGATATACAAGCTGTTGAAAATTTGGAAAATGTTGTTCTGTGTGCCAATAGGCTGTCCTGCATCCAATTTGTTTACCAAAAAATATGCATGTTTACCAAAAAAAACTGAGTGCTGTTATTGCCGTTGATTTTTTACTTTGGTTGTATATGGTACATACCATTGCGTAAACTCTTCCGTGTGCCAATTGGAAAAGCCGCGTGTATTTGACCCCCGAGGGCGAAGTTGCGCTGACCCCATCGGGCGAAATAGTGTTGACCCTTTGAGACGAAATAAAAATGACCCCTGAAAAGCAGACGTTTTTCAGGGGCTTTTTGTAGTTTTGC
>JAFXXQ010000030.1 GCA_017542145.1 Bacteroidaceae bacterium | reverse complement strand
CGCTGTCTGCCCGTAGTCCGTACCGTCTTGGCTGAACGAGAGCCTTAGCGTCGGTGTCCGCCTGAACGACACCGACGCATGGACGTGTCGCCGTGCGCCCTTCTCCGTCCTGCCCATCCAGAAAAGTTCGTTGCCCACCTCAAACGATGAAGTCTTCCTTCGCTGCTCCACCAAAGAGCCGTTTGCGATGACATCCCCCTCGTTTTGCTCAAACTTCCCTTTCAAGACAAACGTCTCGCTGAGATACACGCGGTCGGCATTCTTGAGGTAGTTTACCGACAACTTCGGAAGGTGAATCTTCGTCAGGGGCGACGTCTGTTCGCTCACGGTCACGTAGTTACCGCCGTCGGCTAGGTACGTCGTGCTCTGGCTGATGTCGTGCGTAGCGCGGTGGTAGCTGTAGTCGGCGTTCACCTTCATGGTCGTGAACGAGTCCGTGCGCAGTATGCCGTTCACCGTTGCCATGCCGTTACGCTGGTAGAGGAACTGCCCCTGCGGAGGCGCACCACCGTCGAAGCCGCCAAATAGGCTTGTGGCGCAGGTGCTCACGTCTGAGCCGCCGAAGTGGTCATACATGTCGGCCCGTGCAAAGCCCTTGTAGTTGCCGCCCTTCACCGAGCAGATGGTCTGGAACTTGTTCGTGAACATCATGCCCGTCAGTCCCATCAGGGCTTGCAGTCTGTCATCGCCGTCCTCCATGTAGCCCGCTCCCGCCTCCTCCTGCCCGAACGGCTTGAACTTCGCCTTGTTCGACAGTTTGATGTTCATCGACACCTCGTCCGTCGGCACATCCTTTTCCACCCGCCGGCTATGGTGGTTGCGCACTATCTCCACCTGCGTCACATAGTCTGCCGGGATGTTCCTCGTCGCCAGGTTGTACTTGCCGCCCAACAGGTCCATGCCTTCGATGTTGAACTGCGAGATGGGCGTGCCCATGTAGAAGATGCCGCCGTTCTTCGACACGTCCACACCCGGCAACCGTTTAAGTCCGTCCTCAAGCGTCACGTCGCCCTTGCCCAGGAACGACGCGAGGTTGTGGCTCAGTGTGTCGCCCTTCTGCCGCAGCGGGTCGGGCCTGACGACCACCTCCTTCAGTGCCACTGGCTTGGGCGTCAGCACCATGTCCTGCGTCACAGCCGTTTCTTTCAGGGACAGGCTCACCTCCTCTTTTTCGAAACTGATGTGATTGAACACCAGTGCCAGCTTCCCCTCGGACATCTTTTTAAATTCCATCGCGTAGTAGCCCTGCGCATCGGTTGTCGCGAAAGCAATCATCTTCGTGCCGCTCACCAACTTAACGATGACGTCGCTCACAGGTTTGTTTTCCAAATCGACCACACGCCCCTTCACCTTTACCTGAGCCACCGCACCGAGAGTCAGCGACATAGATAGAATAATATAGTAAAGAAAACGTCTCATCGCAGCTCCAAAGGTTGGTATGCATTTACTTTCTTCGGGATAATCATGTCCGTGGCCACCACCGACACCTTATCCTCAGCTGCCGGCTCAGGACCGCCTGGCCACATCTCGATGATATTCAGGTGGTCGTAGGCACCATCGGGAATGTAGTAGCGCGGGTTCTGCACGTACCGCTTGTTACAAAGTAGCTTATTGCGCTGACGGACGAACTTGTCGCGTTTCATCGTGGTGTAGCCGTCCCTGTCACGAAAGTTTATTCTGGCCGATTTCTGTTCCAATCCAGCAAGGTCGAAGCGGAAGATACCATCTGCATCCTCGGCCATCAGTATCATGCCCGGCAGACCACGCAGCTTCCACGGACCGTACGGTGCGGGCACGTCCTCGGCGTACCATGCCGTCCACGTTCTGCCCGCATACCGCCCGACGGCCTTGTGGCAGAGGTTGCAGCCCACGGTCAGCGTGTCGTCCGCCAGCTGCCAATGAAAGTCGGGCAGCGGCTCCGTATAGAAATAGCGGTTAGGGACAATCTTGTCGAAAACGCTTATTTTTCCCTCTGGAAAGCCCACATAGATAACAGGCAGATTATACTGCCGCGCGTTCCATTCGCCGAATTGGTAATCCT
Organism: Bacteroidaceae bacterium; assembly: GCA_017542145.1. Classification (GTDB taxonomy): domain Bacteria; phylum Bacteroidota; class Bacteroidia; order Bacteroidales; family Bacteroidaceae; genus UBA1189. The sequence goes on along the minus strand of JAFXXQ010000030.1, from coordinate 4,791 downwards.
TGTTACTCGTCTCTCCGAAGTCCTCCATCATGGTACGGTTATACTCCATACACTTGGCCGTGTGGCCAGCGACGATGACTGCCAGGCGTACGGAGTCCGTCGTAGCTTGGCCGTCCTTGTTCGTCGTTCGCGTCACCCAGTCATACGCCACTACAAACTGCGCCGTGTCGGTGCCCCGGTCGTCACGGCTCGCTACGCCCGCTATGTCTTCGTCCGTCACGACGCTATCGCCCAGTTGCCCTATTGCCGCTTCCAAAGTCCGGTACTCGTGTACCTTTGTCAGCAGCGGATGGCCTCCGTTGGCAAACACCAGTTGCTCGTCTCCGTGGTTATAGACAAAAACGTCATTGAGGCTCGACTGAAGGTCAGGCACATAGTAGGTGGGATTCTTTATATACTGGCGGTTGCCATAAATCCCGTTCCGATACTTCAGCAGTTTCGCGTAGTTCATGCGCTGCACTTCGGGGTTGCTGTCCGGCGCTGTGATGGGTGACGCCTCGTCCTTCAGTTCCGCGAGGCAGAACGTGTGCGCCTCGCTCTCAGCCTTTACTATCAGCCCCGGCAGCCCGCGCAATCGCCACGGCCCAGCCGACGAGGGGGTCTCTTCGGCGTACCACGCCGTCCACGCCACGCCGCGGAACGTTGCCGTGGCACGTTGGCACGAGTAGCCGCCGATGGCGAGCGTGTCGTCCGTGAGCGTCCACGCGATGTTGGGAGTCGGCTCGCAGCCCTCGAACTCGTGGGGGAAGATAAACTCGCGCACGGTAGCCTGTCCTTCAGGCCATCCCGTCCACACTGTCGGTATATGCATCAGAGCTTCCTGATATGCTGATGCTAGTTTGTCCCTCTTCCAAATGTCGCCCTGTTCATAGCACGAAAGCGGCATTGACTTCGTCACCGTCCGTCCCACCTGCACCACGACCTGCATCCGGTCCGTGACGGGCTTCGATTCATCGTCCATCGTCCTGCACTCATAGTCATACACAGCTACGAACTGCGCCGTGTCAACCGTTTCCGTCTGTCCCAGCGCTGCTATCGTCAGCGTGAGGGCCATCATGGTCATAAGAATATTTTTCATGTTGGATTTCATTCTTCGTTTTCTCGCCATGGCAGAGCTGATGCAAGCATCGCTCTGCTCATTTGGCTTGACGAAAACGTTGATATAGTAATTGTTACTTTTCCAGTGGCTGGTACTGATGGGGATTTGAAACGATGACAACCCCTGCAACGCTGCTTATGTTATCGCCTGCCGGGTTGAAGCTATTCTCCACATACCCAAAGGCCTTCATGGGGTCTGGGGCATAGTAGGTAGGATTCTTCACATAGCGACGGCTGCCCAGTACCTTCTTCTTGTACGCAAGGAATTTAGAAGCTTTCATCTTCTGATAATCCACTCGCTGGCTGGCGAACTTGCCATGGCCGTCAGGGACAATCCATGTGACGTACCCGGTGAATATTATCGGTGTGTCCTCCTGATGGAAGCCGTAAAGCGTAAAGGTATGTATGCCTTTGTCATCGGTGGCTTTCGTGATGAGACCAGGCAAGCCTCCTAACTTCCACGGCCCTATGGTGGCTGGTACATCCTCGGTGTAGTACACGTTCCACGTCAGACCATGATACTTAGCTGTGGCTGACTGACTGGCATAGCCGCAGATGCTGTCCTGCCCATCCGTCAGCGTCCAGTCCTGCTTCTCCAATGGCTCATCTGTCATGTAGCGATACGGGTAGAGCATTTCTTGCGATGTGATTCTGCCTTCGGGGTAGTTCGTGAAGATGGTACCCATGTGCATCTGGGCAGCCAGATAACCGTCAGCTATACGAGAGCCGCCCTTTTTCTGTCGGTCATACTCCTCGTAAGGGAAACTCTTTGTGATGCCGCCCGATGTCTGTACTGCAATGTACATCGAGTCAGTCACCGGCTTTCCGTCGGCATCAGTAGTCCTGCACTCATAGCGATAAATCGCCGTAAACTTTGACACGCCAATCGTGTCTCGCTGGGCCTGCGCAGCCATCGTCAGGGCGAGGGCCAGCGTTCCAAAGAAGATAAGGTTTTTTTTCATTGCTGTTGATGATTTATGGTTATAGCATAGGCTTGCAGGTAATGATTTGCCTGCTAACACACAAATGTTGGATTTTATCCTTCGTTTTCTCGCCATGGCAGAGCTGATGCAAGCATCGCTCTACTCATTTGGCTTAACGAAAACGTTCTAAGATGGAAGGCGGCAGGTCTTTGACTCTTCAATTAATATCAACTCAAAAAACCCATGAAGAAGCGCTTCCCTGCCGCTCTCTTTTAATTCTTAACTATGAACTATTTTACTCCAGCTTGTAGTAGAGCGGCAGAGTGACTTGCGCCCTCACGGGACGTCCCTGCTGGCGGGCGGGATTCCAGCGGGGCATCTGGCTGACCAGCTGCTCGGCGGAGGAGAGCCAGGCGCGCGTATGACTGGCAGACCCATCCCCTCCAGTGAAGGAAGGGGAGTAGCCGGTGATGGTGGCCTTGGCCCCCTCGGCTGTGTCGCCCGAGTATTCGGCGCGGACGTTCGTGAGGGTACCGTCCGCCTCGACGATAAACCTGACGTCCATGCGCCCATAAAGGCGGGCGGCGCGCGCCTCGGCAGGATAGCGGATGTGGCGGCGGATGTACTCCTGCATAGCCGTTTCTCCGCCGGGGAACTCCGGCATCTCCTCGGCGATGAGGAAGACGGGGGCATCGTCGGTGGGGTCAGGACTATCGGGTTTTGTCCCGACGATGACGGCGCCGCCGCGGGCACGCTTGCCGAAGAGACTGATGGCTGTCGAGCCCCGGAGGACATCGATGTGGTCGATGCTGTTCGTCGGGAGCTGGACTAGGTGGTCAGAGCCGACTTCCTCGCCGTCCACAAACAGCAGGGGCTTTATCATGGGCGTGGCCGAAAGGACGAGCGAGACGAGCAGGAACGGAACGACATAGAGCACCTTGCCGCGTGCCAGCGGACGGGAGGGCGGACGTTTCATCATGGCGATGCGCTGGCTGACATGGCTGCGGGTGAAGTTGTTGGCAAATGCATAGGATGTGTCGGCCAGTGCCTTGCGAACCAGCAGCGTGTGATACTCACCGGGCATAATGTCCTGACGAAGCACGCGCTCGTCGGCCTCGTATTCGTGAACATCGCGCAGGCTGCGCCCAAGCATATAGACAAAGGGATTCCACCATTGCACGACCTCGACAAGGGTGACGAGCAGGATGTCCAGCGAGTGGCGGCAGTGGATGTGCGCCCGCTCATGCAGCAGGATGGCGCGGCTGTTCTCCGCATAGTCGCCCTCGCTGATGTATATGTTTCGCATCCAGCTGAAGGGGGCGCCGTCGCCCGCATGGCACCAGACGGTGACGCCGTCGTCTCCCCGATCACGCCACAGACAGCCGCGACGCAGGGCACGATGTATTTGCAAAAGCTGGCAGGCACGCAGGCAGAGCATCATCACCATGCCCGCCACATAGACGATTGCCGCCCATTCGCGCCAGCCCCAGACAGACGGAGCGGCTCCGACGGTGACGGCGTCGTATGTGTATAGGAACTCCTGTACGTCCGCTATGGCTGCGGTGGCTTCGCCCTGGGGCACGAACCGGTCGGGGATGGTGATACGGACCAGCGGCTGTACCAGCGCAAGCACCAGGATGGCGAGCAGCGTCAGGCGGTTCAGCCGGAAGAACCGCTCGCGACGCAGCATGAGCGTGTAGGGCAGGTAGAGCAGCGTAAGCACAAGGGACGACCTAAGCGTATAGATGAGCAGCGATTCCATCTTTCCTAATTCCTGGTTAGTTCATAATTCATAATGCATAGTTGATGTTTAAGGAGCTCAGAAGCTTCAGGAGTTGGCTTCGCCTTCGTCCGTCGCGACTCGGCCAATTAAACAAGTTTGTTGGCTCTCGCTGCTCCGTCCGTTCAGACAATACTTTTGTATGCAGGTACTCATTAGCAAAAACTATTTTTCTTAACTCTTAATTCTTAACTCTTAACTAAACAGCATTTCCTATTTTTGTAAGCTTGTCCCTTCTTCCAGCAGCGCCTGAATCTCCTCGGCGGTCAGGTGTTCTTCTTCGACAAAGAAACAGAGCATCTTTTTGATGCTGCCGCCGAAAAGGTTCTTCTTGGCTTCGTTCATGGCCTGACGGGTGTATTCGGCACGGGTGACGCGTGCCACGTAGCGATGGGTCTTGCCTTCGCCTTTCAGCTTGAAGAAATCGACATAGCCCTTCTCGTAGAGCACCTTCAGGTAGGTGGCAACGGTGGTGTAGGCGGGACGCGGTTCGGGCAGCCGCTCCAGAATGTCCCAGGCACAGGCGGACTGATTGATGTCCCACAGGGCACTCATCACTTCGAACTCCACTTTCGTCAGCGTATTTTCCTTTCGTTTCATAATGGCAGGTACGTTTATCTGCCTGCAAAGGAACGGCCTCCGCACGGATTTCGCAAGATTCCGATATCGGAAACTTTTGAGAACCGGGCGTTTTTAACCTTTATTCGTAGAAATAGGGCAGGAATTAAGAATTAAAAATGAAGAACTAAAACCAAAAACTAAAACTAAAACTTTGAAGAATGTTTTACAAGCTGCATGCAAGACAATTCAAAAGTTTTAGTTTTAGTCCAAAGTTTTAGTCCTAATTTTGGTTCATCCGACAAATGCGTAGTTGGCTAGCAATAAAAATGAACTAAGAGAGAGATAGCTAAGATTTTATCACTACCTTTGGTTACCCCTAACTAAAGTATAGTTATATGAATCCCAGCTATCTGTATCATGCATTTGGTG
>JAFXXQ010000029.1 GCA_017542145.1 Bacteroidaceae bacterium | reverse complement strand
TTAGTTCATAGTTCATAGTTCATAATTCATAGTTCATAATTCATAGTTCATAGTTCATAATTCATAGTTCACAATTCATAGTTCATAGTTCATAGTTTTGGCAAGAAATGGCGCGAGAAGGTGTTCTCGCTGGAAGTGGAAATTCATGTGAAAACGATGTTGTATCTTTGCAGCGGAATTCCAAAAACAACTCTTAACTTTTAACTCTTAATTCTTAACTAGACTTATGCCTATTACTTATCAGATTTTGGGTTGCACCAACCCGAGGGGTGCCCAGGGCGTGGACTACGCCACCAACCGCGCCGTGAAGACGGGCGACTATGACTTCAAGAGCCTTGCCGAGGACATCCAGTTTGCCACCACCGTGACGAAGGCGGACATCGTGGCCGTGCTGACCGCTGCCAAGGAGTTCATCAAGACACACCTGCTCCAGGGCCAGCGCATCGTGCTGGAGGAGATCGGCGCGCTGCAGGCGAACCTCCGCTCGAAGTGCTTTGCGCAGAGCATCATCCCGCTGGAGACGTTCGAGCCCAGCACGTACATCCAGGGCACGGGCATCCGTTTCCGCGCCGATGCAGACCTCTTGAAGTACGTCCGCACCAACCGCCAGCTCAAGCGCGTGCCCAGCGAGCTGCTCGCGTAAGCGAGCACTCGCTCTTGAGCGAGCGAGTTAAGAGTTAAGAAAGATGGCAAGGCAACGCTCTGCAAATAATTCATGCTCTGAGCCGAAGGGCATTATCCTTCCCCGAGGTCATGTGGCTTGGGATAAGCCCATGGATATCGTATTGACAGACAGCTTTGCGACTTGGAAAAAACGCAAGAAATACTTGCTCTTCCATGCGCCTTTTAAGGAAATAGTTGCACATTTTTTTGTCCTGTAGGGCGATATTTGAAGTTTTTGCTGTATCTTTGCCGGAAAGATGTGATAAATGCTATGACTGGCACTGAAAAATCCTCCAGAATAATGAACAATGAATAAAAAAGAGACGCGTCTTATGAAAAAAAACAGAGCCATTTATTAAAAATAGAAGAACCTGTTCTTTTATCTTCATTTTTCTTTTGATAGTGTTCCTTGCCTCATGTTCCTCCGCTAAACCCCTAACAAAAGCGGAGGCAGCACGTCAGGCAGAGAATTTGCGGGCGCAGTGGATGGACTCCATCCGGGTGGCAACCGATGACGTGTTTACTAAGAAGGAGGTGCGGTCGGGCGACCTCGTCATGCCGCTGGCGTGGACGGTCTATGCCCCCGAGGGTGCCGACGACCTGGCGCTCTACATCTCGCTCCACGGCGGTGGGGGAGCGCCGGCGCAGCTCAACGACGGGCAATGGCGCAACCAGCAGGTGCTCTATCGGCCTCAGAATGCCGTCTATCTCTGTCCTCGTGCGCCCTTCAACACGTGGGACCTCCACTTCAAGCCCGAGCTTGATGAGTTCTACCATCGAATCATCATGATGGCTGTCAGCCACCTCCACGTCAACCCCAACAAGGTGTACATTATGGGCTATTCGGCTGGTGGCGACGGTGTCTGGCGCCTCGGCCCGCGTATGGCTGACACGTGGGCTGCAGCCTCGATGATGGCAGGCCATCCGGGCGACGTGTCGCTCGTTAGCCTCCGCAACACCCCCTTCATGATCTGGTGCGGAGCGAACGACGCAGCCTACAACCGCAACGCCGAGTGTGCCGAACGTATCGCCCAGATGGACTCGCTCCATCGTGCCGACCCCGAGGGCTACACGTTCGAAGGACACATCGTGCCCGACAAGGGCCATTGGATGGACCGTGTGGATACGGCTGCCGTCACGTGGATGGCACAGTACACGCGCAACCCCTATCCGCGCCGCATCGTCTGGCAGCAGGGTGACGCCCTGCACGAGCACTTCTACTGGCTCAGCGCTCCTGCCGACGAACTTGCGAAGGGCAAGGAGGTCCGTGCCGAGCTGGAAGGCAACACCATCCGCATCACCCGCTGTGACTACTCCTCGCTAACTCTTTCGCTCTCGGACGCCATGCTCGACCTCGACCAGCCCGTCAGGGTGGTCTGTCAGGATAAGACGTTATATGAGGGCAGGGCAGAACGTCGTGCCAGCACCCTCCGCCACACCCTCAGCACAAGGGGCGACCCCGCCTACTGCTTCCCTGCCCAGATACACGTCCGTCTTCGCTAATCCGATGTAAGTATATCCAAACAATTATGAAAAAACTGCTTTTACCCGTAATGACCTTGTTGGCTGTGGCTGGAGGTTACGCACAAGACCTACAACTCAACGACCTTGAATACTTTGAGCGCAGGGGTGTGAATGTGCTGGTTTTTCAGTAACAGCTTCAATGGAGGGTTCAACGATGAGAAGAACTCTGGTATCGAAATTATCCACCATGGCGTTCGTACCGTTCAGGGCGGAGCCGTGCGACTGAATAACACGCCTGAGCAATGGGACCTGGTGCCAAGGATGACAAGCCGTACTGTGAACCGTGACGAAGGCAGCATCACGGTAGGCATGCGCTACGACGACTATGACTTCGACAGCCGCGTCGTCGTGACAGCCAAGGGAAAGACTGTGGAGATTGCCGTTTGGCTGGACAAGCCTGTGCCCGAGGCGCTGGAAGGCGAGGCAGGCTTCAACCTCGAGTTCCTGCCCTCGCAATACTGGCTGAAAACCTACAGGGTGGACGGCCGTCTGGGACGCTTCCCACGCTATGCAACCAGTCAGACCCTGACACGTCCGAATGCTGAGAAACCCCGTCAGTTCAAGGGATTCAAAACCTACGACGACCGTGGTACCGAGCGCTTCGTCGACCCACTTCCCTTGGAGACCGGACATTCCATCACATTGGCTACTGATTCGCCCGAGCGGATGATAAGCGTTATGAGCGACGATGCCGAGCTGTGCCTCTACGACGGACGTATGCTGGCGCAGAATGGATGGTTTGTGCTGCGTAGCGTGCTCCCCACGGGCAAGACGGGGAAAGTGGTGACATGGACGGTTGAGCCGCATGCCATCCCCGGATGGACACGCGAACCAAACATCGGCTTCTCACAGGTGGGCTATATGCCCAAGTTGCCGAAAGTGGCTGTTATTGAAATTGACAAGAACGACACCCCGCTGGCCATGGCCTCGGTCTTGCGCATTAACGAGGACGGCACGCGCGAAGTGGCCTACAAAGGATGGGTGCAGGAATGGGGATCTTACTTTAAATACAATTACGTGAAGTTCGACTTTTCGCAGGTGGAGGAGCCTGGAGTCTATTACATCGAATACGGGCAGACGCGCTCCAATGACTTCCTCATCGACGAACACGTCTACGACAAGATTACCGATGCTACGACTGACGTGTGGGTTCCCATCCACATGAACCACATGTACGTGACGGAGGGCTATCGCACGTGGCACGGAGAACCGTTCAAGGAGGGCTATCTGCAGGCACCTGAGAGTGATCATTTTGACCTCCATCGTCAAGGCACGACGACCGACACGGACTATAAACCGCTGGAACTCATTCCCGGGCTGAACGTTGGCGGATTCTTCGACGCGGGTGACTTCGACGTCGAGACAAGTTCTAACATCAGCGTGGTCCATAACTTCATCCGCACGTGGGAACTTTTCCATCCCCAGCGCGATGAAACCTTCGTCAGTCAGGAGCAACGTTATGTTGAACTCCATCGTCCCGATGGTGTTCCAGACATACTGCAATTTATCGAACATGGTTTGCTCAACCTGCTTGCTCAGGCTGAACAGATCGGGCACATGGCTTCGGCACTTTCCAACTCGGTACTCGACAATTACCATCACTTGGGCGATGCCGCTTCCATTACCGATGGACTCCATTATGACCCCAGTCTGAAGCCCTACGAAGTGAGTTCCGACGGCAAGCGTAGCGGTACGCCCGACGATATGTGGGCTTTTACCACGCGCAACCCCAGTCTCGATCTTCAGGCTGCCGATATGTTTTCGGCAGCTGCCCGTGTGATGCAAGGCTATAATGATGCCCTTGCCGAGAGGGCGTTCCGGCAGTCGGAACGCCTGCGTCAGGAGGCTACGGCTTTGATGGGCGCCCGTTCGTCACGTGTCTTGCGCGGCAACAGGCAGAACCTTCCCGCTCGTTCCATTTGGGATAATCTCGACAGGAACGTGTCGTACGCCATGGGGATTGCCCTTGACTCTATCCCTCTGAAGGATGATGCCTACCGCCAGCGTTTACGCCCCTATGTGGAGCGTTATGCCGCCTGGCTCGACAGCCTTACCCTCCAGAATCCCTATGGCGTCCCCATCGGTCTCGGTAATTGGGCGGGTGGAGGTCAGGTGCTGAGCTTCGGCACGACGGTCTGCATCGCCCGGCATTACTTTCCTGACATTATCCCCATGCAGGCAGTGGTTCGTACGGCCGACTGGCTCTTCGGCTGCCATCCTTACCACAACTATTCATTTGTGGCAGCAGTGGGGGCCGCACGTCCTAAGCAAGTATTCTACGGCAACAATCGTGCCGACTTCTCGTTCATCCCGGGCAACGTGGCTCCCGGCTTGCTGTTCCGCAGGCCTGATCATTTCGAGAACTTCGACGACTGGCCCTTCCTTTGGGGACAGAACGAAGGAACCATCGCCGGCAACACACAATACATCATCTTCAGCTCGGCCTTGAGAGAAGCCGTCATCCATCAGCAATAGAGAAATGAACAGACCCCATCCAGACGAGGCTTTCCCGAATCTGAAAATCCCGAGCCTCTGCTACATTAAAAATGTGGTGAAGAATCCGAATATCATCGTTGGCGACTACACCTACTATGACGATGTGGATGGCGCAGACCAGTTTGAAAAGCACGTTACGCATTTCTACGATTTTATTGGTGACAAGTTGATTATCGGCAAGTTCTGTGCCATCGCCAAGGGAGTCGAATTTGTGATGAATGGTGCTAATCACAGAATGGACTGCGTGACGACCTATCCTTTCTACATTATGGGAGGAGATTGGGGGAGTGCTATTGCACCTGTGAAAGAGGAGTTGCCATTGAAGGGCGACACGGTTGTCGGGAATGATGTCTGGATAGGGCAGAACGTGACGGTAATGCCTGGCGTACATATCGGAGACGGTGCTATCATCGGGGCTAACTCAGTTGTCGCAAAGGACATCCCTCCGTATGCTGTCGCAGCAGGTAATCCCTGTCGTATTGTCAGGAATCGCTTTGACGATGAACTAATAGACTTATTGCTTAAGTTCAGATGGTGGGATAAAGGCATAGAGGAGATAGAGTCCCTCATGCCGATACTCTGTTGTAACGATTTAGAGAAAGTAAGGGTTGAACTGAAGGCACGACTATGATTATCCCGTTTTTAAAAAAATTTATCCATCGATGATAAAAACAAACTCCCTTTTAATTCCTCTCCTTTTTATTGTCGGCTTAGTTTCATTTGACTCTTGTGCGGCAAAGGTTCATCGTTCGTCAAGAAAGGACGTCCAGACGACATTCGTTCCACAAGCTCCGGACTATAGCGATTCTTCTATGTGGTATAATGTAGACGGCGATGTGGAGGGAACGGGAGCCGACGTGTTCTATGTCGTTTCGACGTGGGAGGAGGATTGGCAGGATGCCGAAGGGCGCACAAGCCATTATGCCGACGTTTGGAATCCTGCCCATCGTGAAAACATGGCTATGGAAATCGGCAAGGTGGCAGCCTATATGTCGCCTGGGAATCGTTTCTATGCTCCTTATTACCGCCATATTACCCTTGACGGATGGGCGACGCTCAACGAGGATACCATTCATCGTCGGGCGCGACGTTCTATGGATGATATCTGCGAGGCTTTCGATTACTTTCAGGCCCGGCGCGACACGTCTCGCCCTCTCATCATCGCAGGTTTCAGTCAGGGTGGTATGGCTGCGGTGGAGTTGCTGAAGCACATTGACGACGATACCTATCGTCAGTTGGCAGCAGCCTATGTCTTAGGCTATAAGGTGACGCCAGAGGACACGCTTCGTTGCCGTCGTATCAAGGCCGCGCAGGGCGAGACGGATATAGGTGTCACCATCTGCTACAACACGGTAAAGGATGTCAAATACATCCAGCCCATCATCGCCGCCTCCTGCATAGGCATCAACCCCGTTAACTGGCATATCGACGACACCCCTGCCACGCTTCACGACACCATAACCGTCACTCTTTCGCCTGAACGCCATGTCCTTGTCGTCACGGGCTATAGCGGCTCGGAATATGCCCCCTATAAAGGATTCATCAACGTTGGTGATATCCACAGCTGCGAGCCTTGGCTCTATAGCGATTGTCTCAAACGGAACATCCGTGTCCGCACCCTCGAATGGCGCAAGGCAAATGAGCCTGTTGTTCCTTAATCGTACGGCGTGCCTATAACGCTTAACGCTGAAAAATAACGTTTGACGAGGCTCTATCGGATAAGATAGACCCGACGTGAGGTTCCGTTTTTCTGAATATAATAGCCCATAGGGAGCTCTGCAGTTGAGACGATGTTCAGGGGGCGTCCTTGCAAATCATAAAGACCTTCTCCCGGCTCCCACGTATGGGGGAGAGCCTCCTCTCTGTCACGGGAGGTGTTATGGGTGGGGCTAACGCTTGTCGGGTTGCCATCGGAATCGGTTTCAGGATAGCCGTATTGTTTCAGGAGGACGAGGGGCGTCACCGAAGGGAGGCCCTCGGAGGTGGCTTCGTAGACAAGGTGGAGCGTACGGCTTTCGCCGGCAAAGAGGGTGAAATAGTTCTCTTCCATCGTTACGGGCAGGATGCGCCGTCCCGTAGCCGCGTCAACAAGTCGGACGCGGATGCCGAAAGCGGTAGTGGAGGAAAGGTTAGAAACCTCGATGGTCATCTCCTTAAGGTTATTACTTATGGGGGAGGGATAGGATATGGTCTTACATCTCAACTCGGCTTTGGGCAGGGAATTGAGGGCTGTGAAGTCGTTCTTATTGCCGGCCTTGTTCTTCCAGTAGAAGTTCTCGGACAGAAGGTGGCCTTCTACGTCAAAGAGCTTCAAACGAATGAAAAATACGCCCGATGGGGCCGTTGCGGGGAAGCGCCAGATGTGTGTGACGCTGGCCGCAGGAACTTCGATGCCGGAGATAGTCGTCGTGTTGGAGGCATAGGGCGAGCCGTCCATCTGGAACATTTCGATGGAGGCACTAAGACCCTTTTCCGGAGTGGGGGAGGTGTTGACGACGTTGATTTGCTGACTGCTGCAATTCCATTGGATATGAAGCGGTTCGCAGCCCTTCCTCGCGCCCCAGTAACAACCTGTGGCATCGTAGTAGTAGTAGTATGTCTGCCAGATGAAACAGGGGTAAGCAGGCTGGCTCATCCAGAATAGGATGCCCGAGGCCGTGTTCCAGAGGTTATCCTGCCATCCTTCGTAGATGGCCTTCATCGTCTCGATGTTCAGGAACTGCGCTTTTTCGCAGAAGGATTCCACTCCGTCAGGCTGTCCGTAGCTGGTGACTACGGACTTGAAATAGCCCGAGGCATCCGCTGCGCCTCCGTAGGCTGCCTGGTCGCTGAAAAAGTGTTTCTCCCACATATCGTTTTGCGGACCTTGCTTGTTGTCCCACCAATAATCCTCAGGCATGAATTCGCGAAAACTTTCGAACGTCGTAAAGCCACCCATGCCCAATTCACTTCGGAATCCCCAGTCAACACGATCTCCCAAATCACCACCTCCTCCCCAAATTCCCTTCGAGAAGTAGTCCTCGGTCGGAAAATTCTTCCACCATCCGCTGCCCGAGAGACCGTTTCCGTAGTGTGAATTAGGTTGATAGAGACGGTCGTTGCCGTCGTAGGTGGCAATGATGTCGGCAAGGTTCTCGTTGAGTTTGTCGTAGGGCGTTCCCTCGTTGCATCCGCACCAAATACAGAGCGACGGGTGGTTGCGGAGCCGGATGACCTTGTCCTGCGCGTTGGCAAGAAATTCCTTGGTGTCGTCGGGGCCTGTGAGCCCCGTATAGGGTCCTGTGAGCCAGAAATCGTCCCAGACCATAATTCCGTAGCGGTCGCAGGCTTCGTAGAATTCCTCATCGGTCACGCAGCCCGTCCAGAGACGAATCATGTTGAAGTGCATGTCGGCATGGAGACGGATGCGACGGTCGTATTCGCTCCGGTGGCAACGAAGCAAATAGTCGCTCATGCCCCAGTTGCCGCCTTTGCAAAAGGTCTTCTGACCGTTGACGTAGAGTGTGAGAGCCGTGTTCTCTTTGCGGTACCTATACTCTTTAATGCCAAAGGTGGTTACCTGTGTGTTGCCATGCCCCCCTCCCTGTTCCCCCGTAAGGGGGAGAGCTTCGATGGTGCAGGTATAGAGATTCTGAGGGCCTGAACCATTGGGCCACCACAACTGTGGATTCTCGATACAGATGGTGTCAAACACTACCATTACCGTTTGCTGAGGGGCAAGCAATACCTCGCGAACGGAAGTGAAGCCACCTGGCTGAATGGTAGCCTGAAGCGTTATGCTAATGGAATCGTTGGTGAGGTTGACAGCCTGTGTTTCAACGTTTACGGAAGCCTGGGTGTATGTGCTGTCCAAGAACGAGCGTACCCACGTGTTGCGAATGTCAGTATCGTTGGTAAACTTCAGATAGATATCGTTAGTTATGCCACAGTTGAGCCCTGGGACGTAGGGCATCCAGTCCCAGCTATGGCTGGCCACATACGTGGGGCAGACGTAATTGACGAAGCTGGCATTGCGTGCAATATGTTTACTGTCAGGCATATCGACACGGATGGCTAACGTGTTTTCATCCTTCAGCAAATCAGTTATGTCGTAGTGTACGGTTTGTACGTGTCCTTTGATTTGTCCGAGCTTCTTCCCATTGAAGCATACCCATGCATAGCGGTTAATACCCTCGAGAGTGAGGATGGTACGTCTGCCCTCGGATTGGGTAGGGCGGGGGAATGTGGTCCGATACCAGAAGGAGCGATTATAGAACGATTCGTCCACGCGGTAAATATTGTCGCCCCAGTCGGGGGCTTCTTCCCTTCCAGCTTCCACGTAGGCAACAAAAACGGTTCCTGGAACCACTCCTGGCACCCAATCTTCAGGCTCAAAATTATCACCGGCTACAGCGGTCCATTTCACTCCTTCGGCAGGGAAAACCTTCCATAGAGTGCCGTCGAAGCTGTCGAGAGACATCGTGTCGCCTGCAGCGACAAATGAAAAATGTAGAATTAAGAATGAAAAAAGCAGACTTACCCCCAGTGTTTCACGCAGAAAGAAAGACTTCTGCCCCTCGATAACGGAGGGAAAGAGGGGGGCGTAATGACCATTATGGGATAGTTTGCAATCTCGAGTTGAAACGAGGTTGTCCCCCCTATGTGGGAGCAGGGAGAGGGTCTTGTTCTGCTTTTTTCCCATATATATTATTGTGTTTTCTCCAGTCTGAAATGGCGGGTGACAGGGGTGTTGATGGAATAGATAGTACGAACGATGAGGTCTTGTTCTTGCTCAAGCAACTGCATGATTTCGGGATGTATCAGTCGGTTGTAGATATCCTTGCGACTGCTTACCCAAGCATTTTCCTTGGAGCCTTCACGATAGATACGGGCAGCCTCCTCGGTGGTGTAGTCGGTAATGCCATGCTCCTTGAGGAACCAACCGTATTGGAGCCATACGAAGTCACGAATGCGACGTTCAATATCCCATCGCTCCTCGTTGAGCGACATGACGGCACATGCCTGTTGGTATTGGGGCGTGTGGCGATATAGCGCAAGGTTGACGCCGTACTCCAACTCAGCGGAAGTGAGCGTGTCGATAAGGATGTCGTCGATAAGGAGACGATAGTTCCCTTTCAGTCCGCGGACCACAAGTTTCTCGCTGTTTATCTCTTCGTTGAAATTAGGAATCATCTTCGTGATGTCCGACTGGGGCCTTGTGAAACCCCAGCCGTGAGGAATAGTGTCGAGCGGATAGGGGAGTGCCTCGGCGAGGTAGTCGAAGGAAAGGACGTTCGAACTATTCGTGATATTTTCGATGCTGCAGTTCACGGCTTTCTCGGCCTTCTTCTGACGGGCATTGATACTAAAGTCGGCTACAGGTTTGCCAACCATACCCTGTGCTTTCAGGAAAACATAGGCCATGAACATGTGGCCGTCGTTGTCGGGATGCACGCGGTCGTTGCCGCAGATGGTAAAGGTGGGGTCGTTCTTCTGCAATCGGGCATTAACTTCACACATCGGAGCGTTGAAGTCGAGGAATTCCCAGCGATTGGCTTTGGCGGAAGAATCCTGAATGGCAATTACGCGCTCCATGGCATCGTTCTTACAGCGATAGATGTTGTCGTTGAAGGTCGAAGTCTGATCGTAGGGTGATGTACCAATCATTACTATTCTCGTGCCGCTGAGTTTCTTCAGCTTTTTCTCGATTTCGAGGAAATTCCTGCGAGCCTCTGCCACTTTGCGGTTGGCATAGTTCACAGCATCGTCGCCGTTGTATTCCCAGTAGCCTGTGTCGTTCATGCCAAAGGTGAGGGTGATGACGGACGGATTCTTGCCTACCACGTCACCATCGAAGCGGCGCAGGATATCCTCGGCCGTGTCGCCTCCGATACCGCAATTGGCCATCCACATCTGTTGGCTGGGGTAGCGGGTCATGTAGTAGAGCCAGATGTACGAATGATAGTGCCCACCATCGGTGATGCTGTTTCCGACAAAGGCCACACGATCTCCCGCCTTGAAGGGGGCAACCTGTCCTTGAGCGCATAACATGCTGCATGAGGCAAGGATAAGGAGAGAAAGAATTGTTTTTTTCATTTTTTGTTGTTTTTTATTGAATGAAGGAATAAGGCTGTTACACGGACAAGGAATGTGGCATACAATAGGAAATGAGCCAGTTGAAGCTGCGGAACGAAGGGCGTGGCGATTATCATGGCTGTCAGTACGACAGCATAGCCGGCGTACACCCAATGGAACCATTTTTTCTTGTGGAAGAAGATCCAAAGCAGGATGGGAATAGGATTGAAGACGATGGGCAACAGATTACCTGGCAACCACGATGCCTTTGAGAACAGCAGGAGCCATGTGAAGAAAAGCCCCAGCGCCGTCTGCAGGCAGAGCAACAGGGCATCAAAAGCCCACGTTATTTTGTGCAGTTTCTTGGAGATAACGGTCAGAAGCAGAGCGATAGTGAGGAGAATGGCAAAGTATACCGTGGGCGTCAGGGGCGAGGGCTTAGACGGCGAATAAGTGCCGTCGAAGAGTTTTTTTCCGTCACCGATGAAAATAGGACGACGATTGCCCGCTGCGTCAACGATGGATGCTCTGCTCCAAACGGGATAAATGTCTGCTGGAACCAATTTCTCCCAAACGGTTCCTTCTTGTTCGCCTTCTGCTCCCAAGATGCTCTGGAAACCGAACAGATACCATGGATAGCTGGCTACAGAATGGTCCGCATAGTCGCGGAGTGTGCCTCTGAGTCCTTGAGGCAATTCGCCGTATTCGATACGTTCGTTTATTAGCGAAGCACGGATGATGTCAGCACAAATGGAGGTACATTGCGAATGCAGAAAGCTGTATTCGCGGCTTGTGGAATTGTATGTCTCCCTGTCGAGATTCAGCCACAAATGCCGTACTTCATCGGTCGTGAGGTTGAGCTTGTATTCCGTAATAGGGCGATTCTGCTCGACGTAGTCTTTTTTGAATTCGTCCCACTTCAGGGCCTCGAAATGTCCTGTGCAAACACCCTCTTTGAAGAAACGCTTGACGTTGTCTGGCGATGCCAGGATAAGATAGGTATAGTAGTTGTCCAAGTTTGCCGAGGGGCAAGACATATGGATAGAGCAATGTCCAAACGAAGAGATTAGTCGTTGCCCCCGTCCGCAGACGATAAGCGAAGCGCTAATGTCGTTGGCGAGACCTCCCTCGGTGTTACCCCTGTCGTCGGGGTTTGGTATTTGAGCAGCATAACCACCAGCAACGAAGCAAGTGGTTATGGCTACAAATACGAAGTTTCTGAGACGGAGCAGCATGAGATTAGTGCCTGAAAACGTCAAGTGAGTTATTTGATTATACCTTAGCGGGCCATCTTTTTCTTTCCCCCGACAATTAATAGTCCTTTTGCATCCTTGCTAACACGTTGCCCACAGAGGTTGTAGATGACCTCGTCTGGATTGATTGCTACGGCTTTGATGCCGGTAATAGGATTCACCTCCCCCTCAGCATAAAAAACGGCAAAGAACTGGTTCAGGCAATTAAATTCATTCCAGTCGCTTTCAGCAGCTGCCTCAGCAGCAGCCTTGTTGTCCTCGTCCGTTCCACCTTCAATGTTATATTCGTTGGGAGATTCGTGTTCAAGCACAACTTGAAGGGCAGGAGTCGTGGTGTACGCGCGCGGAATGCCTTCTTCAATGCACTTGTTGTCGAGATCTCCGTCTTCCGTAAATGTAATGGGTGTATCATCCTCGATGTCAAAGAGGCCATTGCCATCGTCCAGGAAGAAACCGGCAAATTTGTAGCCTTCGTTGGGGAGGGCATAGAGATGGCAGATAGCCTTGTAGCCCTTGGTCTCGATGGTAGCTTTCACGGTGATTTCATCCTCTTCGTAGAGCATTTCATCGATTTCGTCCCACTCGTGTCCGTTCCATTCAGTCACAAGATACACCACACCAGCGCCTTCGGGAACACCCGTGAGCGTAACAACATGGTTCTCATACGTAGCTGCACCTGCCAATGCTTTCTGGGGAACCAACGCAGCAAGCAACATACAGCAGATTGCAAGGATTAAGAAGTAAACATTTTTCATAAAAACGTAATTAATAAAGTTTATAATTATTCTTATAACGATAGTGATGTTTCAGTCCCCTAAAAGAATAATGTCAGACCGCTTCGGCTATGTTTCTTATCATGGCGGTTTTGCTCCTTGTGACAGTTTTCTTGTTTACTTGGGGAATAAAGCGGCTCAGGGCACTGCGCAGTTTTCGGATAGCAATGGTCATCTGGGCTTCCACGGTATTTTCGGAAATTCCCATGCGCAGGGCGATTTCGGCGTTCTTCAAATATTCGCGGCGCGACAATAAGAACACCTGCCGGCAGCGAGGAGGCAGACCTTTGATGGCATTCTGTATGGCCTGGGTGATAACCTCGCTATCGTACGAGGAAGCGGCGTCGTAGCAGTTGAGGCTGTTGATTTTCATCGTCAGGTCCTCGCGTAACTTCTCGGTGACGTGGTTGGCATATTCAGCAACGTGGAGGAGGTGTTTGAGGTAATCAAGACATCTGTTTTTGAGTGAAATAGCTATATAACCTTCCACGTTGTCCATGTTAAAGACGTGGTCGCGATGTTCCCAAACGTTGACGAACACATCATGTACGATGTTTTCTGCTTCTTCTGGCTCTGGAATATAAACCTTGGCTATTCGCAGCAAGCGGGAGTAGTTGTTGAGATATAACTCAGAAAATCGAGCGTTTAACATGAATGGTATATTACTTTTCGTTGCAAAGATAGTATTTTACTATGCCCCCTGTATTCGAAGGTAAAACAAAAAGTAAATAAAATGGCTTTGTAGATTATATTTAATCGTCTAATTAAGAGTGAAATATTTTTCACAGATTATTTCTAAAAAGTAAGTCATTTTTCAAACAATTCTATTTACTTTTCTCGCTTTTTATAAAAACTCTTTTTCGCTCCTTTCATGGAAATCACTCTTGTTTCAATACTGGCGAAATTATCAATGGGGCGATGCCTTGTGTGCCCGATACGGCATTTTATTTTCAGCTAATCATCGACGGTTTCTTTCATGTTTTCCTGTCTTTAGAGACGAGATAGATGTCATTAACGAAGAGCCTTCCGAAGACTTCCTAAGAGATATGATCAAAATAAAAATAAGAATTATATCACCTTTTCTGGTTGTGCCGACTATGCTCGTCCCTTCTTCTATCTCGTCTAAAATTGGGAAACTCTGTAATTAGTTCTTTATGAACATGCTGACGGTGCGTTGGCCGTTACCGTCAGCAACGATGGCAATGTAACAGCCCACCGGCAGTAGGCTGATGTCAGCCTCGGCACATCCGCCTGACACCTCGGCTATGAGGCTGAGTTGCTGCTGACCGATAAGGTTGACAATGTTGACGCTGACGGGACCGTCGTTGTTGCAGCTGATGACAATTCGCTCTGTTGCATAATAGACCGTGAGACTTCCAGCGGCGACGAGGTTGCCAATGCTCATAGTTTGGCTGACAGGCATAGCATAGCTCGAGGCGCAGTTGAAAGTAGCAATGGTTGGCATGTTCATGGTGATGACATCGGCACAGCCGTCGGGATAGCGACCGATAGTTTCGTCAGACTTCATCTGGATGTAGGTAAGTTGGTCGGTCCACGATTCGTCGGCTGCGGTGAGCAGCACCTCGCCTCCTTCGGCATCAAGCTTAAATGAGGCGTGTAATTGGTTAAGTGGCTCGAGTTTATCGCACCAGACGACAAGATAACCGTGGGCGGGTATGACGGTAGATTGAAGATTGAAAATTGAAGATTGAATTTGGTACTTCAGGGGTTCTTTGGCATTGTCACTCAGGTACATTCCTTCGATATCAATCGGCTCGGAGGTAGTGTTATAGAGCTCTACCCAGTCGTTACGTTTGAAGTAATCGTTGACATAGATGCCATTAGCAGCACTAACTTCGTTGATGCGCACAGGTGGTATGCCCTGCGCGGCAGAGTCTTTGGACGAGAGCGGCTGGAATATGGCCGTGAGACTAATGGTGCTGCCATCAGACAGGTCGATAATCGGCTCCGTAGATATCAGGTCATTCCCACTCCTCCATCCTGCGAAGCGGTAGCCAGCAGGAATTTGGGCCTCGATGCGAACGGGGCCAAAGAGGTGCCCGTCGAAGTATGAATAAGGCACACGGAGTCCATTGATGGTAATGAGGCTGGCGGTCAGAGTTGAAGGGTTGGCAGTTTGTGTGGAGAGATTTGTGGTAAGGGTGACCTTCTGCCGTGTGACGGTGCTGAGTTTCATGGGAGCAAATTGCTTCATGTAGTTTGTCATCGTAGCGCTACGTCCCCTCAGTTCGTTCTTAATAGTATTGGCGGCGCGGTCGGGGTCGTGACCATCGTTGATGCCCTGCTGTTTCATAAGTTGGCACATGGGCTTCACATTGGCAAGCAACTCATCCACAATCATTCCGGAACGGGTGGACTCGAAAACGCTACCGGCCACGATGCAGAAGGTGTCGATGAACCGACGGCGGAAGCCATCATTGTTTAGCAAATTCAACAAGAGGTTTACAATATCCTTATTGTAGCTGCTTCTAGGCGCGCTCGAATCCTTAAACTTGTAGAAGGTAACGAAGGGGTCGGTACCGCTATAGTCCCAACATCCCTTGAAAGCATAGTCGAGGTCGAAGCTGATGAAGCGATAGCGACCGTCGTTCCGGCTACGGTAGGCCTTGATGTTGTTGTCGGGCCAATCGTCATTATAAAGGAACAAGGTGACGGCCATGTAGTTGATGAACTCGTCAACATCGAGCAGGGAGATAAGCTCGTCGTAGGCTCCAGGGTCGTTGATATGACGACCCAGCTCGAAGATGCGGTTGATGACGCTGTCGTTGCCGTTCTTCATCTTGAGGTTCTCGAATGCGTCGAGTTCATCGTCGTCATAGCCGAAATTGGCATATGCAAAGCTGTCGTTATTAGGCTCGCGCAGGTTGAGCACTCCCCGCAACTGTCCGTTTACATATTCTATGACAGGCACGTACGACTGCACGTCGAGATCGATGCCCGAACGCTGGATGATGGTTTCAAGAGCTGGATCAATGAAACGGGCGTTGTGGCGCCAGATGTCGTTGCCACCATTGCGGAGTAGCAGAGTCTTACTGCGGATGTAGGGCTTTTGTGGAAAGAAGGAAAAATCGAAGCGGTTCTGTCCGTCGAACACTTTATTGGACTTCAGTTTGAACGAACGGTATTGCTGGGAACGGGTGTAGCCGCCCGAAACCTTGATGTTCACGTCCTGATTGAACAGCATCTCGCCTTCGGGAGAGAGATAGCTGAAGTTTACGGGACGATCCCAAGGTTGGTTATAGTTCTTCGGTTGGTCTTGTCCGTTGCCCGTCCGGCCGTTTGTGCCGTCGCCGTCACAGTCGAGACCGATCTTGGGGTCGGTGAAGTACCTCTTGTCGCCAACGATGCTGATGACGGGGAGTGTATATTTGTTGGAAGTATGGATGAAACTGCGGGTGACAGGCACGCTGGGCAGGTAGCCGTCCTTATAGAGGCGGAACACGTAGTTTGTGGTCTTTGAAATGGAGAACTGCCCATCCTCGCTTTTGCGTGTGGCATCAGCACCGGAGTCGTCACCCGTATAAAGCTGCCACGACACGTTGTCGAAGTAGAAGTTGTTTTCCTGCTTGTCGCCATTGAGGTTAAAGGCGATAGTCTGCATGTCTTGGTAGTTTTCCTGACCTCCCCACCATCCTCCCTGCTTGCCCACATGCTCGTCGGTGATGGTCCCTTCGTAGTAAATCTCCTGCCATTCGGTGGTAATGTCGTAATTGCCTGCCAATATCTGCCAATAAATATAGTTGCCTGGTGTTGTGTGTGTCTGGGCGGAAATGCGGCTAGGTTTGTCGGCACGCACCATCATGCTGAAGCGATATTTCTGGCCCGGACGCCAGATGTGGTCAGGGGTATAGACAAAAAACTGGGCATCGTAGTCGTATTTCGGGTTGGCAATGGCATGCACGCGGATTCCTCGTGAGCCGTCGCAGCCCACGCCGTCAACGATGCGCTTCACATTACCATTCCCGCCGGCATCGCGGCTGATGAGACTGCTGGCATCATCCCCCTCGCAGTCGCCGTTCCTGACACATTCCACCCAGGGGTCGCCCTCTTGGCCATCCGCTTTTGGCGCTGAGGGCAGGCTTCCGTCTGTGGTGTACATCAGAGTGGCACCTTCAGGAATTTCGACGTTGAAGTTTAGCGAGCTTGAGAATAGTTTGCTGCCCACGCTGACTACGGGCGCTGGCAGCCGCTCGGAGGCAAAGGAGGCTGTGGCATTGCTGGCCCCAGGAGTGGCTGTCGCCGTCCAGCCCCATGTGTCGCCGCCATCGGTGATTCGAGCCCATGCCGTTCGGCTCATGCACTCGGGATACTCCTGGCTGAGCACCAGCGTACCGTCGGCGTCGCTTAGGTAGATGGTTCCACCGTCGGCATCGAGCTTGAAGGGGGCCTGTGAGGCCTTAATGTCGTGGGAACCCAACCAGATGACCTTGAAGCCCTTGGCTGGCACGCTGCCCACATCGGTAGGCATCTTCCATCGATGGAGGTCGGCACCATTGTCGCTCAAGTACATCCCTCCCAGATTGACAGGCGTATCGTCAGGATTGTACAGCTCAATCCAACTGTCGAAGTTGATGGCAGGACTCATCACCGTCCCCAAGTTTGCAGCCATCAACTCATTGATAACCAATGCTGCAGCCATTAGTGTTGTCAACATAGTCTTTCCTCCTTGTTTTTCTTTTCGGGCTGCAAAGGTAATAAAAAATAACGCATCCTGTTTACAGAAACCAGAAAAACCCTTTTCAAATGTAGTTAGGCATCCAAAATAAGTAGATGGATTAATAACCAATGCCTCACTTGGATAAGCGGATGTAGGAGGGGCTTCAAAGAGAAAATGTTTCATTCCTTCTAATAGTTTGTATAACATCTACACAATCTACACAAGAGGGGTATTGGGTTGATTTATTGCTGTTTGATGCGTGTGGATGGGGCGTTTTATCTACACTATCTACACAGTTTTTTGCTGCATTTGTTTTTTTATAAACAGGGGCCCTGTTTATATAAACACGGGCGCTGTTTATAAATAGCGTAAGCAAATAAAAAAACAGAATAAGCAACTAATCAGCCAGCCCAAGCAAATAAATCGTCAGAGCAGGCAAAAAACAGAATGTGGGAATAATTGATGAAAAGAAAACGCGTTTTTGCGGAATGAGTTTTTTTCATTATTATTTGCTTTTTCTCTTGCTTACTTGTATCTTTGTCCTCAAAATACAGATTATTTCGAGTTGCCATGATTTATAATGAAATTGGAAAGACGGGCATGAGGGTGTCGAACCTCAGCTTCGGAGCATCGTCGCTGGGCGGCGTCTTCCATAGTGTGCGCGAGGACGAGGGCATCCGTGCCGTGCACGTTGCCGTCGAAAGCGGCATCAACTTCATTGACGTGTCGCCCTACTACGGGCATCTGAAGGCGGAAACCGTGCTGGGCAAGGCGCTCCGCGAGATTCCGCGCGACAAGTATTTCCTCTCCACGAAGGTGGGGCGCTATGGGCATGACGGCGTGAACACGTGGGATTATAGCGCACGGCGCGTTACGGAGAGTGTCTATGAGAGCATGGAGCGGCTGGGTGTTGACTACATCGACCTCATCAACGTCCACGACATCGAGTTCCAGGCGGGTATGGACGGAGGCCTACAGAAGGTTGTCGATGAGACGTTGCCTGCGCTTGTCGAACTGCGCCGTAAAGGTGTCGTTGGGCACGTGGGTATCACCGACCTTCAACCCGAGAACCTCCGCTGGGTGGTGGAGCAATGCGATGAGGGTGTGGTAGAAAGCATCCTCAACTTCTGCCACTACAGCCTGAACGACACGCTGCTGACGGAATACCTCGACTTCTTCGAGGCGCACGGCGTGGGCGTCATCAATGCTTCGCCGTTGTCGATGGGGCTGCTCTCCACACGCGGTACACCTGACTGGCATCCAGCTCCCGCAGCGCTGAAGGAGGCCTGTGCCCGTGCTGCTGCCTATTGCCAGGAGCAGGGATACCCGATAGAGAAGCTGGCGGTGCAGTTCTCTACCGGCACAATGAATCCCCGCATCGCTACAACGCTCTTCAGCAGCGCTAACCCTGTCAATGTGGGGCGTAATATCCGCTATGCCGAGGAACCCATCGACGAGCAGCTCGTCCGCACCGTACAACAAATCATCGGCAGCCAAATGGGCGCACGCTGGCTTAATTCGTAGATTAATAAATCAATAGGTCAATAAGATATGATTATAGATTCCCATAGCCACTTATGGCTACGTCAGGATACGGCGTGGAACGGGCTTCCCATCCGGACGCTGTCGAACGGGCGCTCGCTGTTCCTTGGCGAGGAGGTGCAGATGCTCCCGCCCTTTATGATTGACGGCCGTAACACCGCAGAAGTGTTCCTTTCCAATATGGACTACGCTCAGGTGGCAGCTGCTGTGGTTGTGCAGGAGTTTATCGACGGTCTGCAGAATGACTATCTCTCCACTGTCGCCCACACGTGGCCTGAGCGCTTCTTCGTCTATGGTATGCCTGACTGGCTGCAAGATGGCTTCTATGCCGAGGCCGTTCGTCTTCTTGACAATGGCTTTCGTGGTCTTGCCATTCCGGGCCACCGTCTGCTGGGGCGCTCGCTCTGCAGCTCGGAGATGATGCAGGTGTTCCGCCTCATGGAGCAGCGGGGCGCCTACCTCTCCATCACCCTTGCCGATGGTATGACACAGGTTGACGAGCTTCGCGAAGTCATAAGCAAGTGTCCCCGCCTGCGTATTGCCATCGGACACCTCGGTATGGCAGCTCCGCCCGTCATCCCGCCTTGGGAAAATCCCGACTGGAGAGAACAAATCCGACTTGCCCAAAACGCAAACGTCATTGTGGAGTCAGGCGGCATCACATGGCTCTATAACAGTGAGTTCTATCCTTTTCCCAGCGCCGTGCGCGCCATCCGTGAGGCGGCTGACCTTGTGGGCTGGGAAAAACTGATGTGGGGTAGCGACTACCCCCGCACTATCACCGCCATTACCTACCGCATGAGCTACGATTTCGTCAGCCGCTCCGCTGAGCTTACCGACGAGGCAAAGCGCCTCTTCTTGGGCGAAAACGCTTGCCGTTTCTACGGCTTCCAGAACTTACCCGATATACCTTATATTAAAAATATGTCAGAATAATAGGCATCGAAAATCGATAGACGTTTAACCTTTGCCCCCCCCACAAAAAAGAAAAACAATGAAAGCAGTACAGATTCTTTCTGAACGCCAGATGGCAGTTGTGGAGATTCCCGAGCCTGAGCTTAAGGCTGGCGAAGTGCTTCTCCGCTTGCAGTATGTAGGCTTTTGCGGCTCCGACCTCAACACGTTTCTTGGGCGCAATCCTATGGTTCGCATGCCCGTTATCCCCGGCCACGAGATTGGCGCGGTGATTGAGCGGGTGGGGGAGGATGTGCCCGATACGCTGCGCCCCGGCATGGTCGTTACCGTCAACCCCTACACCAACTGCGGACAGTGTGCCTCGTGCCGGAGTGGGCGCATTAATGCCTGTGAACACAACGAGACGCTCGGCGTGCAGCGCAACGGTGCCATGCGCGAGCGCATCGCGCTCCCTTGGCAGAAAATTATCCCTGCTGAAGGGCTTGATGCCCGCATCTGTGCCCTCATCGAGCCGATGAGCGTAGGTTTCCACGCCGTCAGCCGTGCAACCGTCACCGACAGCGACGTTGTGATGGTCATTGGCTGCGGCATGGTGGGCATGGGAGCCATTGTGCGTTCCGCCCTGCGCGGCGCTACCGTCATCGCTGCCGACATCGACGACGAGAAACTTGCTCTCGCCCGGAGGCTGGGCGCAACCCATGTGATCAACACACTCTCCGACAATGTCCATGCCCGTCTCATGGAGCTCACCTCAAGCTTCGGCCCCGATGTAATCATCGAGGCTGTAGGCAGCCCCGTCACCTACCGCATGGCTGTTGACGAGGTGGCCTTCACGGGTCGTGTCGTCTGCATCGGCTATGCCAAGAGCGAGGTCACCTTTCAGACCAAGCTGTTTGTGCAGAAGGAACTCGACATCCGCGGCTCGCGCAACGCCCTTTCTGCCGACTTCCGCGCCGTCGTCCGCTATCTAATGGGGCAACAAATCAACGAGTCTAAGGGCCAACAAACCACGATTGATGTCCTTATCAGTCGCATCGTCGCTCCTGAAGAAGCCTCCGAAGCCATTGCCCAATGGGCCGAAGCCCCCGGCAAGGTTTTTCGCATCCTTGTGAAAATGTGATGAACTTAAGGTCTAAAAGTCAAGATTCAATAGTATTATGAAAAAACATCTCTTTTTGTTGGCAGCCGTCAGCGCGTGGTCGTTGGTCATGACCTCCCAGACCTACCAGGTGCCCGTGTCGGAAGAACATGAGCCGATGAAGATGGGCAAATTCCAACCCACGTGGGAGTCGCTCTCCGACCATGTGACGCCCGAGTGGTTCCGTGACGCCAAATTCGGCATCTGGGCTCACTGGGGGCCGCAATGCGTCGAGGGAACGGGTGACTGGATGGCTCGCTCGATGTATATGGAAGGTTCGCGTGAGTACAACTACCACGTTGCCCATTACGGTCACCCCTCCGAGGTAGGATTCAAGGACATCTTGCCCCTTTTCAAGGCCGAAAACTGGAATCCTGACAAGCTGGTTGAACGTTATAAGCGCGCCGGAGCCAAATACTTCTTCGTGCTCGGCAACCACCATGATAACTTTGACCTTTGGGACTCCAAGTACCAGCCATGGAACTCCGTCCGCATGGGTCCTGAGCGCGACATCCTCGAGGGCTGGGCCAGTGCCGCCAAGAAATACGGCCTTCCTCTCGGCATTTCGTTCCATGCTGACCATGCGTGGACGTGGTACGAGCCCGCCCAACGCTATGACCTAAAGGGCCCAAAGGCTGGCGCCTACTACGACGGCAACCTTACTGTTGCTGATGGCAAAGGCAAGTGGTGGGACGGCCTCGACCCGCAGATGCTCTACCAGCAGTGCCACCCCATGAGTAAGAACTCTTGGGACAATGGCGCTATCCACGGCCAGTGGGGGTGGGGCAACGGCGCCTGTCCGCCCTCGGCCGATTTCGTCACTAATTTCTACGACCGCACCCTTGACGCTATCAACCGCTATCAGCCCGATATCATCTACTTCGACGTCACCAAGCTGCCCTTCTATCCCATCAGCGACTGCGGACTGAAGATTGCCGCTCACTTCTATAACTCCAATCCACGGGGCGTCATGACCTGCAAGATTCTTGACGAGGCAGAGCGCCGTGCCATCACCTGGGACGTCGAGCGCGGCGCGCCAAACTTCATTGTTCCCGAACCTTGGCAAACCTGCAATTGCATCGGCGGTTGGCACTACAATACCTCCATCTACGAGCGCAACCAGTACAAGAGCGCCGCCACCGTTGTCCGCCAGCTGGTAGATATCGTCTCGAAGAACGGCAACTTGCTCCTCAGCGTGCCTCTCCGAGCCGACGGTACCTATGACGAGAAGGAGGCAGCCATCCTCGACGACCTCGAAGCCTGGATGACTGTCAACGGCGAGAGCATTTTCGACACTCGCCCGTGGGACATCTTCGGCGAAGGCCCTGTGGCCGAGAAGAACATTGCCATCAATGCTCAAGGCTTCAACGACGGCGAGTACAGCCATATGACAGCAGCCGACATCCGCTTCAACCAGACAAAGCGTTATCTCTACGTCACCGCCATGGACTGGCCTGAGGACGGCCGGCTCGTCATCAAGTCGTTGGCCAAGGGCAATCCCCACTTCCGCCGTTCCATCTCCAGCGTCCGCCTACTGGGCTATGGCAACGTCCGCGCTCGTCAGACCGCCGAGGGTCTCGTTATACAGCTCCCTGCACCCTGCAACGCAATCGCTCCCGTCCTCCGTATCAGCAAATAGTGGGTGTTGCTACACTGCTACGTTTTGGCAAATATTCCTCTGCATACATATCGTACCTCGATAGGTTGACTCTTCGTCCTTCTACGTGCTAATAAATATATAGGCAGAGAAATCTTCAATTTGTAAAAAGCGTAACTAATCCAGCGGGAAAAGGAAGTCGGCAAAGATGGGCAGGTGGTCGCTGTAGCCGGAACGGTAGCGCAGGCCGAGGAAGGTACGGCGGGGACGCAATCCTCCATAGACGGGCTCATGCTCCAACAGGAACGGGGCGTTGTAGATGGTAAGGAAAGGGGCATTGGTAATATTGGCCGCAGGGATACAGGCTGCCAAAGCAGGGCTGACGAGCATTTGATCGAGCTTTTCCCAACGGCCTTTGTAGCGGTAGGTGCCTTGGCAGTCGGAGTTTCTCTTTGGAGGGTACATGGGTTGCGCTGTGCGGGCAAGGTTGACGAGGTGAGAGCCCCCCTCCAGCTGGGCAACGGCATGTCCCGAAGGAGGCTCATTGAAGTCGCCCATGACGAGGAGCAGCGCTTTGGTACGTACGGTCTGCAGCGAGTCGCACACTGCTTGCACCACAGAGGCTACCACACTGCGCAGAGGCTCTGAGGCGCGCGTGCCGCCAAGACGGCTGGGCCAGTGGCAGACGAGGACATCGAGGGTGTCGCCAGTGGGGAGCCTTCCGCTGACGTGGAGCACGGGACGGGCATGAGCATTGCGATGAATGGCACGCACAGAAACGGCATGCTCATCGGCACAGAATGGATGGAAGAGGGCAGGACGATAGAGCAGGGCGACGTCAATGCCGCGCGGGTCGTCGCCATGTGACATCACATAGCTGTAGGCTGCCGCATGAAGGGGTGAGTGCCGCGTCAGGTCGGTGAGGCAGCGGTCGTTCTCCACTTCGCAGAGGCCGACGATTGCGGGCACTTCGTCATCGCCCATCGAGGCAATGACTTCTGCCACGCGGCGCAATTTCGTCTGGTAGCGGGCAGGGGTCCAGCGCCGACGTCCATCAGGCAGGAACTCGAAGTCGTCCGTCAGGCTGTCGTGCTGACAATCAAAAAGATTCTCCGCGTTGAAAAAACCGATACGCAGTGGAATGGCGGATGATTGGGCCGATACTGTCAGCGGAAACCATAGACAACCCTGCAGTATGACCATGGCGGTACATGCGATGACACGGACAGGGGAGATCATTCGTCGGCTTCAGGAGGGAGGAAGAACTGCACTTCGCTGAGCAGGGGGCAAGCTTCGGCACTACCTACGGTGAGGCGGATGGCACTAGCCTC
The DNA here is from genome assembly GCA_017542145.1 of Bacteroidaceae bacterium. GTDB lineage: Bacteria > Bacteroidota > Bacteroidia > Bacteroidales > Bacteroidaceae > UBA1189. The sequence continues at coordinate 53,095 of JAFXXQ010000029.1, read as the reverse complement.
GGTGCCTTCGGACAGGCGCAGGATGCGCTGCGGCCCGATGGTAGTGCCTTCGGCAACGAGCTTCCACTCACCTGAAGGGGCGAGGGCTTCGACGCAGAAATGGTCAATGCGTTGGCCGAGGCGGATGGGCTCGCGCAGACGGAGGCAGTAGAGGGTCGTGGGGCGGTGCAACGTCATCGTTAGCGTAGCCTCACGAACATCGTCATTCGTGCCCCAGAAAGTTTGATTGTCAGCATCAAGCACTAGGCGGGCGGGGAAACCGCGGAGTACGCTGGATGCTCGCAGCGACTTGATGGCATTCGTCTTCAACGGACGGCTAAACTCACGCTGAAGCGCCTTGCCGAAGGCTATGAGACGAGCTGAGTCGGTGGGGTGGATAAGGCCATCCTTAGTGGGAGGAACGTTAAGGATGAGGTTCGAGCCGCGGCCTACGGAGGTGTAATAGATATCCATGAGTTGAGCAACGCTCTTCACTCGGTCGTCCTCACGCTGGTGGTAGAACCATCCTGGACGGATGGAAACATCGACCTCGGCGGGTACCCAGTGGCTACCTCCGACATCGCCATGCTGCAAACCGCGGTTGTCAGCTCGGCCGGGAGCATATTTGTCGCGGTTGAGTGTGGCCCAGTTGGGGTCGCCGACAGATCCGCTCTCGTTGCCGCACCAGCGGGTGTCGGGACCGCCGTCGCTGAAAATGCAGGCCATGGGCTGGAGCTCGCGAATGAGGGTGTCGGTGGTGGCCCAGTCGTAGTAGGTGCGGTTATCGATGATGCGCCGTTCGCAGAGGCCGCCGTAGTAGCCGTCGCCACCGTTGGCACCGTCCTGCCAGACCTCGAAGATGGGGCCGTACTGAGTGAGCAGTTCGCGCAGCTGCCCGCGGAAATAGTTGACGTAGGCGGGTGTGCCGTAGCGCAAGTCGTGGCGATCCCAGGGCGAGAGGTAGACACCGAACTTCAGTCCGGCACGTGCGGCCTCCTTCGAGAGCGCCCCCACGACGTCGCCCTTGCCCTCCATCCACGAGCTATAGGCCACACTATAGTCCGTCAGCTGACTGGGCCATAGGCAGAAACCGTCATGATGCTTTGCGGTGAGTATCACTCCCTTCATTCCAGCAGCCTTCAGCACCTCTACCCATTGGCGGGGGTTAAAGCGGGTAGGCTGGAACTCGTCAGGCGCTGCGTCGCCATAGCCCCATTCCACATCGCGGTAAGTGGTAGTGGTGAAATGGATAAAAGCATACATCTGCATGTCATGCCATGCCAATTGACGCGCCGTTGGCACAGCACCGTATGGGGCAGGGACATCAGCTTTTTTTGTGCAGCCAATAATGCTGATTGCCGCGTCCGCAAGGAAACAGAAGAGAAGAAGGTGCGATATGTTTTTTTTCATTGTTTTTTCATTGTCTTTATGGGTTTAATAAAGTTTTCAGGGGAACTGTTGCCTCAATCTTCCCGTTGCTGGTTTTATCCCTCCAAAAGCGAGGGGTGAGGTCGTCGAGGGTGGAATCGGAAAGGATGCGGTAGAGACGCTGGTTGGTGGTGGGGCTGGTGAGGGGACCCAGTTTGGGGATGTAAGGGCCTAGTTTGACGTAGTCCCAAATAGTGACGTCCATGCTCTCGGGCAGTTGCTGACGGCCAGAATACCAGGCAAGACGCAGGGTGGGGAAAGCGGTGCGGAGCGAGCGAGCAAGTTGTTCCAAGGAGTGTGTGTCACCATCACCGCCCATCAGGCAGAGACAGGTGATGCCACTGCGGTAGCAGCGGATAATGGAGGCGAGGCGCTCCAAGGTAAGCTCCTCGCCAATGTCCTGACGCAGATAGGGGCTGTGGCAACCTTCGCAATGGTTCGGACAAAGGGAAAGGCTGACGGCCAGTGCCACTTCGTCCGGAACCTCGTCGAAGACAATATCGTAGTCAACGTATTTTAACATAATACAGCTTCCGCTTCAGCCTCTGCCTCCGCCATGACTGCCTGGGGAGCTTTGTCCCTACTGGCGTAGTAGCGGCGGGCTGCCTCCTGCTGGCGGGGGAGGGAGAAGTTGCTGACGCGCTTCATGTAGCCAATGATGCGGGTGAGATAGTCCACGTCGGTGCTGTGGCAGCAGGGGCATTCCTTGAGGTAGCGCTTGTCGATATGGCCGCAGTCGTTGCAGAGGGTGTTGGGAATGTTGAAAGTGAAGTAGTTGCATCCCTCGATGGCAGCTACGCGCAGCAGCTGGCGATATTGTGCCCGTGAGAGGTGGCTTTCGAGGTTGCAGTGGAGGGCCGAGCCACCCGTGAGATGCTCGACGTAGCGGCGTCCGTGCAGGCGGAACTTGTCAAGCACGTTCAGCGTGGTGTCCTCGACGATATAGAAGTACGAGTTGTAGCAATCACGCGGCACTTGGTATCCGTCCTCGCGATCCCACTTGGCGTGCTTTACACCGACGTTCTCAGCGGGGATCATTTCGCAGTTGAAGAGGACGTCCTTCTTACGGTACTTTTTGTTGTAGCGCTCGATGAGCCCAAGCACATCCTGCACGAAGCGTTCGTACTCAGGGTTGTCGTTGATGGTGATGCCGAGGAATTCCGCAGCCTCCACTAGGCCGTTAACGCCGATGGTGAGGTACTGGCGCGAGAGGTTGATGTAGCCCGTGGTAAAGAGGGGGAGCATGCCTTTGCGGTCGAGCTCTTTGAGGTTCTCGTTATAGCCGAGTTGTACCTTGTGTACGAGGTCGACAATTTCCTCGAGGTAGTCCATGTAGTTGAGTCCGCCACGGACGGCATATTGGATACAGCGGTTGAGGTTGATAGTGAGGACGCTTTTCGAACCGGTGCTGACGCCGCCGGCACCAAGGGTGTAGCTGAAACCATTGTCCTGAATCTCGTTACGCAGACGACAGCACGAGGAGAGCGAGTCGGCATTATCGCTGATGTAGGTGAAGAAGGAGTGACCCTCGGAGTACATTTCGGCGGTGAAGTCGCCCCATTCGGTATCCATCACGTCGCCGTCCTTGCTGAGCAGGGCCATGGTCTCGACGGGGAAGGTGAGGACGGCCTTCGTGCGCTCCTTGTTGAACCATTTCATAAAACGCTTCTGCAGCCAGCTGAGAGACTCCCAATGGGGCTTCGAGCCGTCGGGGAAGCGGAACTCGCCGAATAGGCTCTCGAAGTAGTAGCGGTCGTAGTAGGAGATATTCCAGAAGACGCTCTGGTAGTTGCGTGCGCCGGCGGGCTGGTTGAGGGTGTAAACAACCTGCTGGAAACCGTCACAGATGACATTGTCGATGGTGCGCTGTTTCTTCGAGAGGTCAACGACATCGTTGGCGTGGAGGTAGTAATCCTCGCCGTATTCCTTGCCGATGAAGTAGTTCATGTACATCAGGAACTCAGGCGTGGCGCAGGCGCCGCTGAGCATGCTGGAGACCATGAACACCATGTTGACAAAACCGCCGCAGAATGACTTGAGGTTGGTGGGGGCTGTGGAGATGCCGCCCAGGGGCCTAAGTCCCTCCAGCAGCCAGGGGTACATGGTGATTGAGGCACAGTAGTTGGCGAGGCTGGTTTCATCGTTTTTATAGATGAAGTGTTGGTTGAGCAGACGCAAATACTTGTCGGGCAGTTCGCGGCCATACATCTCGCGCAGGCGGTCGGTGAGAAGACGGCGGTTCAGGCGGATGAAGCTCTGTTTGGGTAATTCGCTGATGAGGGTGGCTATGTTCTTGTTCTCCACGTTGGCGTTGGCGTCGAACTTACTGCCGGTAGCAGCGTTGGCGGCATCGACGTAGCCAGTAAGGAAGTTCAGCTTCTCCACCGTCTCGCGGTCCTCGGTATGGTGCTGGCGATAGAGCATGTAACTCTTGGCCACAGCAAAGTACTTCTCTGCCATCAGCGCCACTTCTACTTGGTTCTGGATTTCCTCCACGCTCATACCATTACTGATATTTACGCGCGCGAGGATGTTGGTGAGGTCTTCTTCGGTGGCAAACGTGCCGACCGAAAGGAATGCTTTTCGGACGGCGTTTTTGATTTTCTCAATGGAGAACGGCACGGTAACGCCGTTCCTTTTCACGATTTTCAGTTCTGAACTGCTCATGGTTTCGGTTTTATTTCTGTTATTTTTTATGGTTAAACTATTGCTTTTTCAGGTGTTATTACAGCCTGCAAAGGACATTCTTTGTCTTGCGGCGCAAAAACGGCTACAAAGGTAGAATGTTTTCCGAAATCTGCAAAAGAAAAAACAAACAATTTTTCTTTTTGGAAACTTTTTTTTCTAACCCCCATTCGAGAGGGCCGTTTGAGCCTGCTTTCCGGAAACTATTCTTTTTACATCGTATCCAAGGTTGAAGGAAATGGATAATACTGTGCTTTCTTTTTTGCGAAACGGGACTGTCCTTTATGGAGAAATAAAGTTGCTATCATGAATAGCCTGCTTAGCGATTTTATTTGCCTACTCTATTTTTTTATTTGCCTGCTCTGGCAATTTATTCGCCTATTCTGAGAATTTATTCGCCTATTCTGTAAAAAGTGATGTGTGGAACGGAATAGATAAGGATAGTCTGAAGATGTAGTGCGCGTTCTTTCCCCTCTTTGCATAATTGCGGCGTTATTCTTTTTTACCCTAAACCTTGTAGACTATATCTGCATTGGCAATTACCGACAGTCGGCAACATGAGTAAAAAAGAAGTAAAATTCCGCATAGTTCCATTAATTAATAATAAATTTAGGAGCAAAAGTAGCAAGAATCCCGTAGTTCTCAAAAAATATTCGTAATTTTACCGCGTTTTTCTTAAAATGACGATAAAAATGGAATCGAACGAAGCAAACGAAGAGAAGAGAATATCGTTCCGGAAGCCCGCGAAACGGCGTCGTTGGACGGGGTTTCCCATCTGGGTGTGGCTATTGCTGCTGGCTGTGGTTGTCGGACTATACATCGTAAGCCTGAAGTACATACAATAGTTTAGCGTCAGAGCAAGTGGCAAGGATTCTGGCTATCGACTACGGCAAGGCGCGGACGGGTCTGGCGGTGACAGACCCAATGCAGCTGATTGCAAACGGACTCACGACGGTGGAGACGCCACGTCTGGAGGCTTTCATTATGGACTATGTCTGCAAGGAACCTGTAGAGCGCATCATCGTCGGAAAGCCGACACAGATGAGTGGAGAGGATTCGGAGAACATGCGCCGCATCACGCCCTTCGTGAATCGCCTGCGCAAATTGCTGCCCGACGTACCCGTGGAATATGTCGATGAGCGTTTTACCTCCGTGCTTGCTCATCGAGCCATGATAGACGGCGGCCTTCACAAGAAAGCACGTCAGAACAAAGCCCTCGTCGATGAAATCAGCGCTACCATCATCCTCCAAAGTTATATGGATTCCCTTCGTTTCAAAAAAGTAAATAGCAAATGTCAAAAAGAGTAAAAAAAACATGATACTACCGATTTATACCTATGGTCAACCTGTACTTCGCAAGGTTGCTGAAGACATCACCCCCGATTATCCTGAACTACCGCAGCTGATAGAGAACATGCAGGAGACACTTATCCATGCCGATGGCGTGGGCTTGGCGGCACCTCAGGTGGGACTTCCCATCCGCCTTGTCATCATCGACCTCCGTCCTCTGGCTGAGGATATGCCTGAGTTTGCCGAATTCCGAAAAACTTACATCAATGCCCACATTCTGGAAACGGAGGGTGAGGAAGAGGTTTTCGAGGAGGGCTGTCTCAGTCTGCCTGGCATCCACGAGAAGGTGATACGTCCCACGAAAGTACACGTTCGCTATATGGACGAGAATTTCGAGGAACACGACGAATGGGCGGAGGGCTATCTGGCTCGCGTCATGCAACATGAGTTCGACCACCTCGAAGGCCGTATGTTTATTGACCACATTTCACCCCTTCGCCGTCAGATGAACAAGGGCAAACTCAAAGCCCTGCTGGCTGGCAAAGCCCATTGTGACTACAAGGTGAAGACGGTGCGAAAGTAGCCGTTTTGAATAAAAAACTATTGAATGAAAAATGAATAACCGAATGTCTCGTATACGGCGTGCTGGTAGCAAGGCTGTTTGTTTTTCATTTTTCATTATTCATTTTTCATTATTTCTTCTGTTCTCCGCAGGAGCAAAAGGACAAATTAATACCGACCACATGATGATGGTGGGGCGGAATGCATTGTACTTCAAGGATTATGTTCTCTCCATCCAGTATTTCAATCAGGTTATCAACGCCAAGCCTTATCTATATGAGTCCTACTTCTTTCGTGGTCTGGCGAAGTTTTATCTCGACGATTTCGGCGGAGCAGAGTCAGACTGCACGCAGGCCATCGACCGCAATCCTTTCGTGGCAGATTGCTATCAGGTGAGAGCGCTGTCCAGGATGCGGCAGGGATATTTCGACGGAGCCATCAGCGACTATCGCGATGCAGCCCGTCTCGACCCCGAGAACGAGGGCATTTGGCACAATTTGGCACTCTGCTATGGGTATACCGAGCGTTTCGACGAAGCCATCGGTGTACTCGACACGTTGCATCGCATTGCTCCGAAATATACACCAGCACTTACCATCCGTGCGCAGGTCAACATCCAGCGGCGCGATACTGTGGCAGCCTATGCTGACATCGCCGAGAGCATGAAGGTTGACAAGTATAATGCTGCGGCTTACTCCATGCGGGCGATTCTCTACATGCAGCAGGAGCGCTATGCTGAAGCTGAGGAGGACCTGACTTATGCCATCCACCTCATTCCCTCGTCGAACGACTATATCAACCGCGCCTTAGCGCGCTATCACCAGCAGAACCTGCGCGGTGCCATGAGCGACTACGACATTGCTATTGACATGGACGCCAACAGCTTCCTTGGGCATTACAATCGTGGTCTTTTACGTGCTCAAGTGGGTGACAATAACCGCGCTATCGAGGATTTCGATTTTGTCATCAGTCGCGAGCCCGACAACACGATTGCCATTTTCAACCGTGCCCTGCTGCGCATGCAGACGGGCGATTACGAGGGAGCCGAGTCCGATTTTACAGCCGTTTTGACAGAGTATCCGAAATTCCTCTACGGCTACGAGTGCCGTGCCGAGGTACGCGACCGCCTAGGCAGGCGCAAACTGGCAGAGGAGGATCGTATCGTACTTCTAAAGGCACAGCTTGCTTCGTGGGGCGGAGGCGACACCCGTCAGGACGATGACGAGAAGGATGAGGGGGAGGATAGCGACGTCCGCCGCAAGTCCGATCGCAACGTCAAGAAATACAAGCGGCTGGTGATTGCTGACGATGAGCTTGCCTTGGAAGGTAACGAATATGCTTCCGAATACCGCGGAAAGGTGCAGAACCGTAACATCCACGTGGAGATGCTGCCGCTTTATGTGGCTACATGCTACGAGCAGTCATCGGGGCTGCCGCGTAGTGTTGCATACCATCACGACCTCGATGCTCTGAACCGTAACGGAGGATTGCCACGTCCACTCATCGTCACATCTTCTGAATCGCCTCTCACAGAGGAGCAGATAGCGTTCCACTTTGCCGACATCAACGAGCAGACGCGTCTTGTGACACAGTTAGCGGCGGGTGATGGGGAGGAAGACGGAATTACCAGCATAGCACTACAGACGGCCGTCCACTGGTTCGCACGGGGGCTGGACTTTTATCTCGTACAAGACCTCATCAGCGCCATTGCAGACTATTCCAGCGCCATCGCAGCCGACGGGAGTCTCTGGGTAGCCTACTTTAACCGTGCCGTGGCTCGTTACAAGCAGGCTCAGATTGAAGGCCGTAGTAACGAGGCGCAAGAGCTCATGAGTGCTACAGGTACAGCAGACAATACCCCGGTCGGCACCGAGTACACCTTTTACCAACTCTGTTTGGCAGACTTCGGTAAGGTTATCGACCTTGCTCCCGACTTTGCCTATGCTTGGTACAATCGTGCGAACATCCACGCTATGATGCACGATTACAACGCCGCTATTGCCGACTATAATGAGGTCATTGCCATGAATCCCTCGTTTGCTGAAGCCTACTACAACCGCGGACTGGCGCGTCTCTTCCTTGGTCAGAACGAGCAGGGTACGCGCGACCTCAGCAAGGCTGGTGAACTGGGCCTTTATGGCGCCTACAACCTCATCAAGCGTTTTGGCGATTAAGAGCAAATTGTTTTTTCGGGGGGGGGCTGTCCTGCCAGAAGGGGGCGCTGGCATTTTATTAGGGGGCGCCAATTTAGGTAAATCTTTACTAGAAACATTAATGTTTAAGGGCATATCACCCTAGTGCTGTAACTGCTGCCGTCTTTCAGATTTTTACCCTATTTTTTACTTTTTTTTTCACTAAATAATGTCAACTTTCGTTGTCGATATGGGTAAAATAGATTATCTTTGCCGCCGTAAAAACGAACCATCATCGCCTAAAAAATGGAAAAAGTGACTGTCCTACCCCCAGAACGGCTGTTTAATGGCTGGATTGACCCCCAGTTCCTGCCAGCCGGTAAGGATAAATACTACCTGCGCAATAAACAGGTGAAGGCTCCGAAGGGTGGATGGCGACACCTTGCCAGCGATGAAATCGAACGTCTCGTAAAGAACAACAACACCGCTACGTCGTGGGACACTGTTTGGGTAACGGACGAATTCGAGCCTCGTATGGTGAAGAACAATAAATTCTATGGTACCATACGCATCGGACGTGTGAGCACCAACGGCCTCCAATACCACGACCTGCGTCTGCCCATCGGCATCACCAACTCAAGCATCCATTCGTGTGACATTGGCGACGACTGCGCAATTCACGACGTCCACTATCTATCTCACTATATCATCGGGCCGCGCACCATGCTCTTCAACATCGAGGAGATGTGTACGACTGACCATGCGAAGTTCGGCAATGGTATCGTGAAAGACGGCGAGGATGAGACCGTGCGCGTGAAGCTGCAGGTGATGAACGAAACAGGCTGTCGCGAGGTGTGGCCATTTGACGGCATTATTACTGCCGATGCTTACATGTGGGCGAAATACATTGACGACAAGCCGTTGCAACGCCGTTTGGAGGAAATTACCCAAGCCACTGTCGACCACCACCGCGGTTATTACGGCACCGTAGGCGAAGGCTGTGTCATCAAAAATTCCAGCATCATCAAGGATGTCAAGGTTGGCTCGTCATGTTACATCAAGGGTGCCTCGAAACTGAAGAATATCACCATTAACAGCTCTGAAAAAGAGCCTTCGCAGATAGGAGAGAACGTCATCCTCGTAAACGGCATAATGGGCTACGGCTGCCGCGTGTTTTACTCGTGCACTTGCGTGAAATTTGTGCTGGGCAACAACTGTAACATCAAATATGGCGCACGCGTCATCGACTCCATTCTAGGCGACAATTCCACCATCTCATGTTGCGAGGTGTTGAACAACCTCATTTTCCCCGCCCACGAGCAACACCACAATAATTCGTTCCTTGTGGCTGCCGTCGTGATGGGGCAGAGCAACATGGCTGCTGGCGCCACCGTCGGTTCTAATCACAATAGCCGTACGAACGACAACGAGATAGTGGCGGGGCGTGGATTCTGGCCCGGGCTATGCAGCAGCGTGAAACATTCCAGCAAGTTTGCCTCGTTCACCCTGCTCACCAAGGCCGACTACCCATCGGAACTACATATTATGCTTCCTTTCTCACTCGTCAGCAACAATTTGCAGACTAATGAACTGGAGGTGATGCCGGCGTTCTGGTGGCTCCACAACATGTATGCCCTTGCACGCAACTCCTGGAAGTACCAGACACGCGATAAGCGCGTGACCAAGGTACAGCATATCGAATTCGAAACTTTTGCCCCCGACAGCATGGAAGAGGCTATTGCTGCTCGTAAGCTGCTGGAAATCTGGACGACAAAAGCCTGGCTAAGAGAACAAAATGCCAAAGTTAAGGACACAAAAACCCTTAACACACTTAATGAATACACCGACAAGCAACTGCGGGCTAAGGGCCACGAGCTGCTGGGTGGTGACCCTGCCATTGTGGATGGCCTCGACATCTTCGGTGAGAACATGGAAAAAGGTAAACGGCGCGTCCGCATTCGCAAAGTCTTCCGCGCCTATCACGCTTATGGCGAAATGCTCATTCACTACGCCATGATGAACGTGCTGGGCTACATCGAAGCCAATCCGAGCGAGACGTTGACGTCCATGTCCACCCTCCTTCGAAGCCGTCGCCAGCGGGAGTGGATAAACCTCGGCGGACAGTTGATGATGACAACGGACTTCGACCGCATACGTGCCGATATCCGTGAAGGCAAACTGACCAGCTGGAAGGATATCCACAAGCGCTATAATGATATATGGAGGCGTTATCCCCTTGACAAGCTTCGTCACGCCTATCTCTCGCTGTGTTTCGTCATGGGCGTAGATACTATGGACGGCGCAGCCTGGCAACAGGCTATTGATGCCGAAAAGCGCATTCAGCAGTATATTTGCGATGAAGTTTACAACTCACGAAAGAAGGACCACGACAATATCTTCCGTCAGGCCACCTACCGCAACGAGGCGGAAATGGAGGCCGCCATCGGTACTATCGAGGACAACGCCTTCGTGCAGCAGATACGCTGTGAGACAGAAGTTAACCTGAAGCGCCTCGAAGAACTCCGCCTGAGACTATGAAAAACATCACACCTTATTATTAACCTACAAAAAAGAGTACATTATGAATCTGAAAGAAGAGAAATATGCCCAGTACTACCTGGTGCAGGAAATGATGGGAACGGTTGACACCGTTCGTAAATTCGACCCCGCCGACAGCCAGTTTGTGGCTGACGCCGTGAAGGAAACTCGCAAGCTGATGTTCGCTGGAGAGGGTAGTAGCCGTATCATGCCGGCCAAGAACGCCCGCCGTAGAGCCATGCGCTGGGGACTCGATGTGAATGTTCAGACTGATGGCAGTTACCAATGCTGTGAATACAAACTCGACGACTATGCCGTTGTGCTTGACAGTAACAGCGGCCGCACCAAGGAAACACTTATGCTTGCACTTGACCTCACGGCAAAGGGCAACAAGCGCCGTTTTAGTTTATCTGCAAATCCCAATACGCCCCTCGAAGAGGCTTGTGTGAAAGGTCATGTGTTGAAATGTGGCTGGGAGAACGCCGTTGCTGCAACAAAGAGCGTCGTCGAACAAGCTATGTTCTGCGAGAGCATCGTCTGGAACGCTGCTGGCAAGGATATGAAGGCTGCGCTTAATGGGCTACCTGAAAAGATTGAGACAGCCCTTACACTCCCCGTAGACCCCGAAATCGTTGAATGGGTAAAGGGTGCTCATACCATCTATTTCTGTGGCATGAATGATGGTGTGGCTGAAGAACTAACCCTCAAGACCAACGAGATAACCCGTCGTAAGAGCGATTACCTCGAGGGTACCTATGCTGTGCATGGCATCGAAGAAATCATGCAGGATGGTGACATCGTCTTCATCGTCGCTCCCATCGAGAATGAGTACGACAAATTCCTCACCGTATTCAAAAATGCTGGAGTTCACGTCGTAGCCATTGATACGAAGCCGACACCTTTTGCCAAGACTGTCGTTGTCCCCGAGGCTGGCGAACTGCAGAATTACGTTTACCTTTGCGCTGGCTGGAACCTTCTCGTAGAGGTCGGCATTAGCGACGGCATTAATCTCGACAAACCTAACCGTGCCCGCAAGGTTGGTAACGAAATGTAAATCATCATGAAAAAGTTTCTTTCTCAGCTTTGGCATTACGTGGGTCGTCACAAGTATTTTCTTACCGTCCTTGCTTTTCTGGCCATTGTCTGTTTCCTTGACAAAAATAACCTGATGGTGCGGCTGAAAAATCGTTATGAAATCAGTCGCCTCACTTCGCAGCGCGACAATTACAAGGAAACTTGCGACTCGCTTTGGGGCGAATTGAAAGCCCTTGAGACTGACGACGGCAAGAGTCTCGAGAAAATTGCCCGTGAACAATACGGTATGCACGAGGTTGGGGAAGAAGTCTTTATTATCCGATGAAAGGAATGAAGCAAATTCTCTATGTTCTTGGCGGCATCTTGCTTTTTGTAGGCGCAGTAGTCATGATAACCCATTGGCTGTGGGCTCCATATTTATATCTGGTTGGAGCAGTACTTTTCGGCATCGCTCAGGTGACGGATAAATACATGGGCGATAGCTTTGTCATCCGCCGTTTGCGTCGCCAGCAGTTGATAGGTGCATTCCTTCTGGTGCTTACGGGAGTGCTTATGCTCACCCTTCGCCACAACGAATGGGTGATTTGCCTGCTCGTTGCAGCCATCATCGAACTCTACACCTCGTTCCGCATCCCACAAGAGGCAAAGAAGGATTAATTCATTTCACATATGAAAAAATAAATAAAAAAAAGCCCTTCTTTCTTAAACAAAAATAAAACGTTTCCTCATTTCGCGGGAACGTTTTATTTTTGCATCGTTTTCAGTTTTGAACAAAAGTGAAAGAATTCTCATTGTTTCTACTGACTGCTTTGTTGCTCTCCTCTTGTCAGAACACTTATTTTGTCAAGGGTACTACCGATGTGTCCCATTTCAAGGGACGGCAAGTGATACTGAAGGTACCGACGTTGGAAGGGCAATGGCTTCCGGTGGATTCCTGTGAGGTGACTCACGGAGCATTTGCCATGAAAGGGCATTTGGATTCTGTGGTTATTGCTACGCTGTTTGTCGATGATGCGCCGCTTATACCCATTGTTCTTGAGGAAGGAGTCCTCAATGTAAACCTCACAGGCTTGGCATACCGCGTTTCCGGTACGCCGCTCAACAATGCACTTTATTCGTTCTTTGATGATAAGAATAAACTCGATTCGCAAGTGAATGAATTAGGACGCATAGAGTCTCAAATGATTATGAATGGTACTAGTTCTGACGCAGTACGTCACTATGTGGATTCAGTCTATACCTCAATTACTGAGTCCATGACGGAGCTGATAACGGGATTCATCCGCGCAAACTATTCGAATGTATTGGGGCTTTGTGGTTTTGGGATGCTTTCGTATGGTCTTCCTCGTCCGATGATAACTCCACTCATCCGCCAAGTGCTTGATGATGCACCGCTGCAATTCAAGGAGAACCCCCTCGTCCGCAATTATGTGATGACAGCTAACCGCGAGATGTCGCAGCAGAATCTTGCTTCGGGAAACTAACTTCCTTTTCCTTTATCGAGACCTTTATTTATAATGCTCGTCTAATCCAAAGAGGACAGCTTCGCGTGTAACGTCGCGTAAACGATCCATTTCTGTTCCATCAGAACTATGAGGGAAAATGGGGTCGTGGATTACAAGACGCAGAGGATAGTGTCGAACGTATTTACGTCCTTTCGGCATCACTTCGAAGGTTCCGTTGATACTGAGGGGAACAATAGGCAATTGTTGCTCTATGGCCAGTTTGAAGGCCCCTCGTTTGAATTGTCCTAATTTTCCAGTAAGAGTGCGAGTACCCTCGGCGAACATTGCCAATGAGTTGTGGCGGCGTAGCATTTCGTCAGCTTGCGACATCGTATGTACAATGTCGGATTTGCTCGACCTGTCAATAGTAATGAAACCGCAACACTTGCAAGCATAGCCAATCAGCGGGATGCGTGATAGCTCTTTTTTCATCATCCATTTGAACCGGTGGGGCAGAAAACCCAGCATCAGGAAAATGTCAAACATACTCTGATGGTTACCCACAAAGATGTATGCCTGCCGTCCGTCGAGTTTATCTTTTCCCTCCACCTTGACGGGGAGCAGGAACATACGGCAGAACAACCATCCCCATACTCGTGCCGTCCACCATCCTGCCTCCATGCCGAACAGCGTGCCGCAGACAATCGCGGCCAACGCACAAAAGACAGACACCACAAGCATCACGGGAAACGCGATGCAGTACTGGTAAATGAGATAAAGCAGTTTCATAATTCTCAATGTGATTGTTGACTTGTTGATTTTTAGACCTAATCTAATACAGCATGAAGGAATTGGCGCATCCGCTCTGGAGGGAGACAGCGACGCCGCGTATAATCCTTAAACTGTTCCTCGCTGATGCGACCTATACTGAAATAGTGTGCTGCAGGGTGACGGATGATAAGCCCCGATACGGACGATGGCGGATTCATGGCACCATTCTCCGTCAATGTGATACCGATGGATTTCATATTGATCATTTCATTCAACAAGAAGTTGATGGAGAGGTCGGGCAAACTTGGATACCCTACAGCAGGGCGAATACCTTTGTTCGTTTCTAAAATCATCAATGTCTCCTCATCGACTTTTTCTGCCGCAGCTTCTGCCAAGCGGGTAGCAAGCGTCTGCATCATCAGACTCTCGTAAGGGTCGGCACCTTTTTGTGCCATAAGCGCACAGGTCGTAGCAAACAACCCAATCGTGTCACCTTTTGGATTGACGAAATCAGCTAAACAAAGTGTAATTCCATCAGCCCCCAGACTCTGCTGTCGCAACAAAGGAATTAATTGACGATAGTGTAGCTCTGTGGCATCAACTTCAGTTTCGTCAATGACGATGTCCTCGTTTTCGCTGTGGACCTTCACGCTCCGATAGAGTGCTTCGGCTCCAATACTGTCATCCAACAATTCCAGCATCCGAATAGCCTCCATTTTCAACTCCGCCCCTTGCTTCGAATCACCTTTTACCTGCCACGCATGGAAGAAGTACCCCCAGTCGATGTAGGGTAGAAGTTCTGAAACGGAATATCGGTATTTTCGAATCATGCCGACAAAGGTAGCGCAAGGCGAGCGAAATACCAAATTTATTTGAGTATTTCCGAGCCGCATCCTACCTAAAAGCATCCGATAGTGAGACTAAAGGTAGTGACAAAAATCGATATAATAAGAGCAGAAGGAAATATTATTTCATTCTACCGAGTGTTGAACATCTTAGACCGAAGTAAGGCAAGCGAAAAAGCAAATGAATACAATTATCCGAACGAGAGTGCATAAGACGAGCGAAGTCCTGTTAAAGTTTTTTTCTGATTTGCTTTCTCTGTCTATAAACAGCGCCCCTGTTTATATAAACACGGCCCCTGTTTATATAAACGCCGTCCGTGTTTATAAACATAATCAAACGTCGGTAATAACTTCATTATTTTTAAAGATGCCATATTGCTACATAAGGCAGTATATCTCTCGGATGAATGGCCAATTATTTCATGCAGATATCCTTGGCACAGGCGGCGATGCCCCAAAAGTGCCGCAACAAGTGGGGAGGGATAATCGTGCTTGGAAAAAACTCATTCCCGAGAAAAAAGATTGATTTCTGTAGAAAAGAAGTTTTTTGTTTTACAAGACAAAGGATCTTAAAAAGAGAAGCTTTTTATCGAGCGAAGGTAAGTCGTTGGCCTCGGGCGATGGGATTGGCAGTTCCATCGGAGTAGGCAAGGGTGCCGTTGACCCAAGTCTTTTGAACCGTCCAAACATCATTGGTCTTTTTTACCAATACAAGGTCGGCTTGGTAGCCAGGACGGATAAAACCACGACGGGCAATGTGGTAGCGAAGAGCGGGGTTGTGGCACATGGTACGGACAACATCCGTTACGTTAAAGCAACCTTCATCGGTCAAAGCGAGCATAGTGGTCAGGGAGTGGGGTAGGGTAGCGATGCCGGATGCAGCACGCAGGGCACCGCCTTCTTTATCGGCAGAAGTGTGTGGAGCGTGGTCTGTGGCTACGGTATCGATTATCTCTTCTCGGACGGCGCGCCGCAAGGCTTCACGGTCGGTAGCGGTCTTAATGGCAGGATTGCACTTGATGGCTGTCCCCATCGTGGCATAGTCGGCATCGGAGTAAAGTAGATGGGGGATGCAGGCCTCGGCGGTAATCTGTTTCCCCTCCACAGGGCCTTGCTGGAAAAGATTAAGCTCGCGAGCTGTGCTGATATGAAGGATGTGGATGTTGGCACCCGTCTTTTCAGCAATCTCCACAGCACGGGCCGAAGAGCGATAGCAGGCTTCTTCACTTCGTATAAGGGGGTGATAGCGCAGAGGAAGGTCGTCGGGGTATTTACTTGATTTACCGTTTTCGACGATTTGCCCTGCTGATGGACTGTTTATGCTGGCAAATTCGGCCTTGTAACGCGCGATGTTAGCTGTGATGATGTCCTGATCCTCACAATGGAGGGCGATGGGGAGAGGTGTGCTTCGGAAAACGGCATAGAGTGATTTGTCATCTCCTAGTAGCATTCCCCCTGTGCTACTTCCCATAAAGACTTTGATTCCGCAGTTCGTAGCGGGGTCGAGGCGTTCGATTTCAGAAAGATTATCTTTCGTCGCACCCAGATAGAACGACCAGTTGGCTGGGCTACACGTTTCAGCAATGCGATGTTTGGCTTCGATGAGGTCAATGGTTGTAGTCTGGGGAATACAATTGGGCATATCCATGAAACTTGTGATACCCCCCATGACCGCCTTATAGCTTTCGCTGGCAATGGTAGCTTTGTGCGTCATCCCCGGTTCGCGGAAATGAACATGCTCATCGATAACGCCCGGCAGAAGATACATGCCTGTGGCATCGATGACGGCAGCCTCACCCGTCATCTCGCCCTCTTCCTCTACAACCCGCACTATCTGCTCGCCTTCCACCACCACGGTGCCAACGAAGGTGCGGCCTTCGTTGACAAGGGTGGCGTGGCGGATGATGGTACGCTGCATAGTGTTACAGGCCATAGGCCCGTTCTTAAGCCATTATTTCTTATCTTGTATCTTGGGATATTTCTTGAACCAACCATCCCAGCGTAGACGAAGGACACCCAAAACAGCTTCGCCAAAGATGCTGCTGTTCATCTTACTAGTACCAAGTTCACGGTTGACAAAGATAACAGGCACTTCTTTGATGCGGAAGCCACATTTCCACGTGGTGTGCTTCATCTCTATTTGGAAAGCGTAGCCTTTGAAACGAATACTATCAAGGTTGATGGTTTCCAATACATGGCGGCGATAGCACTTGAAGCCAGCTGTGGTGTCGCGAACGGGGATTCCTGTGATGAATTGCACGTATCGGCTGGCGTAATAGGACATCAGCACGCGACTCATAGGCCAGTTGATGACGTTGACTCCGCTGGCATAGCGGCTTCCGATAGCAAGATCATACCCTTCATCAGCGCAGGCGGCATAGAGTCGCGGCAAGTCGGCAGGGGAGTGGCTGAAATCAGCATCCATTTCGAAGATGTAGTCGTAGTTGTGCTCGAGCCCCCACTTGAATCCACAGATGTAAGCCGTGCCGAGTCCCTGTTTGCCACTGCGTTCCACCATAAACAGACGGTCGGGGAACTCGCTTTGCAGACGGCGCACAATGTCGGCTGTTCCGTCGGGCGAGCCATCTTCGATGACCAGGATATGGAACACTTTCTCCAACGCGAATACAGCGCGGATGATGTTCTCAATATTCTCCTTTTCGTTATAAGTGGGGATGATGACGATGCTATCGGATGGATTCATTTATTATCTTTTTTTGCTGGATTTCTTGGATTTCTTTGCGCTCTTCTTTTTGGAACTGATGGCAGCGATGATTGCAGCAATAAGGACAACTCCGATGACGATATAAACCCATGTTCCCATGCTGTCGCCCTTGATGCGGCTCCACATCTCCAGCATTTCCTTGGTGCGGTCGCCATAGTCGCACATAACGGCACAACGCTCAATGACGCTGGCATCGGGGTACTGCACATCGTTGACAAACACGCTGTCACAACCCTCGCCGAAGAAGTAGCTGAGGTTGATAGGTTTGGTGATAGATTCATCAATCTTAGCCTCCAGAACCTCAGGTGAGGCAATGGCACTGACGTAACCCACAACGTCCATGTTGCGCAGGGCGTTTTCGGGCAGACACATGTAGTTGATGAAGTAGTTGGCAGCCTTAGTATTCTTGGCATACTTGGGAATAACCCAACCGTCGAACCACACATTGGAGCCCTCTTTGGGAACCTGATAGCGCAGCTCGGTGCCGATTTCTGCCGCCTCATCGATGGCAAACATGGCATCACCGCTCCAGCTCAGGTTAAGCCATATCTTTCCCTTGGTCATCATTTCCTTGCCGAAATCGACCTCCCAGCCAGATATGTTGCCCATGTTCTTGGCAGCCTTAAGTGTGTCCTCGATAAGGGCGATGGCCTCGTCGCTGGCATCGTTCATCAGCTGCTGGCGGGTGACCTTGCCGTCGAGAATGTCCTGCTGGCGAACATAAGTCAGGATAGCACCCGAAACATCATGCACAGCGTCTTTTACAAGGATGTGCCCCGTGTAACGGCTGTTCCAAAGCGTTGCCCAAGTGCTGGCATCCTCATCGCTGACGTACTTCGGATTGTAAAGCCAGCCCGTGGTGCCCCACATGTAGGGAACAGCATAGTCGTTAGCCTTCTTGCCCGGCTTATCGAAGCTTGCAAGCATATTGCGCATGAACGATGCCACGTTGCCCGTGTAGTCCGTAGTGTTGCCATAATTACGGTCAAGGGGGAGCAGAAGGTTGTTCTTCAGCATGCGGTCGATAATATACTCCGAGGGGCAGACGACATCGAAGTCCTCATGTCCCGTCTCAATCTTAGCCAGCATGACCTCGTTGATGTCGAAGAGCTGGTAGATGATGTCAACCTCTTCGCCCGTCTGTTCGTGATACCACACCTTGAATTCTTCCAATAGGTCTTCGTCGATGTAATCGGCCCAGTTGTAGATTTTCAGCGTATGCTCACGGTCCTTGGCATCGGCCTGGAAGGTGAGACCCAGCAGCAGCGCTGCAGCAAGAGCAAAGATGCGGATGATTTGTTTCATTTTTTTCAGTTAGGATTTGATGTGAATAATAGGTTTCTATTGAATTACTTTTTGATTTTCAACACTGCGGCGCGTTCACGTTCTTTCTTAGCCATACGTTCGGCACGCAGATTGATGACGAGGAGAAGGGCAAGGACGATGACAAACACTAACGTGGAGAGCGCACGAAGCTCAGGCGTCAGACCACCCTTGCGGGCATCGGAGTATATGTAGGTGCTGAGCGTCTCCAATCCGATATTGCCCTTCGTGAAAAGGCTGACTGCAAAATCGTCGATGGAAAGCGTGAATGACAGGATGAAGCCACTGACGATGCCCGGCTTGATTTCGGGGATGATGACCTTGGTGAGTGCTTGAAAGGGCGTGGCGCCGAGATCGAGGGCAGCTTCGTAGATGTTTTGGTTCATGCCTGTCAGGCGTGGCATCACACTCAGCACTACATAGGGCGTGCAGAAGGAGATGTGAGCGAGGATAACGGTCGTATAGCCTTGACTGACACCCAGCCACACGAAAAGCAGGAACAGCGAGATACCCGTTATAATGTCGGGGTTAATCATTGGGATACTGTTGAGGAACGTGATGGCCTTGCGTCGGCGGTTTTTCAGATTATAGATGCCGATTGCTGAAAAACTGCCCAGAATGGTAGAAATAATGGCTGCGATGATGGCAATGATGAGCGTGTTCTTGATAGCCGAGAGCATGCTGCCGCTGGCATCACCCGCAAAAATGTTCTTGTAGAGGTTGAGCGAGAATCCCGTCCAGTTGCCCAGCACCTTCGTCTCTGTGAAGGAAAAGATGGCAATGATGACGATGGGCGTGTAGAGAACCAACAACAGCAACCACAGATATCCCTTGGCAAGGACTTTGTCGAACTTTACTTTCATAGTGCGTTTTCCTTATTCATTAAATAAGACCAGGGGATTCATTTTCTGCATCGCCACCCGTGAAGAGGGAGGTGATGCCGATAATCAGCAGCATAATCAGCGAAAGCGCTGCACCGTAGTTCATGGTGTCGCTCTGCATGATGTAGGTTTGGATAACCGAACCGAAGAGCTGGATGTCGTTCATAGTCAACAATTCCGAGATGGCAAAAGTCGAGATGGTTGGCAAGAATACCATCAGCACACCGCTCAGCACACCGGGCAGACTCAGGGGGAATATGACCTTCGTAAACACTTTGGCGCGGCTTGCGCCCAGATCCTGCGCCGCTTCGATAAGGCTTTTATCTATCTTCATCATGGTGTTGTAGATGGGGTAGATCATGAAGGGCAGGAAATCGTAGGCGAGGCCGAACATAAGCGCGCCCTGTCCGAGCGGAAGACCCGTGATGTCGAACAGCGTGACGGTAGCCAGCGTACGGATAAGGAAGTTCACCCACATGGGCAGGATAAACAGCAGCACCGTGGTCTTCGATTTGTTGAACTCGCTGTTGCTGAGGATGTAGGCAGCTGGGTAGCCGAACAGGATGCAGAGAATCGTTGTGACCATGGCAATGCCCACAGAATAGATGAACGTGTTAAGCGCCTCTTTCTGCGTGACAAACTTCACGAAGTTATCGACCGTGAAATGGCCCTGATTGTCCCTGAAGGCATAGAGCACAATCAGCAGCAACGGCAGCACGACGAAGAGCAGCAGGAAAATGAAGTAGGGTAGTGACCAGCTGCTTCGCTTGGAGAAATACCGAATGATTTTATTCATTGTTTCACTAGCCTCTAATCCTTAACCTTTATCCTGATGTCTTCCGGTTTGATGTTGATGCCCACAAGGTCACCGTCGTCCCACACATCGGTGGTGTCGACATAGAGGTAGGGGCCTTCGTCTGTGGCGATGGTCAGGTGGTAGTGGTTGCCCTTGTAGATGATGAGCCGCACATCGCCGTCAGCCGTGCCGTCTTCCTGATAGTCCGTGAGGTCAATTTTGTCGAATCCCACTTCGGCAAGTACCTCGGTGCCAGGTTCGATGTCGGTGGGGAGAATCTGGAATTTCTCACCCAGCATCTCGATGTGATCGCTATCGACGACGGTGGCCTCGATGGTGTTGCAGAGACGCTCTTTCTTCATCACGTGGATGTCGGCAGGCTTGACGATGAGACTGACGTCCGTGCCCGGCTCGAAGCTGTTGTAGTCCTGAATCATGATTTCGTAGCCGTCGGGCGTCAGGACAATCATTTCGTAGTGTACACCTTTGAAGATACAGCTTTGCACGATGCCGTGGAACTGTTCGGCCAGTTCGTTACGCTGCATGATGTAAATGTCCTCGGGACGGAGCACCACGTCGACGGGCTCGTTTTCGTCGAAGCCCGTGTCAACGCAGTTGAACTCTTTGTCCATGAAGCGCACCAGGCAGTCCTTGAGCATGGTGCCTTCGAGTATGTTGCTTTCGCCGATGAAGTCAGCCACGAAGCAGTTCTTCGGCTCGTTGTAGATGTCAGTGGGGGTGCCGATCTGCTGGATTACGCCTTCGTTCATCACCACGATGGTGTCGGAGAGAGTGAGGGCTTCTTCCTGGTCGTGGGTGACATAGATGAAGGTGATACCCAGTGTCTTGTGCATGTCCTTCAGTTCGAGCTGCATATCTTTTCGCATCTTCAGGTCGAGGGCGGCAAGGGGTTCGTCGAGGAGCAGCACCTGTGGCTTGTTCACGATGGCTCGGGCGATGGCAACACGCTGCTGCTGGCCGCCCGAGAGGCTGTTCACGTCGCGTTCCTCGTAGTCGGTCATGCCCACCATCTTGAGTGCCTTGCGCACGGCGGCATCCATTTCCTTCGAGTCCATCTTGCGGAGCTTCAGGCCGAAGGCGACGTTGTCATAGACATTGAGGTGTGGAAACAGGGCATAGCGCTGGAACACGGTGTTCATCGGGCGCTTGTAGGGTGGCGTTTGTGCTATGTCTTTGCCCTCAAGGAGGATTTCGCCCTCTGTGGCCATATGGAATCCGGCCAGGATGCGGAGCAGGGTCGTCTTGCCGCATCCCGAGGGACCAAGGATGGTGACGAATTCTCCCTTCCGTACGTATAAGTTCACGTCGTTGAGCACTTGTTTTTCCCCGAACCACTTGGAGACGTGCCGCACGTCGATGATGTGAGCCTCAGGTTCTTTTTTGTTTTCAGCCAATGCCATTTTTCTCTTTAATGATTAAGAAGGATAACATAAAAACTGTTTTGAATGAATATCTCTTTTTGTCTTGTTGACTTTTAGAACCCTATGGCCACGCTCCAGAGGAAGCGTCCGTCGGTGGGGTTGAGGCCGATGGTCGTGCTGACGGGCAGCGTGAGTTCCGTGTTGCGGAAGGGGATGTTGTAGCCCGCACGCAGGCCGAGCCATGAGAAGTGGGCGCCCTCGGCATCGTCGATGTAGGGGCTCGTCCAGGGGATGAAACCCACGTTGGCCGTGAAATCCACGGGGAAATCGTCGAAGTTGAAGTCGTATGCTGCCTCCACATAGCTGCTGTAGAAGCGTTTGTCGATGCTTGCAAAGGGCTGCACCTCCATGTCGTCGCCGCCCAGGAGGATGGTGTTCCACGTCAGTGTGAGGGGGAAGCTCTCGCCGAAGCTGTACTCCAGCGAAGCGTCAACGGCATGGCCCGTGCCCTTGCTCAGACCCGTGCTGAAGTAGGGGGCATCCGAGTTATCCATATAATCCGTCAGAGTCAGCGTCAGTCCGCCGTAGCCCAGGTAGGCATAAAGGTCCCACTCCTGATAGCCGCGCTTCATCAGCGGTCCGTAGATGCTCTCCTGGAAAGCATGGATGAACCAAGTGCCGATGCCTGCCGAGAAATCCCCCGCCTCGAAGTTTGCACTGAGGTCGCCCCGGACATTCAGGCCGCTCAGTTCCTGACCACGCCAGAGATAGCTGGTGCTTACTCCCACCTCGCTAAGGGTGAGATCAGAGGATACAACGTCATTACCGCCCTCAAAGACCGTAACCTCCTGGGCGTTGACACTCGCTGAAACCATCACAAAAGCAGCTACGGCTGCAAAATAGACTTTCTTCATTTCTAACGAATTGTGCTTGTTAAATTGTTAATTGTTGGTGAACTTTTTTTGATTGTTTGAACAAAGTTTTTAGCAGTTAAACTATTTTCGGCCGCGAAGGTACGGACTTTTTTCCTATTTTTGCGATTTTCAGCGAAAAAAAACAACTATTCAATATAAAAATGTAGGAAACACTCTTGCTCCCTACATTTTTTCCTCCATGCCACCTGAGACACCGCGTCACTGAGATACCGTGAGTCGTGTGAATGGCAATTCCCTTCTTGTCTGCCACCCGTTAGGTAAGTTGTCAAACAGCCAATAACCTACCGATACCTTCTGTTAATAGGTGTCGGTGGGTAAAACAATAAGACACAACAGATTATCGCCTAATACCGACACCCCTGATACCTGTTGGAAAAGACTTGCATTAAAGAAAGAGGAAATAATCAACGGTTGCCAGAATAGAAGCTGATTCTACGGAAATAGAAGCTGATTCTGTGATAGCGACATTTGATTCTATGGCAACAACGTTTGATTCTATGGCGCTAGCGTAGTGCGTTGTCAGATTAACGCACTACGCGGAGGGATTAACCCTATGGTCTTTTCTGCGAGAAGCTGTCTTTTGAGCGACGAGGAAACTGCGCAGAAGAGGGCTCGTTGTTATAACAAAACCACATCACTCGTAGTGGCGGATGCGGACGTCGATGTCTTCGTTCTTCAGCAGGGTGGGGATGACGGTGACGTCGGTCTGGCCGTAATGATAGGGGAAGAGGACGCGGGGGCGGACGATGCGCGCGGCGCGGACGAGCTGCTCGGGCGTCATGGTGTAGGGCTGGTTGCAGGGCAGGAAGGCGACGTCGATGCCGATGTCGTGGAGCTCTTTCATCTCGGGGATGTCCTCGGTGTCGCCGGCGATGTAGATGTGGAGGCCGTCGATGGTGAGGACGAAGCCGTTGTCGCGCCCCTGGGGATGGAACTGGGTGCGTCCCTCGGTGTAGTTGTAGGCGGGCACGGCCTTGACGTAGAAGTCGTCGGACAGCTTCAGGTGGTCGCCGTTGGCCATCACTTCGCCCTTGCCGAGCTTGTCGGCGCAGCGCTGGTTGGTAATGAGGCGCGTCTTCTCATCGGTGAGCAGCCGGATGGCCTCGGCGTCGAGGTGGTCGCCATGCTCGTGGGTGACGAAGATGTAGTCGGCCTTGGGCAGGGCGGCAAAGTCGATGGTACGCTCGCCCAGCTTGCGCACGGGGTCGACCTCGATTTCCTTGCCGTCGTATTCGATGCGGATGCTGCCGTGCATGAGGGCGTGGAAACGGATGGTCTTGCCGCTCTTGGTCTTGAAGACGTCAACCTCGGCCGTGTCGGCGGTGCTTGACGCGTCCTTGGGCTGGTGGCTGCCGCAGGCGGTGAGTGAATGGAGGCCCATCAGGGCGAGGAGCGAGGGGAGGGCGATGCCCTTCCAGCGGAGGTGGAATTTTTTCATAGTGGGTGATGCTTTTTTCTAATCCGACGGCAAATATATGAAGTTTTTGTCGTATCTTTGCAGAAAATGCAGAAAAAAATGAAGAAGCCATTCAGATTGTCGCTGCTACCGAGGATTCTCATTGCCATCGGGCTGGGTATTGTGTGCTCGTTGTTCTTCCCCGTGTGGGCCGTCAGGATTTTCGTGACGGTGAACAGTATCTTCAGCAACTTCCTCGGGATGTTCATCCCCTTGCTTATTATCGGCCTGGTAGCTCCCGGCATTGCCGACCTGGGGCGCGGCGCGGGGCGGCTGTTGCTCATCACGGCGCTGATAGCGTATGTCTCGACGGTGCTGTCGGGTCTGTTCTCGTGGGCGACGTGCTCGGTGGTGTATCCGTCGCTGATAGGGAGCGCGGCCCCGGCCCTTGCCGGCATTGACATGAGCGGTGGACTGGCGCCCTATTTCACGGTGGAAATGCCTTCGTTCATCAACGTCACGACGGCGCTGGTGCTGGCGTTCATCATCGGTCTGGGCATTGTGGCTACAAGCGGCACGGCCCTGAAGCGGGGCATGGAGGATTTCCGCGGCATCGTGACGACTGTCATCACGCGAGTCATCATCCCCTTCCTGCCCATCTATATCTTCGGCATCTTCCTGAAAATGGGTGCCGAGGGGAATGTGGCGGCCGTGTTGGGCATGTTCATCAAGATTATCCTCATCATCATTGCCATGCATGTGACGGTGCTGCTGCTGCAGTTCTGTCTGGCGGGGATCATCGCCCGCAGGAATCCCTTCAGGACGCTGTGGACAATGATGCCGGCTTACGTGACGGCGCTGGGTACGTCGTCGAGCGCTGCCACCATCCCCGTGACGCTGGCGCAGACGAAGAAAAACGGCGTTTCGCCCGATGTGGCTGACTTCACGGTGCCGCTCTGTGCCACCATCCACATGCCGTGCAGCATCCTGAAGATAGTGGCGTGCTGCTATGCCATCTCGTTGAGCCTGGGCATGCCGGTGGATTTCCAGACGTATGCGGGCTTTGTGCTGATGTGCGGCATCACGATGGTGGCGGCGCCGGGTGTGCCGGGAGGGGCCATCATGGCAGCGCTGGGGCTCATCAGCTCCATGCTGGGGTTCGATGCCAGCATGCAGGGCATCGTCATTGCCATCTATATGGCTATCGACAGCTTCGGCACGGCGGGTAACGTCACGGGCGACGGAGCCATTGCGCTGATTGTGGATAGAATAAAGAAGAGTTAGGGGGGAGATGGTTGGAAGGTGAGAAAAAGGGGGGAGAGGTTATTTCTCGAAGTGCTGATAGTCCTTGCTGCTGCGCCAGGCTCCGCCCCAGTGGAAACCATGCTCGATGAATAAGCGGTAGCAGAGGTCGTTGCGGTCAATCTTGTGGGGGAAGGAGCGGCTGCGGTTGGCATAGGCCTTTCCGGCTGCAGGGCTGACGACCGTGCGGCCCGAGCGAGTGACGACGTAGGGATTATAGAGCGGATTGATGTCAATGGCCATGCCCTGGCTATGCTTTGAGAGTTTCTGCGTGCCGGCTATGGTGCGGAAGTTGAAACACGAGGTGTTGTTGGCTGTCATGGAACGCTCATCGTCGGCATCGTATTCGTCGATGAGCGCGATGCGTCCGATGGGGTAGCGGGCGTTGTAAAGTGCTTCAAATATTTCCAGTAAATCGTTGCAAATGGACTTGTTGCATACGATTTCTCCTATTTGTACATTCCCCTCGAAGTCGTAATGGAGCACCCGCAGGTAGCGCAGTTCGGTGAGCGGAACGGTGCAGTCGTACTTGTACGATTTGCCCTTCATCCTGGCAAACAGCACAGAGTCGATGGGGGAGGAGGTGAACTCCGTTTCCCGCTCCTCGGCAAGGGCAAGAAGGGAAATCAGCAACAGGGGAAGAAGGAGTCGGAAACGCTTCATTTAGTAGAGTTTAATCCACTCGTAGCCGTTGCCCGTAGCATCTATGTAACGGATGAAATCCTCCAGACTGATGTTGAGCGAGGCGCGGTTGTCGTTGGGATGGAAGGAGAGGTGGGTGTAGTTCTTCAGATTCTCGTCGAGGAAGACATAGACGTGATGCTCGGCATCGTTAATCAATCCGAAGGGACTGACGGAGCCGGGCTTCAAGCCGAGATATTTTTCCATACGCCATTCGGAAGCCAGACTTAGCTTCCCCTGATGGAGCAGATGTTCCAAATCGTGGATGCCCATATTGTGGTCGCATTGAAAGACAACCAGATAATGTCTGTTTCCCTTGTGATTACGGAAGAAGAGGTTCTTGCAATGAGTACCCGGGAGACTGCCCCAATAAGGGCGGCCATCCTCAATAGTGGGTGTGGCGGGATGCTCGGTGTAGATGAAGGGGATGCCGAGCTCCTCGAGACGTTCATAGACTTGTGGCTGCCCAATCATTAGATGGAGAGTACGGTCAGAACGTTGATAAGTTCGCGGTCGATGGGCTTGTTGATTTTGATGGCCCTTTCGATGGGGACATAGACAATCTGGTCGTTCTTGATGCCAATCATCACGTTGCGCTGTCCCTCCTTAAGGGCATCGATGGCAGCCACACCAAGTCTGGAGGCCAGAATGCGGTCTTGTGCCGTCGGTGTGCCGCCACGCTGCAGGTGGCCGAGGATGGTGACGCGGACGTCGTACTGGGGGTACTCCTTGCGTACGCGCTCGGCATAGTGCATGGCGCCGCCGTCCTTTTCCGAGACGATGACGATGCTGCTGTTCTTACTCTTACGGATGCCTCGTCCGATGAACTGTGCCAGTTGGTCGATGTCCGTATCGTCCTCGGGGATGATGGCGGCTTCGGCTCCAGCGGCAATGGCGCTGTTCTGGGCAAGGAAGCCAGCGTCGCGTCCCATCACCTCGACGAAGAAGATGCGGTCGTGGGAGGTTGCCGTGTCGCGGATTTTGTCTACGCAGTCCATGATGGTGTTGAGGGCGGTGTCGTAGCCGATGGTGCTGTCGGTGCCGTAGAGGTCGTTGTCGATGGTTCCGGGCAATCCTATGCATGGCATATCAAATTCGCGTGCAAAAGCCTGAGCTCCTGCCAATGAGCCGTTCCCACCAATGACGATAAGGGCATCGATGCCGTGTGAACGCATGTTGGCATGGGCTTTCTTACGCCCCTCAGGTGTCATGAAGTCCTTGCTGCGAGCGGTTTTAAGGATGGTGCCTCCACGCTGGATGGTGTTGCTGACACTCTCGGTGGTGAAGTCCTTGATTTCATTGTTGATAAGGCCCTCGTAGCCTCGATAGATGGCTTTTACCTTCCATCCGTTGGAAATAGCAGCGCGTGTTACCGCGCGTATGGCAGCATTCATTCCGGGTGCATCGCCGCCGGAAGTGAGCACTCCAATAGTCTTAATCTCTCTCATGGCTTATGTGTTTTTATACTTGTTTTTTTTCGTTGACGTCCTTGACCTCAAGCTTCAGCTTCTCTGCACCTTCCGGGGCGGTGATAACCACGACGGAAGTGGGGGAGGGTGACTGCTCAATCAGCAACTCCGAGAGCTCATCCTCTAGATAATTTTGCACAGCGCGCTTCAGGGGGCGGGCACCGAACTGTGGATTGTAGCCCTTCGTGGCAAGGAACTGACGAGCTGATGCTTCCACTTCCACCTTCGTACCCAAGGCTGCAATGCGGTTGACAAGTTTGTCCACTTCGATATCAACGATGCAGGAAATAGCTTCCTTGTCGAGTGGATCGAAGGTGATGATTTCGTCGATGCGGTTAATAAATTCGGGTGAGAATGTTCTGTTAAGGGCTTTCTGTATGACGCTGCGCGAGAGTTCCTTGTCGCTGACATGAGCTTGGGTGCTGAATCCGATGCCGCGTCCGAAATCCTTCAGCTGTCGCGAGCCGACGTTGCTGGTCATGATGATGACGGTGTTGCGGAAATCGACGACACGTCCGTAGCTGTCGGTGAGACGTCCTTCGTCGGTGACTTGTAGCAGGATGTTGAAGACATCGGGGTGAGCTTTCTCAATTTCGTCGAGCAGCACGATGGAGTAGGGGCGACGCCGCACGCGCTCCGTCAGTTGTCCACCCTCTTCGTAGCCCACGTAGCCCGGAGGGGCACCGATGAGCCGGCTGACGGTGAATTTCTCCATATATTCACTCATATCGATGCGGATAAGAGCATCCACGGTACCGAACATATAGGCAGCGAGTTCCTTGGCTAATAGCGTCTTGCCGACACCAGTGGGGCCGAGGAACATAAAGGTGCCAATGGGGTGGTTGGGGTCTTTAAGCCCCACGCGGTTACGCTGGATTGCGCGGACAAGTTTCTCTATGGCAGGCTGCTGGGCGATGACACGTTTGTTCAGTTCTGTCTTCATTCCCTTCAGCCGGATGCCCTCTGCCTGGGCAATACGCTGCACGGGGATTCCTGACATCATGGAGACTACCTCAGCCACGCGTTCCTCGTCGATGGTAATGCGTTTCTCGTCACGGTGTTGCTCCGTCCATTGCTGTGTCATCACCTCCAGTTCCTCCTGAAGGTGCTTTTCTTTGTCGCGGAGTTCGGCAGCTTCCTCGAAATGCTGGTTTTTGACAGCTTCGTTTTTCTTTGCCGTGATTTCTGCCAGCTCACGCTCCTTCTCCTCCATTTCAGGTGAGGCGGTTACCTGCCCCAAATGAGCACGTGAGCCCACTTCGTCCATCACATCGATGGCTTTATCGGGGAATGAGCGATCAGTAATGTAGCGTTCTGAGAGCTTGACGCAGGCTTCCAATGCTTCGTCGGTGTAGTGCACATTATGGTGGTCCTCGTAGCGGTCGTGGATGTTTCGGAGTATCTGAATTGTTTCATCAACAGTGGTTTGCTCTACGAGCACTTTCTGGAAACGGCGTTCCAGGGCTCCGTCTTTCTCAATGCTGTTGCGGTATTCGTTCAGCGTGGTGGCGCCGATGCATTTTATTTCTCCGCGAGCCAGTGCGGGTTTCAGCAGGTTGGCAGCGTCCATGCTGCCGCTGGCATTGCCTGCGCCAACGATGTTGTGGATTTCGTCAATGAAGAGGATGATGTCAGGGTTGTTTTTCAACTCGTTGATAATGGCGCGGATGCGCTCCTCGAATTGTCCGCGGTACTTTGTTCCGGCAACGACGGCACCAATGTCGAGTGACACGACGCGGCGGTCGTAGAGCATGCGCGACACACGGCGTTCGACGATGCGTATGGCCAGTCCCTCGACGATGGCAGATTTGCCCACACCGGGTTCACCAATCAGCATGGGGTTGTTTTTCTTCCGTCGACTGAGGATTTGAGTCAGACGTTCTATTTCCTTGTCACGTCCGATGACAGGGTCGAGTTTCCCCTCGGCAGCAGCCGCTGTCATGTCGACGCTGAAGTTGTCCAGCACGGGGGTGTCATTGTCGCCCTCCACCTCGGTGGCACGGGCTTTCTGGCTGGGTTTGCGTGCACCGTTGTCGGCATGTGGAGAGAAGAGGAGGTCGTCCTCATCGTCTTCGTCATCATTGTTGTTGAAACTGTTGTTTTTCTCGCTGGCACGGAGGTCGAGTTCGTGTCGGACACGGTTGTAGTTGATGCCCATGAAGTGGAGTGCGCTACGTGCCCGGTTGTCTTTTTGCTTTAGCAGGGCGAGCAGCAGGTGCTGGGTGTCGGCGACCTCCTGATGGTCGGCGCGTGCCTCCAGCTGTGCCAGTTTCATAATTTGGCTGGCAGTGGGGTCGAGTGACATTTCGTCAGTTGTGTCAGCGGCTGTGGTAGAGGGCAGGGGGGTGTCTTGCGACTGTGCTGCCCCCTCCAGCACCACGGTGCGCAGCCGGTGCAGATCGACGTGAATGGTCTCCAGAAGGAAGGTGGCCTCGTTGAGTCCGTCGCGCAGCAGTCCCAGCAGTAGGTGTTCGGGGGCGATAGTGGGACTGCCCAGACGGCGAGCCTCCTCGGCGCTATAGACGAGGACTTCCGCTATCTTTGTGGTAAATGAATTGTTCATCAAAATGTTGTGTAATACAATAATCGTTTTTATCTTTTCTCCTTACTCTACACCTATTGCAAACTGCGTGCCACGCTAGGTGTGCGTCAGTTTTTCATTCTTGCGAAAATCTGATACGCTCCACGGCAATCAGCTGGTCGTAGCGTGTGCCGAAGGGGCGGTGCCAGACGTAGATCGTGTATTCGTTTTCCGTCTCGTAAAAACTGCCGTCGAAAGGTTTGGCAGCTGATTTGTTGTCTTCTACGAAGACGTACTGATAGTCGTATGCCCCCATTTTCAGCAGCACGGCACATTCGTAGGCTGATATGGCGGCGTTGTAGGTCATGAGGTAGTCGGAGGTGAGGTTGTAGTCTGAGAAATAGCCTGTTACGTACATTTCGCCGTTAGTGCGAGGGTAGGGGACCTCAAGAGTAAAGTGTGCGAAGAAGTAGTCGGCCTCGGTATCGTTGTCCTCTGCCAGATTGTAGCGGACGAGGAAGCGTCCGTTGTGGTCGGCGTCGAAGCTGTAGGCCCTACGCTCGGCGTCTGACATCAGAACGGCATGATAATAAGGTTCGTAGAAGTCGATTTTATCGACATTCTGCGAGCCATAGTGCATGTTAATGACCTCGAAGCGCCGGAACTCGTTGTTGCCAGGGAAGATGAGGTTGCGATTGTGGACGTACTCCAATAGACCGGGGCGGATGTAGGTGGGCTGAATGCCTGTGACGGCCATATCGGGGCGGTTGTTCTGGCATACGAGCACTTTCACTTCGCGGTCGGGTCGCTCGATGGTGTAATCGGCGTGGTCGATGGCGAAGGTCACCTGTTGGTGTGCCACGTGAGTGTCGATATCGGTATTGGAACTTACTTCGGCTCTGACGTTTACGAGCGGCTCCACCACCTTGAACCATGCCTCTGCCACCACAGGATGACCATTGTAGGCGAGAGCACCAGGTGAGGCTTTTTGGTCATCGTCGTACACCAGCACGCGGTAGTTACCTGATACCTTCAGCTCCACGTTGTCGTTGGGGAAATCCACGGCATAGTGGGTGTATAGAAATGTAGTATTCAGCGAGTTAAGGTAGTACTCAATGGGGCGGTCGTTGAAGCCGTCCATGTATTCCGATTCGTTGAGTTCTGAGGGTTGTCCGTCGGCGTTGCAGTGTGTGAGGTGGCAGCAAAGGCGGTGGTATTCGTGCGAGAAGTAGTCGAACGACAGCGTCACGTAGTCGTCGCTGCCCATAACGAGTACGGAGGGCATCATCCAATCGTCGTTGACGATGGTCTGCAGAGTATGGACGAGCGGCGTGAATGTGCGGTTTGTCTGCACCGTCGCCACGGGGCCTCCGTCAGGGTCTGCCGTCGGGCTAGCGCTTGCCGCTACCGCGCATCCTATATTAATAAGGAATAACCATTTCCAATAATGCTTCATACGACTATTAGACACGTCCCAAAACGTTCCGTTTAATTTTCTGTTTATTTTTCAGCTGCAAAGGTATTGTTTTTTTCTGTTTTTTTTCGTTTGTTCATTGTTTTTTTATAAAGCTATGAGTCAATTCCTATAATCGGTATTATGTTTAATTTAAAATAAGGAAAACTCTCCTTCCTCTTTTTATTCATTCGAATTATGATAGTAGAAAGAGATTAAACAAATTCGTTTTGTCTGTGCAAAATCAAAGGATAAGAAAGTTTTAATGCTGCTATGGCATAGGAACGGCCAACATAGTTAAGTAAGTAAGCAGGAATTGCGGCCTGATGGCTCTATTTGGGTTTTTCAATAATGAAACCAACATATAGAGACACGATGAAACGTATCTCTATATGGCGTATGGCGGCGGGTCTCCCCTGCCCGTCAGCCGTTGTCAATTGGGCTTCTGCTCGGCGAGGATGGCGAGGGCTTTGTCAAGGACCGTCGTGTCGTCAATGCAGACTAGACCTCCGTCGGGACCCGGCTCAAGGTGTATGCCGACGCTCTCGCCCAGACTAAAGTTCTGACCGCCGAAGAAGTTTCGGACGGTCTCCACAGTCATACCGAGCTCGTCGGCAATGCGGTGCATGCTGCCTTCGGGAAGTGAGTCCTTGATGGAACGGAGTTCGTTGAATGTCATTATTTTGCTCATATCTTCTAAAAAATTACTTCAGGTGAATATTACAAGGCGTGCTTACAGAAACACGCGGTTGATGTAGATGTAGGCATAAAGGGCAATGAAAAGGTACGTCAGGTACACGGTGACGCGGATGGAAACGATGTCGTCGCGCAGATAGCCTGACGAGGTGTAGAAGTCAGTAATCTTCTGTGGCGAACGGCGCATGCGCTTGTTCAGCAGATGGTAAAGCAGATACATCAGCCCCCCTACCACCATGCCGAACAACGCCCCGCACACCACGTCGCCAGGATAGTGGAGTCCCAGGTAGATGCGCGAGAAACAGTTGACGACGGCCCACACCAGCATGGTGACGGTGAAACCGCCGTTTCGGATGAGCAGCACCAGAAACATGAAGATGCCGAAACTGTTGGCAGCATGTGACGAGACAAAACCGAACTGCCCCGAGCGCGCACCGCCCACGATGTCAATACGGTCTAGCAACGCAGGGTCCTGGCACGGGCGCAGACGGCCCATCCATGGCTTGATGAAGCCAGACGTCACGCGGTCGCACACATACACCGTCACGGCAAGCATCAGCGCCAGCAGCAGGAACTGACGCAACGAATTGTTCTTCAGCAATACAATCAAGGCCACAAAGGCAAGCGGCATCCAGATCCACGTCCCCGTGAACAACCGCATGACGCCGTCCATGTAGAGCGAATCGCTCCCATTGAGGGCAAGCATCAGGCGCTGGTCAAAGGCAGTCAGGTCGTTAAACATCTCTTTCAATTATAATATAAAGTATAAAGGTAGATAATTTATATGACTTCCAATGCTTTGGTTTCAATCCATCCGACATTGCCGTCCTCAAGGACAATCTCCTTCCATGCCTGCATGGAATCGTCGGTGATGGTTACCTTACGCCCCTCGTGGATGACAAACAGCTCGGTGCCGCTAGCACTAGGTGTGCTGCGAACCACCACGCTGGGCTGCATGACGATGGCCTCCGTCCGCACAGTGAGATGACGCTTCTGGCTGTGGCCGATGGCGTTCGCAGATATCGTCAGCACAAGCAGCACTAGCGCAAGCACCAACGACGTCTTGCGCAGGTTGCGCTTCTTGCCGAACACACACAGCGCCACCATCGCCAGAAACGACACAAACAGCACAATGCCCACCCGCGCCCAGCCGTCGAGGGACAGCAGGCTGGCAAAGTTGCGGAACCACCGCACAAAGAAGATTTCCACACGCTCAGAAGTGCGGTCAATGGTCTTGCTCCGCGCCAGCTCAAGGTTAAAGCGGATGTCCTTGTCGGCAGGGGCAAGACGCAGGGCACGCTCGTAGTTGAGGATGGCACGCGCCATGTCGTCCTCCTTAAAGTAGGCATTGCCGAGGTTATAGTAGAGCGCGGCCGACTCGCCGTCAGCCAGCAGGCGTTCGTACACATCTACCGCCGTGGTATAGTCACCAGCCGAATAGGCACTATCGCCCAGCGCCTTGTTAAGCTCCGCTCGGGCGCTGTCAGCTGTAAAACTGAAAGACTGCGGCGGCAGCGTGTCGCCCTCATCCTGAGCAACGATTGAAGAAGAAAACAAGAATGAAAAAATGATGAATGAACAGAATGCCTTTATTCTCATAATTCTTGATTTTTAATTCTTAATTTTGATACTGTTCTCCAGCTTGTCCATCAGACTGAGAGTGCGGTCGTAGATATCCTGCACCCTAATGCCGGAGATGGCAGGTGCGTAGCGGGCAAACTCGCAGTCGCTCAGCAGTGTAGTAAATTCGCTGACAGTCGTTTCAGGCACATCATGGGCGGCAAGCTCTGAGGCGATGTTGTCCTTCGAGAGGCTGGCAACGGGGATGCCCAATTTGTCGCTCGTGTAGCCCCACAGAGCCTTCAACACCTCATCGTAGAACGCTGCCTCGTTGCCACTGGCCATCAGTTTCTTGGCAGCATTCAGACGCTTCGATGCCACCTTGTTGGCTTTCTTTGTCTTCACCTTGGCAATGTTGGCATTCTCTACTGCCTTCTTCCGCCAGACGACGATGGCAACCAGCAACAGAAGTACAGGAACAAGGTAGCAGAGCCAGTAGCGTGTAGAACCGAAAAAGTATTCTCCTGATTTCTGAAGGGGAGTTTCCTTAAGCTTGATGTAACGGATGTCCTCACCCAGCAGACGGAGGTCCTCCTTGTTCACATAGCCCGAAGTGACAGCTGTCGTCGAACCGCTTCCGCGATTGACTTTCAACGCATAGGGTGTGGTGGTGAGCGTCTTGTAAGCCTTGGCTTTCGTGTCGAAGTACGAGAACTCGAAACCTGGAATCTCATACTCTCCGGCATGGCGCGGAATAGCCAGATACTCAATCACCTTGTTGCCTGACAATCCTCCCGTCTTCAGCTTAAAGTTGTTCTCCACCTTTGGGTCATACACCTCGAAGTCAGCAGGGAAATTCAACTCGGGAGTCTTCAGCAGCTTCATGTTGCCCGTACCGGAGATGACAAGACGAACGGTGACGGCCTCGTTCTCCTTCAGCTCCTGGGTACTGATGTCAGACGAAATGCTGAATTCCCCTACTCCACCATAGTACGACGCTGGACGTCCAGCTGGAAGTGGACTAACCTCGATGTTGAGCTTGGGGGTGCGAAGCGTTTTCTCAACATTGGTAGAGGTGCTGCCGCCGTTGAAGAAAATATCAAAGGGGTCGGCCGTGCGCACCTGCTGGCGGATGGTGGCCTCATAAGTGACAGAGGGAATCTCCAGTGTGCCAGATTGTTGGGGAAAAAGCACAAACTGCCGCCAGACAAGCGTCTTGTAGTTGTGTCCACGGTAGTGTTCCAGTGTAAACTGCTTATTGGCAGGCAAATCCACTTCCTGCATGTGGAATCCCTTGAGGTCCGGCATCTTGCCATCAAGCGCACGGAGGTCAACAGTAGTGTATACTTTGTAGGTCAGCAGTATGGCCTCCTGCTCATAGACCTTCGTCTTGTTGGCCGAAGCGATGAGGAAGATGTCGCTGTCGCTGATTTGTCCATTGCTGGAAGAAGAGGTGGAAGCACCTCCCTGCGAACGTCCGGAATTAGTAGAACCGGAGGATGAGGAAGCGCTGTTTCCCTGCCCTGCTGAGGTTTTATCAGGAGGAAGCACTTTGATGGTGACACTCTTCGACTCATACGTCTTCCCTCCCACCTCAATAGAAGCAGGGGGAATGGTATAGGTACCCTCTTTCCGGCCTCTCAGCACATAAGTGTAGGTGATGGAAGAGCTCGTCTTGCCATTGACCATGGAAAACTGCGAGGAACGGCTCGGCCCCATCAGCACATCAAAGTCAGCGATGTTTCCAATGCGGAAATCCTTTACCTTCTGGGTGTTGATGGTATAGGCCAACTGAAATTGATTGCCCTGTACCACCGCATTAGGTGCCTGGACGGTAAAACTGACGTCGTCGGCATAAGCCCCTCCTGCCGTCAGCAGGATAAGGGCGATGAACAACAGGTTCTTATTCTTCATGTCTATGTATTCAATTTGCTTATTTATTTTTTCACAATTCACAAATGGTACATGCCTCATTCTACCAATCTTTCTCCAGCTTTCGGTTTTTCTGATTCTCAATCTTCTGAGCCTTCTCCTGCAAGTCTTTTTCATCTTGCATCAGAGCCTGCAGTATCTGCTCGGCATTCTCTTTAGAGATATCGCGCTCCTGCTCTTGCTGCTGCTGTTGCTGTTCTTGCTGCTGTTGTTGCTGATTCTCGCTACTCTGTTGCTCTTGTTGCTGTTGGTCTTGTTGATTCTGATTTTGTCCAGGAGGAACAGCATTGTAGATAGCCTTCGCTTTTGCCAGATTGTAGCGCGTCTCGTGGTCAGCGGGATAAGCACGCAGAGCATCTTTATAAGCATTGATACAGGCAGCATACGTTTGCTTAACACCTTCCTTTCGAGCATTCATTTCAAACAATCCACGCAAATAAAGTGTGTTACCAATGTTATGGCTAATGGCAGCTTTCGTCATTGGGTCAGTTTCATTGGCTCCAGCAGCGGTATAGAGTTCGATGATTTCCTGACAGATTTCACCAAATTGCTCTGAAGGCACGCTGTCGGTAACCAGATGGCTGTACAGCGTGTTGGCCAAGTTGTATTTAGCATCGATATTAGCAGGATTCATGTCGGTAGCCTTGCGGTATTTGATTTCAGCTTTGTGCCAAAGGCTGTCGCTGTAGGCACGGTTGCCGCTACGAACATAGCTTCGGTCGGTACGACGTTGAGCCATAGTTGGCTGCACTCCCAAAGCAAGCAATAAGCAGGAGCAAGTTAAAACACAAAGTGGAGTATGTTTGATGATGCTATGCTTTTTCATCGCGGAATAATTTAATGTTTTTAAACAAAGGATTCTTCCTCAAGAGAATGAGCATCTCCAACGCAAGGAGAATGAAGGCTATCCACGCCAAAACTTGAAACTGCTCATTATAGTCGGAATAGACGGTTGTTTCTAAATCGGCCTTCGCCAGTTTGTCAATCTCCTTCTGTAAGAGTTTCTGAGCAGCGTTTGTGTTATCCACACGGATGTAGGCACCTCCTCCAGCTTTGGCTATTTCCTGACACATCTGCTCATTCAAGCGAGTTACAATGACATTACCATCCTTATCCTTACGGTAGTCATTGGCTTTTGTGCCAGGGATGGGAGAGCCTTCAGGTGAGCCAACGCCAAGCACATAAACCATCATTCCTTTTTCAGCAGCAACTTTGGCCGCCTCTTCTGCCCCACCCTCGTGATTTTCGCCATCGGTGATAATGATGATGGCACGCCCTACATCTTCGCGAGGTGAAAAGCTGCGAGTGGCCATATTGATGGCAGCACGGATATCAGTACCCTGAGTGGAAATAAGGTCCGGTTGTATGGTTTCCAGAAACATCTTGGCAGAAATGAAGTCACTGGTGATGGGAAGTTGAATGAATGCCTCTCCAGCAAAGACGATTAGTCCAATCTTGTCATCTCGCATCTCGTCAACTAACTTGGCGATGATTTTCTTCGATTTCTCCAATCGACTAGGGGCAACATCTTGTGCCAACATGGAGTTGGAAATATCAAGGGCTATTACCGTCTCAATACCCTGTCGATTAATAGTTTCCATCTTCGTGCCAAACTGAGGACGAGCTGCAACCAGAATGAGGAAAAACAACGCAGCGAAGGTCAGCCAGAACTTCAGGTTGTAACGCACTGGAGAAGCATCGGGCATCATCTCCTTCAACAACTGCGGGTCGCCATACTTCCTGAGGTTACGCTTCCACCGCACATTTGAGGCGATGAAAAGGATAGCCAAAACTGGAAGGGCAATCAGTAGGAAGAGGTATATGGGCTGTTCAAATCTAAACATGACTCAATTCTCATTAAATAATAAACATTATCATGGAATACGACGAAGAAGGGTCAGACGTAGGAGCATTTCCAGTAGAATACACAACGCAGCCGCCAGAGCAAAGGGCATGAACTCCTCGTTCTCTCGGCTGAAGTCTTTGACATTCAGCTTCGTTTTTTCCATTTTGTCTATCTCCTCGTACACCTCTTTCAGCTTGCTATTGCTTGTGGCGCGATAGTATTGTCCATCTGCAGTTTGGGCAATCTGTTGCAAGGTGTTCTCGTCAATTTCCACAGGAATATTCTGGTACATGGTAGTTCCGCCATAAGTAATTGGGTAAGGAGCCGTACCGTTTGTACCCACACCGATAGTATAGACACGGATGCCGAAGGTCTTGGCAATTTCAGCAGCAGTCAGCGGGGAAATCTCGCCTCGGTTGTTCGATCCGTCAGTGAGCAGAATGATTACTTTCGATTTAGCTTTGCTGTCTTTCAGACGGGTAACAGCATTTGCAATGCCATCGCCAATAGCCGTTCCATCCATAATGATGCCCTCTTGCACCATCTTACACGACACATTGTTGAAAATATTCAACAACACGGTGTGGTCGGTGGTTAGAGGTGATTGAGTGAAACTTTGTCCGGCAAAAATAGTAAGACCAATGTTGTCGTTCGGGCGTCCATTAATAAAGTCCGCAGCAACTTGCTTGGCAGCTTCCAGACGGTTGGGCTTGAGGTCTTCGGCTAACATACTCGTGGAGATATCGACTGCCATCATAATGTCAATACCTTCCACTTCACTCCGTTGCCAGCTGTGGGTGGATTGTGGACGTGCAAGGACAATAATCAATAACACCAAACCTGCACTCCTTAACAAGAAGGGGATGTGACGAAGCCATGTCAGAGGACTCTTTGGCAACTGAGTATACATGGAGGTTGTGGAAACCTGCATGGATGGCTCGATACGATCGTTTCGCAGCAGATACCATACGATATAGGCGACAATGGGAAGCAACAGAAGAAAATATCCTGGATTTGCAAATGTCATAGCTGTTCCTCCTCTTAAATAAATAAAAAGACGAAATTCGTTAAAATCCAGGCAAGCAAGAAGATTCCTACAATGCCAACTACAATGAGACCAGCTAGGAGCCAGCGTTTCTGCGTAATTGACATACCCTTGACAACCTCAATGTATTCAATGACTTGCTCCTGTCCTTCAACCTCTTCGGGTTTTGTCATATCAACGAATTCCGTGACCACACCATAGTGGTGCATCTTTTCGTTTTCGTAGGGTTTGAATTTCGCAAACTTAGCGAAATCAGACGTAGTCAAAAGGTTTTGCAACTCATCATATTGCTCTGGAGTAACAATAGCCTGGAGTTTTTCCATCACTTCGCTCGATGTCATTTCCGTAGCATTTATTCCAAATCGATTCTGGATATAGATACGTAGGGCATCGGTTAGCTCCGTGTAGTATTCCTTTGCATCTTCCTTCATCCAGCCCTTATTTTCGTGGATTTCCTCCAAGGATTGTCCTGCTCGAATGTGTGCAGGAATCTTTGGCTCCAGTGTCACACGTCGTAAGATGGGCTGATTCTTAATGTAGTGACGAAGCAAATAGAGGAATAACAGCACCAGCACTACCACGCCAATTAGCATCAACAGCAAGAGTTTCACTTCGCTGAATAGCAAAGGTGCCTTTCGGATGCCCTTTATGCCACAGAAAGTGTATAGGTACTTATCATCAATGCTATTGTTCTCAGGTATAACTTCCTCAAACATCCACACCTTCAGTGCAAGCGTATTCGAGCAATAGACGTTACTGTCGGACATTACCTCAAAACTGTTGATATGATAAAGGCCTGGATTGAACGATGTGATGATGATGTCCTGATGCAACGTCATACGTTTTCCATCGTTCAGCAGCGTGGTATCAACAACAGACTTTTCCACCACTTCGATATCTGCCGAGAGGGAGTCACGGATTTGTGGCATCAGCGCCTCCTCTAGTATAAACGAAAGGGTATCGCTAATCTCAGGCATCGTAACCACTTGATTCCTGTCGCAGGTGACATTCAGATGGATGGCTGTCTGTTCACCTATTAGCAGGTTTAAGCTGTCGATAGTAGCTTCCACCTTGATGTCTGATTGTCCCCAAGTCGGAATGATTCCTACGCAACATAGAAGGAACAAGCCAAAAATCAATCGTTTTTTTTCGTGAAATAAGAATTTCATAATTCATCTTTCATTTTTCACTATACACCTCTCTTGGCAAATAGGGCCATGAGGGCTTTTACATAGTCTTCATCAGTACGGACAGAAATGCTGTCCACATTGCATTTTAGGAGAGTGTCATTGAGTTTCTGTTGATGTTCCATCCACCAGGCATGATGCAGGTTGCGCACACGTGCCGATCCGGCGTCAATATACTGTGTGGCACCCGTTTCTGCATCGCGTATCTTCATTAGCCCCACGTCAGGCAGTTCCTCTACCCTACGGTCGTACACTTGGATGGCAACTACATCGTGTTTGCGGTTTGCAATCGTTAATGCATCCTTGATTTCGTGGTTGTCGATGAAATCGCTCATCAAAAAACATGTGCAGCGTTTTTTGATAGCATTCGTCAGGTATTGGAGGGGCACACTGATGTCCGTCAGGTTACTCTCGGGATGAAAGTCGAGCAGTTCGCGGATAATAAAAAGGATATGCTTTCGGCCTTTCTGAGGTGGAATGAAACGCTCCACTTTGTCTGAGAAGAAGATAACGCCAATTTTATCGTTATTCTGTATGGCAGAGAAAGCCAATGTGGCAGCAATCTCAGCTACCATATCCTTCTTGAACTGAACAGCCGTACCGAAATCAAGACTCTGCGACATATCAACGAGCAACATTACTGTCAATTCGCGCTCTTCCTCGTAGACTTTCACATAAGGGTGATTAAAGCGGGCCGTGACGTTCCAATCAATGTCGCGGACATCGTCGCCATACTGATATTCACGCACTTCAGAAAAAGCCATACCGCGTCCTTTGAAAGCGGTGTGGTATTGCCCAGCAAACAGATTGTTGGACAAACCGCGAGCCTTAATCTCTATTTTGCGTACTTTTTCTATCAGTTCGTTTGCATCCATGTCATCAGGGCACTTCTACCTTGTTGAGAATCTTACTGACTATTTCCTCCGAAGTGATGTTGCTGGCCTCGGCTTCGTAGGTTAATCCAATACGATGTCGCAGCACGTCGTGAGCCACAGCACGAACGTCCTCGGGCACAACATATCCGCGCCGCTTGATGAAAGCGTATGCACGGGCAGCAAGAGCCAAATTGATGGAAGCACGAGGTGAGCCTCCGAACGAAATCATATTTTTGAGTTCCTTCAGTTCGTACTTGTCCGGATAACGGGTGGCAAAAACAATGTCGGCAATATATTGCTCAATCTTTTCATCAATATAGACTTCACCGACGATTTTACGTGCAGCAAGGATTTCTTCTGCCTTCATGACAGGCTTAACGTCCATTGTCTCACCGCTGATATTTTGGCGGATGATCTTCTTTTCTTCGTCGAGCTTCGGATAATCAATGACAACCTTCATCATGAAACGGTCCACTTGTGCTTCAGGTAACGGATAGGTACCCTCCTGCTCGATTGGATTCTGCGTAGCCATCACAAGGAAAGGCTCGGGCAGTTTGTATGTCTCTTTACCGATGGTGACCTGACGTTCCTGCATGGCTTCAAGCAGAGCACTCTGCACTTTGGCGGGCGCTCGGTTGATTTCATCGGCCAGCACGAAATTGGCGAACACGGGACCTTTATTTGGAATAAATGTTTCGTCTTTCTGGCTGTAAATCATAGTACCAGTAACATCGGCAGGTAGAAGGTCGGGGGTAAACTGAATGCGACTGTATTTGGCATCGATAAGCGATGCCAGCGTTTTAATGGCAAGGGTTTTTGCCAAACCAGGAACGCCTTCAAGCAACACATGACCGTCGGACAAAAGCCCGATAAGGAGGGACTCGACAAGATGTTTTTGCCCCACAATCACCTGATCCATTCCAGCCACCAGATTGGTTACGAATGCACTCTGTTTCTCAATTCTTTCGTTTAGTTCACGAATGTCAATTGTAGTGGTCATTTTTCTTTTTATTTAGTTCGTTGATTTTTATTTCTTAATTTGCTTTCAGTTTAGGGATGCTGATGGTTTTTCCAACGACGACATTGTTGGGATTCTGCATGCCATTATGTATAACGATGTAGGGCCAGAAACGTTTGTCACCATAATATTTCTGTGCCAATCGGACGATGGTTTCGCCTTCCTGTAAGGTATGCGTAGCGAGTGTGCCATGAATGGTAAAGGCCGTCGTATCTGCCATCGTAATGTCTTTAAGGCTCTTATCCGCAGTTTCTTTGAGGCTTTGAGCGGGTACCAGTTTTTCCTTTTGTTTAGGTAAAGTCTTATCTTCCTTTTGGAGTGTAGGTTTTGTTTCCAGCACAACAGGTTTTCCAGCTTCGGTTCGGGTTACCTCTTTTACTGATTCACCAGGCTTTGCTTCAACTATAGATTCTTGAGTTTTTATTGTTCTATTCTCCTTTTGATATGTAATATCTTCCCTTTCTTCTTGAGGTTCAACCCCTTCCTCAATTTCTCGAGGCGCAGTACCTTCCACTATTACCTCTTGGTCTTGTGGTTTTTCCTTTTCTTCAAGAAGGGAAAAAACAACGGAGGGGTTAGGGGTGTCCTTAAAGTCAATGGAAGCAACTTTTATGTCTTCTTTCTCTCCATTCTTAAAAAGGGAGTTCTTCGGCTTAGCGAAACCGTTTCCGAAAGCAATATAAAAATAAAGACAGAGTGAGAGCAGAATCAAAAGAATGATGGGCAACCAGTATTTCCACGATTTACGGGGTTTCTTTTCTGGGATCTTTGGTTGTTCTGGAGTTTCCGGATTATCATGTTCCATTAAAGCAGCCGGAGTTTCTGGAATCTCCGGTTTCTCTGGAATAGTTTCTTTCGAGACGGCTTCTTCTTTTACGATTTTGGTTTCCTCTGGAGTTGCCGTTTCTTCCTTAATAATTTCTTCTTTTAAAATTTTTTCTGTTTTTCTCTCTATAGGCTCTATTGATTCTACAACATCAGCAGATGGGGATATTACAGCGGATTCTGCTATTGCTTCATATGTGGTTTCTTGAACGTCAAAGGCTTCTAAAGGTTCCTCCGTACTATCAACGGATTCGTCATCCAACGGGAAACCGTCGTTCAGCTCTGTTGTTTCGAACTGGGCAAAAGGCTTGTTGATGTATTCCTTCAACGCCGCATCAGGCAGAAACGACACTTTGCGATAGCCACGTATGACAATCCGCTCGCCAGTGGTTACATCCACGCTTTCTCTATCCTTGACGGACGATAGCTTAAATGTCCCCCACCCTTTTATTTTGACGGAGCCGTCTTGAGCAAGACCTTCAGCAATAACATCGAAGAACATGCGAATAAATGAGTCGGCAACGGCTGTAGAAATGCTGCTCATCTGAGCAAGCTCTTCCGTTAAGTTCAATACTGAAATCTTCTTTTCCATAGCCTCTGCCTCTTATTGGTCGATGTTTTCTTCCTCATTCTCATCGGGTACTTCTACTTCCGCTTCATTGAATCGTTCTTTCAGCGATCCGCTCTGCTTAAAGGCAAGCGTCAGTTTCGGGGGTATAAGATAGCGTTTACCCGTTGTAGGATTGACAGATACGCGCTCCATCTTCTTCTTTACTTCAAAAATGCCGAATCCTGTGGCGGCGATGGAATCGTTTTCTTCAAGATGGCTCTTCAGCAAAGACTCGAAGTCGTCAATGGTCTTTGTCGTATCGGACACCGTGCGATTCGTCCGTTTTGCCAATTCCGCAATAAAATCCTTGTTATTCATGTCAGATAGTCTTTGCATAGAGGTCGAATTCATCGGCATCGGTAATGGTGACATCGTAGAATTGCCCTGTTTTCAACACCTTATCGTTTTTCTGTATCAACACTTCTGGATCCACTTCGGGTGAGTCGTACTGGGTACGTCCGATGTAGAAATCTCCTTCTTCTCTGTCCACTATGATGCGTTCTTTTCTGCCAATCATCGAAAGGCTGATTTCCTCGGCAATCTCCTGCTGTATAGACATCAGCTCATCCAGACGGCTCTGCTTAATGTCATCGGGGATATCATCGTCATAGTGTTTAGCGGCATAGGTACCCTCCTCCTCGCTGTAGGCAAACGCTCCCATACGCTCAAAGCGGGCTTTCCGTACAAATTCCTTCAATTGCTCAAAGTCCTCCTCTGTCTCGCCAGGAAATCCCACCATCATCGTAGAACGGAGGAAAATGCCAGGCACTTCGCATCGGATGGCAGCCAGCAAATCGTACGTTTCCTCAGCGGTAATGTGCCGACGCATACGAGTCAGCACGGGATTGCTGATGTGCTGCAACGCTATGTCGAGATAGTTGCAAACGTTGGGGCGTTCGCGAATTACCTTCAGTAGATCGAAGGGAAAATCTGTAGGATAGGCATAATGCAATCTAAGCCACTCCACACCAGGAATATCAGCAATCCGTTCCGTAAGTTCGGCAATGCTCGGGTTGTGATAGAGGTCTCGTCCGTAGTAGGTCAGGTCTTGTGCAATAAGCTGCACCTCTTTAACTCCCTTCCCTACCAACCAGCGCACTTCGTCGAGAATCTCCTCCATCGGACGCGAAATGTGGTGACCCGTAATAAGCGGGATGGCACAGTAGGCACACATGCGATTGCACCCTTCGCCGATTTTCACATAAGCATAGTGCGAGGGCGTCGTCAGAACCCGCTCGATTCCCTCTTGTTGAACTGCAGAATTGTTGTCCTTGCGAAGCTCATCCACCAATT
This sequence comes from Bacteroidaceae bacterium, assembly GCA_017542145.1. Classification (GTDB taxonomy): domain Bacteria; phylum Bacteroidota; class Bacteroidia; order Bacteroidales; family Bacteroidaceae; genus UBA1189. The sequence goes on along the minus strand of JAFXXQ010000029.1, from coordinate 8,635 downwards.
CCGTCCAGTTAAACTTGCCGAAATAGCGGTCAACCTCAGGAATCTCTTCGTTCAACTCCTTGAAGAATCGTTCTGACAGACAACCCATAACATAGACCTTCTTAACGTGACGTAAAGTTTTTTGCTCACACACTTCAAGAATCATGTTCACAGATTCCTCCTTGGCATCGCCGATGAATCCGCAGGTGTTGATGACAACAATCTCGCCTTTGACTTTATCCGGATTATGTACGACCGCATATCCCAACGCTTCCAACTGTTTCATCAGCTTTTCCGAATCCACCAGATTCTTCGAGCATCCCAGCGTAATGACGTCTATGCGGTTCTTAATCATTTTTTATCTTTTAATCTTTGAAGAGAGAATCTACGAATTCTTCCTTATCGAACAATTGTAAGTTGTTAATTCCTTCGCCTAAACCGACGTACTTGACAGGAATTTGGAACTGGTCGCTCACACCAATGACGACACCACCTTTGGCTGTACCATCCAATTTAGTAATAGCCAACGCTGTGACTTCCGTTGCTTTAGTGAATTGCTTGGCTTGCTCAAAGGCATTCTGCCCAGTACTGCCGTCAAGAACCAACAGCACTTCGTCAGGCGCGTGGTCAACGACCTTTTTCATAACGTTTTTAATCTTGGTGAGCTCGTTCATCAAGCCAATCTTGTTGTGCAGGCGTCCTGCGGTATCGATGATGACGACGTCGGCATCGTTAGCAACAGCCGATTTCACCGTATCGAACGCTACTGAAGCAGGGTCGGCACCCATGTTCTGCTTGATGACAGGTACATTAGCCCTTCTTCCCCACTCCACAAGCTGCTCTACAGCAGCCGCACGGAAAGTGTCGGCAGCTCCGAGATAGACTTTCAGCCCTGCTGACTTGAACATGTTAGCCAATTTACCGATTGTGGTAGTTTTGCCCACACCGTTCACGCCCACAACCATGATAACGTAAGGCCGCTTGTCCGTTTCAATGACAAACTCCTCGGCTTCGCCGGATTTGTTTTCCGTGAGCAAGGCTGCAATCTCTTCTTTCAGTATATGGTTAAGTTCGTTGGTGTTCAAATATTTATCGCGTGCCACGCGTGTTTCAATTCGTTTGATGATTTTCAGCGTGGTCTCAATGCCTACATCGCTGGTGATGAGGGCTTCTTCAAGGTTGTCCAGCACTTCGTCATCGACTTTCGACTTGCCGGCAACGGCACGGGCGAGCTTGCCCAGTACGCTTTCCTTCGAGCGTGCGAGCCCCTTATCATAAACAGCCTTTGATTCAGCCAATTGAGCAGCTTCCTCGTTACTCAGGCTTGTGTTCTTTTTGGATCTTGAGAAAATAGAAAAAATACCCATTTAAGCCTCCATTTCTATAAATGCGTGCAAAGTTAGGCATTTTTTTTCATACAACAAGTTTTTATTTCTTAAATAAGCCAAAAAACCCCTTTCCATCGGGAAAAATTAAAAAATATTTGCTTTTTCGCTCAACTTTTTCTACCTTTGTGGGCATGAATAATAGCTTATAAAACTCATGATGAAAAAGTATTTATTATCAGCATTCTTATTCTTTTTGGCTGCCATAGCTACGGCACAGCCTCCTCTTGTTTATGAACAGGAAAACACGGGAAGTCACATCGAAAAACCTCTTTTTCCTCCTGCCGATGAGCTGCCCATTATCCGCGAATTGCCTGACCCTCTGGAAGGGGTAAATGACTTCGGCGACTGGGAGCGCCGACGAAACGTGATTTCTGCTCAAATTCAGCACTATGGAATTGGAATAAAGCCAGATGTTACATCGGAGCAAGTGAAGGCTCGCATGGTGGGCGACACGCTTATTGTTGATGTAACTGTAAACGGTCAGACGCTGACGCTCCGATCCACCATCCACTATCCCCAAACGGGTTCTGCGCCTTATGCCCTGATGATTGGCACCAGCATGATGTCCCTTCCCTATCAACTGTTTGCCGATCGTCCCATTGCCATAATGACCTATCACGAGAAGCAGGTGAACGACTACGGACAATGGGGAAATCATCACGAGCGAGGAGAGCATGATTTCGACCGCCTCTACCCTCACCTGAAGGATAATGGCGCCTATAGCGAATGGGCATGGGGATTGAGCCGTCTCATCGACGGATTGCAACAGCTGGGAACAGATGTGACGAAGATTGACATCCGTCATATCGGCGTGACAGGCTGTTCTTATGCCGGAAAAATGGCGCTCTATTGTGGTGCTTTCGATGAGCGGGTGGCGCTGACTATTGCCCAGGAGCCGGGAGGTGGAGGAGCTGCAGCATGGCGTGCGTCGCACGAATCAACGAAGAATGTAGAAGACTTGGACAAAACCGACTATCATTGGTTTTTGGAAAGCCAGAAAGAACATTTCCATGGGGATAGCGTTTACCGGCTGCCTTATGACCAACATGAACTCTGCGCCATGATTTGCCCGCGAGCCTTGTTGCTATTGGGCAATCCTGACTATGAGTGGCTTGCTGACGAGTCGATGCTGGTATCGGCAAAGGCTGCCAGCAAGGTGTGGGAGCGCTTTGATATTGCCGACCGTATGGGATGGAGTATCGAAGGAGGTCACGGACATTGCCAATTGCCTGAGAGCCAATGGCCCGAGGTTCAGGCTTATATCGACCGATTCCTGCTGGGGCGGCAGGTTGAAACTTACTTTCGGAACATGAAATAGACGGCAGCAATCATACAGATGAACGACACGATGTGATTCCATTGCAGATGCTCGCCTTTGAACATAAAGGTAATCATTATCGTGAAGACCGTCAGCGAGATAACCTCCTGAATGACCTTCAATTGAAAAAGTGTGAACGGCCCCCCGTTGATATTCGACCCCATGCGGTTGGCTGGAATCATGAAAAAATACTCTACCAACGCTATGCCCCACGAGGCTAAAATAATCAGAATCAACGGCCAATTGGTGATGATGTTCATCTCCTGAAGTTTCAGGTTACCATACCACGCCAACGTCATGAAGATGTTGGAAAAAACCAATAGAACTATAGTCCAAAAACCAATCATACAATCTATTATTACACGTTTCTTAAACCTCTGCTTTAAGTTGATTGTTGTTTTTTTGCCAGCAAGCAGTTCTGCAAAAAAACGGTTGCAAAAGTAATACATTTGAGTGGTTGCAACAACATTTTTCACGGGTTTTTTCAAAGTGAAAGCCATACAGGATAGGACAATTGCTATTTTTTGCGAGCGGGAATAAAAAAAAACTCACTTTCCCCAACTCAAATAGAGGCCTGAATAGTTGCCTGCGCTGAAAAATTATTCGCCTGCGTTGAGCGCTCAGATGCTTGCGTGGGGAAATTAGTTGACTGCGCTGTAGGGTATAGTCCGAAATTGGCCTCATAGCACCCTCTCGATTTAAATGGAAAAAAGACGAAACGAAATGTTGTATCTTTGCAGGAGAATTCTGAAAGAAAAAAAATCGACATTTGTCGCGCTTATTCGCATTTTTATACTAACTTTGCCAATTCAATGAAACCAATGGAGGAAATGACGATGATATCCAACCGAATAAAACTGGCTTTCTCTGTCCTTGCGGCGCTGCTATTATTTTGCGTGAACGTCGATGCGCAGACGTTGGAGCAGCTGGCGCGGCAGAACTTCCTTGACGGAAAGTATGCCGAGGCTTTGCCGCAACTGAAGCGTTGCCTGAAGACGGCCCCACGCGACGCACGCATCAACTATTGGTATGGCGCATGCTGCATTGAGACAGGAGAAATCGACGAGTCTCTCCCCTATCTCGAGTTCGCCGCCAGCAAGAAGGTGCAGAATGCCTATCGCTACCTGGCACGCTACTACTACCTCAAAGGAAACTATGCCGATGCTGCTGAAAACCTTGAGACGTTCCTGAGCGCTGCCGACCCGAGTGACACGCTCTACGTCCAGCAGACGCAGTTTCTGCAGGACATCCGTCTGAGGCAGAAATTCATGCATCGCGTGGAGAAGGTCACAATTATCGACAGCCTTGTGGTGGAGAAAACCGCATTCCTGCAGGCCTACCATCCAGGCAGCGATGCTGGAGCCGTCTATACGCTCAGCGAGTATTCCGGCGACGAGAACGCCCTTGACGGTACGATGTTTCTCTCGCAGATGGGCAATCGCAGGTGGCAAGCCTGCACGACTGACAGCGGACGTATCACCCTCAGCACCAGCTACCGCATGAACGACTCGTGGAGCACGCCCCAGATTGTCGACGGCCTTCCTAACGAGGGAGACAACAACTATCCCTTCATGCTCTCCGACGGAATCACGTTTTATTTCTCCAACAACGGCCCTGAAAGCATGGGAGGCTACGACCTCTTTATCACCCGCTACAATCCTGATGCTGACCGTTTCCTCCGTTCTGAAAACCTTGGCATGCCTTTCAACTCGGCAGATAACGACTATATGATGGTGATTGACGAACTGAACGGCCTTGGATGGTTTGCTACCGACAGACGCCAGCCGGAAGGATTCGTCTGCGTCTACACCTTCGTTTGGAACGGAGGGAAGAGGGATTACTACGATGCGGAAACCGATGGGGCATCCACTATCTGGCGGGCATCGAACATCGTCTCCATTGCCGAGACGCAAACCGACGAAGAAACCGTCCGTAAGGCCAAGCAAAACCTCTTCCGTCTGATGCTGGGCGAACAGAACCTGTTGTCAGACCAGTCGTCGCCCAACGTGGACTTCATCTTCGTACTTGACGACCTGAAGGACTACCATCACCTATCGGATTTCCATAGCGTCGAAGCGCGCAGTCTCTATGAAAACTACCTGAAAGCCAAGGAAAAGCTCTCCGTGTTAGAGGCCAAGCTCGAAAGCAAGCGTGATGCCTATGCCGCTGCCTCTGCTCGCAAGCGCGAGGACCTTTCTGCTGAACTAATCCTTCTGGAAGCCGACTACGACGCCCTTGTCGAAGAGGTTGCTACGTTGGAAAAACGTGCCCGCAATACCGAGAAAACATTCCTTTCGAAATAACACTAATACCCAAGAAAGATATGAAGCATTTTGCACCATCAGAGCTGATAATCAACGAAGACGGATCCGTCTTCCACTTGCATGTACGTCCTGAGCAGATAGCTCACAAAATCATCCTTGTCGGCGACCCTGGCCGGGTGGATCTTGTCGCCTCGCACTTTGATAGCCGCGAGTGTGAAATACAGAGTCGCGAGTTCCGTACCGTGACGGGCACTTATGGCGGCAAGCGGATATCAGTTCTTTCAACAGGTATCGGATGCGACAACATCGATATCGTCATGAACGAACTCGATGCGCTGGTAAATATCGACTTCGACACCCGTACCGAAAAAACTTCCTTGACATCTCTGGAGGTAGTGCGCATCGGTACCTGCGGAGGTTTGCAGCCCTTTACGCCCGTGGGCACGTTCATCTGCTCCGACAAATCCATCGGTTTCGACGGTCTGCTCAACTACTATGCTGGACGTGACCGTGTCTGCGACCTCGCCTTCGAGGACGCCTTCAAGCGTCATATGGATTGGAGTCCCCAGAAGGGTGCTCCGTATGTCATCGACAACAGTCTCGAGCTCACGTCGCGCATAGGCGGCGAAGTAATGGTTCACGGCGTTACGATAGCTTGTGGAGGCTTCTATGGGCCGCAAGGACGTGTCCTCCGCATTCCCCTTACTGACCCCAATCAAAACGAGAAAATCATGTCATTCGAGTATGAGGGCCAGCGCGTCACAAACTTCGAGATGGAGGGCTCAGCACTTGCAGGACTTGCGGCTTTGCTCGGTCATCGCGCGATGACCTGCTGCATGGTCATAGCCAATCGCTATGCTAAGGAAATGAGCACCGACTATAAGAACTCCATCGGCACCCTCATCCGCATCGTTCTTGACCGTATCTAAATGAACAACGACACCATTTGTGCCCCAGCCACGCCCGCAGGAGGAGCTCTTGGCATTATCCGCATTTCAGGATCGGGTGCTATTCCTGCCGTTGATGCCTTGTTCCACGCAGCAAACGGTCATCCCCTTGCTTCCCGAGCAGGTTACAGCCTTTCCTACGGCACCCTTCAATCAGATGGGGGTGAGACGATTGACGATGTGGTTGTCTCACTCTTCCGCGCACCTCATTCATACACCGGCGAAGATAGCGTCGAAATCACCTGTCACGGTTCTCGCTATATTATTAATAAGGTATTGGAGGAATTGGTGCAATGCGGGTGTCGTATGGCACGAGCTGGGGAGTTCACCGAGCGAGCCTTCCTGAATGGAAAAATGGACCTCAGCCAAGCCGAAGCTGTAGCGGACCTTATTGCCAGCAGCAATCGAGCTACTCATCAGATAGCTATTTCCCAACTGCGGGGGCAGTTCTCATCGGAGCTCGTAATCCTGCGTCAGCAACTTCTTCACCTCACTACCCTACTCGAGCTTGAACTTGATTTCTCCGACCACGAGGATCTGGAGTTTGCCGATCGTTCTGAACTGCTAACGTTGGCAAATACTATCTACACACATATTACCCAACTAACCCACTCCTTTAAGATAGGGCAGGCGCTCAAGCAGGGTATTCCTGTCGCAATCGTCGGTAAAACTAACGTGGGTAAGAGCACACTCCTTAACCGTTTGCTGCACGACGACAGAGCTATTGTCAGCAACATTCATGGCACCACGCGTGACACCATTGAGGATACTATCGATATTCGTGGCATCACCTTCCGCTTTATCGATACCGCAGGCATCCGCCAGACCACCGACGAGGTGGAGCAAATGGGCATCAGCCGCACCTACTCCGCTATCGACAAGGCTCGCATTGTCCTCTGGCTTATCGACGAAATGCCTACTGAACCCGAGATTACAGATATCACCTCCCGTTGCGAAGGCCGCTCCATAATTCCCGTTTGGAACAAAACCGATATCAATTCCGCCTTTTGTTATAAAATGGCAACCCTCTCTGTTATCCCTATTTCCGCCAAAACCGGCCAAGGTATCCCAGAACTTGAATCCGCCATCCTCGCTGCTGCAGACATCCCAGAAATCTCTTCAAACGACGTCATCGTCACCAACGTTCGCCATTTTGAAGCCCTTACCCATGCCCAGGATAATCTTCAGCGTATTCTCGAAGGCCTTCATAGAAACATTTCTGGCGATCTTATCTCCGAAGACCTCCGTCTCGTTCTTTCCGATCTTTCCGAAATTACAGGCGGCCTTATCACTTCCCAAGAAACCCTCTCTAATATTTTCTCTCATTTTTGCGTGGGAAAATAGTCCGATTGCAAAGAAACACATAAAATCTGCAAAAATAAGCCTGTAAATGCCTTGTTTTCAAGTGTTAAAGATTGTTCTGGTTTTTGCAGATTTTTTGATTTAGGTATTGTTTGTTTGCAGATTTTTGCCTAACTTTGTCCCCCAGATGTCCCCCAAAGAGTGACGCACCCCCATTTTTTGTCCCCCGAAAGATGGTTTTTTGTCCCCCGTGGCGACATTTGGTAGTAACTCGTTAAAACTATAAAGGCAATGGCAAAGAAACAAACATCAACAACTCAACGAGGACAAGTCAAGCTTCGTGAAAAGAAACTGGCAGATGGAAGTTCCAGTCTCTATCTTGACATCTACTCTAATGGCAAGCGAGTGAAAGAATATCTGAAGCTCTACCTTGTTGTTCCCAATACTGCTATTGAGAAGGAGCAAAACCGCCAGACCTTAGCAGTAGCTAATTCTATGCGAGCCAAACGTGAGCTTGACCTATTTAGTGGCAAATATGAAATAGGACAGCCCAAACAGGAAGGAGTTCGTTTCCTTGATTTTTATCGCCAGATGTGCGAAGAACGGTTGAAAACTCCTGACACTTTGGGTAATTGGGGCAACTGGCACAGTTGTCTTAAACACCTCGAAATATATTGCGATGAGTTTACCACTTTTGATGATATTGACGCTGCATGGATTCAAGGGTTCAAAGATTATTTGAACACAGCAGAGAAAGATACCAGAAAGCGTGGAGGTTCTAAGCGTGTTTACGCTTTCGAGGGATTATCACAAAACTCTAAAGTTTCCTACTTCAACAAGCTCCGTGCATGTATCAATGAGGCTTTTGAGAAAGGTATTATCACTAAGAATCCTATTAGAGGTATCGAGGGGTTCAAGCAAGAAGAGGTTGAGCGCGAGTACCTAACGATTGAAGAGGTCAAGAAGCTTGCAGCCACACCATGCAACTACCCTATCTTGAAGGCTACATTCCTCTTTTCATGTCTTACTGGATTGCGCAAGAGTGATATAGAGAAACTAACTTGGGGAGAAATCCACAAACAAGGTAATTTCACTCGTATCATTTTCAAGCAGAAGAAGACTGGTGGCCAGGAATATCTGGACATATCAGAAGAAGCAGTTGCTTATCTTGGTACTCGACGGAATGATGTTGACCGTGTATTTGAAGGATTCACATACGGCACCTGGATTTCTCTTGAACTCAAACGTTGGGCTCTTGCTGCTGGTATAACTAAGAATATCACGTTCCATTGTGCTCGTCATACCTTTGCCGTAATGATGCTTGACCTTGGTGCTGATATATACACAGTATCAAAATTACTTGGTCATCGTGAACTTTCCACCACTCAAATATATGCGAAGGTGCTTGATAAGAACAAACAGGCAGCCGTAAGTTTG